>NZ_JBIBVX010000010.1:0-346351 GCF_043080745.1 Streptomyces sp. NPDC014995
CGGCCGTACTCGCCTTCCTGCGCGAGTACGAGGACGACCTCGTCCTGTGCGTCCACAACTTCTCGCGCTTCGCCCAGCCCACCGAACTGGACCTGCGCCGCTTCGACGGCCGCCACCCCGTGGAGCTGTTCGGCGGGGTCCGCTTCCCCGCGATCGGCGAGTTGCCTTACCTGCTGACCCTCGCAGGGCACGGTTTCTACTGGTTCCGGCTCGCTCGAGCCGCATCCCGCGTCGGCCGGCGCCTGTGAGCGTGCGCCGAGGAAAGGACGCGTCACCATGCCGAAGACCGCATCTCTGAGCCCCGGCAGTCCCGTCGGCGTCCGCTCCGGCGGGACGCTCGGGGCGCTGTTGCGCGAGTGGCTGCCCCGGCAGCGCTGGTTCGCCGGCAAGGACCGGCCCCTGAACGACCTGCGGCTGCTGTCGATGACGGAGCTGTATCCGGGCTGTCTGCACCTGTTGGTGCAGACCGGCCAGTCGGGCGTGCCGTCGCCGGGCGGCACTCCCCCGCCCGGCGACTGCTACCAGCTGCTCCTCGGCCTCCAGCAGCATCTGTCGCCGCGTCTGGGCCGGGCCCTGATCGGCAGGGTGGAGGAGGGGCCGCTGGCCGGTCTGACGGTGCACGACGCGTTGCAGGACCCGCGGTCGGCGCACCTGCTGCTGGAGCGCATGCGGCACCCGGGCCCGCTGGGTCCGCTGACCTTCGAGTCCGACGCGTCGGTTCCGGTGCCCGCCGGGCTGGCGCCGCGGCTGCTGGAGGCGGAGCAGTCGAACACGTCCGTGGTGTACGGCGACGCGTTCATCCTGAAGGTGTTCCGGCGCATCCAGCCGGGGGTGAACCCCGACCTGGAGGTGCCGGTCGCGCTGGCCGGACAGGGGTGCGACCGGGTGCCCGCCCCGGTCGCCTGGTTCGGGACGACGGATCCGCAGGAGGCGACGCTGGGCGTGTTGCAGCCGTTCCTGCCCGACGCCTCGGACGGCTGGACGCTGGCGCTGGACGCCCTCGCCCGCGGCGACGACTTCACGGCGGAGGCCGAGGCGCTGGGCCGGGCCACGGCGGAGGTGCACCTCGCCCTGGCCGCCGCCTTCCCGGCCGGTCCGCGCGGTGACAACGCGCGGACGGCGACGGCGATGACCGAGCGGCTGGAGGCCGCCGCGCACCACGTGTCGGCGCTGCGCCCGTACGTCCCGGGTCTCATCACCGCCTTCGGCGCGCTCGCCGCCTGCGATGTGGGTCCGCCGGCCCAGCGCATCCACGGCGATCTGCACCTCGGGCAGGTGCTGCGCGCCGGGCGCGAGTGGTTCGTCATCGACTTCGAGGGCGAACCGTCCCGCCCGCTGGCCGAGCGGCGCAGCGCGCACTCCCCGGTGCGGGACATCGCCGGCATGCTGCGTTCCTTCGACTACGCCGCCCGTCAGCGCCGGCCCTGGCGTCCGGAGTGGGCGCGCCGCTGCCGGGAGGCCTTCTGCGCCGGCTACGCGGCCCGGGCCGGCTGGGACCCCCGCAAGAAGCACGCCCTGCTGCGTGCCTACGAAACCGACCGGGCGGTGTACGAGGTGCTGTACGAGGCCCGGCACCGCCCCGACTGGCTACCCGTACCCATGGCGGCGATCGAACGACTCGCCGTCCGAGGAGGCTGACCCATGGCTCTGCGCGACACCTCTCTGCCCGAGTCGGCCGTCCCCCGCCCGCCCGCGGCGTCCGCACTCGACCCGACCGACCGGGGGCGCCTGCTGGCGGGCGCCCACCACGACCCGCACGCGCTGCTGGGCGCGCACCCGGTGCCGGGCGGAGTCGTCTTCCGGGCGCTTCGCCCCTTCGCCCGCTCGGTGGCCGTCGTGGTGGACGGCGAGCGCACCCCGCTCGTGTCGGAGGGCGACGGCCTCTTCTCGGCCGTCCTGCCGCTCGACGGGATTCCCGCGTACACGCTGCTGGTGGCGTACGAGGGGGAGGAGCAGGAGGTGCACGACCCGTACCGTTTCCTGCCCGCCCTGGGCGAGCTCGATCTGCACCTCATCCGAGAGGGCCGGCACGAGCAGTTGTGGAAGGCGCTCGGTGCGGAGCCGATGACCCACCAGGGCGTGCCCGGCACCCGCTTCACGGTGTGGGCGCCGAACGCGCAGGGGGTGCGGGTCGCCGCGGACTTCACCTACTGGGACGGGACCGCCTTCCCGATGCGTTCCCTCGGCGCGTCCGGGGTGTGGGAGCTGTTCCTGCCGGGGGTCGGCGAGGGCACCCGGTACAAGTTCGAGATCACCTCGCGTTACGGCCACCGTTTCCTCAAGGCCGACCCGATGGCGCGGTGTGCGGAGGTCCCGCCGGACACGGCGTCGATCGTGACCGCCTCGCACCACGAGTGGGGGGACGCGGAGTGGATGGCGCACCGGGGTGACGTGCCGGTGCACGTGGCGCCGTTCTCGGTGTACGAGGTTCACCTCCCGTCGTGGCGTCCCGGTCTGAACTACCGTCAGCTCGCCGAGCAGCTCCCGGCGTACGTCAAGGACCTCGGCTTCACCCACGTGGAGTTCATGCCGGTCGCCCAGCATCCCTTCTCGGGTTCCTGGGGTTACCAGATCACCGGTTTCTACGCTCCGGCCTCGCGGCTCGGCACCCCCGACGACTTCAGGTACCTCGTGGACTCCCTCCACCGGGCCGGGATCGGCGTGATCATGGACTGGGTACCGGCGCACTTCCCCAAGGACGACTGGGCGTTGGCGCGGTTCGACGGGGACCCGCTGTACGAGCCCGGGAACTCCCAGCGGGCCGAGCACCCCGACTGGGGGACGTTCGAGTTCGACTTCGGGCGCACCGAGGTGCGCAACTTCCTGGTGGCCAACGCCGTGTACTGGTGCGAGGAGTTCCACATCGACGGCCTGCGCGTCGACGCCGTCGCCTCGATGCTGTACCTGGACTACTCGCGCGAGCCCGGCCAGTGGACGCCGAACGTGTACGGCGGCCGGGAGGACCTGGACGCGATGGCGTTCCTCCAGGAGATGAACGCGACGGTGTACCGGCGCAGTCCCGGTGTGGTGACCATCGCGGAGGAGTCGACGGCCTGGGGTGGGGTGACCCGGCCGACCGACAGCGGGGGTCTGGGCTTCGGGCTGAAGTGGAACATGGGCTGGATGCACGACTCGCTGGAGTACATCGGCAAGGAGCCGGTGCACCGCAAGTACCACCACCACGAGATGACCTTCTCGATGATCTACGCCTACAGCGAGAACTACGTCCTGCCGATCTCGCACGACGAGGTCGTGCACGGCAAGCAGGCGCTGGTGTCGAAGATGCCGGGCGACTGGTGGCAGCGGCGTGCCAACCACCGCGCCTATCTCGGCTTCATGTGGGCCCATCCCGGCAAGCAACTGCTGTTCATGGGCCAGGAGTTCGCCCAGGGCGCGGAGTGGTCCGAGGCCCACGGCCCCGAATGGTGGCTCCTCGACCCCGCCTACGTCGCCGAGGCCGACCACCGGGGCGTCCAGGATCTGGTCCGCGACCTCAACGCCCGCTACCGGGCGACTCCGGCACTGTGGCAGCGGGACACCGACCCCGGCGGCTTCCGGTGGGTGCTGTGCGACGCGGCGGACGACAACGTCTTCGCCTTCCTGAGGTTCGACGCCGACGGCGGCCCGCTCCTGTCCGTCAGCAACTTCTCGCCGGTCGTCCGCCACGACTACCGACTCGGCGTCCCCGACGACGTCCCCGTCTGGTACGAGGTCCTCAACACCGACGCGGCCCGCTACGGCGGCAGCGACGTGACCCATCCCGACGGAATCAAGCCGGAGAACGGGGAGATCCTGCTCACTCTTCCGCCCCTCGCCACGGTGTGGTTGACACCGACGTCCGTGTGAGAAGGGCCCGACGGGGCAGTCGGGTGCGTACCACCTGCCAGAGAAAGGCTGCATGCCGTGCGCACCGTCGGAGTGGAGGAGGAACTCCTCCTGGTCGACCCGGAGACCGGGGAGCCGAAGGCACTGTCCGCCGCGGTTCTCGCCCGCGCCACGCGGGACCGGGCGGAAGAGGACGTCTTCGAGAAGGAACTGCACAACCAGATGCTGGAGTTCGCCACCCACCCGCAGTCGGGCATGGACGAACTCGGCGAGGAGATCGTTCGCATACGCGGGGAGGCGGCCCGGCACGCCGGTGAGATCGGGTGCACGGTGGCGGCGCTGGCCACCTCCCCGCTGCCGGTGCGGCCGTCCGTCGGGATGAACCGGCGCTACCAGTGGATGGCGGAGCAGTACGGCATCGCCACCCGGGAACAACTGGTGTGCGGCTGTCACGTCCATGTGTCCGTCGAGTCCGACGACGAGGGCGTGGCGGTCGTCGACCGGATCCGGCCGTGGCTGTCGGTGCTGGCGGCGCTGAGTGCCAACTCCCCGTTCTGGCAGGGAAAGGAGACGGGATACAGCAGTTATCGCAGCCGGGTGTGGCAGCGCTGGCCATCGGCCGGGCCGACCGAGCTGTTCGGGTCGGCGGAGCGCTACCACCAGCGGGTGGCGGACATGGTGGCCACGGGCACGATCCTCGACGAGGCCATGGTCTACTTCGACGCCCGGCTGTCCGCGCGCTATCCCACGGTGGAGATCCGGGTCTCGGACGTCTGTCTGCACGCGGACACCGCCGTGCTCGTGGCCACGCTGGTCCGCGGGCTCGTCGAGACCGCCGCCCGGGAGTGGAAGGCGGGCGAGGAGCCGGTGGACCACAGTGTGAGCCTGCTCAGGCTGGCCGACTGGCGGGCCGCCCGGTCGGGGCTGACCGGGGACCTGCTGCACCCGGCCACCATGCGGCGCGCGCCGGCCGAGGCGGTGGTGCGGGCCCTGCTGGACCACGTCGAGGACGCGCTGGCCGACAGCGGCGACCTGGAGCGGGCCCGCGCGGGCTGCGCCCGGTTGCTGCGCAACGGCAACGGGGCCCGGATCCAGCGTGAGGTCTGGGAGCGCACGGGCAGCCTGCGCGAGGTCGTCACCACGTGCGTCCGGCACACCCAGAGCTGAGGCCGGCGCGGCTCCTGCCCCGCGGTGCCCTGGTCCTCCTGCTCAGAGGATGAGGATCAGGGCGTACGCCAGGAAGAAGGCCGCGACCAGCACGACGAGAAGGAGGATCAGGGTGAGTGGGCCCTTGGCCCAGCCCTTGGGGGGATTGTGGGTCTCCTGGGGGCCGGCCTCGGGCATGCTGCTCTCCGCGGGCGGGGTCTCGCCGGGGGGAACACCGCCGCCCGGTTCGAGGCCGGTGCTGCGTTCCGGTTCGGGATCGGGGCTGATGTGGGTCATGCCCCCCGAGTCCCCCGGACCCGCCGAGATCATCAGCGTGGGACTACTTCGTCCGTTCCCGGGCCCAATCGGTCTCACCTGGGCTACATTCGACCACCGTCGATAACAGTCCTCGTCGGCAAGGTCACACCCCGTACATGTCAGGAGCAGCGCATGCGCGACGTCGCCCTCGCTCCCCCAGCCGCCTCGCCCCTGACCGGAGGGCTCGCCGACAGCGTCTTCGAGACAGCCGCCCGCACCCCGACTCTCCCCGTGCTCGCCCGGCGTTCCGCGGGCTCCGACGCGTGGGAGGAGGTGACGGCCGTCGAGCTGCGTGACGAGGTGGTCGACCTGGCCAAGGGGCTGATCGCCTCGGGGATCTCGCCGGGGCACCGTGTGGCGATCATGGCGCGGACCCGTTACGAGTGGTCGGTGCTCTGCCATGCGCTGTGGGCGGTGGGTGCCGAGGTGGTGCCCGTCTATCCGACGTCCTCGCGCGACCAGGTCGAGTGGATCCTGCGGGACTCGGGCTGTGTGGGTGTGGTCGTCGAGGACGAGCAGAGCGTCATGACGGTGGGCTCGGTGTGCGCGACCCTGCCCGCGCTGCGCCACGTCTGGCAGCTGGACGCCGGCGCGCTGGAGGCGCTGACGCGTCTCGGTGAGCCGGTCCCGATCACCACGGTCGACTCGCTGCGCCGCATCGTGCTGCCCGACTCCACCGCGGTGATCGCCTACACCTCCGGCACCTCGGGCCGCCCCCTGGGCTGCGCGCTGAGCCATCGCAGCCTCGCCGCCCCCTGCGACACCCTGCTGGCCGGCTGGGGGCACACGGCGGCGGCGCCCGGGCAGCAGCCGTCGGTCCTCGCCTTCCTGCCGTTCTCCCATGTGTACGGCCTGATGATCCAGGGCCTGTGCCTGCGCGGCGGCATCCTCATGGGTCATGAACCCGACCTGGGCGCGGCCGCGCTGACGGAGGCGCTGCGCACCTTCCGGCCGACGTATCTGTACGCGGTGCCGTCGGTGTTCGAGAAGATCTACAAGAACTTCCTGCGCACCGCTCGGGAGTCCGGCCGTGGCGCGCTGTTCGAGCGGGCGGCGGACACGGCCCGGAACTTCGCGGCGGCCTTGGAGCGGCAGCGGCTGGGCCGGGGTTCCGGGCCCGGCTTGGACCTGCGGCTCCAGCACGCCCTGTTCGAGCGGACGGTGTACCGCAGGCTGCGCGCCGCCCTCGGCGGCCGTGTGCACCGCGCCACGTCGGGCGGCTCACCGCTCCACCGCGACCTGTCCCTGTTCTACGAGGGCATCGGCATCTACGTCCACGACGGCTACGGCCTGACGGAGACCAGCGGCGGGATCACCATGCAGCCGCTGGGCCGGGAGAAGTCGGGCACCGTCGGGCAGGCGCTGCCGGGCACCGAGATACGGGTGGCGGACGACGGGGAGATCCTGGTGCGCGGCCCGTCGGTCTTCCAGGGCTACGTCAACGACGACGCGGCCACCCGGGCGGCGCTGCCCGGCGGCTGGCTGGCCACCGGCGACCTCGGCTTCCTGGACTCCGACGGCTATCTCACGATCACCGGCCGCAAGAAGGACGTCATCATCACCAGCAGCGGCAAGAGCGTCGCGCCGACGGCGCTGGAGCAGCGGCTGCGGATGCATCCGCTCGTCCACCAGGCGGTCGTCGTGGGCGACAACCGGCCGTGCGTGGGGGCGCTGATCACCCTGGACCCGGACTTCCTGGCGCACTGGCGCGGGGGTCTGTCGATCCAGGGCGACACACCGAGCCGGGAGGCGCGCGAGGAGAACGCCCTGCTGGACGAGATCGGGCGGGCGGTGGCCGCGGCCAACAGCGCCGTCTCCCGCTCGGAGTCCATCCGCGTCTTCCGGGTGCTGCCGGAGCCGTTCGACCAGGCCAACGGATTGCTGACCCCGTCGATGAAGCTGCGCCGCGACTCGATCGTCGAGCACTACGCGGCCGAGATCGAGGCCATGTACCAGGCGCGGGCGCGTCCGCCCCGGCACAGCGCCCCGGTGGAGGTGCTCAGCTGGGACGACGCGGACGACGTGTTCCGGTGAGCCGCGCCGCGCCCTGTCGGCGTCGGACGGATTCCGTGGCCGCCCGGCCGCCCGTGCCGCGCACTCCCGTCGGCTCGATGTCCTCCAGGTGGTCCGGGCCCGCGCCGTGCGGTGGCGGTCTCCGCCCGGCCGAGGGCGGCGAGGCCCACACCGGCGCCGCACGGGCCGGCCTCGTCAGTGAGGTCGGTCTCCCGGTGGACGGCGGCCCTCGGCGGGCAACGGGGCGGCGGCCCGGGCGAGTTCGGCCCCTTCGAGGCCCGGCCCCGAAGGGCCGTCCCGTTCCTCCCGTGCGGCCAGGGTCCGGTCGCCGCCGCGGTCCTGCCGCGCGACCCCGGTGGTCAGGTCGTTCGTGTCCCCTCCCCCTCGCCCGGCCGGTGTCCGCCCCCGACCGCCCCGGTGCGACGGCGCGGGTGCGTACGCCGCGTGGCCGCGGGGTCGCGCCGCGTGTCCCGGATCGCCCGCAGGTGCCGGACGCGTAGCCTGCGCGGCCTCGGGAACCCTGAAGAGTGGCGACGCGAGAGAGCCACACGAGAAAGGACGACGGCCCCGGCCACAAGGGGGCCGCACTGACGACATGGCAACCGAGCCCCGTGGTAACGACTCACTGACCTCCTGGGCGATCCCGAGCCGCACGGCCTGTTTCGCGGGCGAACCGCAGGACGTGACGGGTGCGCGCCTGGCCGCGGAGGGGTTCCTCCGCGACCTCTCACGCGCGTCCCCGCCCTCGGAACCGGAGTACTGGCACGACATCGTGCTGATCGTCACCGAGTTGGCCTCCAACGCGGTCCAGTACGCACCGGGCCCGTTCGACCTGCATCTGCGCCCCACCTTCGACGGGGTGCACGTGACGCTCCACGACACCAACCCCACCCCGCCGGCTCCCCGCCCGTTCCATCCCAACAGCGGGGGCGGCGGTATCGGCTGGCACCTGATCCACACGTTGTGCAGCCAGGTCAGCGTGGTCTCGGACGACGGCGGGAAGGACGTGCACGTGTTCCTGCCCTGGTGACCGCTCCCCCGCCTGCCCCTCGCCTCAGTGGGAGCCGTCGGTCCCCCGGGCAGCCCGGACCGGCACGAAGACGCTGATCGTCTTCCCGCCCGAGGGCCGTCGGGCGATGGTGATCTCGCGGGCCAGCTTGATGATCAGCGGCCAGCCGTAGCCGTTGCCGTGGTGGACCGCGGGGAGGGCGCCGGATCCGTACGCCGCGGACGGGACGACATCGCTGTGGTCGTGCACCGCGAGCCGGATCCCGTCGTGTACCGGCGTCACGTCGAACCCGGCCAGGCCGCCGCCGTGCCGGATCGCGTTGCTGACCATCTCCGACACGACCAGCAGGAGGTCGATGACGTCCTCCTCCCGCGCCGGCCGTGCGGGAGCGTTCCAGCAGGCGTCCACCACCGCGCGCGTGTAGGCGCGGGCGGACGCGGCGGTCGTCACCGGGGCGACGAGCGCCGGTCCCGTGCGCGCGAGTTCGTCCCCTCTCACGGCTCGGTCACTGTCCCCGGCGGTCGGAGCGCCGGGTCCGCGGCTCGTTGGTCATCGACACCCCGTTCCTCGATCGTGACACGCAGCGGCCGGTATGCGGCGGGTACTTGAGGATACGGCGGGCCCCTGCGGCACGCGCTCCTCCCCCTGCGGTCGTCAGGCCGGCGTGCTGCCACGCGGGGTCAGCCGGAGGTAGTGGTCGGCGACGGCCGTCAGGTACGCGGGATCCATCGTCTCGCTGTCGGTGCGGAACCGGGGGGCCTGCTTGACCTCGTCCCCGGTGCAGGTCAGCGCTATGGTGCGGGCCTGCGGGTCGACGGCAGCGACGACGCCCACCGGGACGACGGCGCTCCGGCCGAACAACCAGACCCCCGTGTCGACGACCAGGTGCCACATCCCGTGGTGGCCGTCCTCGCGTTCGACGTGCCCTATGGTGCCGTCGGTCGCCAGCACGCCGTACCCCGTCAGGTCCTGCCCCTCGACATGCCCGCTGCCCGGTGGGTAGGACCAGATTGTGTCAATGGTCACGCTGCTCCCTTCTCGCGTTCCACAGCAGCGGATACCCGCCTGCCGCGGCCGCATTCCGGGCGTGTCGGTCGGTTCGGGGCCGCCGTCGCCCGTCGGGGCCGGTGCATCCGTTACTGCATGAGTCGGGGAAGCAGGGGCAGACGGAGTGCGTCATCGACCGGCCCGACGATCTTCGAAACGCCTCGGCGGGCCCCGACGAACGGAGTGAGCGGCATGGATGCCGTGACGGCACAGGCACCAACGGCCACGGCAGGGCAGGACGTCATCGACGACCTGCGGGGAGGGGTTCCGCTCATCGACACGCCCACCCGGGTCAGCCCGAAGGACGCGAGGGAGCTCTCGCGCCGCTTCTTCGACCGGCTCGCCGTCCTGGAGGAGGGCACGCGCGAGTACCAGTACGTGCGCAACACGCTGATCGAGATGAACCTGTCGCTCGTGCGGTACGCGGCCTCCCGGTTCCGCGGACGGGGCGACTCGATGGAGGACGTGGTCCAGGTCGGGACGATCGGCCTGATCAAGGCGATCGACCGGTTCGAGCTGACCCGCGAGGTCGAGTTCACCTCGTTCGCCGTGCCCTACATCGTCGGCGAGATCAAGCGCTTCTTCCGGGACACCAGCTGGGCCGTCCACGTGCCGCGCCGGCTCCAGGAGGCGCGGGTCGAGCTGGCCAGGGCGACCGAGGAGCTGCAGACGCGGCTCGGCCGCATGCCCACCACGCGGGAGCTGTCACAGCTGATGTCGCTGTCCGAGGAGGAGGTCATCGAGGCGCGCAAGGCGTCCAACTGCTACACCTCCGCCTCGCTCGACGCCGCCCTCACCTCCGAGGGCGGCGCCGACGGCGAGTCCGTGCTGGCCGACTTCATCGGGGCGGAGGAGCCGGCCCTCGAACTCGTCGAGGACTTCCACTCCTTGGCACCCCTGATCGCCGAGCTCGATCCCCGGGAACGGCGGATCATCCATCTGCGGTTCGTCGAGGAGCGGACGCAGGCCGAGATCGGCAGAGAGCTGGGGATCTCCCAGATGCACGTCTCGCGGCTCATCAGCCGCGTGGTGCGGCGGCTGCGCGCCGGGCTGCTCGGCGCAGACCTGGCCTGATCCCCCAGAGTTCCACCCCGGGGAGAACCCCTTCGGCTACCCCGATTCCGGATGTGCATGCAGGGTGCGCGCCAAGTGGAATACCTGTGTGCGGAAGACGACGTGACGCTTTGTTCCGCCGTGGGCCCGTGGGTTAGCCTGCGGCGGATTTCTCTCATCACGCACATCCGTGATCTGCGGAAATGCGCGCATGACACGCGGCGCCGTCCACCGGGGGCGGCGTGGTTCCGAGCCCCCGCCGGGGGCTCCCTGGGGAGCGGAACGAGGATTCGCATGACCAGCAACACTGCCGAGGCCGTCGACACGGTCCCGGGAGACCGGGAGCTCAGACGGCTTCTGGCCGGTCTCACGGCCGTACGGGACGGTGACTTCGGTACTCGGCTGCCTGCCGACGGCGACGGCCTCATGGGCGACATCGCGACGGTGTTCAACGGCATGGTGGACCAGTTGTCCGTGTTCACCTCCGAAGTCACGCGCGTGGCCCGGGAGGTCGGCACGGAGGGGGCTCTCGGCGGTCAGGCGGAGGTGCCCGGGGTGTCCGGCACCTGGGCCGACCTGACGGACTCGGTCAACGCGATGGCGGGCAACCTGACCGCGCAGGTCCGCAACGTCGCCCAGGTGACCACCGCGGTCGCCAAGGGCGACCTGTCGCAGAAGATCACCGTGGACGCCCGTGGCGAGATCCTCGAACTGAAGAACACCATCAACACGATGGTCGACCAGCTCTCCGCCTTCGCCGACGAGGTCACCCGCGTCGCCCGCGAGGTCGGCACCGAGGGGCGGCTCGGCGGTCAGGCCGACGTGAAGGGCGTCAAGGGCACCTGGCGGGACCTGACCGACTCGGTGAACTTCATGGCGGGCAACCTGACCGCGCAGGTCCGCAACGTCGCCCAGGTGGCGACCGCGGTGGCGCAGGGCGACCTGTCGCAGAAGATCACCGTGGACGCCCGCGGTGAGATCCTCGAACTGAAGAACACCATCAACACGATGGTGGACCAGCTCTCCGCCTTCGCCGACGAGGTCACCCGCGTCGCCCGCGAGGTCGGCACGGCCGGCAATCTCGGCGGGCAGGCCACGGTCCGGGGTGTCTCGGGCACCTGGAAGGACCTGACCGACAACGTCAACGTGATGGCGTCGAACCTGACGGGCCAGGTGCGTTCCATCGCCCAGGTCGCCTCCGCGGTGGCGCGCGGCGATCTGTCGCGGAAGATCACCGTCGAGGCCAAGGGCGAGGTCGCCGCGCTCGCCGACGTCATCAACACGATGGTGGACACGCTCTCGGCGTTCGCCGACGAGGTCACCCGCGTCGCCCGCGAGGTCGGCACCGAGGGCCGCCTCGGCGGGCAGGCGCACGTGCCGAACGTGGCCGGCACCTGGAAGGACCTCACCGACAACGTCAACTCGATGGCCAACAACCTCACCGGCCAGGTCCGCAACATCGCGCTGGTGACCACGGCGGTGGCCCGCGGCGACCTGTCGAAGAAGATCGACGTCGACGCCCGCGGCGAGATCCTCGAACTCAAGACGACGATCAACACGATGGTCGACCAGCTCTCCGCCTTCGCCGACGAGGTCACCCGCGTCGCCCGCGAGGTCGGCACCGAGGGGCGCCTGGGCGGGCAGGCGGAGGTGGAGGGTGTCTCGGGCACCTGGAAGCGGCTCACGGAGAACGTCAACGAGCTGGCCGGCAACCTGACCCGGCAGGTCCGCGCGATCGCGGAGGTCACCAGCGCGGTCGCCGAGGGCGACCTGACGCGTTCGATCAACGTGGAGGCCTCCGGCGAGGTCGCCGAGCTCAAGGACAACATCAACTCCATGGTGGAGTCGCTGCGCGAGACGACCCGGGCCAACCAGGAGCAGGACTGGCTCAAGACCAACCTCGCGCGGATCTCCGGTCTCATGCAGGGGCACCGGGACCTGCCCGTGGTGGCCGAGCTGATCATGGACGAGCTGGTGCCGCTGGTGGCGGCCCAGTACGGGGCCTTCTACCTCGCCGAGGAGGGTGCGGACGGGCCGGAGCTGCGGCTCGTGGGCGCCTACGGCCGTCCCGAGGACGACACCCGGCCGACCCGTGTCCCGTTCGGCCGCTCGCTGGTCGGTCAGGCCGCGCGCAGCCGCCGTACGATCACGGTGGACGAGCTGCCCGCGGGATACGTCACGATCTCCTCGGGGCTCGGCCGGGCCGAGCCCAGCGCCCTGATCCTGCTGCCGGTGGTGTTCGAGGGGCAGGTGCTGGGGGTCATCGAGCTGGCGTCGGTGACCTCGTTCACGCAGATCCACCGGGACTTCCTGGAACAGCTGCGGGAGACCATCGGGGTCAACGTCAACACCATCGTGGCGAACGCGCGCACCGACGAGCTGCTCGACGAGTCCCAGCGGCTGACCGCCGAACTCCAGGTCCGCTCGGCGGAGTTGCAGTCGCGGCAGGAGGAGTTGCAGCGGTCCAACGCCGAGTTGGAGGAGAAGGCCTCCCTGCTGGTGGCCCAGAACCGGGACATCGAGGCGAAGAACCTCCAGATCGAGCAGGCGCGGCAGGAGCTGGAGGCGCGGGCGCAGCAGTTGTCGCTGGCGTCGAAGTACAAGTCGGAGTTCCTGGCGAACATGAGCCACGAGCTGCGCACCCCGCTCAACAGTCTGCTGATCCTCGCCCAGTTGCTCGCCCAGAACCCCTCGCGCAATCTGACGCCGAAGCAGGTCGAGTACGCGGGCATCATCCACTCCGCGGGCTCGGACCTGCTCCAGCTGATCAACGACATCCTGGACCTGTCGAAGGTCGAGGCCGGCAAGATGGACGTCTCCCCGGAGCGGGTGCCGCTGCGGCAGCTCATCGAGTACGTCGAGGCGACGTTCCGGCCGATGACGACGCAGAAGAGCCTCGACTTCACCGTCAGCACGGCCGCCGGTGCCCCCGCGGACCTGCTCACCGACGACTCCCGGCTGCGTCAGGTGCTGCGCAACCTGCTGTCCAACGCGGTGAAGTTCACCGAGCAGGGCAGCGTCGAGCTGCGTATCGAGCCGGTGTCCGCCGACGAGGTGCCCCAGGGTGTGGTCCGGGGCGGGACGGTGGTGGCCTTCCGGGTGAAGGACACCGGCATCGGCATTCCGGAACAGCAGCTGGAGACCATCTTCGGCGCCTTCCAGCAGGCGGACGGCACCACGAGCCGCAAGTACGGGGGCACGGGTCTGGGGCTGTCCATCACCCGGGAGATCGCCCACCTGCTCGGGGGCGCGGTGACGGTGGACAGCGCGCCGGGCAGGGGCAGTACGTTCACGCTCTACCTGCCGGTCGCCCGGGGGGACTTCGCGGAACTGCTCGACAGCGGACGGCCGGTGGAGCGCGGCCCGGACGCCGAGCCGGTGCCGCTCGCGTCCCTGTCCGGTCTGCCTCCGGCTCCGGCGAGCGGCCAGCGGCCCCGGAGGCTGCTGGTGGTGGAGGAGAGGCCGCGCGGTCTGCTGACCCTGGTCGCCGAGAGCGTGGTCGCGGACATGGCGCGCAGCCGGGAGGACGGCACCCCGCCGCCCCCCGTCGACATCGTCACCGCCGTCGGGGCGCAGGACGCCGCGGGGGCGCTGGCCGCCGAGCCGTGCCACTGCGTGGTGCTGGAGCTGGGGATGCCCGGCGCGGAGGCCTCCCGTTTCCTGGAGGCGCTCCAGGGCGACTCGGCGCTGGCGGGTGTGCCGGTGCTCGTGCACAGCGGCCACCGCGCGGATCTGGCCCAGGAGGAGACGTTGCAGTCCCGTGCGGCGGGCCGGCCGCTGGAGTTCCTCTCCAGCCTGGACGACCTGCGCGAGCGCATCACGCTGCACCTGTCCGCCGAGCAGCCCGGGGACGTCCCCCTCGCCCTGCTCCGCCCGGACGAGCCGCAGTCGGTGGCTCCCCAGCCGGTGGACGACGCCGTCGTGGGCCGTACGGTCCTCGTCGTCGACGACGACGCGCGCAATCTGTTCGCCCTGAGCGGGATCCTGGAGCTGCACGGCATCCGGGTCCTGCACGCGGAGAACGGGCGCGAGGGCATCGAGACGCTGCGCAACAACCCGGACGTGGCCCTCGTACTGATGGACGTGATGATGCCGGAGATGGACGGGTACACGGCCACGGCCGAGATCCGCACGATGCCGCGGTACGCCGATCTGCCCATCATCGCGGTGACGGCGAAGGCGATGCCCGGTGACCGGGAGAAGAGCCTCGCCTCGGGGGCCAGCGACTACGTCACCAAGCCCGTCGACACCCACGACCTGATGTCCTGCGTACGCCGCTGGCTGACCGCGTGAGCGTGCCCACCCCTTCCGAGCGCCGGACGTCCGGCCGAGGAGTCTTCGCACCGTGAGCATTCCCGAACAGCCCCACGAGAGGTACGACGGCCCGGCAGGCCCGGCGTCGGCCGCATCCGCCTTCGCGGGGACCGGTGCCGAGCCGGGGCCGTCGGCGCAGGGCCCCGCCGAACCGTCGTCCCGGGCGCCGGACCCGACCGAGCCGTCCCCCTCCACGCAGATCACCACCGCCCCACCGCCGGCCTCCGCACCGGGAGCCGTACCGGGCTCCGCCGGTCGGCCCTCCGGTGATCCCGGCGCCGCCGCGCCCTCCCCGGTGGGCCGCCTCGCGGCCACCGTCGAACGGCTGCGGCGCGAGGTGCGGGCGGCGCAGGCCGAGGCCGAGGGACGGGCCTTGGTCGAGCTGGCCAAGGGCATCCTCGTGGAGCGGCTGGGGTGCGGTCCGGCCCAGGCCGCGCTGCAACTGACCGAACTGGCCGAGCAGGCCGGGGTGACGCCGCTGGAGTTCGCGGTGGACGTCATCAACCAGGCCGCCAAGGACCGTGTGTCCGAGGTGACCGACGCCTTCCTGGCCACCGTCTCGGGCACCGGCACGCCCGCCGGGACCTCGGCGGCGGTACGGCTGCGGGCCGCCGAGAGCGGGGCGCTCGCGGCGCACGACACGCAGGCCGTCGCCGACTCCCTGCTCCAGCACGCGCTGGGCCCGCTGGGCGCGGTGGCCGTGGCGATCTGGGCGGCGGGCTCCGACGGGTCGCTGACGCTGGCCGGCAGCGCCGGCTTCGCCCCCGTGGAGGCCTCGCGCTGGCGGTACGTGCCCCCGGACGTCGCCACGGTGGCCCGTCAGGGCCTCATCGGCCGTTCGGCGCAGTGGATCGGCTCCCTGGCGCAGACCGGTCTGCCCACCATCGGCCGGCACCTGCACCCCGACGGCGGCCGGGTCGCCGTACCCGCCGGGACCGGCGGACGCGTCCACGGTGTCCTGGAGATCGCGTGGCCCGGGCCGCTGGAGCCGCAGTCGCCCCAGGTCGTACGGCAGGTGGAGGCGCTGGCGGAGCTGTGCGCGCACACGCTGCAGAGTTACCCGCGCGGTCGGGGCGCGGACCTGGAACCGCGGGTGCTGCCGGACGCGGCCGAGCTGATGGACCTGGCGGACGGGCTGCACGACCCGGCCCTCGTCCTCGTCCCGCAGGTCGACGCGGCGGGGCAGTTGGCGGACTTCCGCATCCAGCACGTCAACGACCGTTTCCTCGACCCGGCGGGACGGCCGCGTGCGGTGGTCAACGGCGCCCTGTTGCTGGAGGCCTATCCGCTGGCCGCGGGCGGCAGCGACCTCTTCCAGCGCATCGAGCGGGTCCACGCCACGGGCGAGCCGTTCCGGGCCCGGCGGATGAGTCTGACCGCGCTCGTCGACGAGGTTCCGCTGTCGGCGGTCGCGGACCTGAGCATCAGCCGGCACGGCACGTGCGTCCTGCTCATCTGGCGCATCGAGGACGAGACCGCGCGGCTGGCCAGCCTGTTGCAGCACGCCCAGCGCCTCGGCCGTATCGGCGGCTTCGAGGAGAACGTCCTGACGGGCGAGACCACCTGGAACGGCCAGCTGTTCGCCCTGTACGGGCGGGACCCGTCGAGCCCCCCGGTGCCGCTGGAGCAGCTGGCGGCGCACGCCCACCCCGACGACGCGGTCCCCATCGGCCGTTTCCTGCGCACGCTGCTGCACCACCGGCGTCCGGCGGCCGCCGCCTTCCGGCTCCAGCGGCCGGACGGGGTGACCCGGCACATGCGGATCGTCTCCGAGCCGGTCCTGGACACCGACGGCCGGCTGGTCGCCGTGCGCGGGGCCTACCAGGACATCTCGGCCCAGCACTGGACGGAGGTGGCGCTCGCCGCCACCCGCGACCAGCTCGCCCAGACCGAGCAGCACGCGAGCGAGCGCGGCCGGCTGGCGCTCCAGCTCCAGCACGCGATCATGCCGCCCACCCGGGCTCCCCTGGAGGTCCCCGGCCTGCAGGTGGCGGTCCGCTACCGGCCCGCCGAGGAGGAGCAGTTGGTGGGCGGCGACTGGTACGACGCGGTCGTGCTGCCCTCCCGGCTGGTGATGCTGTGCGTGGGGGACGTGGCGGGGCACGGTATCGAGGCGGCGACCAGCATGGTGGTGCTGCGCAACGCGCTGCGCGGGCTGGCCGTGACCGGTGCCGGGCCGGGTCAGCTGCTGTCGTGGCTGAACATCGTCGCGCACCATCTGACGGGGACCATCACGGCCACGGCGGTGTGCGGTCTGTACGACCCGGTCCTGCGCACGCTGCGCTGGGCGCGGGCGGGCCATCTGCCGCCCGTCCTGGTGCGCGGCTCGGACGCCGCGCCGCTGCCGCCGCTCAGGGGGCTGCTGCTGGGTGCCGTACCGGAGACGACGTACGAGGAGGGTGAGATCCAGCTCGCGGCCGACGACACGCTGCTGATGTACACCGACGGGCTGATCGAGCGGCGGGACCGGTCGATGGAGGAGTCGCTGACGCACCTGCTGAACCAGGCGAGCACCGTTCCGCCGACGCTGGACCAGCAGCTGGACCGGCTGCTCACCTACAGCAGGTCCGACACGGACGACGACACCTGCATCGTGGGCATCAGACTCGGTTAGGCCGTGGCTTCCCGGAAAGCCGGTGCATGGGCTTCCGGTTCGGGGGTATCCGCTGGTCGCGGCGCGAGGTCGAGAGTCGCAGGTGAAGGGGGGAACGACACAGGGCCCGGGGCCGGTCGGACGCCCCGCCACCGCCCGTGCTCGCTCGCGTCGCAGGCCCGCCGGGGTACGCAGCCCGGACCGTGAGATTTCGGAGGTACTCGTGTCCATCGCCCAGAACCCGCTGTCCGTGGAGGTCACCCTGCCCCGCGAGGACGTGGCCCTGGTCACGGTCGCGGGCCATCTGGACCTCGACACCGCGACCGAGTTCCAGGCCCATCTGGCGAACCAGCTCCATCACGGCAGGCGGCACTTCCTGCTGGACCTCTCGGCGGTGCCGTTCATGGACTCGTCCGGGATGAACATCATCCTGCGGGTGTACCAGGAGGCGCGGGGCCTGCCCGGCAGCGTGCACGTCATCGACCCGACGCCCGCCGTGCGCCGGGTCCTGGACCTGACCGGGGTCAGCCTCACGGTGCCGGTCTCGGACAAGGTCGACGACGCCCTGGCCCTCATCGACCGTCCGGAGCCGTCGCCGCGGGACGGCGAGGCCTGACCGGCCGCACGCCGCACGCCGCCGAATCCGCAGGTGCGCGGCCGCCGCCGGACCGACAGTTGCCGTTTGACAACTGTACGTGCGAGGCAACAGAGTGGGCGGATCGCCGACCCGGCCGAACTCACGGAGGTGACTAGGTCGTTGGCTACGGGGCCACCCCGGCCGTCGAACGCGCGCCGCCCCTTCGGACACTTGTCACGGCGGCCGCCGCACGGGCGGGCCGCCGGGCCGGAGCGGGGTGTCGGGCCGGATCGGCCCGTGGTTAGGGTTGTCGCCCGGCAGGGGTCACCACGCCCCCCGTCACCTGCGACGGGAGCACGGTGGCGGCAGGACGCGAACGAGGAGTGAAGCAAGTGCCGGAGCACCAAGCGGCCGCACCGAACGGAACACCGACGGACGAGGTCGGGGCCTTCCTGAGCCGCCGCCGGGAGCAGATCGCGCAGCGGTGGGCCGACGAACCCCTGTTCCGCAGCGTGTTCACCGTCTCGCGCGACGAGGCGGTGGAGGCGGGCCGGAGCGTCGTCGACGCCCTCGCCCAAGTCGCCGGCTCCGGCCGGGTGGAGGATTCCGACAGCGCCGGGTTCACGGTGGTGCGCGAACAGTTGGCGCGCATGACGGCCGCCCGCTCCCGCTCCGGTCTCAGCACCGCCCAGGTGTCCAGCGAGGTGGACGCGCTGCGGGCGCCCGTGGTGAACCTCCTGGTCGCGGATCTGCCGGACGCGCCGCCGGAGCGCCTGCGGGAGTGCGCCACCACGTTGACCGTCCTGATGGGCACGCTGCGGCTGGTGGTGATGGAGACCGCCCTGACCGAGGTGCAGGCGCTCATCGACCGGCAGCAGATGCAGCTGCTCGAGGTCGCGACGCCCATCATCAAGCTCTGGGACGGCGTCGTCGCCGTCCCGCTCATCGGGACCCTCGACAGCGCCCGCAGCCAGGTCGTGATGGAGACGCTGCTGGAGGCGGTCGTCGACCAGCAGGCCCGGTACGCGATCCTGGACATCACCGGTGTCCCCACGGTCGACTCCCTGGTCGCGCAGCACCTGATGAAGACGGTCGAGGCCGTCCGGCTGATGGGTGCGGAGTGCGTCGTCTCGGGCATCCGGCCCGCCATCGCGCAGACCATCGTGCACCTCGGCCTGGACCTGGGCGCCGTGGTCACCCGGGCCGGCCTCGCCGACGCCCTGGCGTACGCCCTGCGCGGGCTGGGCGCCGACATCATTCCCGCGACGCCCGGCGGTGCGGGTCCGCGGTGAACAACGACTTCTCCCGCGCCGGCGCGGCTCCCGTGCCGGTGCTCAGGCTGGGCGACATCCTGCTGGTCACGCTCCAGGGGGACCTGCACGACGGCACGGCGGAGCAGCTCCAGCAGGACATCGTGGAGACGATCGCCCACAGCCGGGTGACCGGCGTGGTCATCGACATCTCCGGGGTGGAGATCGTCGACTCCTTCCTCGGGCGCGTGCTGGCCGAGATCGGGGCGAACGCCCGGCTGCTGGCCGCCCAGACCGTCGTCTCGGGCATGCGGCCGGCGGTCGCGATCACGCTGGTGGAGCTGGGACTGACGCTGCCGGGACTGCGGACCGCGCTGAGCACGGAGGCGGCCCTGGAGCTCCTCGGCCAGGCGGGCGCGTCGGTCCCACGCGGCCCGCGCCGGGAGCCGCGGTGAGCGGGACGGCCGCGGGCGTCGAGGCCCGCCTGCCGATCCGCTCCGACATGGACCTGGTGTGGGTACGGCAGCATGTGCGGCAGGCCGCCGCCACCCTCGGCTTCGGTCTGGTCGAGCAGACGAAGCTGGTCACGGCGGCCAGCGAACTGGCCCGCAACACGCTGGTGTACGGCGGGGGCGGGGAGATGGAGACCGCGCGCGTCTCCGAGGGGCGCAGCCAGGGGCTGCGGCTGACCTTCACGGACCACGGTCCGGGCATCGCCGACCTGGAGCAGGCGCTGAGCGACGGCTACACCTCCGGCGACGGACTGGGCATGGGCCTGGGCGGGGCGCGGCGGCTGGTGCACGACTTCGCCATCGACAGCACGCCCGGGGTCGGTACGAAGGTCACGGTGACCTCGTGGTCGGCCCGGCCGCCCCGGCAGCGCGAGGAGTCCTGATGCCCCGCGTGTGGGACGTGCCGGTGCACGACTCGACGCGGGTGCGCGACGCGCGCGTGGCGGCGGAGGAGGCCGCGGCGGTCGTGGGCCTCGACGCGTCGCGTACGGCGGCCGCCGCGCTGGTGGCGACGGAGCTGGCCACCAACCTGCTCAAGCACGCCCACGGCGGACAGCTCCTGGTGGACACGGTCGCCCCGCCGGGCGGGCGGGGCGGGCTCGTCGTCCAGATAGTCGCCGTGGACCACGGGCCGGGCATGGCCGACGTCCCGGCCGCGCTGGGCGACGGGTTCTCCACGGCCGGCTCCCTGGGCGCCGGACTGGGGACCTGTCGGCGGGTGGCCGACGACTTCGACCTGCACAGCGCCCCGGGGCGCGGCACGGTGGCGCTGGCCCGGGTCGGCGCCGCCGCGAAGGCCACCGCCCCGGAGGCGGCGGCGCGGGCCGGCGGGGTGAACATCCCGTTCGCCGGCGCCCCGTGCTCCGGGGACGCCTGGACGTGGGTGCGCGCCGGCGACCGGCTGACCCTGATGCTGGCCGACGGGCTGGGCCACGGGCCCGAAGCGGCCCGCGCCTCGACCGCGGCGGCCGACGAACTGCACCGCTCGGCCCATCTCGCACCCGCCGAGGTGCTGCGCCGCCTGGACCGCGCGCTGCGCGGCACGCGGGGCGCGGCGGTCGCGGTGGCCCAGGTCGACGCGTGGGCCGGGCGGCTGCGGTTCGCCGGGATCGGCAACGTGGGGGCGCGGCTGCGCGAGGGTGACTCCTGGCGTCATCTGCTGTCCCGGCCCGGCATAGTCGGCGTGCACCGGCCGTCGACCCTGCCCGAGACCGAGGTGCCCTGGGCGGCGGACCGGCTGCTGGTGCTGCACAGCGACGGTCTGCCCAGCCGCTGGGTGCTGCCCTCCGGCCCCGGCCTGCCGGCGGCCGACCCCGCGGTCGCCGCCGCGGTGATCGTGCGCGACACCAGCAGTTCCGCGCGCCCGGTGCGTGACGACACCGCCGTGGCCGTCCTGTCCCCGACCCCGCCGGACCGCCCATGATGCGTACCTGGCAGATCAGCACCGTCACCGACGCGGCGCGCGCCCGTATCGCCACCGCGCGCCTGGCCGCCGCGTTCGGCGTCGCGCCCCTGGACCGGACGCGGCTGGCGAGCGCGCTCAGCGGCCGTCTGCGCCAGTGTCTGACCAAGGGCGGCACCTGGCGGCTCACCGTGAATACGGGCGAGGGGCTCCTGTGTGTCGAGGTCGCCCCCTCCCCCACCGTCGGCGAACCGCCGTGGCAGGTCACCGTGGACTGCCCCGAGCCCGTGGACACCGCCGACTGGGCGGGGGTGGCCGGCGACGCCGATGTCCTCGCGGAGGCCCTGCTCGGCGCCGACGAGGACACCGCGCTCGTCCTGGACAAACTCGCCGAGCAGGAGGAGCTGGTCGCCTTCCACCGGGAGGAGCTGCACCAGACCAACCAGGGCGTCCTGGCGCTGCACGCCGACCTGGACGCGGCCGGGCGGGCCCAGCGCGAGGCGTTCGCGGCGGAGCGCGCGGCCCGGCAGGAGGCGGAGAGCGCCCGGCGCCGACTGATGTTCCTGGCCGACGCCAGCGCGGTGCTGACGGCCTCCCTCAACCACGAGGAGATCGTGAACCGGCTGCCGGAGCTGCTGGTGCCCGAGTACGCCGCCACGGTCGACGTCTGGCTCTTCGACGACGGGGACGACCGGCACCCGCCCGCCACGCATCCGGCGGCCGCCGTGGTCGCCGCCCGCACCGGTCGGCCCCAGTACGCGGCCGACCATCCCGGCGGGCTGCCCGGCGTGGACGACCAGCCGCCGTCGGCGCTGCACCCCACCCGGCCGCTGCTGTGCGTCCCCCTGCCGACGCGGCGCGCGCCGCTGGGGGTGCTGACGCTGAGCCCGCCGGGCGAGCGCTGGGACCCGGACGACGCCGTGATGCTGATCGAACTGACCCGGCGGGCCAGCATCGCGCTCGACAACGCGCGCCGCTTCGAGCACAACCGGGACATCGCCGAGACGCTCCAGCGCGCCCTGCTGACGGACCTGCCGACCACCCCGGGCCTGCGGCTGGCGGCCCGCTACCTGCCCGCGACGTACGGGCTGAACATCGGCGGCGACTGGTACGACGCCTTCCGGCAGCCCGACGGCAGCCTGATCACCGTGATCGGCGACGTGACCGGCCACGGGCTGCACGCGGCGGTGATGATGAGCCAGCTGCGTACCGCGCTGCGCGCCTACGCGGTGGACGGTGGCAGCCCCGGCGTCCTGCTGACCCGGCTGCACACCTTCCTGCACCATCTTCAGCCCGACCTGTACGCGACGGCCGTGATCGCCCGCTTCCAGCCGGGCGAACCGGTCCTGACGTGGGCGGCCGCGGGACATCCGCCGCCCGTCCTGCGCGACCCGGACGGACGGGTGCGCACGCTGGACGCCAAGCCGGGGGCGATGCTCGGCATCCCGCTGCGGCAGCAGATCGCCGACCACACGGTGCCCCTCGTGCCCGGTTCGACGCTGGCGCTGTACACGGACGGGCTGGTCGAGCGGCGCGCCCAGGGCATAGACCCGGGCATCGAACGGCTCGCGGCGGCGCTCGGCGCGTTCCGCACCGAGGAGCTGGACGCGGACCTGGACGGTTCGGCGGAGCGCATCCTGGACCCGCTGCTCAGCGACTCCGAGCGCGACGACGACGTCTGTCTGCTGCTGTGTCACATCGACAGTCGGACGGCGCGGGTGTCCGTGGGTTCCTGACGCGCGGTCAGTCGTCCGTGCCGTGGGCGTGCGCCTGCCGGAAGGCGAACAGACCGTGCTCGAGGGCGGTGCGCTGCACCGGTGTCATGCCCTCGAACACGGCGGCCAGCCGTCGGACACGCCGCTCGGTGACGTCGGTGAGGACGCGTCGGCCGTAGGCGGTCAGCACGAGCTGCACCTCACGCCGGTTGCGCGGCTGCACGGTCCGCTCCAGCAGCCCGGCCGCCTCCAGCCGGTCGCACAGGCGGCTCGCGGTGGGCAGGCCGATGCCGAGGTCCTCGGCGAGGGCGGTCAGGTTGAGCTCCGGGCGGCGCCGGATCGTTCTGAGGGCCAGCAACTGCCGGTCCGGCAGCCGGGGCGTGGCCCCCTCCGCCGCCGCGAGCCAGCAGGCCACCAGGCTCTCCATCGCGTCGACGACCCGCCGGGCCGTCGCCTCCCGGCTCTCCCGCCGGCCGTCGTCGGAGCCCTCCACGCACCGCACGTCACTACCCTCCGGCCACCACACTTGTCATGTACGTCGGGCTACCCGAAGGACCCGGGCGTACACGGGCCGTTCTGCGGGTACGACGCGGGCCACAGGAGAAACGTTCGTCTGCTTGCGTCGCCCGGGTGGCGCAACCGCGCCGGTCGCGGTGGGATCGTGGGGATCGGCGGGATCGATCAGGTGCGAAGGGGCCGTCCGGCGGGCACGCGCATGACGTCGAGGCAGACCGCCTGGAGCCGCAGAAAGGGATGGACATCGTGACACGACCCAGGATCCTGGTGGTGGGCGCGGGCTTCGCGGGAGTGGGGTGCGTTCGACGTCTGGAACGCAAGCTCTCCCCCGACGAGGCCGACGTCACCCTGGTGACGCCGTTCAGCTACCAGCTCTATCTGCCGCTGCTGCCGCAGGTCGCCTCCGGGGTGCTGACGCCCCAGTCGATCGCCCTCTCGCTGCGCCGCAGCAAGAAGTACCGCACCCGGATCATCCCGGGCGGCGCGATCGGTGTGGACCTGAAGTCGAAGGTCTGCGTCATCCGCACCATCACCGACGAGATCGTCAACGAGCCGTACGACTACATAGTCCTGGCGCCCGGCAGCATCACGCGGACCTTCGACATCCCGGGCCTGACCGATCACGCCTTCGGGATGAAGACGCTCGCCGAGGCCGCCTACATCCGCGACCACGTCATCTCCCAGCTCGACCTCGCCGACGCCAGCCAGGACCCCGCCGAGCGGGCCTCCCGGTTGCAGTTCGTGGTCGTCGGCGGCGGCTACGCCGGCACCGAGACGGCCGCCTGTCTGCAACTGCTCACGCACAACGCGGTCAAGCGCTATCCCCGGCTGGACCCGAACCTGATCAAGTGGCACCTGATCGACATCGCCCCGAAGCTGATGCCGGAGCTCGGCGACAAGCTCGGCCGCAGCGCGCAGGAGGTGCTGCGCAGGCGCGGGATCGAGATCTCGCTGGGGGTGTCCATCGCCAAGGCCGGACCGGAGGAGGTCACCTTCACCGACGGGCGGGTGGTGCCGACCCGGACGCTGATCTGGACCGCGGGCGTCGTCGCGAGCCCGCTCATCGGCACCCTCGGCGCCGAGACGGTCCGCGGGCGCCTGGCCGTCACCTCGCAGATGTGCCTGCCGGGCCACGACGGGGTGTTCGCGCTCGGGGATGCCGCCGCGGTGCCCGACGAGGCCAAGGGCGAGGAGGGGGCGGTCTGCCCGCCGACGGCACAGCACGCGATGCGGCAGGGCAGGGTCGTCGCCGACAACGTGCTCGCCACCCTGCGGGGCCGGCCGATGAAGCCGTACGTGCACAAGGACCTCGGTCTGGTCGTCGACCTCGGCGGCACCGACGCCGTCTCCAAGCCGCTCGGCATCGAACTGCGGGGACTGCCCGCGCAGGCCGTCGCCCGCGGCTACCACTGGTCGGCGCTGCGCACGGGCGTGGCGAAGGCGCGGGTGCTGACGAACTGGACGCTGAACGCGCTGGCGGGCGACGACTTCGTCCGCACCGGCTTCCAGGCGCGCCGGCCCGCCAAGCTGAGGGACTTCGAGTACACCGACACCTACCTCACGCCGGAGCAGGTGCGGGCGCAGGTGGAGGGCGGCGCGGGCACGGGCCCCGAAGCCGGATGAGATGACGCGGGAGAGAGTACGGCGGCGTGAAGGCGGCGGCACGGTCGTTCGGGACGGGGTTGCGGGATCGGGTCGCGGCGTCCGATCCCGGGCTGCTGCGGCTGACGGCCGGGCTGCGGACGGTGGGCGCCATCGCCCTGACGCTCGCCGTGCTCTCGCTGCTGGGCGCGAACGTGACGCACCTGGTCGCGGGGGCCATCGCGGCGATGGTCGCCACGTTCGCCATCCGGGAGAAGCAGGGGGGTCCGCAGGCGGTGACCCTGGCGCTGGGGTTGCCGGTCGCGCTCGCCTCCGTCTCGCTGGCGGCGCTGCTCAGCTCCCGTGTGGTGGTCGGTGACGTCGTCTTCGTCGTCCTGATCTTCTGCGCGGTGTACGGCCGCCGGTTCGGCGACCGGGGCACCGCGCTCGGCCTGATCGGCTTCCAGGTCTACTTCCTGTCCCTGTTCGTCGGCGCCACGCGTGCGACGCTGCCCGGCTTCTGGGGATCGATCGCCGTCGCGTTCGCGTGCAGCGCGGTGGCGCGGTTCGTGCTGGTGCCGCAGACGTCGGCGGGGGTCCTGCAACGGCTGCGGCAGGCCTTCCGGGCACGGCTGGCACAGTTGCTGGACGCGCAGCTCCACCTGCTCGACGCCGGTCCCGACGAGGTGGAGAAGGCGCTGGAGCACGTACGGGAGGGCACCGCCCGGCTGCACGAGACGGCCATGATGATCCAGAGCCGGCTGGAGGAGGGCACCCCGGACGAGTCGACGGCCCGGCTGGTGCAGCGCCGCATCGCCGACGCCGAGATCGCCGCCGAACGCCTGGGTCTGCTGCTGCTCACGGCACGCAGCGCGAAGCGGGCGGACACCCTGACCCTGCACCTGCCCGGCGCACCGGTCCCGGAGAGCGGGCGGCTGCCGGTGCGGGAGGAGGCGACCGACGTCCTGCGCCGCGACCTGCGGGCACTGCGCCTGCTGGTGCGGCATCCCGTCGCCGACGGCACCGGCCTGGCCCAGGTGCGCAACCGGCTGCTCGGGTACCGCGAGGAGGAGAACCTGCCGAGCGCGTCCCCGGCCGTGCAGGACGTCTTCCGGGGTGTCGGTGAGGCGGCCCGGGCGGTGCTCGGGCTGCGGATCGCGCTCGACGGGCCGCAGGACGAGTCGGACGACAGCCCCGAGACGGCCCGCTCCCGGGAGGAGCTGGACGCGGAGGACGCGGCCATCGGCGGGGACGGTACGGAGGTGGACACCGAGGAGGACACGGGGCTGCGGCGGCCGACCACGCGGGCGGCCGTGCAGGTCGCCGTCGGGTCGTCGCTGGCGATCATCGGCGGCGAGCTGCTGTCCGCGCACCGCTGGTACTGGGCGGTGCTGACCTGCTGGATCGTGTTCATCAACACCGCCTCGACCGGGGAGATCCTGGTCAAGGGCTACCGGCGGCTGCTGGGGACCGTGCTCGGGGTGATCGCGGGCATCGTGCTCGCGGGGCTGGTCGGTCACCACACGTGGACGGCGTTCGCGGTGGTCCTGCTGTGCGTGTTCGCGATGTTCTACACGGCGCCGCTGTCGCACACGCTGATGTCGTTCTTCGTCACCGCGGCGCTGGGCGTGCTGTACACGCTGCTGCACACCTACAGCCTGTCGGTGCTGGTGCTGCGCGTGGAGGAGACGGCGCTCGGGGCGGCCTGCGGGGTGGTGGCGGCGGCCCTGGTGCTGCCGGTGCGGACCGACCGGCGGACGAACGAGTTGCTGAGGACCGTGCTGGACCGGCTGACCGACGTCACCGAGGGCGCCGTCGAGCAGCTCAGCGGAGGCCCTCCGGCCGATCTGCTGGACCGGGCCCGCGATCTGGACCAGGCGCTGGCCGACCTGCGGGCGGCCACGCAGCCACTGATGCATCCGGTCACGCCGCTGCGGACCCGCCGGGACACCGCCCGGTACGTCGTCGCCCTGCTGGAGACCTGCGCGTACCACGCGCGGTCACTGGCGGCCACCGCCGAGCTGCTGCCCAGCCATCCGTCGATCGCGGCGGACCCGCGGCTGCGCACCGCCGGCCGGCGCATCCTGCACAACATCGCCGCGATCGCCGCGCACGTCGCGGACGAGCGCGGCACCGACGAGGTGCGGACCGGGCCGAGCATCGCCTCGCTCCTCCAGCCCGGTGTGGCCGGGACGCCACGCTACGGCCGCGTCACCGACCGGGTACTGCGGCACCTGCAACGCCTCGACGAGGCGGTGGTCGGTCTGGCCCGACCGCTGAGGGTGCCGGTGACACAGCCCGGGCAGTGACCCGGGCAGTGGGGCGGGCAGTGAGTCGGGGCGGGGGCCCGGAATCGCGGCCCCGGACAGGACTCGGGACCGAGAGCCGGGCGCGGGGACTCGGGCGGAGAGCCGGGCGCGGAGACTCCGGACCGAGACCCGAGCGCGGAGACTCCGGACCGAGACCCGAGCGCGGAGACCCGGGACCGAGACCCGAGCGCGGAGACCCGGGACCGAGACCCGGGCGGAGGCCCTGACCGAGGTGCCGGGCGGAGACCCTGACCGGGGCCCGCGGGGCGGAGGCCTTGAGCGGCCCGCCGGGCGGAGGCTTCCATGGTCCGGCAGCCGGACCGTGGGGTCGGACGCCTGTGGGCAGGTGCGGGGTGGTGCGGGGGCCTCCCGCGGGGTCGGCAGTCCGTGGGCGGGTCCGCGTCCGGGAGGTCGGAAGTGGCCGCCGCACCGGGAGCCGTACCTTGCCGGGGCGCATCGCCCACACGGTGTTCGAGCCGACCGGAAACCGGCCTTGGACAGGGCCGCCCGCGGCATGGTTCACCATGCCGCGGGCGGGTCCCGGTCTGCCGGGTCGGAAGCCCGTGAGCGGGCCCGGCCCGCGGGGTCGGAAGTCCGCGGGCGGGGTCCGGTTCGCGGGGTCAGAAGTCCGTGGGCAGGCCGCTGGCCGCGGCGATACCGCGCAGTTCGTCGGTGTCGCTCTGGCGCTGACGGATGCATCCGGCGATCTCCGCGAGGCGGGCCGGATCGGAGGCGGTGACCGCGTCGGTGACGACCCGGACCGGGCCGGTTCCGTCGACGTGGATCTCCACCAGCTGGTTGTCCAGCCGGCCGGTGACGGCCGTGGCGATGACCAGGGCGGCCTCGTCGCGGATCTCCTGGGGCAGGTCCTCCGTCTCCTGCGGATCCAGCGCGAAGTCGAGGGTCTCGGGGGACTGTTCGTCGAGGGCGCGCAGCGCGGGCGCGACGACCTTGAGCAGCATCTCGTAGTCCTCGCTGTCCATACGGACGCGGAGGAGGTCGAGGTACATGTCCACGGGTCGTCCGTCCGGCGGGAACTCGGATTCGTTCATTCCCCCCGGGTTCCCCCACAGCAGCACGTTCAGACCTTGCGCCAGCGGGCCATGGCGAACGAGAACAGCCCGAACAGCACGAGCCCTGCCGCGACGCAGGCCAGCAGCCCCGGCCCGGCGGGTGTGCGGGCGAAGGAGCGCAGGGTGTCGTCGAGGCCCTTGGCCTGGTCGGGCCGGTAGTCGACCGCGGCGCGTACGGCGAAGGAGCCCACGGCGGCGAACACCAGGCCGCGGGCCGCGCCGCCGACCACGCCGGTGACGTCCACCAGGCGGCGGACGCCCCGCGACATCTCCCCCACCCGCAACTTGTCCCGGTAGGCGCGCATCAGGGCGCGGCCGCCGATCCAGAGACCCGCGACGACGATCCCGGCGCCGGCCGCGCCGACGATCCACTGGCCCCCTGGCACCTCCAGCAGCCGGGCCGTGACGTCCCGGGACTGCTCGTCGCTGGAACCGCCCCCGCCGCCGCCCGAACCCGCGGCGAACGCGAGGACGGAGTACGCGACGAACGAGTAGAAGCCGCACCGGACGAGCGCCAGCAGCCGCTTCTTCGCCTTCCGGCCGTCGGGCCCGACCGAGCCGAAGGCCACCTCGGACAGCCGCCACAACGCCATCCCGACCAGGCCGATGCCCAGGGCCCACAGGAGCACGGAACCGTACGGCTTCTCGGACAGTTCGGCGAGGGCGCCCTGACGGTCGGCCTGCTGCCTCTTGTCGTCACCGAAGGCGATCTGCAGGGCCAGTGCCCCGACCAGCAGGTAAATGACGCCGCGTGCGCAGAGCCCGGCCTTGGCGGACCATCTGGTGCCCGACCCCCGTGCCGCGCGCTCGGCCTCCGCCTTGCCGTTGCTCGCCAGGACACTCGCGTTCATCTGACCTCCCGGAAGACTTGGAAATCCGAATGCCCCGGCTCCGGCCCGGCACACACGGCGACGGGACGACTTCTCGGCGCGACACGACGCAGGCCGCTCCGGGGTCCACACGTGCCGGGCGCCCCACCGCGGTGTCCTGCCGCGGTGGGGCGCCCGGCCGGTGCGCTCATGCGTACACGTGCGGTCCTTCGTCGGTGCGGCGGTGGGTCGCCGCGTCGGCGTCGGCCGCCGCCGCGAGCCAGCGGCGCGCGGCTTCCAGGGCGAGGGTGACGTCGCGCGTGCCGGTGGAGACGCACAGCGTGTAGGCGAGGTCCTGCGCCCGCGCGCTCGTCTCCGCGGATCCGGTGGTCTCTACGGATCCGGTCGCCGTCACGGCCTCGTACTCGTCGACGAGGCGGCGAAGGACGGCGGGGTGGGGCATCAGCATGCGGTGTGCTCCTTGTCCGTGACGAATGGGAACGTGCGCGGGGCTTCGGTGGTGGCTTCTGTGCGGTCTCAGCTCCGGCGGCCCGGGCGGCCGAGGGCCTCCTCCCTCACCTGGGCGCAGCTGCGGCTGATCAGGCGGGAGACGTGCATCTGGGAGATGCCCAGGCGGTCGGCGATGCGGCTCTGGGTCATGTCCTCGAAGAAGCGCATGTAGAGGATGGCCCGCTCGCGCTCCGGCAGGCGGCGCAGGCTCTCCTTGGCGGACTCGCGGTCGACCACGATGTCGTAGGAGGCGTCGGGGCCGCCGAGCGTGTCCGCGAGGCTGTAGCCGTCGTCGCCGGCCGGGAGTTCGGCGTCCAGCGACAGGGTGCTGAAGCTCTCCAGGGCTTCCAGGCCCGCGCCGACCTCCTCCTCGGTGAGGCCCGTGTGGGCGGCGATGTCGGCGACCGAGGGCTCGGGTGCCCCCGGGTTCTGGGCGAGTTCACGGCGGGCGAGGCGCACCTTGTTGCGCAGCTCCTGCACGCGGCGGGGCACGCGCAGTGCCCACATGCGGTCCCGGAAGTGCCGCTTGATCTCGCCGGTGATGGTGGGGACGGCGTAGCTTTCGAAGGCCCCGCGTTCCGGGTCGAAGCGGTCGACGGCCTTCACCAGGCCGAGCGCCGCCACCTGTCGAAGGTCCTCGATCGACTCTCCCCGGTCGCGGAACCGGCCGGCGATCCGGTGGGCCATGGGCAGCCAGGCCGTAACGATCTCGTCGCGCACGGCGTCCCGCTCGGGTCCCTCCTCCAGGGAGGTGAGGCGGGCGAAGAGCTGTGCGGTGTCGGGAGCGTCGTCGTGGGTCCGGCGTGACGTGGTGGTGGCGGGCGTAGCAGGACGGCTTGTCGACATGTCGATGAGCATGCGGAATCGCTCCTGAACGGTCGTTTCAGGGATTGACCAGGGAAGGGCCACTGTCGACCGGGGCATACGGAGCGCCCCGGAGCAGCGATGCCGCTCCCATTGGCGCGCCTCCGGTCCGAAGCACGAACCTCCGTCTGCCCTCCCCCCGGAGGAACAAACTCCACCCGCCGGAAAGGCGCTCCTCAGGGCCCGGAGAGGCCGTCGCCGCCGGTCGGAAGGGGACGACGACCGCGGCGCCGGCATGACCGGCAGGGTGCGACGGCATGACGGCCACGGTGCTGAGACATGACCGCCCCCGGCGGAGACAGCCCGGCGCCGAGCACGACAGCCCGCGGTACCACGGCATGACAGGCACGGTGCTGAGACATGACCGCCCCGGGCGGAGACAGCCCGGCACCGAACATGACAACCCGCGGTGCCACGGCATGACGGCCGCGGTGCCGGGCCGGATCACCGGGGTGCGGGACCACGACGGCCGCGGGTGCGGACACAGGACGGCCACGGCACCGGCCACCCGGGGCACGCGATGCGGGCCACGGGCGGCTCCGTTGCGGAACACGGGCGGTCTCACATCACGGGCACGACAGCGGTGATGCGCTTGCCACCGGACGGCAGGTCGGACACCCGGACGTCCTGGGCCAGCCGGCAGACGATCGGCCAGCCGCGTCCGCCGGTGCGGCGCCGCCCCCGTTCGTCGAGCGGGTCGGAGGCCACCGGCAACCGGTCGCTGCGGTCACTGACGGAGACCCGCACGGCCTGCCCGTCGACGTCGACGTCGAAGCCGGTGACGCCACCGCCGTGGAGGATGGCGTTGGTGGTGAGTTCCGAGGCGACGAGCAGGGCGTCGGAGAGGGCCTCCTCGTCGTAGGGACAGCCCGTGGCCCCGCACCGCCCGGCGACCGCGCGCCGTATGGCGGTACGGACGTCCGACGGCCGGCACGGCAGATGCCCCTCGCACCGGACCGGGCCGTCCGGTACGTCCGTGCGGTCGGTCGAGTGATTGACACGCATCCTTTCGCTCCCCTGTATGGTTCCCGACTGGTGTGGGCCGACGGGTCGGCCGGCTGCTCGCCGCATGCCCGATCGGTCCCTGCTGTTGTGAAGAACCGCTCCGCCGATGACGACCGGCGGCTCGGCCGGGACTCGCCCGGCTCCGCGACCGCGCCCGGCCCTCTCCCTGCCGGACGGCGCGGCCCTCTGTCTTCGGCTGGCCCTCGATGGCCCTGTCAAACCTGTCGCGCGGGCATCTTCCGGACATCTCCGGGCGTCTCGATCGGCGTGGCGCGGATGGTGCCCTGCCGGATGCCATCGACCCGCCCGGCGTGGGTACGCGGAGTGCATGACGGATGTCGTGGACTCGGACGAACTGCTGCGCCGCATCCAGCGCGCCAGGGCCTGCGCGCGCGAGGAGCTGCGGACCTGGCGGGCAAGGAGCGAGGATCTCGGACGGACCGACCCGGACGCCGCGCGTGAGGCGCATGTGCGGGCCCTGTCGTACGAGGCGGTGCTCGACGTCGTGGACGAGATCCTGACGCCGGGTCACCACCCCGCGGAGCCCTGACGACGGGCACGCGGGCGGCCGGAGGCGGGGACGGCTCGGCGCGCGGAGCCGACCTGCCCGCGCGGAGCCGTGCTGGCCGCGCGGAGCCGTCCTGGCCGCGCGGAGCCGTCCTGCCAGCCGTCCTGCCCCGGAACTCCGCAGCCCTGACCAGGTCCTCCGCCCGCCGCGGGCATGGTGGCCGGGCCTGCGGGAACACGATGCGCATGACAGCCGACCACACCCGCGCACCGGTACTGGAAGCCCTCGTCGACTACCACCGCCAAGGGCGGCTGGCGTTCTCGCCGCCGGGGCACAAGCAGGCCCGCGGCGCCGATCCCGAGGTGCGGGCGGTCCTGGGTGACGCGGTGTTCCTCGGTGACGTGCTGGCGTCGGGCGGGCTCGACGACCGGCTGACGCGGGGCCGGGTGCTGGAGCGGGCCGAGGAGCTGATGGCGGACGCCGTCCACGCCGACCACACGTTCTTCTCGACGTGCGGGAGTTCCCTGTCGGTCAAGGCGGCGATGCTGTCGGTGGCCGGTCCGCACGAGAAGCTGCTCATCGGGCGGGACGCGCACAAGTCGGTGGTGTCGGGCCTGATCCTGTCCGGGATCGAGCCGGTCTGGGTCGAGCCCCGCTGGGACGCCGAGCGGCACCTGGCGCATCCGCCGTCCGCCGAGAAGTTCGCGAAGGCCTTCGAGGTGCACCCCGACGCGAAGGGCGCCCTGGTCACGAGCCCGACGCCGTACGGCGCCACCGCGGACCTGCGGGCGATCGCCGAGGTCTGCCACCGCCGTTCGGTTCCGCTGATCGTGGACGAGGCGTGGGGGGCGCACCTGCCGTTCCACCCGGCTCTGCCGTCCTGGGCGATGGACGCGGGCGCCGACATCTGCGTGACCAGCATCCACAAGATGGGCAGCGGTCTGGAGCAGGGCTCCGTCTTCCACCTACAGGGCGACCTCGTCCCGGCGGAGTTGCTGAAGACGCGCGCGGACCTGCTGGGCACGACCAGCCCCTCGGTGCTGCTGTACGCGGGGCTCGACGGCTGGCGACGCCAGATGTGCCTGCACGGCGAGGAACTCATGGGCGGGGCACTGGACTTCGCGGCCGAGGTACGGGCCGCCGTCGAGCAGATCGACGGGATGCACGTCAACGGCCGGGACGATTTCTGTGGTCCGGGACTGGCCGACGACTTCGACCCACTGCCGGTCGTCATCGACCTCGACGGGCTCGGCATCTCGGGCTTCCAGGCCGCGGACTGGCTGCACGAGCACCGGGCCCTGGACATGCATCTGTCGGACCACCGCCGCATCGGCGCCCAGATCACCCACGCCGACGACCGGGAGACGACCGGCGAACTGCTCGCCGCCCTCAAGGACCTCGCCCACGCGGCGCCGGATCTGCGGCCCGCACCGCGGACGGAGGTGCCCGATCCGGCCGAACTGCGGATGGCACAGGGGATGTTGCCCCGGGACGCGTTCTTCGGGCCGGCCGAGCACGTGCCGGTGTCCCGGGCGGCCGGCCGGGTCGCCGCCGAGATGATCACGCCGTACCCGCCGGGGATCCCCGCCGTCCTGCCCGGGGAACGGCTCACCGAGCCCGTGCTGAGGTACCTGCGCACGGGCAAGGAGGCGGGCATGAACCTGCCCGACCCCACCGACCCGGAGCTGGAGACGATCAGGGTCGTCACCCGGGACGCGGAGTGAGGGGATGCGGAGTGAGGGGATGCGGCGCGCTGCGAGGAACCGCGGAGCACGACAGAGTGAAACCGGTCACGTGACCCGGTTTCGGCTACGCACAACCTCCGAGGATGGTTTACGGTTCATCCATACGTGGTGGCGGGGTCGAGGCTGCTCCTCCGTACACCACCCTTGGCGGCCCTGGCTGGCTTCCCCCGTCCAGCCAGGGCTTTTCCCTGTCCGTCGTCGGATTCTCCGTCCGCCGAGGTGCCCAGGGCGTCCCCAGCGGCTGAAATGGGTGAGAGGGAGACCGGGAACGCATCCGCGGACCGACCCGAACCCCGTCCCCGGCGAGGAGCCCCGCACCATGACCAAAGCGACGAAACTGCTGACCGCCCTCCCCTCGCCCCAGCGTCAGCGTCTGATGACCCTCGCCCGGGAGGTGTCCTTCCCGGAGGACGCCCGGATCTTCGAGGCGGGCGGCACGGCCGACCGTTTCTGGGTCATCCGCTCCGGGGCCGTCTCGCTCACCCAGCAGGTCACCTCCGTGCAGCGGGTGACCGTCGCCAGTCTCGGCGCCGGGGACCTGCTCGGCTGGTCCTGGCTGTTCCCGCCGTACGCGTGGGACTTCGGCGCGGAGGCCTTCAGCCCCGTACGCGCCTACGAGTTCGAGGCGCAGCCGGTGCTCAAGCTGTGCGAGGAGGATCCGGCGCTCGGCCTGTCGCTGGTGCGGATCGTGGCCGAAATCCTCGCCCACCGGCTGGAGATGACCCGCGGCAGGCTGATGGAGCAGTACGGCACACGCCGGCGCCGGGCCCTCTGAGCCTGTCGTGCGGATCAGGTCGCGGGGAATCGACGGCGTCTCGTCAGCGCCGGCGAGCGGGGCCTGCGGCGCGCGGACCGCCAGGGCGGAGGAGGGCGTCGACACGGCGGAGCCCCGCCCGCGCGAGCGCAGCCGAGGGCGGGGCGGTCGGCAACCGACGACAAGGCCCTCGGACGGGCCCGCCACGCCCCGCGTCTGCGGCGTGATCCGCCGGGCCGGCCACCGCCGGTCTCAGACGCGGTAACGGCGCAGGGCCGGTACGGCCGCCGCCAGTCCCAGCATCGCGGCGACGACGAGCAGGCCGCCGCCCGCGACGGCCGCGCGGGGGCCGAAGGCGGCGCCGGCGGTGCCGTGCAGGACGTCGGCCAGACGGGGGCCGCCCGCGACGACGACGGTGAAGACGCCCTGCATGCGGCCGCGCATCTCGTCGGTGGCGGCGGAGAGGAGGATCGCTCCGCGGAAGACCATGGAGACCATGTCGGCGATCCCGGCGGCCGCCAGGAAGACGACGGCGAGCCACAGGCTGCCGCTCAGCCCGAAACCGGTGATCGCGGCGCCCCAGGCGACCACCGCGCCGATGACCATCCAGCCGTGTCCGCGGGCCCGGGAGAACGTGCCGGAGAAGAGCCCGCCCAGCACCGCGCCGATGGGGATCGCCGCGAACAGCAGGCCCAGGGCGAGGCCCTCGCCGTAGGGGGCGTAGGTCTCGGCGGCGAGTTGCGGGAAGAGGGCGCGGGGCATGCCGAGGACCATGGCGATGACGTCGGCGAGGAAGGACAGCAGCAGCACCTTGTGACGGGAGATGTAGCGGAAGCCCTCCGCGATCTCCCGGAGCCCGGCGCGGCGGACGGCCGAGCCGGCGAGCGGCGGCAATGACGGCAGGCGGACGACGGCCCACAGCGTCACGCACAGGGCGAGGGCGTCGATGAGGTACAGCTCGGGCAGGCCGATGACGGGGATCAGGGCGCCCGCCAGCAGCGGTCCGGCGACCAGTCCGGTCTGCATGACGGTCGAGCCGAGCGCGTTGGCCGCGGCCAGTTCCCCGGCCGGCACCAGGCGGGCGACGGAGGCGTTGCGGGCGGGGGCGTTCAGGCCGAAGAACGCCTGCTGCGCGGCGAGCAGCACCATGAGCACCGGCACCGAGTCCAGCCCCGAGACGGCCTGGAGCCAGAACAGCACCGAGGTCACGGCGATGCCGGTGTTGGTGATCAGCAGCAGCCTGCGCCGGTCCATGGTGTCGGCGACCGCCCCGCCCCACAGCGCGAACAGCACCATGGGCAGCAGACCGGCGAGGCTGGCGTAGCCGACCCAGGCGGAGGAGCCGGTGATGTCGTAGATCTGCTTGGGGACGGCGACGGCGGTGAGCTGGCTGCCGACGGCCGTGACGATCGTCGAGGACCACAGGCGGCGGTAGGCGGGCCGGCGCAGGGGGCGGGTGTCCATCGCCCAACGGCGCCAGCCGCGTCGGGAGTGCTCCCGGGGGCCTGGATCGGCCTTCGCCCCCGGCGGGGTGCTGCTCTCGCTCGTGTCCACGGGCTTCCTGATTGCTCGATACATCTTTCGCGTCCGGGGGTCACTATCGCAGCACCTCCTGTGGTTTCGCCGCCCTTATGGACAGGCGGTCTCAGCACTCGGACTCAGCACTTGGACAGCAGGGCCCGTCAGGCTCCGGCGACGAGGGTGACGCCGAGGGCGATCATGGTGGCGGCGACCAGCCCGTCCAGGACGCGCCAAGCGGTCGGCCGGGTCAGGAAGCGGCCGAGCAGCCGGGCGCCGAAGCCGAGCGCGGCGAACCAGCAGAGGCTGGCGAAGGCGGCACCGAGCCCGAAGGTCCAGCGCAGCGGCCCGCGGTCGGCGGCGACGGTGCCGAGCAGGAAGACGGTGTCGAGGTAGACGTGCGGGTTGAGCCAGGTCATCGCCAGACAGGTGAGCACCGCCCGCCGCCGTGAGCCCGCGGCCTCCCCCTCCGCCCGCAGGGCGCCGCCCGGCTTGAGCACCCGGCGGGCGGCGAGCGCCCCGTATCCGAGCAGGAAGGCGCCGCCGATCCAGGCGACGGCGGTCAGCGCGCCCGGCCACGCCACCACGAGCGCGCCCACCCCGGCCACACCCAGGCCGATGAGCGCGGCGTCGGACAGGGCGCAGATCGCGACGACGGCGAGGACGGCGTCCCGGCGGATGCCCTGGCGCAGGACGAACGCGTTCTGGGCGCCGATGGCGACGATGAGCGACAGACCGGTACCGAATCCGGCGGCCGCCGCGGTGAGGGAGGGGGTCATGGCGTCCACGCTAGGGATTCGATCACCGTAGGTACAGCTAAAGATTCTTACCTATCATTAGCGTTCATGATGACGGATCTTCCCCTCGACCAGGTGCGCACCCTGCTCGCGGTGGTCGACGAGGGCACCTTCGACGCGGCGGCGGCCGCTCTGCACGTGACGCCGTCGGCCGTCAGTCAGCGGGTGAAGGCGCTGGAGCAGCGCACGGGCCGGGTGCTGCTGCTGCGGACGAAGCCGGTCCGTCCCACGGAGTCCGGGGAGATCGTGGTGCGGTTCGCCCGCCAGCTGGCCCGGCTGGAGCACGACACGCGGTCCGAGCTGGGCATGAGCGGCGCCACGGAGCCGACACGCGTGACGGTCGCGGTCAACGCGGACTCGCTCGCCACCTGGTTCCTGCCGGCCCTGACCCGCGTACCGCGGGAGCCGCGGCTCTGCTTCGAGCTGCATCGCGAGGACGAGGCGCGCACCGCGGAGCTCTTGCGGGAGGGCCTGGTCATGGCCGCGGTGACCTCCTCGCCCGACCCGGTGACCGGGTGCTCCGTGCGGGCCCTGGGAAGGATGCGGTACCTGGCCGCGGCGAGCCCCGGCTTCGCCGCCCGGCACTTCGACGGCAGACCCCTGCCCGAGGCCCTCGTCGAGGCGCCGGTGATGACCTTCGACCGGCGCGACGACCTCCAGGACGCGTTCGCCCGCGGGCTGCGCCGCGGCGCCGGGGGCGCCAGTGCCGTACGACACGCCGTGCCGACCTCGGAAGGGTTCCTGGACTCCGTGGTCGCGGGGCTCGGCTGGGGCATGGTCCCGGAGGTGCAGGCCCAGCCGCTGCTGGCGGACGGACACCTGATCTCCCTCGCCCCCGAGCGACCGCTGGACGTCCCGCTGCACTGGCAGCAGTGGAAGCTGGACTCACCGGCGCTGGCGGCGGTCGCGGACGCGGTGACGGCGACGGCCGCGGAGGCCCTGCGCCGGTGAGACCGGCGGCGGGCCCCTTCGACAGGCTTCGCCCCGCCCGACCACCGTCGCGTGGTCCGGGGCGGGCGAGCCGGACCCGGAGGCGTCACCCGCCGCCCCTTCCTCGGTCCTCCGAAGGCGTACGGCTCTCCGTGGGGCGTGCGGGAGCAGTCAACGCGTCAACACGGCTCCGTCCGACGCGGTTTCACTGCCGTCCCACCGGTGACCCGACCGGGAGCAACTCACAGCAACGTATCCGGAAAAGCACGTACGACTCGATCGCAGGTGACTTCGATGGACGACTGGCGACAGCATGCCGCGTGCCGCCGCGAGGACCCGGACCTCTTCTTCCCGATCGGCACTTCGGGCCCGGCACTGCTACAGACGGAGCAGGCGAAGGCGGTGTGCCGCCGCTGCCCGGTGCGGGAGCCGTGCCTGGAGTGGGCCATGGAGACGGACCAGACCCTCGGGGTCTGGGGCGGGACGAGCGAGACGGAACGCCGCGCCCTCAAGCGGCGCATCAAGGCACGACGCAGTTCGTGACGCGAGCCGGCGCGCGGCTGAGTGCCGCGCGCCGGCTGAGAGCCGCGCCGGGTCGAAGCCGCGAAGCCGCGTAGGGGACAGTAGGGGACAGAAGCCACGCACCGGACGGAATCCGCCCGCCGACGCGGCGACGCCCGCCGACCCGGGGCCACGTGCCGACTCGGGGCCACGCGGCGACCCGGGGCCACGCGGCGACTCGGGCCCGTGTCGCTCACCGGCCGGTCCGCCGCAGTGGTCCCCACTCGGCCTCCTGGCGGGCCACCTCGGCTCTCGCCTCCTCGATCACACCCTGGTCGATCCAGCACAGGGGTCGTACGTCGGCCACGAGCGGCTCGTTGTCGGGGCCCCGGCCCGCCTCCCGGCCCGCCAGGACCCAGGGGCGGACGCCGGGGCCCTTCTCGTGCGGCAGGTGGGCGTAGTCGTAGAGCCGACGGGCCACCCACAGGGTGCGGGAGCGGTTCCCCCACCAATCCTCGATGTCCAGGGGGTTGGCGGAGAGGCCGGGCATGGGGACGCCGGTGAGCTCGTCCGTGCTGGACGCCGAGTGGAGGTCGGTCTCGGGACCGCGCGACCAGCGGACGTACAGCCCCTGTTCCCGCTCGATCAGGTCGGCCAGGTCGGCCAGGGCGTGTGCGACCGGCAGGTCGTCCGACGAGCTCATGGCGTGACCTCCCTCTTCCTCCCTCTTCACCGTCAGGCCAACGGGGTACCCGCACCCGCCGGAACGAAATCAGTCCCTCCCGGCTCAGCCGTCCCCCGGTGTCGCGGCGGCGGGCAGCCGCAGGGTGAAGACACTGCCGGTCCCCGGGGCGCTCGCGGCCTCCGTGGTACCGCCGTGGGCGGTCATCAGATGGCGCACGATCGGCAGGCCGAGGCCACTGCCACCGGTACGGCGGCTGCGCGACTTCTCGGCGCGCCAGAACCGCTCGAAGACGTGCGGCAGGTCCTCGGCCGCGATGCCGCTGCCGGTGTCGGCGACCTCCAGGACGACCTGCCCGCCCGCGCGCCGGGCGGACAGCGTGACCGTGCCGTCGGGCGGGGTGTGCCGTACGGCGTTGGTGACGAGGTTGCCGAGCGCCTGCCGCAGCCGCACGGGGTCGGCGTCCAGCCACGGGACACCGTCGGTCCGGGTGCGCAGGGTGACACCGGCGGTGGCGGCGGCGACGCGGTGGGCGGCGGCGACCTGGGCGAGCAGTTCGTCGGCGGCCACGGGTTCGCGGTGCAGACGCAGGGTCCCGGCGTCGGCGGCCGCGAGGTCGCGCAGGTCGTCGATGACCCGCTGGAGGACCAGCGCTTCCTCGTGCAGGGCGGCAAGCAGCTCGGCGTCCGGTTCGACGAGCCCGTCGCGGGTGACCTCCAGCCAGCCGCGGATGTTGGTGAGCGGGCTGCGCAGTTCGTGGGCGACATCGCTGACCAGGGCCTTGCGCTGGGCCTCCAGGCGTTCCCTGCGCTCGGCGAGGTCGTTGAAGGCCTCCGCCAGGATGCCGGTCTCGTCCCGAGTGGTGACGGGCACGCGCGCGTGCCGGTCGGGGGGCTGCTGGGCGGCCTCGGTGAGGGCGCGCAGCGGTCTGACCAGACGGGTGGCGACGACCGCGGTCACGGCGACGGTGACGGCGAGCACCAGCCCGGCCGCGCCGACGACCTTCGCCTTGTTGGCCGGGGACAGGTCCCAGCGGGGCGCCGCGCCGTTGTCCCCGCCGCCCAGGAACAGCTCGGCGACGGGGGCGACGTACGGGTCGAGCTGGGCGCGGCGCGCGTCGTCGAGGCAGGTCCGGGCCGCGCGCGTCGACGCGCCGTCCCCCTTGATGAGGAACCCGGGTGCCGGCGTCGGGTCGCGGAGGTCCATGCCGGTGACGCCGCCCAGGGCCAGCGGGGTGTCGGGGTCCAGGCCCTGCCGGGTCAGACAGCCTCGCGCATGCTCCCGGAGCGCGGCCAGCGCCTTCTCCTCGGTACGCGTCGGGGTGTTGAGCAGGCCGTCGGCGCAGGGTTCGGGCACGTGGTCGGATGCGACGGCGTCGTCGGTGGGCCGCAGGACGGGGCGGCCGCCGGGTGTCCGGTCGAGGGTGGTGTCGATGCCGTGGTGGGAGAAGCAGCTCTGCCGTTTGCGGGCCAGGGCGTCCAGCTGGGTGCGTTCCGCCGCGGTGAGCCGGTAGGGGCCGACCACGCGCGGGTCGGTGCCGCTGAGCTGGGCGCCGCGCTCGGTGTGGGTGTCGGTGCGCAGGGGGTCGACGGTGGCGGCGGCACTCGGCGGCAGGGAGGTGCCGCGCGGTGCGGAGTCGGCGAGGAGGGTGCGGTCGGCGGTGGTCAGGGCGATACGCCGCCCGGTCTGCGCGGACAGCGCGCGCACGGTGGCCTGGACGCCCCGCCAGTCGGGGTGGGTGGCCGCGTGACCGCTCAGCCGGGCGAGGATGTCCATGTCGTCGGCGAGGGCCTGGCCCTGCTCCTCGCGCAGCGCCCGGGTGGTCGTCGTCACCGCGAGCCAGGCGGTCGCGGCCACCGAGCACACGGCGATCAGGACGGAGGCGATGAGCAGCCGCACGAGCAGGCGCTTGCGCAGGGGTATGCGGGCGCGGTTCACCCACGGCCGCCGCTCAGCTTGTAGCCGACGCCGAACACGGTCAGCAGCCGGACGGGTCTGCGCGGATCGGCCTCGATCTTGCGACGCAGGTTCATGATGTGCACGTCGACGGCCCGTTCGGTGGAGGAGCGGTCGAAGCCGCGGGTGCACTGGAGCAACTGCCGCCGGCTGAAGACGCGTTCGGGCTCGCCGACGAGGGCGAGCAGGATCTGGAACTCGGCGGGCGTGCACTCCACGGGCTCCCCGTCGCACCGCACCTCGTGCCGCGCCGGATCCACCGCGATCCCCGCGGCCCGTACGACGGGATCCTCCCGCCGGCCTCCTGCGGCCCGCCCGCTGCGCCGCAGGACCGTGCGGATGCGCGCCATCAGTTCGCGCGGGCTGTACGGCTTGGTCATGTAGTCGTCGGCGCCCAGCTCCAGGCCGAGCAGCAGGTCGTCCTCGGCCGCACGGGCCGTCAGCATCAGCACGGGGATGTCATCGCCCCGGCGCAGCACCCGGCACACCCCGAAGCCGTCGACGACCGGCAGCATCAGGTCCAGTACGACGAGGTCCGGCCGGTCCCGCCGCACCGCCTCCAGCGCGGCGGAGCCGTCGTGGACGACGGTGGCGGTGTGGCCCTCGGCGAGCAGGGAGCGGCGGATGAGCTCGGCCTGCAACTCGTCGTCCTCGGCAACCAGTACATGTGCGCACACGCGGCGGTTCCCCCTTCGGTCGGCGGGTTCGGTCGGCGGATCGGGTCGGCCGGTCCGGGCGCCCGGTCCGGCCGGCGGCTCGGCTCAGCGGGCCAGGGAGGCATGGTCGCCCATGACGACGACCGGGTGGAGAGCGGGGTCGAGGGTGCGCAGCAGTTCCTTCATGTGCTCCTCGGCGATACTCACGCAGCCGTGGGTGGGGCCGCCGTGGTCGACGTGCAGCCAGATGCCGCCACCGCGCTCCGCGCCCAGCGGGCGGGTCCAGTCCAGCGGTGACGTACCGGGCTCGCGGTTGTAGTCGATGGCGATCACGTAGTCGAAGGACCCGGCCAGCGGCTCGCCCTCGAAGCCGGTGCCGGGCGCGGTGAAGCCGTCGGAGCGGTCGTAGGGCAGCCGCGTGCCGGGGTCGGGCAGCCGTCCGCCGGCGTCGGTGAGGCCGAAGACGCCGATGGGTGAGCGCAGGTCGCCGCCCATGTGGTGGTCGGTCCAGCCGCGCAGGGCGTTGTGGGCGGGCCGGACGGGTCCGGACCGCCAGCCGGTTCCGGTGCGCTCGTACAGGACGACTCGGGAGAGCGGGGAGTCGCGGCCGCGTCCGGTCACCACGACCACCTGGCGCGCCGCGGCCGGGACGGCGGCCCGTGTCCTGGGGCCGAGGCCGGGTATCGACCGCGGGGCCGACCGCACGGAGACGTCGGGCGCGGGCGTGCCCGCCGGCCGGGTGGCGGTGCGTGCGGAGTCGGTCGGTGCGGTGGCCTTGTGGCCGGAGGAGGCGGCCGCGCCGCCGCCGCATCCGGTGAGCAGGAGGGACGCGGCGAGCAGCGCGGCACGGGCGCGGTGTCTGATCATGGGTCGACCCTGGCCGACGGGTGTGAGGAACTGGTCAGGTTCTCAGGGGTGTTGGGCTGTCCCCGAGCGTACAGCCCCATCTGGAACAGTCCGCCGAGCTCCTTGCCGGACACCCGTTCCGCGTCCCGCGCGACCGGGCCCTCGCCCACCGACACGGCAACGGCACGACCGCCGCGCTGGAAGCCCTGGCTCCGACGCGCTGTACGCCACCCCGTCCGACGGCGAGGTCTGCCGGGCGCTGTCGCCGCCGTGCTGCTCGGCGTGGAGCCACTCGCCCAGGCGCCGATCGGACGGGAGTCCCCCTCGATCAGGTCATGTCCCGCCGCGTCGCCCACCGTACCGAGTCGGCGTCGGCAGTACGCTCCCGGCACCACCCACCGTCTGCAGGAAGGCCTGCCCGTGAGCGTCCGCGTGCGCCGCGTCTACGAAGCCCCCGAGCCCGACGACGGCGTCCGCGTCCTCGTCGACCGGCTGTGGCCGCGCGGCCTGGCCAAGGACGCGGCGCGCATCGACGAGTGGCCCAAGGGCCTCACCCCGTCGACCGAGCTGCGCCGCTGGTACCACGCGGGCGAAGGCTCGTACGAGGAGTTCGCGCACCGCTACGAGGCGGAGCTGGCCGCCCCCGAGGCGGCCGAACTCCTCGATCACGTCCGCGAGTTGGCCCGCAAGGGCCAGGTGACGCTGCTGACCTCCGCGAAGGAGCCGGAGCACAGTCACGCGGCGGTGCTGGTCCGTCTCCTGGGCTGAGGGCCGGGTCGTCCCGTCTCGTCGGCCGAGGACGGGACGGGGGCGCCGCGCCTGGCTGAGGGCCCAGTCGGCCCGTCTCCTCGGCCGAGGACGGGACGGGGGCGCCGCGCCTGGCTGAGGGCCCAGTCGGCCCGTCTCCTCGGCCGAGGACGGGAACCGGCCCGCCGCCTCGACTGAGAACCGGAACCGGCCCGCCGACCTGGAGTGAGAACCGGAACCGGCCCGCCGCCACGGCTGGTGACTGGGCCGACCTGCCCTCTCGGCTGAGGGCTGAGCCGACCCATCCCCTCGGCCGAGCGCTCAGCCCGTCTGTCGAGCCGCCGCCCGGCCCGCCGCGCGTCCGGAGAAGAGGCAGCCGCCGAGGAAGGTGCCCTCGAGGGCGTTGTAGCCGTGGACGCCTCCGCCGCCGAAGCCGGCGACCTCGCCCGCGGCGTAGAGGCCCTCGATCGGCTCCCCGCCGGTGCCCAGGGCGCGCGAGTCGAGGTCGGTCTGGATGCCGCCGAGGGTCTTGCGGGTGAGGACGTGCAGCTTGACGGCGATGAGCGGCCCGGCCTCGGGGTCGAGGATGCGGTGCGGGGTTGCGACCCGGCCGAGGCGGTCGCCTATGTAGCGGCGGGCGTTGCGGATGCCCTGCACCTGGGCGTCCTTGGCGTACGGGTTGGTGATCTGGAGGTCGCGGGCCCGGATCTGTCGGCGCAGACCGTCCACGTCGAGGAGCGGCTCGCCGGTCAGCGCGTTCATCTTGTCGACGAGCCGGTCGAGGGTGTCGGCGACGACGAAGTCCGCGCCGCGGTCGAGGAACGCCTGCACCGGGGCGGGAGCCCCCTTGCCGAGGAGGCGGTCGCGCAGGACGGCCTTGCGGTCCTTGGCGGTGATGTCGGGGTTCTGCTCGGAGCCGGAGAGCGCGAACTCCTTCTCGACGATCTTCCGGGAGAGGATGAACCACGAGTGGTCGTGTCCGGCGATGTCCTCGGTGGTGCGCAGGTGCCTGAGCGTGCTGAGGGTGTCGTAACCCGGAAGGCAGGGGTCGGGCAGGCGGCGGCCGAGGGCGTCGAACCACATCGAGGACGGGCCGGGCAGGATGCGGATGCCGTGCCCGGGCCAGATGGGGTCCCAGTTCTGGACGCCCTCCGTGTAGTGCCACATGCGGTCGCGGTTGACCAGCCGGACGCCGGCCCCGGCGCTGATGTCCAGCATCCGGCCGTCGACGTAGGCGGGGACGCCGGTGACCATCTCGGCGGGCGGGGTACCGAGGCGCTCGGGCCAGAACCGGCGGACCATCTCGTGGTTGGCACCGATGCCGCCGCTGGTGACGACGACGGCCTGGGCGGTCAGTTCGAAGTCGCCGACGCGGTCGCGGCTGGAGGAGACACCCCGCGGGGAGTCGTCCGGCGCGAGGACCGTGCCGCGCACCCCGCGGGCGGCGCCGCCCTCGAGGACCAGTTCGTCGACGCGGTGGCGGTGGTAGAAGGTGAGCAGCCCGTCGCGGGCGGCCTGCTTGGCGTGGCGGGCGAAGGGCTCCACGACCCCGGTGCCGGTGCCCCAGGCGATGTGGAAGCGGGGTACGGAGTTGCCGTGCCCGTCGGCGCGCAGGTCGCCGCGCTCGGCCCAGCCGACGGTGGGCAGCAGGGTGATGCCGTGCCCGGAGAGCCAGGACCGCTTCTCCCCCGCCGCGAACTCCACGTAGGCGCGCGCCCAGCGCACCGCCCAGGAGTCCTCGTCGTCGGTGCGGTCGAACTGCGCGCTGCCCTGCCAGTCGCTCCAGGCGAGGTCGAGGGAGTCCTTGATGCCCAGGCGGCGCTGCTCGGGCGAGTCGACGAGGAACAGTCCGCCGAAGGACCAGAACGCCTGGCCGCCGAGGTTGGCGGCGTTCTCCTGGTCGACCAGGGCGACCCGCCGGCCCCTGCTGGTGAGTTCGTGCGCCGCGACCAGGCCGGCGAGGCCCGCTCCGACGACGATGACGTCCGCGTCCATGGCGAGTGTCGCCCTTTCTTCCGGAGGCTTCATTCCTGGTTGCCGCTGCCGTCGGTGAGCAGCGCGGTGAGCAGCTGCTTGAGCCAGGCGCGGGCACTGTCCACGTCCTTGTCGAGCAGCAGTTGGGTGGTGACCCCGTCGTACGCGGCGACCACCGCGTGGGCGGCGGCGTCGACGTCGCCGAGTACGGCGGGCAGGGCGGTGTGGCCGCGGGCGCGGGCGAGCCGGTCGGCGATCGCGCCGCGCAGTCTCGCCCGGTGTTCCAGCAGGGACTGCGCGACGGCCGGGTCGCGGGCGGCGTGGACCAGGAAGTCGGTCTTCACCAGCAGCCAGTCCAGGTCGAGGAGGAGCACCTCGGTGACGCGGTCGACGGAGGCGGGCACGTCGAGGTCCGGCCCGTCCCCGGCGAGCGCGTCGGCGACCTGCCGGGCGATCAGGTCCGCGCGCTGCCGGTAGAGCGCGAAGAACAGCTCGTCCAGGCTGTCGAAGTTGGAGTAGAAGGCGCCCCGGCTGTAGCCGGCGGCCTCGCAGACCTCCTCGATGGAGACCCGCCCGAAGCCCTTCGCGGCGAACACCGCGAAGGCGGCGTCGAGCAGGTTGGCCCGCGTGCGCACGCGGCGCCGGGTGACCCGCCTGGCTGTCGGCTCGGCCGCCATGTCGCACCTCCGTTCGATGCGCGAATGTATCCGATACATCGGTGTATCGAAAGACCTCTCGCTCGAACCCGGGGAGGGACACGGGCGGGAAGCCTTGTCAGGAGCCGATCACGGGAACACATTTTCGATTCCGGAGTACGCTGAGGGCATGACCAGGCACCTCCAGGGCTCCCTCTTCGATCAGACCGACGAGCTGCGGCTCGGCGCCCTCGACGGGATCCGCCGGACGGAACTGGGCTCGGGAGCGTGGATCGACGTGCTGCCGGGCTGGCTCACCGGTTCGGACCTGCTGTTCGAACAGCTGGCGAGCGAGGTGCCGTGGCGGGCGGAGCGCCGGCAGATGTACGACCACATGGTCGACGTCCCCCGGCTGCTGGCGTTCTACGGAGCGGACCAGAAGCTGCCCCACCCGGTGCTGGAAGAGGCCCGCGACACCCTCAGCGCGCACTACGCCGACGAGTTGGGCGAGCCCTTCGTCACCGCCGGGCTGTGCTACTACCGCGACGGCCGCGACAGCGTCGCCTGGCACGGTGACCGGATCGGCCGGGGCGCCCGCGAGGACACGATGGTCGCCATCCTCTCCGTGGGCGCGCCCCGCGATCTGCTCCTGCGCCCGGTGCGCGGCGGCGACACCGTGCGGCGCCCGCTGGGACACGGCGACCTGATCGTGATGGGCGGCTCGTGCCAGCGCACCTGGGAGCACTGCATACCCAAGTCGACACGCGCCGCGGGACCGCGCATCAGCATCCAGTTCCGCCCACGCGGCGTGCAGTAGGCGTGCAGTGGCCCGCGACCGGCCGTCCGGCGGGCCCGCCGCCTCCGGAAGTGGCCACCCGCTCGCCTTCGGCGGCGCGCCCGCCGCCCTCGTTCCCGTTCGTCACGCGTGCCGCCCCGCCCTCGGCACCCCCGTCCCGGTCTGCTTTGCTGTCCCCGTCGAGCACGGACCTCACCCCACGGGACGAACATGCGGGCAGACGTACGGCAAGTGGCGGACGGCACCTACCTGGTGCACGGCAGCAACACCAACTGGGTGATCCTCACCGAGGGCGACGCCGTCACCCTCATCGACACCGGATACCCGGGCGACCGCCGGCAGGTGCTGGACTCCCTGGCGGCGGTGGGCAGTTCACCGGAGGCGGTCGCGGCCGTACTCATCACCCACGCCCACAACGACCACCTGGGCTCCGCCGAGTACCTGCGCACGACGTACGGCACCCCGGTCTACCTCCACCCGTCCGAAGTCCCGCACGCCCGGCGGGACTTCCTCCAGCAGGTGACCGTCGGCGACGTGCTCAGGAACGCCTGGCGTCCCGGTGTGCTGCCGTGGATGGTGCACGTGCTGCGCTCCGGCGGCACCGAGCAGCACCCGGTCACCGCACCGGAGCCCTTCCCGGCCGCCACCGGCCCACTGGACCTGCCCGGCCGGCCCGTCCCCGTGCACACTCCCGGGCACACCGACGGCCACACGGTCTTCCACCTGCCCGATGCCGGCACACTCGTCTCCGGCGACGCACTGGTCAGCGCCCACCCCACCTCCCGGATCCAGGGCCCGCAGCTGCTGCCCGACATGTTCCACCACGAACGCGCCCGCGCCGTGGCGTCCCTGGACGTGATCGCCACCCTGGACGCGGACGTCCTCCTGCCCGGCCACGGGCCCGTGCACCGGGGGCCGGTCCGGGAGGCCGCGCGGCAGGCACGGGAGCGAGCGAGTTAGGGACTTCCACCGGCACGGCCAGGGACCCGGGCCACGCTCCTCCGGGGCGAGCAACGCGGCTCCTGTCCCGTGTCCGAGAGGTCCCGGGCCGCGTCTTTCAGGAGCGGATCGCCGGCCCCGTCGACCTCCGTGTCGGCGGGGCCGTACCGGACGGGCCGACCGCCGGCAGCCGCGGCGACGCGTGCCGCCCCGGACCGGACCGTCCCGGCCCTTGAACAGCCCCTGAGGCCGTGCCTGCGCAGGCCTTAATGTTCGGGCCATGGCTTTGCAGATCAGCGCCACCAACCCGGAGCATCCGGCCCTCCTGCTGGAGCTGCCCTGGCACCTGCCCCTGGAGCAGTGGCCCGAGGAGGTCCTCGTGCCACTGCCGCGCGGTATCTCCCGGCACGTGGTGCGCTACGCCCGCGCCGGCGACGAGGTGATCGCCGTGAAGGAGCTCGCCGAGCGCCCGGCGCTGCGCGAGTACCAGTTGCTGCGCGACCTCGACCGGCTGGGCATCCCGGCCGTCGACCCGCTGGCCGTGGTCACCGGGCGCACCGACGGCGCCGACGACCCGCTGGAGTCGGTGCTGGTGACCCGGCATCTGGGCGGCTCGATGCCGTACCGGTCGATGTTCGAGACGACCATGCGGCCGGCGACCATGCACCGGCTGATGGACGCCCTGGCGGTACTGCTGGTCCGCCTGCACCTCGCCGGGTTCGCGTGGGGCGACTGCTCACTGTCCAACACGCTCTTCCGGCGCGACGCGGGCGCCTACGCCGCCTACCTCGTCGACGCCGAGACCGGAGACCTGCACCCGCGGCTGAGCGACGGGCAGCGCGACTACGACCTCGACCTGGCCCGCGTGAACATCAGCGGCGAGCTGCTCGACCTGGAGGCGTCCGGGGCGCTGCACCCGTCGGTGGACCCGATCGAGTTCGGCACGGAGATCTGCGCCCGCTACCACGGCCTGTGGGAGGAGCTGACCCGTACGTCCGTCTACCCGGCGGGCAAGTACCACTACATCGAGCGCCGGATCCGCCGGCTCAACGACCTCGGCTTCGACGTGGCCGAGATGCAGATCGAGCACTCCTCCAACGGCGACACGGTGACCTTCGTGCCGAAGGTCGTCGACGCCGGGCACCACCAGCGGCAGTTGCTGCGGCTGACCGGCCTGGACGCCGAGGAGAACCAGGCCAGACGGCTGCTGAACGACCTGGAGAGCTGGATGGCGACCCAGGACGACTACGCCCCCGGCGACCCTTCCCCGGGCTCCCGGCTTCGCTCGGGCGGGAGGAACCCCCACGCCGCCCGCCCCGAGGTGCTCGCGCACCGGTGGGTGCGGGACGTGTTCCGGCCGACCGTGCGGGCCGTGCCGGTCGAGCTGCGCGGCTCCATGGACCCGGCGGAGATCTACCACGAACTCCTCGAGCACCGCTGGTACCTGTCGGAGCGGGCGCAGCACGACATCGGGCTGGACACGGCCGTCGAGGACTACATCCAGCGGATCCTGCCCAAGGCGCGGGAGACGCTGGAGCCGACCGTGCCGGAGTGAGTCACTCCGGCGGGACGACGGCCACCGGGCAGTCCGCGTGGTGCAGCATGCCGTGCGCCACGGAGCCGATCCGCGCGCCGACCGCGGTGCGGTGGGCGCGCCGGCCGACGACCATCAGCTGGGCCCGCCCGGCCACCGACAGCAGCACCTGCCCGGCGCTGCCGATCTCCACGTGCTCGACCACCGGCACGTCCGGGAAGCGCTCCCGCCACGGTTCGAGGGCCGCGGCCAGCGCCTTCTTCTCGTACGGCTCCAGGCCGCCGGCCTCGTCGAGGAGCTTGAGCGAGCCGGGGCTGTAGGAGAACACCGGCGGGAGCGTCCAGGCGCGGACGGCACGGACGGTGGCGCCGCGGGCGGCGGCCGTCTCGAAGGCGAACCGCAGCGCGGGGGCGCTGTCCTCGGGGGCTCCGTGCTGGCCGACGACGATGTCGTGGCCGGCCGCCTCGGTGCTGGGCCCGGTCCCGGCGCGGACCAGGACGACCGGGCGCGTCGCCTCGGCGATCACCTGCTGCCCGACGGAGCCCAGCAGGAACCCGACGACCGGGCCGTGTCCGCGTGAGCCCAGCACGAGCATCTCCGCGTCCGCCGCGGCGGCGGCCAGCGTCTCGACCGCGTCGCCCTCCAGGACGTCGGTGGTCACCGGCAGACCGGGGTGCCGTTCGGCGACGTCCTCCACGGCCTGACGGACGTTGGCCCGTACCCACTGCTCCTGCGTGTCCCGGTCCGCCACCTCGGCCGCCGCGGCCGACTGGAACCGCCAGGCGTGCACCACCCGCAGCGCCAGGTCCCGCCGGACGGCCTCCCGGGCCGCCCAGGCGAGCGCCGCGAGGCTCTCGTCCGTCCCGTCGACCCCTGCCGTGATCGGGCCCGTCATCCCGCCGCCTCCCTGTGTCTCGTTCGATCCGTCCGGCCCCAGTCTCCCCTACGCTGACCGGCATGACCTTGGAATGGGAACAGGTGAACGTCGACGCGGCCGACCCGGTGGCGCTGGGACGCTGGTGGGCCGAGGCCCTCGGCTGGGTCACGGTCAACGACGCGCCCGACGAGTACGAGATCCGGCCGGCGCCGGACCGCCTGCCGGGACTGCTCTTCGTACCGGTACCGGAGGGCAAGACGGTCAAGAACCGCCTGCACCTGGACTTCCGCCCGGACGACCAGCGTGCGGAGGTCGAACGTCTGCTGGCCCTCGGGGCCCGGCACGCGGACGTGGGGCAGGGCGAGCAGACCTGGGTGGTGCTGGCCGATCCCGAGGGCAACGAGTTCTGCGTGCTGAGCTCGCGCCGGGCCTGACACCCAGCCCCGTTTGACCGTGCGCGCCCCGGCCTGTGCCAGGAACGCACCGCCTGCCGCTTCCCGGAGCGAACGGCACCGATCGAACATACGATGGCGGGAGCCGGCGCGGGGTTCGCCGTGCGGCGAGTCGTGAACCGCTCGGGTGGGAGACGTATACGTATGGCACAGGCCGCCGAGACAGCGCGGACCGTCATCCTGACCGTGGACGACGACCCGGGGGTCTCCCGCGCCGTCGCCCGTGACCTGCGGCGCCGCTACGGCGCCTCGTACCGGATCGTGCGCGCGGAGTCCGGCGAGTCCGCGCTGGGGGCGCTGCGCGAGCTGAAGCTGCGCGGCGACCTGGTGGCCGTGATCCTCGCCGACTACCGCATGCCGCAGATGAACGGCATCGAGTTCCTCGAGCAGGCCCTGGACGTGTACCCGGGCGCGCGGCGCGTGCTGCTGACCGCGTACGCCGACACCAACGCGGCGATCGACGCGATCAACGTGGTCGACCTGGACCACTACCTGCTCAAGCCGTGGGACCCGCCCGAGGAGAAGCTCTACCCGGTCCTGGACGACCTGCTGGCGGCGTGGCGTGCGAGCGACTACCGGCCGGTGCCCAGCACGAAGGTGGTCGGGCACCGCTGGTCGGCGCGCTCCTCCGACGTGCGGGAGTTCCTGGCCCGCAACCAGGTGCCGTACCGCTGGTACTCCTCCGACGAACCCGAGGGGCGGCGGCTGCTGGCCGCGGCCGGGGCGGACGGGCAGCGGCTGCCGCTGGTGATCACTCCGGAGGGCACGCCGCTGATCGAGCCGGACGCGCCCGAACTGGCCGCCCGCGTCGGACTGGCGACGACCCCGACGGCCGACTTCTACGACCTCGTGGTGATCGGCGGCGGGCCGGCCGGGCTCGGCGCGGCCGTGTACGGGGCGTCCGAGGGGCTGCGGACGGTGCTCGTGGAGCGGTCGGCGACCGGCGGGCAGGCCGGACAGAGCTCCCGCATCGAGAACTACCTCGGCTTCCCCGACGGCGTGTCCGGCGCCCAGCTCACCGACCGGGCCCGTCGCCAGGCGGCCAAGTTCGGTGCCGAGATCCTCACCGCGCGCGAGGTCACGGGACTGGAGACGAACGGGGCCGCGCGCGTCGTACGGTTCTCCGACGGATCGGAGATCGCCGCGCACAGCGTGATCCTGGCGACCGGGGTGTCGTACCGGCAGCTCCAGGCGCCGGGCACCGCCGACCTGACCGGCTGCGGGGTGTTCTACGGGTCCGCGCTGACCGAGGCGCCCTCCTGCCAGGGCCACGACGTGTACATCGTGGGCGGCGCCAACTCCGCGGGGCAGGCGGCGATGTACCTGGCGCGGGGCGCCAAGTCGGTGACGCTGCTGGTGCGCGGTCCCGACCTGTCGGCGTCGATGTCGTACTACCTGATCCAGCAGATCGACGAGGCGCCCAACATCTCGGTGCGCACCGGGACGGTCGTCGAGGCGGCGCACGGGGAGGGACACCTGGAGCAGCTGACGCTGCGCGACACGCAGACCGGGCACACCGAACTCGTCGACGCGCAGTGGCTGTTCGTGTTCATCGGCGCGGCCCCGCTGACGGACTGGCTCGACGGGACGGTCCTGCGGGACGACGACGGGTTCATCCTCGCCGGGCCCGACCTCACCCCGGACGGGCGGCCGCCCGCGGGCTGGGAGCTGGACCGGCCGCCGTACCACCTGGAGACCAACATCCCCGGTGTGTTCGTCGCGGGCGACGCGCGCGCCGAGTCCGCCAAGCGGGTCGCGTCCGCCGTCGGAGAGGGAGCCATGGCCGTGATGCTCGTCCACCGGTATCTGGAGCAGTCGTGAGCGGGCAGGTCATGCCGTGCAGCCCGCGGGAGATCGGCTCCCTGTTCCTGTTCGAGAAACTCTCCCCCGAGCAGCTGGGACGGCTGTGCGGCGAGGGGCGGGTGGAGAAGTTCGAGGCCGGGCCGGTGTACACCGAGGGTGAGCCGGCGACCTGCTTCTACGTGATGCTCGAGGGCACGGTCGTGCTGTACCGCCGGGTCGGCGGCGACGACGTCGAGGTCAGCCGCACCTCGCAGCGCGGGGTGTACGCGGGAGCCATGCAGGCGTACCTCGGGGACCGGGTGCCGCAGGTCTACAACAACTCGATGCGGGTGACGGAGCCGACCCGCTTCTTCGTGCTGCCCGCGCAGTCGTTCGCGGACGTCATGCAGGAGTGGTTCCCGATGGCCGCCCACCTGCTGGAAGGGCTGTTCTTCGGCACGAAGAACAGCCAGCGGGCCATCGGGCAGCGGGAACGGCTGCTGGCCCTGGGCTCCTTGTCGGCGGGGCTCACGCACGAGCTCAACAACCCCGCGGCGGCGGCCGTACGGGCCACCGCGACGCTGCGGGAGCGGGTGGCGAAGATGCGGCACAAGCTCGCCGTCATCGCCCAGGGCCCCTACTCCCGCGAGGCCCTGGCCGACCTCATCGAGATCCAGGAGCGCACCGCCGAACGGGTCGCCAAGGCACCGGCGTTGAGCCCGCTGGAGGCCTCGGACCGGGAGGACGAGCTGACCGACTGGCTCGACGAGCACGGCATCCCGGAGGGCTGGCGGATCGCGCCCGCCTTCGTCCAGGCCGGGCTCGACGTGGACTGGCTGGAGCAGGTCGCGGCGGCCGTGGACGAGGACATCCTGCCGGGGGCGATCGGCTGGCTCAACTACACCGTCGAGACCGAGCTGTTGATGGACGAGATCGACGACTCCACCAACCGCATCTCCCACCTCGTCGACGCCGCCAAGCAGTACTCCCAGCTCGACCGCGCCCCCTACCGGGTCGTCGACGTCCACGAACTCCTCGACAGCACGCTGCTGATGCTGTCGGGGAAGATCGGGCAGCGCATCGAGGTCGTCAAGGACTACGACCGCACGGTGCCGGACGTCCCCGCGTACCCGGCGGAGCTCAACCAGGTGTGGACGAACCTCATCGACAACGCGGTCTTCGCCATGAACAGCTGCGGCGGGGAGGGCACGTTGACGGTGCGGACCGCGCGGGAGGGGGACCGGCTGCTGGTGGAGTTCCGCGACACCGGCCCCGGCGTCCCCGCGGACATCCGCAGCCGGATCTTCGACCCCTTCTTCACCACCAAGCCGGTCGGCGAGGGCACCGGGCTGGGCCTGGACATCTCCTGGCGGATCGTCGTCAACAAGCACCACGGCAGCCTCCAGGTCGAGTCGCGGCCGGGCGACACCCGCTTCCAGGTCCTGCTGCCGCTGACGGCCCCGGAGCCCGGGACCGGCCCCGCATCCGACACCGCGTCCGACACCGCCGAGGAGCCCGTATGACCGACGCCGACGGAATCGACCCGAGCGTGCCGCCCAGCGGCACCGGCTGCGTCGAGTGCGACGCGGCGGGCGGCTGGTGGTTCCACCTGCGGCGCTGCGCGGCCTGCGGCCACATCGGCTGCTGCGACTCCTCCCCCGCCCAGCACGCCACCGCCCACTGGAAGGCGACCGGCCATCCCCTGGTGCGCAGCTTCGAGCCGGGCGAGGAGTGGTTCTGGGACTACGACAACGACGAGCTGTACGAGTCCGGCCCGGAACTGGCGCCCCCGCTGAGCCACCCGGCGGACCAGCCGGCGCCGGGGCCGGCCGGGCGGGTCCCGGCGGACTGGGCGCGGTCGCTGCACCGCTGAGCGCCGGGCCCGTAGGGCCGCCGGAACCGCGGGCCGGGGATCCGGCGCATCCGGTTGAGGGGCAGGGGGTGTGCCCGGGTTCCCGGACCCGGGCACACCCCCTGTCGTCGTGCCGTGAGCGCCCGCCGCACGGCGTGTCCGCGGCGGTCAGGTGACCGGCGGCCCAGCCCCGGTTCACCGTCCCGCACTCCGTGCCGGAGGTGCCGTGGAGATCGAGTCTCCGGAGAGCGACCCGATCGGACCAAGCATGTCCACGTAAAGCCGAAATCGTCGCTTTCGGGTGCCTTCGCGGCGATACTGAGCCGACCTCACCGCACAGTGATCAGCGAGTGACCAACTGTGCGTCGGCCGTGGGGATGTGACGGGACGGAAGAAGGTTGCCTCGAGTGAACGTGACCGATCTCGCGACAGCGAAGGACCTGCGCAGACGGGAGAGGAGGGGCTCACGGACGGCGCGCCGGGGAACGGCGCTCGGGATGGCGCTGCTGTCCCTGCTGGTGGTGCCCGCGCACGCCTCCCACGCGCCACCTCGCCCCGCGGCGGCCGCCGTCGCACCGCCGAAACCGGACCTCGCCGGCCTGCGGAGCCATCTGCGCACGGCGACACGGCAGGGGGCGCCCGGGGCGATGGCGCGCCTCGACGACCACGGGGCGGTCCACCGGCTCGCCGTGGGCGTCGCCGACCGGCGGACGAAGCGGGCGCTCGGCGCCGACCACCGCTTCCGCGTGGGCAGCGTCACCAAGATCTTCTCCGCCGTCGTCCTGCTGCAACTGGCCGACCAGGGCAAGCTCTCCCTCGACGCGCCGGTCAACCGCTATCTGCCGAGGCTCCTGCCCGACGACCGGATCACGGTCCGGCACCTACTGAGCCACCGCAGCGGTCTGTACGACTACACCAACGACCTGTTCGCCGACACCGTCCGCGGCTTCGAGGCGGTCCGCACCAAGGTCTTCACCTACCGTCAGCTGCTGGACCGCTCGCTGCGCCACGCGCGCACGACCGCCCCCGGTGGCGCCTACTCCTACTCCAACACCAACTTCGTCGTCGCCGGCATGCTCATCGAGAAGCTCACGGGACAGGCGGTCGGCGCGGCGTACCGGAAGCGGATCATCGAGCCGCTGAAGCTGCGCGACACCTTCTACGTCCACCCGGCCACCGCGATCCCCGGTCTCCACACGCGTGGCTATCTCACCCCGGACGCCCCCGCCACGACCCTGGTCGACGCGACCAGGCAGACGGCGTCCTGGGCGCAGAGCGCGGGCGCGCTCATCTCCAGCACCCGGGACCTCGACATCTTCCTCTCGGCGGTGCTGCGCGGCCGGCTGACCTCGTCCCGGGCGCTGGCCCAGATGCGGCGCTGGGTCCCGGCGGGCACCAAGCAGGCGTACGGGCTGGGGCTGCGGCGCCGCGACCTGTCCTGCGGGGTCTCCGTGTACGGGCACAGCGGCGCCGTACAGGGCTACTACACGTACGCCTTCACGTCGAAGGACGGGCAGCGCAGCCTGAGCGCGCTCGCCAACACCTCCAACAACGCGCGCGTCCACAACACGATGCTGCGCACCCTGGAGTCCGCGTTCTGCGGGAAGGGCGCGGGGGCGCGCAGGGGTGCGGTGCTGCCCCACGAGCGGGCGGAGGACATCGCCGCCACGACGGCGCGGGACGCTGTCACGACCGCGCGGGACTCCGCCGCCGTACGGGACTGACCTTGGGGCCCGGTGTGCGGGCCGGAGGGACCGACGGTGGCCGGGAACCCGTCGGTCCTGCCGGCCGTTCTCCCGGGCAAGGCCCCACGGGGCCGCACGACGACATCAGGGCGGCAGGATGAGTGAGTTGGTCCCCGGGGGCAATGTGCCCCTCCCGGGCGGCGCCCTGGCCGTCCGGGTGCCCGGCCCCTTCGACGTCAGCGCACTGGTCACGGACGACAGCGGCAAGGTCCGGGGCGACGGCGACTTCGTGTTCTACAACCAGCCGACGGCCCCGGGAGCCCACCTGCGGGGCGACACGCTCACCCTGGACCCGGCGAGGCTGCGATCCGGCGCCACCCGCGTGACGGTGGTCGTCAGCTCCGCCGACCCGGGCACACCGCCGGCCCGTCTGCCGGTTCCCACGCTCCACGTCACCGACCCGCGGGGCCGCCCGCTCGCCCGGTTCACACCACCGCACCCGCGGCAGGAGACGGTGCTGCTGCTCGCGGAGGTCTACCGGCGGGGCGGGGGATGGAAACTCCGGGCGCTCGGACAGGGGTACGCGGACGGACTGGCGGGCCTGGCACGGGACTTCGGCGTGGATGTCGCCGAGGACGCAGCCACGCCTCCGTCGCCGCCCACCGCCACGCCCCCGTCCCGGCCCACCGCCACCGCCACAAGGGCCTCCGCGTCCGCCCGCTCCCTCCCACAGCCCTGCGTACCCGCCCCCACCCGCACACCGCCTTCCGCGTCCGCGCCCACCCTCGTACAGCCCTCGGTGTCCGCGCCCGACCCCGACGGCTTCCTCGCCCTGGTGAACCCCGCGCGGGCCGCGGCCGGTTCCCCGCCCGTCGCCGTTGACGCCCGGCTGGTCTCCGCGGCCCGGACCCATGCCGCCGCCATGGCCGGTGCCGGGCGGCTCGGCGTGGAGGGCGTGGACGGTGTCTCGGTCCACCAGCGGCTCACGGCCACCGGGTACCAGTACCTCGCCGTGGGAGAGCACCTGGTCTCCGGACCCCGCACGCCCGCCGAGTTCGTCGCGTACTGCCTGCGGACCGACCGGACCCGGGGCACCCTGCACGACCCGGCGTTCACCCACACCGGAGTGGCGCACGTCCGGGAGGCACGCACCGGCGACATTTACTGGACCGCCCTGTGGGCGAGCCCGCTCACCCCCGCCGGTCTGGCGCGGACGGAGGCGGAGGTCGTCGACCTCACCAACCGCGAACGGGCGCGGGCCGGACTGCGGCCCCTCGGCCTCGATCCCCTGCTCGCCACCGCCGCGCGGGCCCACAGCGCGGACATGGTGGCGCGCTCCTTCTACTCCCACGTCTCGCCGGAGGGCAGCCGGCCCTGGGACCGGACCGCCGCGGCCGGGTCCGCACGGCGGACGATCGGCGAGAACATCGCCTGCGGTCAGCGCTCCCCCGCCGAGGTCGTGGAGGGCTGGATGAACAGCCCCGGGCACCGCGCCAACATCCTCAAGCCCGCCTTCACCCACATCGGCGTCGGCTTCGCGGGCGGCGGCCCCGCGGGCACGTACTGGACGCAGCTCTTCGGCGCCTGACGCCCCGTCGGCTTCCCGAGGTGATCTACGCCTCAGGAGGCAACCCCGCTGGCCGCGCCCGCATCTTGACCGGCGACAACAGATGACGCCACCCCGGCGGCCCGACCCGGCCGGGGTGATGCCCGGCGCACTATACACACTGTGTATACACACCGCGCATACGCAGTGTCGAAAGGAACCGATGTACGGCAAGGCATTCGCCCCCGAGTACCAGGGCGCCCTCACCGCCCTCTCCGTGAACTCCTCCCTCGTCGACGTCCTGGCCGTCGGCACCGAGCAGTTGAAGGCGGCCGAGCGTGCCGGGGAGCGCGCCGAGGCGGCCCGCTCCGGGCTCGCGGTGGCCGAGGCGCACCGGCGGCTCGGGCAGGTGCGGGAGGCGGACTCGGCCTGGAAGGCCAGTTACCGCGCGGCCCGCGACGCCGGGGACGTCGCGGCGATGGCCTGGGCGCTGTGGAGCGGCGGCACCCTGGCCCGGCAGCGGGGCGCCTTCCCCCTGGCCCGGCGACTGCTCGGCCTCGCGGCCGAACTCGGCGAGCGGGGCGGGGACGTCGTCGTCCGCGGCTACTCGCTGGCCGGACTCGCCGAGACCGGCCGTATCCAGGGCGACTACGACGCCGTCGGCAGGCTGCACGAGCAGTTGCTGGCCGAGGCCCGCAGGCGCGGCGAGGCACGGCACACGGTGTGGGCGCTGGAGGGCATCGCGCAGATGCACCGCAACTCCGGTGCCTACGACACGGCGTACGCGCTGTTCGAGGAGGCGGCCGAGATCGCCGGGCGCGCCGACGACCGGCGCGGGCACGCGTGGGCGCTGCGCGGGCTGGCCGACATCGTCTCCGTGCGCGACGGGGACACCGAGCGGGCCCTCGCCCTGCTGTCGGAGGCGGAGACGACGTGTCGCGCGATGAACCTCTCCAGCGCGCTCGCCTACAACCACAAGATGCGCGGCAACGTCCTGTACCGGGCGGGCCGTTACGCCGAGGCGCGGGAGCTCTACGAGCAGGCGCTCGCGGAGTTCGCCGCGATGAGCGAGCCGCGCGGGGAGGCGCTCGCCCGGCTCGGTCTGGCCAAGTCCCTGGCCCGCCTGGGCCGCGACCGCGCGGAGACGGCCGCGGAACTGGCCGACCTGGCGAGGGAGCTGGAGCGGATAGGGCTGCGGCACGCGCGGGAGATGGTGGCGCGGGCCCACGAGGAGCTGGGCATCGGCGTCGACGCGTCCGGCGGCGCGGGTGCGGAGGCCGTACGGTGACGGGGTTCTCCACGACGGTCGCCACGTCGGCCGTCCCGGCGGGCGCGTCGCCCACGGGGCCGGGCCGGGCACCGGCGTCCGCCGCCGGCATCCTCGACTGCTGCCGTGCGCTGGTGCGCCCCGCCCTCGTCGAGGCCGTCGAAGGGCTGCACCCCTGGGTGGGTGAGATGGCCGCCTACTCCTTCGGCTGGTGCGAGGTCGGCGGGGCGCCCGTCGTCGCGTCCGGCGGGAAGGGGCTGCGGCAGGCCCTCGCGGTGCTCGGTGCCGAGGCGGCCGGGGCGCCCGCGCGGGCCGGGGTCGCCGCGGCGGTGGCGGTGGAGCTGGTGCACACCTTCTCGCTGCTCCACGACGACATCATGGACGGCGACCCGACCCGGCGCCGCCGCCCCACCGTCTGGAAGGCGTACGGGACGGGACCGGCGGTGCTCGCGGGCGACGCCCTGTTCGCGCTGGCCGTCGAGACGCTCGCCGCGACCCCGGGAGGCGCGGCGGGCGTACGGCTGCTGTCGGCGGCGCTCACGGATCTGGTGCACGGGCAGGCCGACGACCTGCTGTTCGCCGCCCGCCCCTGGTCGGGTCCCGACCGGGTGGGTCCCGACGCCTACCGGGCGATGGCAGAGGGCAAGACGGGTGCCCTGCTGGGCTGCGCGGCCGCGCTGGGCGCCGTGCTCGGCGGCGCGCCCCCGGAGACGGTCACCGCGCTGGACCGAGCCGGACGGCACCTCGGGATCGCCTTCCAGGTGGTCGACGACATGCTGGGGATCTGGGGCGATCCGGCCGTCACCGGCAAGCCCGTCCACGGTGATCTGCGCGAGCGCAAGAAGACGTTCCCGGTGCTGGCAGCCCTGGAGTCCCCGGTGCCTGCCGCACGCCGGCTGGCCCTGCTCCTGGAGGCCGGGGGTGACCCCGCCGAGACGGCCGCGCTGATCGAGGAGGCCGGTGGCCGTGCGGCGGCGCTCGCCGAGGCGCGCCGGCAGGTGGCCGCCGTGGAGTCGGCGCTCGCCGGCGCGCCGCTGCGCGCGCGGGCCGCGGACGACCTGCGGACGCTGCTGGAGTTCCTGGTGCGGCGCGACCTGTGACAGCGTCGGCGTCTGCGGCGTCCACTCCCTGTTGACCTTGTCCGTGCCGCACGACAGGGTGCCGAAGGTGCGCCGGGAGCGGCGCGGAGAAAGGTGGTTGTCTTGATCGGCATTTCGGACATCGAAGCCGCGGCGGAGCGGATCGCCGGGCACGTGGTCCGCACCCCGACCCTTCCCAGCCCCGGGCTGTCCGCGCTGCTCGGCGTCCCCGTCACCGTCAAGCTGGAGTTGCTGCAACGCACCGGCTCCTTCAAGGCGCGCGGGGCGACGGCGAAGCTGCTCTCGCTCGGTGAGGCGGAGCGGGCGGCCGGGGTGGTGGCGGTGAGCGGCGGGAACCACGGGATCGCCGTGGCGGTCATGGCCGCCGCCCTCGACGTCAAGGCCACGGTGGTGATGCCGCGTTCGGCGCCCGCCCGGGCCGTCGAGACCGCCGAGGAGGCGGGCGCGTCGGTGCGGTTGACCGACGGCATGGACAGCGCGTTCTCCCTCGTGACCCGGTTGCGGGACGAAGGGCTGACCCTCGTCCACCCGTTCGACGATCCGGTGGTCGTGGCCGGTCAGGGCACGGTGGGGCTGGAGTTCGCCGACGACGCCGACGAGGTGACGGACGTGCTGGTCAGCGTCGGGGGTGGTGGGCTGATCTCCGGTGTCGCGGCCGCCCTGCGGGCCCGTCGGCCGGACGTGCGGATCTGGGGTGTGGAGACCGAGGGCGCGGAGGCGATGTCCGCGGCGCTGGCGGCGGGCGGGCCGGTGCCGGTGGAGCTGTCGTCCATCTCCACCACCCTCAGCGCGCCCGCTGTCGCGCAGTTGACGTACGACCATGTCTCCGCCCTGGTGACCGAGGTGCTCGTGGTGCCGGACCGGGAGGCCGTGCGGGGCTGCACCGAACTCGCCGAGCACGCCAAGGTGTGGACCGAGCCGGCCGCCGGCTGCCTCCTTCCGGCGGCCCGGCGGGTCGTGGAACGGGTGGGTGACGGCGCCCGGCTGGGGCTGGTGGTCTGCGGGGGCAATGCGACGACGACGGACATGTCCTCCTGGGCCGAACGATTCGGACTGCGCTGAGCTCGGTTCCGGGAACTGGGCCGGATCCGTGCCGGGAACTGGGCCGGATCCGTGCCGGGAACTGCGCCGCCTTCCCGGCCGGAAAGGAAAATCTCGGGACGGTCCTCGCCGCGAAATGGACGGGGCGCGGGGCGAGGGCTCGTTCGAGCGCGCCGGTGACCGTTTACCGCTGGTTACACCGCTGGACCGCCCGAAGTAATTTCTTTTTCTCGCACATATGCTCGCCGTTTTTGAATGAAGGACAGGAATCGTGCCGGAGTTGCGGTTCCTTTGAACGGATCCCCTCACTCCAGCCGTACCACTGCGAAAGGAGAGCTCCGGGGTTCAGCGAGGGATGACCATGGTCAAGGCGCACGTCTCCAGGCACGAGCTGGTCGCCGGGCGGTACCGGCTCCTCGACGTCGTCCACCGGGAGACGAACCGCGTCAGCTGGTACGCCGAGTACGCCGCGGACGGGGCGGACACGCGGCCCTGTCTGGTGACCCGGATCGGGCTGCCCGTCGGGCAGAGCGCGGAGGAGGCGGGGCAGGCCGCGGACCGCGTGCTGCGCATGTCGGAGACGATGGCCCAGGTGTGCCCCGGCCGGGTCGCCGCGGTCCTCGACGCCGTGGCGGACGAGGGCGCCCTGTGGACCGTCACCGAGTGGATCGACGGGCTGCCCCTGGGCCAGCTCCTGGAGCAGAAGGGTGCTTTCAGCCCCGCCCGGACGGCCGCGATCGGGCTGGAGATGCTCGACGTGCTGGAGGCCGCGCACGGGGAGGGCATCACCCATGGCGAGCTGAGTCCGGGCCAGGTGTTCGTGCGGGCGCGCGGGCCGGTCGTCGTGACCGGGTTCGGCCTGGCGGGCGCGACCCTCGCGCCGCGCGTGGCGGCACCCGCGTACGCCTCTCCCGAGCAGGCGCGCGACGAGCGGATCGGGCCGGCGGCCGACCTGTGGGCGCTGGGCGCGTTGCTCTACACGATGGTCGAGGGGCGGCCGCCGTACCGGGACCGGGACCGGCCCGAGACGACGCTGAAAGGCGTGGACCGGCTGCCGCTGCGGACGCCGCTGCGCTCCGGGCCCCTGGGCCCGACCGTGCAGGGGCTGCTGCGCAAGGACTCGCGGGAGCGGCTGACCCGGCCGGTGGTGCGCCAGGCCCTCACCCGCGTCCTCGACGAGGATCCGCACGCGATGGCCGCGCCCCGGATACGGCGGACGTACGCCCTCGCCCGGCTCGTCGGTCCGCGGTGGAGCGGCCGGGCCGTGGCCGCCGGGACGGCGCTGGCCGTCGTCACGGTCGCGGTCGCCGCCCTCGCCGCGACCGGCCGGCTGCCGGGCACCGAGGAGACGTCGTCCGGCGGCGCGCAGGCCCGCCCCTCCGCGTCCCCGACGCCGCCCGGCGACGACGTGGGTGACAGAGTCCCGGACACCCCGGCCCCGGCACCGACCCCGACCGCGTCCACCCCCTCGTCCGCCACCCCGTCACCCCCCGCGGCCGCCTCGCCGCCCCCCTCGCCGACCCCCTCCCCGACGGCCGACGCCGGCGCCCTGCCGGCCGGCTACCGCCTCTACCGCGCGCCCGAGGGCTTCTCCGTCGCCCTCCCCGAGGGCTGGAAGCGGCTGGACACCTCGCGCCCCTCCGACCTCGCCTACCGCGTCACCTTCGGGGCCGACGGCGATCCGCGCAGCCTCGCGGTGACGTACAGCGAACGCGTCGGCCCGGACCCGGTGGCCGTCTGGCGCGACACCGTCGAGCCCGGCCTGCGGCAGCTGTACGGTTTCCGGCGCGTCGGCGCGATCGAGGCGACGACGTACCAGGGGTACGAGGCGGCCGACATGGAGTGGCTCGTCGACGACGACGGCACCAGCGTGCGCACCTTCGGCCGCGGGCTCCTGCTCGGCGGGCACCGCGGCTTCTCGCTGCGCTGGACGACACCCGCCGCGGACTGGAAGAAGGCCGACAACCGGCAGGCCCTGGACACCATCCTGGAGACCTTCCGGCCCGGCTCGGACTGACCGATCGGTCCGGACGGACCGGCCGGGCTCAGACCGCCCGGCGCGGCGCGCGCAGGGTGCGCAGCGGCCCGCCGTGCAGCGGCTCGGTGGCCCAGCGCGCGGTGAACGTCCCCCCGGTGAGGGAGCACGTCACGCGCAGACGGTGCGGGGTCTCCAGGAACAAGATGTCCACGGCGAGGGTGTCGCCGTCGGTCCAGCCGCCGCTCACCGCGGTGGGCACCGGCTCCTCGGCCACGTTCCAGCCGCCGGAACCCGGGCGCAGATCAAGCCGGTGGTCCTCCTCGACGAGGGTCAGCGTCCAGCCGTGCGCGTCCGCCGTGACGGCGGCGCCGGTCAGGCTCGGCCGGTCGGCGCGGACACCGCCGTACGGAGCGAACTCCGCGGCCGACCACTCCCCCGCCCGCTCCGGTGGCGCGGACTTGCCGGCGGCCGGTGGCAGGGCGAGACGGGTCAGGCGGTCGGCGAGGGCCGCGTCGGCGGCCTCCCGGCCGGTCAGCGGCCGCGACCGGAAGGCCGGCAGCAGGTGCTGCCAGACGAGGTTGAGCACGCCCTGCATGTCGGCGGTCGCCCCGGTCATGGCGACGACGGCGTCCTGCTCGGGCAGGACGAGGCAGTACTGGCCGTAGGCCCCGTCGCCGCGGTAGCCGTGCCGGGACCGCCAGAACTGGAAGCCGTATCCCTCGTGCCAGTCCTGCCGGTCGGTGTCTCCCATGGCCCCCGCCGTCGGGACGTGCGCGCGGGTCGCCTCGGTGATCCACTCCCGCGTCAGCAGCCGCTTCCCCGCCCAGACGCCCTCGCGCAGATACAGCTGACCGAGCCGGGCGACGGCGTCCGTGGTGCCGTGCAGGCCGCTGAAGCCCAGCTCGCGGCCGTGCCGGTCGGTCAGCCAGGCGACCTCGCCGATGCCGAGCGGGTCCAGCAGGCGTGGCCGCAGGTACGTGGTGAGCGACTGGCCGGTGACGCGCTGGAGGATCGCGGCGAGGGTGTAGGTGGCGGGCTGGTTGTAGGCGAAGACCGTGCCCGGGTCGCGGTCCGGCGGCAGCAGCAGGAAACCGCGGACGAGTTCGTCCGGGTCGAGCGCACGCGCCCGCTCGAGGGTCTCGGCCTCGTGCCCGCTCGCCATCGACGCCAGGTGCCGCACCCGCATCGCCCGGCTGCGCGGGTCGGTGATGTCGGCCTCGAACTCCGGGAAGTACGAGATCACCGGGTCGTCGAGCCCGATCAGCCCTTCGGCGACGGCGAACCCGGCGGCCGTGGACGTGAAGCTCTTGCTGATCGAGTACAGCAGGTGGAGGCGGTCGGGCGTGTACGGCGCCCACCAGCCGGCGGCGACGACCCGGCCGTGCCGCAGGATCATCAGGCTGTGCGGCTCGATGTGCTCGGCCGCGTCGACGGCGTCGAGGAGAGCGAGGACGCCGCAGGCGTCGACGCCCTGGGCGGACGGGAGGCTCGAAGGCAGCGGACGCACGCTCATGCCCGCATCCTGCCCCGCGGGCCGCGGGGCCATCGCCCCGTTTCGTCCGCCACCGTGGCCGGTTTCCGCTCCGGCCCGTCGGGGACTCGGGGCGCATGGTACGAATCGGATACACGATGATGACCGAACAGGCCGGCCCTCGTGAACTGGTCGACCATGTGGTGCGGGCCGAGGAGGTGGGTTTCGACTTCTCGGTGACGTCGGACCACTACTTCCCGTGGCTGCGTTCGCAGGGCCACGCGCCGTACGCGTGGAGCGTGCTGGGAGCCGCCGCGCAGGCGACGTCCCGCATCCCCCTCATGACGTACGTGACGTGTCCGACCATGCGCTACCACCCGGCGATCGTCGCGCAGAAGGCGGCGACGCTGCAGTTGCTGTCCGAGGGCCGCTTCCGGCTGGGGCTGGGCTCCGGGGAGAACCTCAACGAGCACGTGGTGGGCGGCGGTTGGCCCGCCGTGGACGTACGGCACGAGATGCTCGAGGAGGCCGTGGAGATCATCCGCGCGCTCTTCGAGGGCGGCCATGTGACCCGGCACGGCACGCACTTCGACGTGGAGTCGGCGCGGCTGTGGGACCTGCCCGACGAGCCGCCGCCGATCGGTGTCGCCGTCTCCGGGGAGCAGTCCTGCAAGCTCGCGGGACGGCTCGCCGATCTGGTGATCGCCACCGAGCCCAAGTCCGGTCTGCTGGAGGCGTTCGACCGGCACGGCGGGACGGGTAAGCCGCGCGTGGGACAGCTCCCGGTCTGTTACGACGCCGACCGGGACACGGCCGTGAAGCGGGCGCACGCGCAGTTCCGCTGGTTCGGCAGCGGCTGGAAGGTGAACTCCGAACTGCCGCACCCGGACTCCTTCGAGTCGGCGACCCAGTTCGTGACACCCGGCGACGTGGCCTCCTCGATCCCCTGCGGCGACGACCCGGACGACTTCGTCGAGGCCGTACGGCCGTACGCCGAGGCCGGGTTCACGGAGATCGCCCTGGTGCAGATCGGCGGCGACTCCCAGCCGGCGTTTCTGGACTGGTCGGAGAAGACGCTGCTGCCCGCGCTGCGGGACGCCCTCGGCTGACGGGCGCGCGCCGCACCGCACGCGGGTCTGTCACGGTGTCGCCAGGGGCGCCGATAGGCTGCCGGCGCCGGTCCGCACTCGCGCGGTGCCGGCCTTCGGCCACCCACCGCAGTCCGCAGAGGAGAGTCGTCCGTGTCCCTGGCGATCGACCCGTCCGAGACGTCCACCGAGACGTCCGCCGAGGGAGCCCCCGCTCCCCTGTCCGACCTCGTGGCGCGCGACGCGCGCGAGTTCGGCGTGTACGCGCGGACCGGCGGGTGGGCCTTCGGGCTGATGGTGGCGCGCAGCGTCCGGCCGGGCGGGCAGGGCGCGGACGAGACGCCGAAGGTGTCGGCGAAGGAGTTCGCCGGGCTCGCCGACTGCTCCCCCGAGCGCGTCATGCGCTACTACAAGGCGTGGGACCGGGCCGCCGACGACGGTCTCGTCCCGCACTTCGAGGAGCTGGCGCCGGGCCAGGAGGTGGAGCTGCCGGACGCGGACGTGTGGCTGGCGTACTACGCCTCCCGTTCCAGCGCCGCCTCCGAGCGCGGGGCGGCGATCGCCGAGGCCGCCGAGGCGGAGGGCATCCGGCCGACGAAGGCGCTGGAGGTCGCGGAGAACCCCACCGCCCTGCGCGCCGCGATCCTCGCCGACCCCTCGACCGCCCGCGCGGCCCGCGCCGCCCTCCTGGACCGCGTCAAGGAGGACCCGGAACTCCAGACCGAGCTGGCCCGCGACGTCGTGCGCACCGACGACCTGAAGAAGGCCGTCGCCAGCGAGAGCCGCTCGGCCGACCGGATCGGCTACGTCCGCCAGATCGCCGAGTCCGGGCGGATCAGGACCCCGGCCGGGCAGACCGTCGACGCGCCCGCCGAGCTGCGCCGGGAGGCCGAGCGGCACCTGTCGCTCATCGACGAGCTGGACGAGGGCGAGGACGCCGGCGAGTGGGCGACCGAGGCGTACGACACGCTGAAGAGCCTCGTCGTGGAGACCGTGGAGGCCGATCCCGAGCTGCGGGTCCAGGAGCGGCGCACGAAGTTCTACAGCAGCCTCCAGAAGGCGACGAAGGCGTTCGAGGAACTGACCTTCGACGACGCCCAGGACTTCTACGAGGACGACATGGTCCAGCAGTTGGAGGAGCTCCGGCAGGCCATCGGCAGCTGCATCACGGCGCTGCGGGGCACACGCGGGGCGGACTGAGCGGGGACCCGCGCGGCGCGCTGAGCGCGCCCGGCGTCACCGACGTCAGCGCGCCGTGTAGCGGTGCCGGGTCCACAGCGGCACCCCGAACCAGAACACCAGGTACCAGACGACCACCGCGGCGACCAGATAGGGAACGTAGTCGTCGTGTGTGGCCACCCGCAGGATGAGCAGGAGGGCCGAGGTCATGGTGGCGAGCAGCAGCACCAGTCCGATGAAGGTCATCCGGGAGGCCCACCTGACCGCCTGCGGTTTCACCCGCCGCCCGGAGACCAGCCGGTGCAGGGAGACGGGGCCGATGAGGGCGCCGGTCGCGCAGGCGCCCAGGACGACGGTCATGATGTAGATGCCCTGGTCCGCTGTGTCGAGGTCCGCGTACCGGGGGGTGAACACGACCGTGAGGAGGAAGCCGAAGAGGATCTGGACACCCGTCTGGGCGACGCGGACCTCCTGGATCAGCTCCCCCCACATGCGGTCCGCGCGCTCCTCCTCGGTCTCGTTGCGACCTCTGCGCCGTTCGGCCGCCGCTGCCGTGCCTGCCACCTGTCCTCCCCGGTTCGAGTGACTGTTCGGTCTTCTCTCCCGGCGAGTACCCCGTGAGCGGCGTTTTCTTCCCCGCCGCCGGGGTCCGGCTACCAGCGTCCCTCGACCTGCTCCTTGATCCTTTGCTCGTACAGGTTCCCGATCGCCGTCAGCGTCTCGTCGGAGAGGTCCGGCAGCCTGGCGGCGGCCGCGTTGGCGCGGGCCTGCTCGGGTGAGCGGGCGCCGGGGATCACGGTGGTGACGCCGGGCTGCTGGATGATCCAGCGCAGTGCCAGCTGGGCCGGGGTGTACCCCTCGGGGGCGAGGGCGGAGAACTCGGCGGCGGCCTCGACGCCGGTGGCGTAGTCGACGCCGGAGAAGGTCTCGCCCTGGTCGAAGGACTCGCCGTGCCGGTTGTAGGTGCGGTGGTCGTTCTCCGGGAAGACGGTGTCCTTGGTGTACTTGCCGGACAGCAGGCCGGAGGCGAGCGGGACGCGGGCGATGATGCCGACGCCGGCCTCCCGGGCCGCGGGAAGCACCTCGTACAGGGGCTTCATGCGGAAGGGGTTGAGGATGATCTGCACGCTGGCCACGCCCGGCCGGGCGATCGCGGTGAGGGCCTCGGCGCAGGTCTCCACGCTGACGCCGTAGTGGGCGATGCGCTCCTCCTCCACCAGGGTGTCGAGGGCGTCGAACACCTCGTCGCTGGAGTAGACGGGGGTGGGCGGGCAGTGCAGCTGCACGAGGTCGATGCGGTCGACGCCGAGGTTGCGGCGGGAGCGGTCGTTCCAGGCGCGGAAGTTGTCCAGGACGTAGTTCTCGGGGATCTGCTCGACGCGGCGGCCCATCTTGGTGGCGACCAGCACGTGCAGGTCGGGGCGGCCGCTCAGGAACGTGGCGATGGTCTGTTCGCTGCGTCCGTCGCCGTACACGTCGGCGGTGTCGAAGAAGGTCACCCCCGACTCGGCCGCCGCCTCCAGAACCGCCAGGGCTTCCTTGTCGTCGACGTCGCCCCAGTCGGCACCCAGCTGCCAGGTGCCGAGACCGACGACGGATGCGTGTTGACCAGACCTACCGAATGCGCGCTCGTCCATGGCGTCAGTCTGTCATTCGTCCCGGCCCCGCGCGGAACCGGCCGTTCCTTACCGCCACCTGTGCATCTTTCACCCGCGGGAGTGACGATGTTCGACAGTTCCCCGGCCCGGGTCCAACGGCCCCTGGCGTGAGCCCGTGACTGATCGTTCAGCGAGCCCTGTCAATGGTGGTGTCCGTAGACGGCCTCGGTCGTTCCCGCCCGGGCACACGCCTCGGCGGCCTGGGCCCGGGCGTCCGCCGCCTCCTCCTGCCGGCCGGTGTTCTCCAGGGCGCGGGCCAGGTTGTTCGCCGTGAGCACGGTGGCATACCAGTTGTCGTACTCCTGGCGGATGCGCAGCGACGCCCGGAAGGCGGTGACGGACTCCTCCGCTCGGCCTTCCGCGTGCAGGGCGCAGCCGAGGCTGTTGAGCGAGTCCCCGTGGAAGATGCGGTCCGTCTCCCGGTGCAGCACGCAGGCGCGGCGGAACGCGGCGGCGGCCTCGGGGTGGCGGCCCGCCGCGTCGAGGGCGAGACCGAGGTTGTGCCAGGCGCGTCCTTCGTTCCACCGGTCGCCGAGGGCTCGGAAGCGGTCTCGGGCTCGGACGTGCGTGGCCAGGGCCGGCTCGAGCTGTCCGGACCGGCGCTGGGCCAGCCCGAGGTTGTTCCAGGCCAGGCCTTCTCCGGTCGGGTCCGCGACGCGACGGAACAGCTCGGCCGCGTGGGTGAGCGGCTCGACGGCCTCGACGGGGCGTTCGGCCCGCAGGAGTGCGTTGCCGAGGTGATTGCAGACGGTTGCCTCGGCTCGCTCGTCCCTCATCCGCCGGGTGAGAGCACGGGCGGTCTGGCTGACGGCGACCCAGTCCTCGAAGAAGCGGCGCCAGCGCAGGTACTCGGCCAGGTGCAGCGCGAGGCCGACACCGGCCTCCGGGTCGTCCTCGTCCGGCCACTGCACGGCGGCCACGAGGTTGGCGTGCTCACTGTCGAACCAGGCCAGCGCGGCACTCCTGCGGGCGATCGCGGCAGCCTGGGGGGCACGGGCCGGCACCGGGCGGTGCAGAAGGTCGAACCGTGCGGCCTGCGCGCGGTAGTGGTGCCGTAATCGCGCGCGGGCCTCCCGCCCCGCCGCGGTGAGACGGGTGTCGGACGCGGCGCGGGTGGTGGCGTGGCCCGCGTACGAGATCGTGCATGTGCCAGCGCACGGGCGACTCGTCACGCGGCTGTTCCAGGGTCACCAGGTGGGCCTGGGCCAGATCCTCCAGGATGTCGAGTGCCGCCGGCTTCCCGAGGCCGGTGGCGACCGCCGCGGTGTCCGTGCCGTAGTCCACGCAGGGGACCTGCGCCAGGAGGCACAGCGCACGGGCCCGGTCCGGGGCGAGGCGACGCACGGACGCCTCGAGGACCGGGGACAGGGCCAGCGGTCTGCCGTACTGGTCCACGCCCCGGCTGGAGAGGGTGGCCGCACGGTCGGTGCGTGTCCGCAGCTCTTCGACGAGTGAGGCCACGCGGCCGCGTGACCTGCGGTGACGCAACAGGGCGGCCGCGATCTGCAGGGCCAGGGGCAGGTGCCCGCACAGCCGCGTCAGTTCACGGACCGCATCCGCCTCTCGCTGCGGCCGGTCGTCCTCGACCTCGCGCAGACGCAGCGCCCCCTCGATGAGCGCGGCCGATTCCTCGGGGCGCAGCGGGCTCAGGACCAGCTCACGGGCGGGCAGGGACTCGTGCGACTCCCGCGAGGTGAAGACGACCCGGTGGGCGTCGCCGCCCGGCAGGAGCAGCGGCAACTGGCCGGGCTCGCAGACATTGTCGAACACCAGCAGCACCCGCTTGCCCTGGTCGGCGAGGAGGGCGAGACGGCTGCGGTAGAGGCGGTACTGGTCGACTTCGTCCGAGGGCAGTTGGATGCCGCCGACTCCGAGGGCGTGCAGCAGTGATGTGACGGCCTGTGCGGGCGTGCGCGGGGTGTCGTCGTATCCCGCGAGGTCGAGGAAGAGGGCGCCGCCGGTGAACCAGCCGTTGCCCTGCGCGATGTGCGCCGCCTGGAGCGCGAGTGCCGTCTTGCCGATGCCGCCCAGTCCGGTCACGGACCACAGGGCGGGGGTCCTGGGGGCCGGTGTGCCGTCGGGCGGACGCAGTCCGCCGAGCAGCGCGGTGAGTTCACGGTCCCGGCCGGTGAACCCCGCCGGGGGCGCGGGCAGATCGGACAGCGCGGTGGCCGGCGTATGGTCGCAACCGTTGTAGACCGCCACCGGGCCGTGGAACTGTCCGCCCCGGAAGTCGATGTGATCGCGGTACCGGTGAGGGGCGGCGGTGCTGTCCTCTCCTGCTCCTCCTGGCTCCACCCGCTCCTCCCTTCCCGGTGGCACAGGCCCGGCGCGGGCGGTTTCAGGGCGCTTCACGGTAGGGCATGACGGGTCGTCACGGGACGGGTTTCGGCGTTTCCGGCAGGGCCTCGGCCCGAGGCAGGGCAGTCAGCGCACGCGTGCGGGGAAGGCGGTCGGTGCGTCGTGGGTCGTGCGCCGTGCGTCGTGCGTCGAGCCTCGTACGTCGTGCGCACACGGCCTACGGCGTGAGGTGGGCCTGCACCGTCGGCCCGTAACGGTCGGTGATCTGCTCGACCGGGGTCTCCCGCAGTTCGGGGCCGCGGGCGATGCCGAACATCACGCCGAGGCCGAGCAGGGTGGCGACGGCGAGTTCGGCGCGCAGGCCCGCGTCGGGGCCGGTGAGGCGGGCGGCGAGGCGTTCGGTGACCTGGGCGCGGAAGTTGGCGCGCAGGATGTCGCCGTGCTCGCCGTGCAGCGGAGCGAACGCGATCCGCAGCAGGGGGTCGGCACCGCGCTCGCGCTGGCTCAGCAGCACGTGCCGGACCATGTGGCCGCCCAGTTCCTCCAGCGGGGCGTCCAGCAGGGCGTCGGCGTCCTCCTCGAAGGACATCACACGCGCGAAGAGGGCGTCCTTGTTGCCGAAGTACTTCAGCACCAGCGGGGCGCTCACCCCGGCGCGTTCCGCGACGGCCTTGAGGGTGATGTCGGCGTGCGCGTGGCGGGCCAGGAGGTGCCGGGCGGCGCGCAGTATGGCCTCCTTGGTCGCCTCGGCGTCACGGCGGCCGGGCCCGGCACCCTGAGCGGTGGCGGGCCGCGCGGTGGCGCCTATGGCGGTGGCGTCCTTCGCCGTGGCGTCCTTCGCCGTGGCGTCCTTCGCCGTGCCGCTGTTCGCGGTGGCGGGCTTCGCCATGCCGTCGTTCGCCATGCCGTCCTTCGCCATGCCGTCGTTTCCCTCGGCCGGGGACGGAGGGGTGCCGGGTGGGGTACTCACGGCACTCATGCTCCCTCCCTCGCTCCGTCCTCGACGGACCGGGTCCGGGCATCGGCCCGCCGTGGGCCCTCGGGCTCGGGGCCGCCGGGGATCGTCAGCGCCACCGCGCACGCCGCCAGGGCCACCGCGCCCGCGACGCCGAACGCCAGCAGGTAGCCGTGGAGCGTCGGCACCGGTGTACCGCCGACGAGGCCGGTGTGGTGCACGAGGACCGCGGCGACGACGGCGCTGGAGGTGGCCTGCCCGATCGTGCGCATGAGGACGTTGACACCGTTCGCGGAGGCGGTCTGGTCGGCCGGGGCCGCCCGCAGGATCAGCGCGGGCAGCGCCGAGTAGGCGAGGGTGGTCCCGATCGCCACCACCGCGGCCCCCACCATGATCATCCAGAGTTCGTGGCTGTCGGCGATGCGCACGGCGTATCCGGCGGCGATGACGGCGGCGCCGAGGGCGAGGGTGACACGGGGGCCGCGGACCTCGGAGATACGGGCGGAGAGCGGGGAGAAGAGCAGCATGCTGATGCCGCCCGGCAGCAGGCACAGGCCGGTCTGGGCGATGGAGAGTCCGAGTCCGTAGCCGCTGGCCTCGGGCGCCTGGACCAGCTGGGCGGTCACCAGCGAGTTCGCGTAGAAGGCGAAGCCCGTGAGGAGCGCGGCCACGTGGGAGAGGCCGACGCGGGGGCGCGACACCAGCCGCAGGTCCACCAGGGGCTCGGGGGTGCGCAGTTGCCGCCTCCCCCACAGGGTCAGGACGACGACGGCGCCGAGGAACAGGCTCAGGACCGGGACGCTCCCCCAGCCCCACTGGCCACCCTGGGACACCGCCAGGAGCAGGCAGATCAGCCCGGCCGCCAGTCCCGTCGCGCCCGTGACGTCGAACCGCCCGGGCCGGCGCACCGGCGACTCCGGCACCGCCCACCGGATCAGCGCGACACCGGTCATCCCGAGGACGGCGGTCACCCAGAACATCACGTGCCAGTTGGCGTACTGCACGACCAGCGCCGCGGCCGGCAGCCCGAGCGCGGCGCCGATCCCGACCGTGGAGCTCATCAGTGCCACCGCCGATCCCCGGCGCTGCGGCGGGAGTTCGTCGCGCAGGATGCTGATCGACAGCGGGACGACGGAGTAGGCCGCGCCCTGGAGGACGCGGGCCGTGATCAGTACACCGATCTCGGAGGTCAGGGCGCAGATCACCGAACCGAGGGCCATCAGGCCGAACGAGAGCAGCAGGACCCGCCGCTTGCCGTACATGTCCCCGGCGCGGCCGAGGACGGGGGTGAGGACGGCGCCGGACAACAGGGACGCCGTCACCGTCCAGGAGACCGCCCCCGCCGAGGCGCCGGTCAGGCGGGGCAGATCGGGCAGCAGCGGTACGACGACGGTCTGCATGACGGCCATGAGGGTGCCGCAGTACGCCAGGACCGGGATGGCGAGGCGGGCCCGCAGGCCACCGGCGCGCCTGCTCGGGGCGCGTGTGGGAGGGGGTATCGGAGCGGGTGACGCCATGGGCACTCCAGCGGCCGAGCGGGGGAGAAAAGGAGGGTGAATGGCAATTCACCCTAACGGTGAATTGCCATTCACCCAAACCCTCGGCGTCCGTACGGGTTACTCGCGTGAGGTCAGGGCCCGCGCGTGCGCGGTCCGCGCGAGCTTCGGACCGAGCCAGCGTTTGACCCGGCGCAGCGCCTCGAGCTGTCCCGCCGCCCGGTCGAGCCGGTAGTAGAGCTGGGGCGGGACGTACGGCAGCAGGGGCGAGTGGCGCTGGCCGAGCAGGGCGAACATCCGCTCCGGGGGCAGGTCGATGTACCGGGTCAGGTTCTCGTACCACTGGGCGCTGAAGCGGGCGGCGCTCTGCGGGGAGAGGAGGGCCGCCTTGCGTTCGCGTTCGTAGCGTGCGAGGGCGCGCGGCAGGTCGGCGCACTCCCGCAGGGCGTCGGCCAGCGCGAAGGCGTCCTCCAGGGCGAGGGTGGTGCCGGCGCCGATGGAGTAGTGGGTGGTGTGGGCGGCGTCGCCGAGGAGGACGAGGCGGTCGCGGTACCAGGTGCGGTTGGTGAGGGTGCGGAAGGTCAGCCACTGGGCGCCGCCGTCGGCGGACGCGCGGCCGATCAGGGGACGGCCGTCGAGGACGTGCGCGAAGAGCTTCTCCAGGTGGGCGAGCCCGTCGGCCTCGCTCGCCCGGTCCAGGCCGAGTCCGGCGAAGGTCTCGGGGGCGCACTCGATGACGCAGGTGCTCCGCTCGGAGCTGAAGGGGTAGCCGTAGCACCAGATCCACCCGTGGTCGGTCTCCACGAACGCGAAGGTGAAGGAGTCGAAGACCTGGGTGGTGCCGAGCCAGACGTAGGGGTTGCGGCCCGCCGTGAGGTCGGTGCCGAAGTGTCCGGCGTGGTGGGAGCGCAGGGCGCTGTGGACGCCGTCGGCCGCCACGAGGAGGTCGGCGTCGGGCGGGTCCTCGGCGGTGACGCCGTGCTCGAACTCCAGGCGTACGCCGAGGGCGCGGGCGCGGTCGGCGAGGATCTCGAGCAGCCTGTGCCGGCCGATGCCGTGGCCGACGTCGCCGGGCCGGCGGGTCGACAGGTCCCGTACGTGCGCGACGCCCTGGTTCCAGCGGACGGAGCTGTCCTCGACGGCCCGCGCGGACTCGGGGTCGCGCGCGTGGAGTTGGTCGAGGAGGCCGCGCCAGTAGGTGACGCCCCAGCCGTAGGTCGAGCCCTCCGGATTGCGCTCGTAGACGGTGATGTCGTGGGAGGGGTCCTGCCGTTTGAGCAGGATCGAGAGATACAGGCCGGCGGGCCCGCCGCCGACGCAGGCGACTTTCACGCACACCCCTAAATGTGACGAAGAGTGGACAATTGAGCACGGAGGGTAGTAGTCGGCAGAGCCGGTCGAAGTCGGTCCGCAGCCCCGATTTCGTCACTTTCTCCACGTGAGTCACAGCACCGACACGGCGGCACCGCGCGAAAAGCCACCGAAAGGACCGCTCCCACGGAAAGGAATTGCCCGTTCCGGGCTCCCCGGACCTCCGGAGCGGCAAGATCATCTTCGTTAAAGATTGCACGACATGTAATTAATTGTCCGGATCACAGCCAACCACTTCTTCGGGATTTCTCCCGTTCTTCCACCGGCCGATAGGCATGCGGGGTCGTCAACCGAACGAACCCCCAGGAGGTCCCGCATGCCGGAACTCAGCCGTCGTCGTGCGCTCACCGCCGCGGCCGCCCTCGCCACGGCCGCCGGCACCCAGGCCGTCGCCGCCCCCGCCGCCCGGGCCGACGACCACCACCCCTCCCCCGCTCCCCCCGGCGGCTCCCCCGCCCCCTTCGACGAGGTCTACAAGGGCCGCCGAATACAGGGCCGACCGACGGCCGGTGGCGGTCATCACGGCGGTGGTCACCACGGGGACGGCCACAACGCGGGCGGTCACCAGGGCACCGGATACGCCGTGTTCGTCGACGGCGTGGAACTGCACGTCATGCGCAATGCCGACGGCAGCTGGATCAGCGTGGTGAGTCACTACGACCCGGTACCCACCCCGCGGGCCGCCGCCCGCGCAGCGGTCGACGAGCTGCGGGGCGCCCGGCTGCTGCCCTTCCCCGCCGCCAACTGACCCCCGTACACGCACACCTGGAGCATCCGCACATGACCGTCCGCAAGAACCAGGCTTCCCTCACCGCCGACGAGAAGCGGCGCTTCGTCGCCGCCGTCCTCGAACTCAAGCGCAGCGGCCGCTACGACGCCTTCGTCACCACGCACAACGCTTTCATCCTCGGCGACACCGACAACGGCGAGCGCACCGGCCACCGTTCGCCGTCCTTCCTGCCCTGGCACCGCAGATTCCTGCTGGAGTTCGAGCGGGCCCTGCAGTCGGTGGACGCCTCGGTGGCACTGCCGTACTGGGACTGGTCCGTGGACCGGACCACGCGGTCCGCGCTGTGGGCGCCGGACTTCCTGGGCGGCACCGGGCGCAGCCTGGACGGCCGGGTGATGGACGGGCCGTTCGCCGCGTCCACCGGGAACTGGCCGATCAGTGTGCGCGTCGACGGGCGGACGTATCTGCGGCGGGCGCTGGGCGCGAGCGTCCGCGAGCTGCCGACACGGGCCGAGGTGGAGTCGGTGCTGGCGATGGCGACGTACGACATGGCGCCCTGGAACAGCGCCTCGGACGGCTTCCGCAACCATCTGGAGGGGTGGCGGGGCGTCAACCTGCACAACCGGGTCCACGTCTGGGTCGGCGGTCAGATGGCCACCGGGGTCTCGCCCAACGACCCGGTGTTCTGGCTGCATCACGCCTACATCGACAAGCTGTGGGCCGAGTGGCAGCGGCGGCACCCGGGGTCCGCGTACCTCCCGGCCGCGGGGACGCCGAACGTGGTCGACCTCGACGAGACCATGAAGCCCTGGAACGACACGACCCCGGCCGCCCTCCTCGACCACACCGCGCACTACACCTTCGACACCGACTGACGGGGGCGCGGTTCGCCGCGCAGGTCAGGGGTACCCGAGCGGCGTACCCGAACAGAGCGAAGGAGGAGACGACCGTGACGCAGGTCGAGGAATCCATTGAGGTCGAGGTCCCCGTGCACACGGCCTACAACCAGTGGACGCAGTTCGAGACGTTCCCCGAGTTCATGAGCGGGGTGGAGCGCATCGAGCAGCGCACCGACACGCTCACGCACTGGGTCACGGACGTGAACGGCGTGCACCGCGAGTTCGACGCCGAGATCACCGAGCAGATCCCGGACGAGCGGGTCGCCTGGACGACGGTCGCCGGTGAGGCCCGGCAGTCGGGCGTGGTGACCTTCCACCGCCTCGACGACGACCACACCAAGGTGATGCTCCAGATGGACTTCGAGCCGGAGGGCATCACGGAGACCGTCGCCGACAAGCTGGGATTCGTGAAGCGGCAGACCAAGGGAGACCTCAAGCGCTTCAAGGAGTTCATCGAGGAGCGCGGCCGCGAGACCGGCGGCTGGCGCGGCGTGGTCACCTGACCGGCGCCGCCACGGTCACCCGGCGGCCGCCGTACGGCACTCCGGGTGGCCCCAGCCCTGATCGTTCTTGGCGATCGGCTCCCCGGCCGCGTACGGGCGTCCGCACACACAGCGGCCGGGGAACTTTGCCTTGATCGTGCGGGCCGACGAACCACCGGACCGTCGGGGCGACGTGCCCCCGGCGGTCCGGCGTCGTGCGCCCGCGGCCGGCGGAGTGTCGGGCGAGGGCGGCGGCTCGGGTGAGCCGAGGGCGCTGCCCGCGGGCTGCTGGACGCTCGCCGCCTGGCTGGCGGCCCGGTCGGCGAAGTCGTTGAGCCGGTCGCCGTCGACCTGGTGGGCGGGTACGTAACGGAAGTCGACCGTGCGGCCGTCGAGCAGCTCGTCGATGCGCACGACCAGCTCCTGGTTGGCGACCGGCTTGCCGGCGGAGGTCTTCCAGCCGTTGCGCTTCCAGCCGGGCAGCCAGGTGGTGACGGCCTTCATCGCGTACTGCGAGTCCATGCGGATCTCGAGCGGCACGTCCGGGTCGACGGCCGCCAACAGGCGCTCCAGCGCGGTGAGTTCGGCGACGTTGTTGGTGGCCCTGCCGAGCGGTCCGGCCTCCCAGCGGGCCGGGGCCTCGCTGTCGTCGGAGATCACCCAGGCCCAGCCGGCCGGTCCCGGGTTTCCCTTCGAAGCCCCGTCGCACGCGGCCACCACACGTTCACGCATGCACACGATCATGCCATGCCCGACGGCGCGCTCGGCACGGACCGGGAAGGGGTTAGGAGACGTCGGTGGTCTTCGGCATCTCGCCCTCGGTGGTGGTGACGTCGATCACCGAGAAGTTCGCGCCCTGCGGGTCGGTGAGGGCGGCGAACCGGCCGAACGGGGTGCCCATCGGCCCGAACCGCAGGGTGGCGCCGAGCTTGGTGGCCTTGGCGACGGCGTCGTCGCAGTCGGGCACGGTGAAGTACACGTTGATGTAGGAGGGGACCTCGGGCGGGAAGTCGTCCGTCATCGTCATCCGGCCCAGCAGGGCGCGGTCGCCCAGGTCGTAGAGGCGGAAGTCGACCGCCTCGTCCTCCATCTGCTTCTGCCCGTAGCCGAAGACGGCGGCGAAGAACGTGTCGGCCTTCCCGGGCTCGCGGGTGAAGACCTCGGCCCAGGCGTAGGCGCCGGGGGTGCCCATCGCCTCGAACCCCTCGCGGGTACCGGCCTGCCACACGCCGAACACCGCGCCGCTGGGCTCGCGGGCCAGGCACATGGTGCCGAAGTCGGCGACCGGCATCGGCTCCATCAGGATGTCGCCGCCGTTCTCACGGATCCTCGCGGCGGTGGCGGCGGTGTCCCCGGAGGCCAGGTACAGGCACCAGGCGGACGGGCCCTCCTGGCCGGGCATGGGAGGGACGACGGCGGCGACCGCCTTGCCGTCCGCGTAGGCCAGGGTGTAGTTGCCGTACTCCGGCGACGACTCGCCGAAGGTCCAGCCGAGGACGTCGCCGTAGAAGGTCTTCGCCCCCTCGATGTCGCTGAACATCGCGTCGGCCCAACACGGGGCTCCCTCAGGTTGCACGGCCATGACGGCGGCCCTTCCGACGATGATGGATTGTCCGGTTCCTCACGCTAGTCACCCGTGGCCCGCCCCGCGCGCCGAACGCTCCCTCCCCACCCCCGAGCCGTTACGGAGGGTGATGGATCCCCGTTTCCACGGCTGCCCCACGGGCGTGCGGGAGCACCCGGCGACAGCGGACGCGCACTGGGGCTGTCCTGCGCCTCAGCCGACAGGTTTGTGCGTCGGCAGCGCGGAAACCGCCCCTCTCGCGCCGTATCCCGACCGTCACGCAGGGTGCTTGGCTGTTCCCGCGCATCTCCGACCCGATCCGCGATCCGCGATCCGCGATCCGCGATCCGCGATCCGCGATCCGCGATCCGCACCGACTCTTCCGCTCACCCCTGTGCACCGCTCCTGGGAGGGAATGTGTCCACACCGGACAGCGCCACCGGTCCCGCCACCGACGAACCCGCACCCGATCCGGCCGGCCGTCCGCTCACCAGCCTCGGCACCCGGGCGGCGCGCCGGCTCGCCACCACCACCAAGACCGAACCCCAGATGCAGGCCATCAGCTCGCGCTGGCTGCTGCGGATGCTGCCCTGGGTGGACGTCAGGGGCGGCACCTACCGCGTCAACCGGCGTCTCCAGCTACGGATCGGCCGGGGCCGGGTGCAGTTCGAGCAGAACGGCGCGGACGACGTCCGGGTCGTCCCGGAGACCCTCACCGAGCTGCCGGTCCTGCGCGGCTACCCCGACATCGACGTCCTCCGCGAGATCGCCGGCCGCTTCGGGGTGCGGGAGGTCCGGGCCGGGCAGGTCCTCTTCCAGGCCGGTCAGCCCGTGACGGAGGCCTACCTCGTCGCCCACGGCCGGTTCACCCGCTTCACCACCGGCGAGTACGGGGACGAGGAGATCATCGGGGTCGTCTCCGGCGGGGACCAGCTCGGCGACGAGGCCGTGGGGCAGGACGACCCGCTGTGGCTCAGCTCGGTGCGCGCGGAGACCTCGGGCGTCGTGCTGGCACTCCCCTGGGACGTGCTGCGCGAGTTCCTGGGGCGGGTGCCGTCCCTCGCGGCGCACCTCGAGGACTACGTCCGACGGCAGCGGCTGCCGATGAACCGCAAGGGCGAGGCCGATGTGCCGGTGCAGGCCGGCCACACCGGCGAGCCGACGCTGTCGGCCGGTTTCGTCGACTACGACCTCTCGCCCCGCGAGTACGAGTTGTCCCTCACCCAGACCGTGCTGCGCGTCCACACCCGCGTCGCCGACCTCTACAACCACCCCATGGACCAGACCGAGCAGCAACTGCGGCTGACGATCGAGGAGATCCGCGAGCGGCAGGAGTGGGAGCTCGTCAACAACCGTGAGTTCGGGCTGCTGCACAACACCGACTACGGGCAGCGCGTGAGCACCCTCACCGGCCCGCCGACCCCCGACGACATGGACGAACTGCTGTCGATGCGGCGGAAAACCAAGCTCTTCCTCGCCCATCCCAAAGCCATCGCGGCCTTCTTCCGGCAGTGCAACCGGCGCGGTCTGGTGCCGGGCACGGCGACCGTCGAAGGGCACGAGATTCCCGCCTGGCGCGGAGTGCCCGTCTTCCCCTGCAACAAGATCCCGATCAGCCCGCAGCACACCAGCAGCATCATCGCGCTGCGCACCGGCGAGGCCGACCAGGGCGTCGTCGGCCTGTACCAGACGGGCATCCCCGAGGAGTTCCAGCCCGGCCTGAACGTGCGGTTCATGGGCATCGACGCCAACTCGATCATCCGCTACCTGGTGACCGCCTACTACTCGATGGCCGTCCTCGTCCCCGACGCGGCCGGAATCCTGGAGAACGTGCAGATCGGCCGGACGGCCGAGTGACCGCGGGGAGTTCGCGATGAGCACGCCGCCGAACACCGGGAGCGCGCTGCCGGGGCCGCCCAGCCCCGCCCGCGGTGTGCGGACGAGGCGAGGCGGGGCGATCCCCGGGCTGCGGTACCGGTCCGTCGGCCCGGCCGACCCGGTTAAGGCCGCGGAGGTCGACCGCAGGCTGGAGGTCTGGGCGCGCGGCCTCGACCTGTTCCCGGCGGCCTGGCGGGGCGACTTCGCGGGGTTCCAGTTCGGGCGGGCCGTGGTGCTCCAGCATCCGGGCGCGGCCGATCTCGAGCGGCTGACCGTGGCCGGCAAGCTGCTGCTGGCCGAGAACTGCGTCGACAGCTGCTACTGCGAGGAGGACGAGGGCCGGGGCGCCTCCCGCAGCGGCCTCGGCGGACGGCTGGTCATGGCCCAGTCCGCGCTCGACCCGTACCACGGCACGCCCGAGCTGGAGGAGGAGTGGCGCCGCGGGGTGCGGGCCGACGGGCCGCTGCGCTCGTACCACTGGGCCCTGAAGGACTACGCCGTCCTCGCCACGCCCAGTCAGACCGACCGGTTCGTGCACGACATCGCCCGGCTGCACCTGGGCTACCTCGCCGAGGCGGCCTGGGCGGAGACCCGCCATGTGCCGCGCGTGTGGGAGTACCTGGTGATGCGGCAGTTCAACAACTTTCGTCCGTGTCTGTCGATCGTCGACGCGGTCGACGGCTACGAACTGCCCGCGGCCCTCTACGCCCGCCCGGAGATCCAGCGGGTCACGGCGCTCGCCTGCAACGCCACCACCATCGTCAACGACCTGTACTCCTTCACCAAGGAGCTGGCCGGCGACCCGGCCCACCTCAACCTGCCGCAGGTCGTCGCCGCCAACGAGCGGTGCGGACTGAAGACCGCCTACCTCAGGTCCGTCGAGATCCACAACCGGATCATGGAGACGTTCGAGGAGGAGGCCGCCCTGCTCGCCGCGACCTCCCCCCTGGTCGAGCGCTACGTCCGAGGCCTGTCCGACTGGGTGGCCGGCAACCACGAGTGGCACGCCACCAACTCCCACCGCTACCACCTGCCCGACTACTGGTGAGCACCGACCCTCTGGCACCCACTCTCCGACAGACCGTCATGCCCAGCACCACGGAGGAGCCACCGTTGACCACAGCCCACGACGCCGGCACCAGGACCGCACCGGTGCCGACCCAGTCCACGTACCAGAACCGCGTCGCGGACTACTGGAACGCCGAGGAGAACCCGGTCAACCTCGAACTCGGCAGGATCGACGACCTCTACCACCACCACTACGGCGTCGGTGACGCCGACTGGTCCGTGCTCGACGAGCCCGACCCCGACCTGCGGCGCGAGCGGATCACCGCGGAGCTGCACCGGCTGGAACACGCCCAGGCCGAACTCCTCGCCACACGGCTCGGCCCCCTCTCCCCCGCCGACCGGGTCTTCGACGCCGGATGCGGGCGAGGCGGTGGCAGCGTGGTGGCGCACCTGCGCTACGGCTGCCACGCGGACGGCGTGACGATCTCCGCGAAGCAGGCCGAGTTCGCGAACGACCAGGCCCGCCGGCGGGGCATCGACCACAAGGTGCGCTACCACCATCGCAACATGCTCGACACCGGCCTGCCGACCGGCGCGTACACCGCGTCGTGGAACAACGAGTCCACCATGTACGTCGAGCTGGACCTGCTGTTCGCCGAGCACGCCCGGCTGCTGCGCCGCGGCGGCCGGTACGTGGTGATCACCGGCTGCTACAACGACACCTACGGTCAGGCCTCGCGCGAGGTGTCGCTCATCAACGCCCATTACATCTGCGACATCCATCCGCGCTCCGCGTACTTCCGCGCGCTGGCCCGCCATCGGCTCGTCCCGGTGCACGTGGAGGACCTCACCGACATCGCGCTCCCCTACTGGGAGCTGCGCAGCCGGGCCGACCACCTGGCCACCGGCATCGAGGAGACGTTCCTGACCGCCTACAGGAACGGCAGCTTCCAGTACCTGCTGATCGCCGCCGACCGCGTCTGAGGGGCACGGGCGATCACCGAGCCGGTCGCGGGCCCGGGCCGAGCGCGCCCCGAATTCGTTGGACAGCGGGCGCGTCGAGTACCTGGAATGGGCCGCATGTGTGCCGTGAAGATGCGTCCGGACGAGGTCGACGTCGACGTCCCGCTGGTGCGGCGGATGGTCGCCGCGCAGTTCCCGCGGTGGGCGTCGCTGCCGGTGGAGCGGCTGGCGTCCGCCGGGACGGAGAACGCGATGTTCCGGCTCGGGGGCGACAAGGTGGTGCGGCTGCCCCGGCACCCCGGCGCCGTGGAGAGCGTGGCCCACGAGCAGCACTGGCTGGCCCGGCTGGGCCCTCGGCTGTCCGTCGCCGCGCCCGTGCCGCTGGAGCGGGGCCGGCCCGGCGAGGGGTACCCCTGGCCGTGGTCCGTCTACCGGTGGCTGGAGGGCCGTAACCCGGTGGCGGGTGCCGTGGCGAGGCCCGCGGAACTGGCGGCGGACCTGGGGGCGTTCGTCGTCGAGCTGCGCGGGCTCGACGCGCTGGACGGGCCGCGGTGTCACCGGGGTGTGCCCTTGGCGGAGCGGGACCCGTTCACCCGCTCGGCCATCGCCCAGTTGGAGGGACGGATCGACACCGACGCGGTGACCGCCCTGTGGGAGGAGGCGCTGCGCGTTCCGGGCCGTACGGCGCCGCCGGTGTGGGCGCACGGCGATCTGTCGCCGATGAACGTGCTGGTCGAGGACGGCAGGCTCACAGCGGTGATCGACTTCGGCAGCGTGGGCGTGGGCGACCCGGCCGTCGACCTCATCGTGGCCTGGAACCTGCTGCCGGCGTCGGCCCGCGCCCTCTTCCGGGAGACGGTGGGCGCGGACGACGCCGAGTGGGCGCGCGGCCGGGGCTGGGCGCTGTCGATCGCGTTGATCGCGCTGCCGTTCTACTGGGAGACCAATCCGCCGCTCGCGGAGAACTCCCGGCATGTGATCAAGGAGATCCTGGCCGAGCCGGGCTGGTGACGGAGGGCGCTACCGCCCGTCGTAGGCCTTCCGCAGGGCGGCGATGTCGAGCTTGCCCATGGAGAGCATGGCCTTGGTGGCGCGGGCGGCCTTCTTCTGGTCGGGGTCGGTGACCATCTCGATGAGCACGCGGGGGACGACCTGCCAGGACACTCCGTACTTGTCCTTGAGCCAGCCGCAGGGGCCGGGCCGGCCGCCGCCCTCGGTGAGCTTGTTCCAGTAGTGGTCGACCTCCTCCTGGTCGGCGCAGTCGATCTGGAAGGAGATCGCCTCGTTGAAGGTGAACTGCGGGCCGCCGTTCAGCGCGACGAACTTCTGGCCGTTCGCCGTGAAGTCCACGGTGACCACGGAGCCGGCGGGGCCCGGTCCGGCCTCCGTGTAGCGGGCGACGTCGCCGACGCTGGAGTTCTTGAAGACCGACACGTAGAAGTGGGCGGCCTCCTCCGCCTGGCCGTCGAACCAGAGGCAGGTGGTGAATCCGTCGGTGGTCATGGTTCCTCCTGGGGCGCAAACGCGAGCGTGGAACGCGGTCATCAGTGTCGACCGGCGCGCGCCCCGGAACTCATCGCCCACGGCGGAGATCCATTCGGATGGCCCTGACACCGGACCGAACCGGCATCCGGGAGTGGGCGCACCTGGTGAGCGCTCTGCCCTCGGCGAATCTGCCGAGGGCAGGGAATCCCACCGCGGGGCCGGACAGGGGCCGATGGTGGAGGGAGCGCGGTGAGCGACGCCGCGTCCCGCCTCGACAAGGAGCGCCCATGCCCCCACTCACCTCCGGCCTCGCGCCGGGCCTGCTGCCCCGGGCCGAGGAGGGCGACACCCCTCCCTCCCGCTTCGACGACCACCTCGCGGCCCAACTGCTCGGCCAGCGGATCGTCCTCCTCGGCACCCAGGTCGACGAGGTCTCCGCGAACCGGGTGTGCGCACAGCTGCTGATCCTGTCCGCGGAGGACCCGCGCACCGACATCGCCCTGTACATCAACAGCCCGGGCGGGTCGGTCCACGCGGGCCTCGCCATCTACGACACGATGCGGCTGATCCCGAACGACGTCTCGACGCTCGCCATGGGATTCGCGGCCAGCATGGGCCAGTTCCTGCTCGGCGTCGGCGCGCCCGGCAAGCGGTACGCGCTGCCGAACGCGCGGATCATGATGCACCAGCCGTCGGCCGGGATCGGCGGCACCACGGCCGACATCGAGATCCAGGCCGAGAACCTGGAGTTCACCAAGCGGACCATCGAGCGGATCACCGCCGAGCACACCGGTCAGAGCCCGGAGACCATCTCCCGGGACGGCGACCGCGACCGCTGGTTCACGGCCGAGGAGGCCAAGGAGTACGGCATGGTGGACCGGGTCGTGGAGTCGCTGGCCGACGTCCGCCCGGCCGCCTCCGGGCGACGGATGGGGCTGTGACATGGGGACGTACACGATTCCGAACGTCGTCGAGCGGACCCCGCAGGGCGAGCGGTCGTACGACGTGTTCAGCCGGCTGCTGTCGGAGCGCATCATCTTCCTCGGCACCGAGATCGACGACGGGGTCGCCAACGTCGTCATCGCGCAACTCCTCCATCTGGAGTCGGCGGCACCGGAGAGGGAGATCGCGATCTACATCAACTCGCCCGGTGGCTCGTTCACTTCGCTGATGGCGATCTACGACACGATGACGTTCGTGCAGGCTCCGATCGCGACGGTCTGCGTGGGGCAGGCGGCCTCGACTGCCGCCGTGCTGCTGGCCGGCGGGGATCCCGGGCGGCGGGTCGTGCTGGAGCACGCGCGCGTGCTGCTCGGCCAGCCGGCCAGCGGGGGCACCCGGGGCGTGGTCTCCGACCTGGCCCTGAAGGCCAAGGAGATGGTGCGGATCCGCGCCCAGGTGGAGGAGGTGCTGGCCCGGCACACCCCTCACGACCCCGCGACGCTGCGCGCGGACATGGACCGCGACAAGGTGTTCACCGCGCCGGAGGCCGTGGCGTACGGCCTGGCCGACGAGGTGCTGAGCCGGCGTCCCGCGCGGATCTGAGCCGCCGGCCCGCGCGGGGCGTCAGGCGGCCAGGCAGAGTCCGTTGTACGACGAGGTCGTGGGCGTGCGGCGCGCGCCGGCGTGCCGGCTGGTCACCCGGACGAGCTCGCCCTGGGCGCGCGCCAGCAGGTCGCCGAGGCTCAGGCCGAGGGCGTGGGCGGCGGCCGCGAGGACCTCGGACGACGCCTCCTTGCGGCCGCGCTCCACCTCGGACAGGTACGGCATGGAGATGCGGGCGGCGTCGGCGACGTCCTTCAACGTACGCTCCTGCGCCTGGCGTTCGCGGCGCAGGACGTCGCCGACCAGATCACGCCAGAGAGGCTCCCTGGGGGCGGGCGGACGGTCGGCGGGGCGGGCGGTTCCCGGGCGCTCGGCCGAGGGGCGCAACGGGATCACGCGGGCTTGGTTCGGCGCTTGGTTGCTCACCCTCCCAGCCTAGGAGCGCGGGCGGCCACGGGAAGGGCCCGGTGTTCCGCCCTGAGGAAAATCCGCGCTCGGCTCGGCCGGGGCGGAGGGTGATCGCTGCTCCCCGGGTGACGCCTGGTCAGGGAAGACGCGCCGCCGATCCGCGGAACACGTTCTCCAGGGTGAGGTGCCCGGCCGCGGCGGCATCCGACGAGCGTGTCCCGTTCCCCGGCGAAGCCGCCCTCGCCACCGGGGGCGTCCTCCGGTCGGACGAACATGCCCCCACTGCCCGAAGCACCGGTCCGGATGGGGGGTGGGGGCGGGATCCGTGTCGGTCATGAAGGGGCACTGGCCGCCCGGGGCCGCTTCCGCCACCGGTTCTCCGCCCCTCCCCCCACCGGTTCCGCCACCGTTTCTCCGCCCCTCCCCCCACCCGGCCCCCTCCCCCCGGCGCACCGTGTTCCGGCCGCTCGGAATACTCTGGGCATGTGACGGCGAACTCGGGGTATCCGCCTCGTGAGCGGGCTTGCGGGCACTCGGTCCGCTCACGGACCGGGTACAGCAGACGTCCAACCGTGACTTTCGTGGGAGAGGTAATGCACGCCGTGATCGGGTCGGAGGCACAGGTCGTCGAGGACAGCGCCGGGACCAGCACGGGTGGCGCACCGCTGCCGGGAGTCGAGGACCCGAAGCGCGTGGCCCCCCGCGACGCACGTGAGCTGTCCCGTCAGTTCTTCCAGCGGCTGACGGAACTCGAGGAAGGCACGCACGAGTACCAGTACGCGCGCAACACCCTCATCGAGATGAACATGTCGCTGGTGCGGTTCGCGGCCGGACGGTTCCGCGGCCGCGGCGACGACATGGAGGACATCGTCCAGACCGGGATGATCGGCCTGATCAAGGCCATCGACCGGTTCGAGATCTCGCGCGAGGTGGAGTTCACCTCGTTCGCGCTGCCCTACATCGTCGGCGAGATCAAGCGCTTCTTCCGGGACACGACGTGGGCGGTGCACGTGCCGCGGCGGCTTCAGGAGCTGCGCGTCGAGCTGGCCAAGGCCCGCGACGAACTCGCCAGCCGGCTGGACCGGGAGCCGACGGTCGCGGAGCTGGCCACGCTGATGAACCTCGCCGAGAACGAGGTGATCGAGGCGCAGATCGCCTCCAACGGCTACAACTCCTCCTCGCTCGACGCCGCGCTCACCGGCGACGGCCCCGACCGCGGCGAGGCGGTCCTGGCCGACTTCATCGGGGTGGAGGAGGACGGGCTGCGGCTCGTCGAGGACTTCCATTCGCTCGCCCCCCTGATGGCGGAGCTCAGTGAGCGCGACCGGCAGATCATCCACATGCGGTTCGTGGAGGAAGCCACACAGGCGGAGATCGGCGAGCGGCTCGGCTGCTCCCAGATGCACGTCTCCCGCCTGATCAAGCGGATCATCACGCGGCTGCGCCAGGGGATGCTGGGCGAACTGGGCTGCGCCTGAGCCGTGAGCCGTGGGGCCGCCACGCCCCACGGCTCACTTCGCCACGAAGCCGAGCACGGCGCGGACGCGCTTGCCGACCGGCACGCGCTCGGCGGTGACCTCCGTCGCGAGCGCGTGCACGATCTCCAGACCGTGCCGGCCGATGCGCCGGGGGTCCTTGGGGAACCGCAGGGGCAGCGCGTCGCTGCTGTCGTAGACGGACACCGTCACCGAGGCGTCCGTGCCCTCCAGCTCCAGGATGTACGGGCCGTTGCTGTGCCGGTCGGCGTTGGTGACCAGTTCGCTGACGACCAGCAGGACCTCGCCGCACATGCGCTCGTCGACGCTGGCGTTCCACTCCGTCCTGAGCTGATCGACGAAGTACGTGGCGAAGGTGCGTGCCTCGGCGATGGAACCGGGTTCACCGGTGTAGTGCGCCGCTCGCCGTAGCGGTTCCACGGGTACGTCGAAACCAGTCGGTATCACTGACCCGTCCAGGTGCTCGGTCATGCGTTTCTCTCTCGGAGGCCGGACTGGCCGGACGCTGCTGCACCTGTGCTCGTACCCCGTGCCGGGCCGCGCAGTCCCCCCGCCTTCGACACCACGGCCATGGGCTGCCTCACACGGCGGGAGAGCCGCCGGGGGATTCCGGGAACTCCGAGGCGGGCGCCGACTGGGTGGTCGTGTCCTCCTCCGACGTCGGGGCCTGCGGCGGCGACGGAGGTTCCTCCCTCTCCGGCCGGCTCGTCAGCGGGGGCGGCGGGGGCGGCGGGGACGGGGAATCGGCGGGCGATTCCCGTTCCGGGGGCGGCGAGCCGGGGCTCGTGGGCGGCGACGGACTCGCGGACGGGCTCGGCGGTGAGCTCGGCGGGCTCGGCGGGCTGGAGGGACGCGACGGACTTGACGGGCTCGACGGACTCGACGGGCGCGACGGGCTTGGTGAGTCCGACGGCGAGCTCGGCAGGGAGACGCTCGCGGACGGCAGCGGCGGCTTCGCCGGAGGCTTGGCGGGACGGTCCTTCTCGCCCGTGTCGCCACGGGGGCGGGCGAACCAGCGCTCGTGCCGGGGGTCGTAGAGCACGAAGACCTCGACCACGGTCCTCGACGGGGTGACCACGACGACGTTGGACGGCCGGTACGACGGCCAGGAGTCGCCGACGAGCTTCGGCTGGGTCCGCTGGGCGACCGGCGGGGTCAGCGGGTTGCCGCAGGCGCAGCGCACCCGCGGCACGCCGCGTGCGTCGACGAGGACGGCCGTGCCGGACTGGAGGACGGCCTGGTACGGGGTGGCGGCGCCGTCACGGTAGCCGTGGTTGGTCACCCGGGTGTCCATGCGCAGCTGGACGGGCGTGAGGGAGCGCAGGTAGGCGGGGACCTGGGAGGGCTCGATGCCGGCGACGGAGGCGAAGGCCCCGTTCTTGGCGGGTGCCTCCTGGAGGAACCTGATCTGTTTCTCGACGTCGCAGGCGGTGGCGTTGCGGGTGCCGCCGTACAGTCCGCCGGCGTCGCCGTCGACGCCCCGGACGACGTTCGCGGGCTCCGAGGTGGTCGGCGGGGCGGAGGTGGTGGGCGGGACGGAGGGTGTGGTGGCGGTGTTGTCGGTGAAGGGGTCGGGGCCGGTCTTGCCCGCGGCCTGGAGGAAGACCTCGCCGTCCCGGCCGTCGCCGCCTGCGCCACCGCCGCCACCGCCGTCGGTGCGGGTCAGGACGAGGGCGAGAGCCACCGCGATCACGAGGGCGGTGGTGAGCAGGGCGACGCGTTGCACGGACTTCCACCAGGGCCCACGGGGCTCGGGCGTACCGCCCGTCGGTGTGCCGCCCGAGGTGCCGCCGGGCGGCTGCGAGGGCGGGCCGGAGGGTGGCCGGGAGCGGCCCGACAGCGGGCCGGAGGGCGGTCCTGTGGGGCGGCCGGACGACGGCGGTTCGACGCTCACGAGCACTCCCGACGTGGTTCTTCGCGGCACTTTTCTGCCATGTGCACCGCTTGTCCACAACATCACCATTGTGTGCCCGGGTCGGGCCTCACTCGCAAGCGGACGCGGACGGCCCTCCCGGCAGGCGCGCGGGGCGGGCGCTGCTTAGCGTGGCAGGGTGAGTCCGCGCACCCCCTCCGACCGGGCAGTCGCCCGCCACGGCTGGCCGCAGGCGGTCGTCACGGCCCTGGCGGGGCTGATCACCATGGGTGTGGTGGCCGCGCTGGGCCTGTGGGGGGCCGGCGCCGCTGACCTGCCCGACGGCGCGTTCCCGCGGGTGGTGGCGGCAACCGTCGTCACGGCCGTCGGCGGCACGGTCGAACTCTCCGGGGACGCCGGCGGACTGGCCGACACGCGGGCGGGGCTGACCGTGATCCCGTTGTCCGTCACGCTCGCCGGGGCCCTGGTGACCTCGGCCGGTTTCCTGCGGCCGCTGCGCCACCGGGCGGTCGCCGGGGCGGCCGAACTGGCCGGCTGGGCGGCCCGTGTCGCCGTGGTGTGGCTGGCGGCACTGCTCGCCCTGTCCTTCGCCGCGCGGCAGACCTTCGCGATCTCCCTGGGCGACGACACGCTGAGCGACCTGGGCGACGTGTTCGGCGTCAGCCCGAGGGCCGGCTTCACCACCAGCGTGCCGCTCACCCTCGTGTTCGGGCTGCTGTGGCTGGCCGGTGTGCTGGCGCTGGCGCTGCTGGTCTCGCAGGGGGCGCCGCTGCCGGCCCGGCTGCTGCGCTTCCAGGAGTCGGTGCGGCCGGCCGCGCACACCATGGTGCTGCTGCTCCTGGCCTGCGTCGTCCTCGGCGTGCTCATCGCCCTGGGGGCCGCGGTGACGCGCGGCCATGCCGCCGAGACCCTCGCGGTGGTGCTGCTGGGCCTGCCCAACCTGGTCTGGCTCGCGTTCACCATCGGTCTGGGCGCCACCTGGGAGGGCCGGGTGGAGGGACCGTTCGGGCTGCCGATGCCGCACCTCCTGGACGAGGTGCTGCGCGGCTCGGGCACCGCCACGCTGAACCTGGGCACCCTCGCCGACCGGGACGGCCGCGTGTGGTGGCTCGTGGCCGTGGACGCCGTACTGCTGCTGGCGGCGGCCTTCGTGATGGCGGCCCGTTCTCCGGCCCGGACACCCGCCTGGCGGCACGCTGTGCGCTTGGCCGTCGCACTGGTGCTCACGGTGCTGATGATCTGCCTGGTCGGCCGTGTCTCCGCGCACTACGGCCTGTCCGTCTTCGGCATCAGCGACCTGGACGGCGCCGGTCTGTCCGGGGACCTGTTCCTGCGTCCCGTGCTGTGGACGGCGCTGGGTCTCGCGGCGCTGTGGGGGCTGGTCACCGGCTTCCTGGGCGGGTTGCTGGCCCGGGGCACGGCGGGGCACGGCAGGGTCGACGACAGGGCGTCCGGGCAGGGGAGAGCCGGCGACAGGGCGCGGTGAGGCGGCTCGGGCCCGGACGGTTTCACCGGCGTCGCCCGCCCAGGGCGCCGCCGCCCGAACGGTGGTGATCGGTCCCGGTGACCGGAAGAGACACGCCCTACTCGCGCCGCCCGAACACCGGCGCCGCCCATCCCGGTGGCGGCTTCGGTCGCCCCTCCCCCGCGACCTTGAGGTTCACCTCCGTCGGCGGATGCGCCGCACGGGGGCCGCCCGATGCGGCCGCCCTCAGGTCGGCGACGAAGGCGAGGCAGGTGGCGTGGCGGGCGTCGGGGGTCTTGGCGAGGGCCTGGGCGAAGACCGCGTCGACGCGCGGGGGCAGGTCGGGGCGGGCCTCGGTGAGCGGGGGCGGATCGTCGTACTGGTGGGCCCAGAGCAGGGCCATGTCGTCCTCGCGGCGGAACGGCGGGCGCCCCGCGAGGGTCTCGTAGACGACGCAGGCGAGGCCGTAGACGTCGCAGCGGTCGTCGACCGGGCGGCCGGAGATCTGTTCGGGCGCGACGTAGTCGAGGGTGCCGACGAACTGGCCGACCCTGGTGAAGCCGGTCAGGGACAGCGACTTCTTCGTCAGGCCGAAGTCGGTGAGGTAGACGTGCTCGGGGTGGTAGCTGTCGGTGCCGCGGGCGACGAGGATGTTGCCGGGTTTGACGTCCCGGTGGACCAGTCCGTGCTCGTGGGCGGCGTCGAGGGCGGAGGCCACCTGCGCGGCGATGCGGACGGCGGTCGGCAGCGGCAGGGCCCCCCGGCTGTCGAGGAGATGGCGCAGGTCGCTGCCGGCGACATAGCGCATGGCGATGTAGAGGACGCCGTCGGTCTCGCCGGCCTCGAAGATCGGCACGATGTGCGGGTGGTCGATCGCGGCGGCCACCCGGGACTCGTGGGTGAAGCGCTTGCGGAAGGTGTCGTTGCGGGCCAGTTCCGGGGCGAGCAGCTTGAGGGCGACGGTCCGGTCCAGGCGCAGGTCGCGGGCGCGGTAGACGACGGCCATGCCGCCGCGGCCGATCTCGTCCTCGATGCGGTACCCCGCGACCTGCCGGCCGATCAGTTCGGAGGGCCGGCCGGAGGACAGGCCCGTCTCGCCGGCCGTCACGGTTCACCCTCGGCGGCGCCGTCGCGGGTGGAGGCGTGCCCGGCGTCCTGGGTCGTGGTGGGAGGGTCGTCGGCCGCGTAGGTGTTCAGGCGGGTGCCGTCGCCGTACACCCAGCACCCCTTGGCGGGGTCGTAGAGCCACATGGACTCGCCGTCGACGACGATGCCGATGCGCAGGCCCCGGGTGCGGCGGTGGAAGGTCTCGCCGTCGAGTCCGCCGCCCGCGAGTTCCTCGACGGCCGCCCGGTAGCGGGCGAGGGCCTGTTCGGCGCTGCCGAGGAGGGGGCGTGGGTCGGTGACGGTGGTGAGGGAGCCGTCGGCGAGGGGCGGGTCCTGGGGTACGGCGACCAGGTACCGGCCGTCCACCCAGGCCGACCAGCCGTTGGCGCACAGCACGTGTCCCCAGTCGCCGCGCCGTTCGACGAGGCGGACGGGCAGCAGCGGGTCGAGGGGGACGGTGGGGTGGGCGGGGTCGGGGGCCTCCCAGGCGGGCATGCCCTCCTGGGGGACGACGTGCGTGGGCCGGAAGCCGGGGGTCGTCATCGTGGGCCTACTTCCGCATCACGGCGGGTTCGTGGCGGCGCAGCAGGCGGGCGACGACGTATCCGAAGACCGCCGAGAGCACCACGAGCATGCCCACGTCGAGCAGCCACACGCCCGCCGTGTGCGCGAACAGGGGGTCCGCGGTCAGGTCGCCGGGCACGATCCGGGCCAGGTCGAGGGTGCCGGCCATCGCGCCGAACGCCCAGCGCGAGGGCACGAGCCAGGCCAGCTGCTCCAGGCCGGGCACGCCGTCCAGGGACAACAGCGCGCCGCAGAAGACCACCTGGACGATGGCGAGCAGCACCAGCAGCGGCATCGTCACCTCCTCCTTGCGCACCAGCGCGGAGACCAGCAGGCCCAGCATCATCGCGGTGAAGGACAGCAGGGCGACGGCGATGGTGATCTCGGCCAGCGGCGGCATCAGCACGCCGTCGCCTCCGGGTGCGTGGAGGTCGACGCCGAGCAGGGCGACGAGCGTCAGGACGACCGCCTGGACGACGGTCACGGTGCCCAGGACGACGACCTTCGACATCAGGTACGCCGATCTGGACAGGCCGACGGCCCGCTCGCGCTGGTAGATCACCCGTTCCTTGACGAGTTCGCGCACGGCGTTGGCGGCTCCGGTGAGGACGCCGCCGACGCACAGGATCAGCAGCGCGTTCATCGCGGTGTCCCGGGTGAGCGCGCTGCCGGCGAGGGCGCGCGCCATGGCGCCCATCACGAACGGCAGGGCGATCATGATGGCCAGGAAGGTGCGGTCGGCGCCGAGCGCGGCCGTGTAGCGGCGGACCAGGGTGCCGAGCTGGGCACCGCGGCTGCGGGGCCGGGCCGGCGGCAGCATGATCACCGGGCCCTCGCGGGGCAGCGGCGGCTGGGCGCTGGAGTTGACGACGTACCGCCGGTGGAACGGCGAGCCGGTGTACTCCTCCGCCCAGTCGCGGTCCCGGTCCCGCTCGAAGGCCTCGAAGGCCTCGGGCCACTGCGCGAACCCGAAGAAGGCGAGGGCGTCGCCGGGCGGTCCGTAGTAGGCGACCTTGCCGCCGGGTGCCAGGACGAGGAGCCGGTCGCAGGCGTCGAGGCTGAGGACACTGTGGGTGACGACGATGACGGTGCGGCCGTCGTCGGCGAGGCCGCGCAGCATGTGCATCACCGAGCGGTCCATCCCGGGGTCCAGGCCCGAGGTCGGCTCGTCGAGGAAGAGCAGGGACGGCTTGGTCAGCAGTTCCAGGGCGACGCTGACGCGTTTGCGCTGGCCGCCGGAGAGGGTGTGCACGGGCTGGTCGGCGCCCTGCTGAAGGCCCAGTTCACGGATGACCTCCTCGACCCGGCGGCGGCGCTCGGCCTTGGCGGTGTCCTGGGGGAAGCGCAGTTCGGCGGCGTAGGAGAGGGCGCTGCGCACGGTCAGCTGGGCGTGCAGGATGTCGTCCTGCGGGACGAGTCCGATGCGCTGGCGCAGTTCGGCGTAGTCGCGGTAGAGGTCGCGGCCGTCGTAGACGACCGTGCCGTGGTCGGCGGGGCGCTGGCCGGTGAGGGCGTTGAGCAGGGTCGACTTGCCGGCGCCGCTCGGTCCGACGACGGCGAGCAGGCACTTCTCCCCCACCGGGAAGGACACGTGGTCGAGGAGGACCTTGCGGCCGTGGTCGACGGCGACCGTGAGGCCCTGCACGTCCAGGGAGATCTCGCCGGTGTCGACGTACTCCTGGAGTTCGTCGCCGACCAGGCAGAACGCCGAGTGTCCGATGCCGACGACGTCACCGGGGCCGAGCGCGGCGGTGGTGACGGGCAGGCCGTTGAGATAGGTGCCGTTGTGGCTGCCCAGGTCCGCGATCTCGTAGGTGCCGTCGGGCAGGGCGCGCAGTTCGGCGTGCCGGCGTGAGACGACGAGGTCGTCGATGACCAGGTCGTTGTCGGGGGCGCGGCCGATGCGGACGGTGCGGGTGGGCAGGGGGCGGACGGTGGTGGGCTGCCGGAACGCTCCGGTCACCGCGGGGTTCGCCACCGCGGACGGGCGCTCCGGCGCCGGCGGGGGGCGGCCGCTCAGGACGGCACACGGGCCGTCGTCCGGGCTGCCGAAGCGGATCACGCTGCCGGGTCCGACGCCCCACTCGCGGACGCGCCGGCCGTCGGCGTAGGTGCCGTTGGTGCTGTGCTCGTCCTCGAGGGTCCAGTGGTCGCCGTCGGGCCGCAGCACCGCGTGGTGCCAGGAGACCCGGGCGTCGTCGAGGAAGATGTCGCTGAGCGGGTCCCGGCCGACGCGGTAGGCCTGGCTCGGGGTCATCACCGTGGAGCCCGTCTCGGTCTCCACCACGAGTTCGGGCGCAGTCGAGACGACCGGCCGCTCCGCCATGCCGGAATTCTATCGATTCGCACCCCTGTGCGTCCCATCGAGGCGACGGTGGCGCCCCTCCGTCACGGGTCAGCCGACGGGGAGGACGAGCGCCGGGATGGTCCGCTGCATCCGCAGGGCGTCGACGGACTCGGCGAGGAGTTCGTACTCGGTGGTCTCGTCGCTGGCGGCGATCCGCACCAGACGCCCCCCGGCCAGTTCGTCGGCGACCAGTTCCTGCTGCTCCACGTCGGCACACCAGGCGCGCAGGACGCCGGGCACGTCCGGCGCGGTGTCGGCGACCGGCACGAGGGCGTTGGGCGGGAAGTGACCCCCGTCGGGCCGCGGATCGAGCCGCTCGGCGATCCAGGAGGCCCGGTCCCGCAGCCACCACAGCGCGAGCGCCAGCGTCGGAGCACGGTAGGTGCCCAGCGGTACGCCGATGCGCCGGCCGTCGCAGACGCCGTACGCGGTGACATGGCACAGGAATTCGTCGTGCACGTCCTTCTCCCCCGTCGCTCGCTTGCCGGTGCGGCCTCGCTTTCCGTGCGACTCCTGTGGGATGAACTGCCCCTGACATTCGAGTATGTTGACTGCTGAAACACTGTCACCATGACTTTTTGGCCAGTCTCTTGGCATATTCATCGCCGCTCATGGCCGAAATTCAGCGGGCGGGGCTCATCGCCGCCATTACCCGACGGGTAATCGACCCGTGCGGCGGACGCGGGCAGGGTGGACGCACCGGGTCGGCAAGGTATCGATCCGGTTCCCGACCAGTACGGACGACCTCATGGGGGCCGATTTCCATGTCCGCGCAGACCGACCGTTACGAGAGCGCCGTCACCCGCTACTTCGAGGCCTGGAACGCCCGCGTGCCGGAGGCGCGGGCCAGGGCGGTCGCCGCCGCCTGGGCCCCGCAGGGCAGCTACACCGACCCCCTCAGCGACGTCCGGGGACACGAGGGGATCGTGGCCGTCGTCGCGGCGGCCCACGCCCGGTTCCCCGGCTTCGCCTTCCGGCTCACCGGCGCCGTCGACGGGCACCACGACACGGCCCGTTTCTCCTGGGAGCTGGTGAGCGAGAGCGACGGGACGGCGCCGGTGGCCGGCTTCGACGTGATCACCCTCGACGCCGAGGGCCTGATCACCTCGGTTCTCGGATTCCTGGACCGGGTGCCGGCCGGAGTGTGAACGACGAATTCCGCCGCTCGCGGCGGTCCGTCCGGGGAATAACCGGAGAGATCGCCGCGAGTGGCGGGCACCATGACCACCGGCGGAAAGCGGACGCGGAATTCACCGCGGTCCCGCGCGAGAGCCCGGACAGGGCGGCTGAACCGTGTCGCCCGCAATCCCCCCGTCGGGGCCGATGGAAGCAAAGCCGTCGGGAAACGGGAGGGCGACTCCGTCACCGTTCACCCGACGGAACGGCTCACCCCTTGATCACCGCGTCGATCCGGTCCAGCTCGTCCGCGTCGAAGTCGAGGTTGTCCAGGGCACCGACGCTGTCCTCGATCTGCCGGGCGCTGCTGGCGCCGACCAGCGCGGAGGTGACGCGGCCGCCGCGCAGCACCCAGGCGAGGGCGAGCTGGGCCAGCGACTGGCCGCGGGACCTGGCGATCTCGTCGAGGGCGCGCAGCTTGCCGACGAGGTCCTCGGTGAGGGCGTCGGAGTTCAGGAAGGGGCTGTCGCTCGCCGCGCGCGAGTCCTCGGGGATGCCGTCGAGGTAGCGGGCGGTGAGCAGGCCCTGCTCCAGCGGGGAGAAGACGATGGAACCGACCTCGAGCTCGTCCAGGGCGTCGAGCAGCCCCTCGCTCTCGGGGCGGCGGTCGAGCATCGAGTAGCGCGGCTGGTGGATGAGGAGCGGGGTGCCCAGCTCGCCGAGGATGCGGGCGGCCTCGCGCGTCTGCTCGGCCGAGTAGTTCGAGACGCCGACGTACAGCGCCTTGCCCTGCTGCACCGCGGAGTGCAGGGCGCCCATCGTCTCCTCCAGGGGAGTCTCCGGGTCGGGGCGGTGCGAGTAGAAGATGTCGACGTAGTCCAGGCCCATCCGCTTCAGGCTCTGGTCCAGCGAGGACAGCACGTACTTGCGCGAACCCCATTCGCCGTACGGGCCGGGCCACATCAGGTAGCCGGCCTTCGTGGAGATGACCAGCTCGTCGCGGTACGGCGCGAAGTCCGCCTTCAGGAACCCGCCGAGCGCGGACTCGGCCGCGCCGGGTGGCGGGCCGTAGTTGTTGGCGAGGTCGAAGTGGGTGACGCCCAGGTCGAAGGCGCGGCGCAGGATGGCCCGCTGGGTCTCGACCGGGCGGTCCGGGCCGAAGTTGTGCCACAGTCCGAGCGAGAGCGCGGGAAGCTTCAGGCCGCTGCGTCCGGTGCGCCGGTAGGGCATGTCCGCGTAGCGGTCGGGGTGTGCGGTGTACAACGCGACTCCATGGAAGGTTGGCTCGGAGGACCGGTTCACGGGAACCGCTCCCCACTCTGGCGGGACCTGCGGGTAGTGGTCCAACAGAAGAATCCGATGGAATTCAGCGGCTAGGCTTCTCAATCATGGAACTGCGCCACCTCCAGCACTTCGTCGCGGTCGCCGAGGACCAGCACTTCACCCGGGCCGCCGAACGCCTGATGGTCTCCCAGTCGGGCCTGTCGGCGTCGATCCGTTCCCTGGAACGGGAGCTGCGGGCGCCGCTGTTCGTGCGGACGACCCGCCGGGTGACGCTGACGGAGGCCGGCCGGGCGCTCCTGGCGGAGGCCGAGCGGATCCTGGCGCAGGTGCGGGCGGCCCACGAGGCGGTGGCCGCCGTGCAGGGTGTGGTGCGGGGCACCCTTTCGGTGGGCACCGAGCAGTGCATCGCGGGGGTGCACGTGGCGGGGCTGCTGGCCGCGTTCCGACGGCGGCACCCGGACGTGGAGATCCGGCTCAGGCAGTGGGGCTCGGGCGCGCTCGCCGAGGAGGTGGCGGCCGGGCGCCTCGACCTGGCCTTCGCCTACCGCACCCAGGCGGACAGCGACCAGTTGCGGTCCGCGCCGCTGGCCGGTGAGCCGATGTACGTGCTGTGCCACCCCGACCACCGCCTCGCCGAGGCCGCGGCCGCGCTCACTCCGGCGGACGTCGCCGACGAGGTGTTCGTCGACTTCCACCCGGACTGGGGCCCGCGCCGGGCCACCGACGCGGCCTTCGCCGCGGCGGGCGCCCGCCGTACGGTGGCGCTGGAGGTCAACGACGTGCACAGTCTGCTGGACCTGGTGGACGAGAACCTCGGCATCGCGGTCGTACCGCGCCACTTCCGGCACAAGCGGGAGGCGCTCACCGCGCTGCCCCTCAAGGGCACGGGCGAGGTGGTGTACGAGACCGTCGCCCTGCTGCCGCCGCCGCAGGCCACCAGCCCGGCGGCCCGGGCGCTGATGGGGCTGCTGGACGCGGAGGCCGGGTAAGGGTCCGGCCGAGAAGCGGCGCCCGGGCGGAGGGTGCGCCATGGTGGACGTATGCACGCGAAGGACATCCTCATCGACGGGTACAACCGCATCCAGGAAGAAGTCCGCGCCGCCGTCGGGGGCCTGGACCCCGACGACCTCAACGCCCGCCCCACCGCCGAGACCAACTCCATCGCCTGGCTGGTGTGGCATCTCACCCGGGTCCAGGACGACCACGTCGCGGACGCCTTCGGGCTCGACCAGGTGTGGCTCTCGCAGGACTGGCAGAAACGGTTCGGCCTGGACCTGCCGCGCAGCGACACCGGCTACGGGCACAGCGCGGCCAAGGTCGCCAAGGTGCGGGTCGCCGAGGCCGACCTGCTCACCGGCTACTACGACGCCGTGCACGCCCAAACCCTGGAGGCGCTGCGCGGGGTGACGGCGGCGGAGCTGGAGCGCATCGTGGACGAGCGCTGGGATCCGCCGGTCAGTCTGGGCGTACGGCTGGTCAGCGTCCTGTCCGACGATCTCCAGCACGTCGGACAGGCCGCCTATGTGCGCGGGCTGCTTCAGAGCGCGGCCGCGTAACCCGGCTGGACGACGTCCTCGATGAGGGCCTTGCGCTCGTCGAACGGGATGAACGCGCTCTTCAGGGCGTTCACGGTGACGGTGCGCAGATCCTCGACCGTCCAGCCCGCCTCCTCGACCAGCAGGGACATCTCGCGGGTCATCGTCGTGCCGGAGACCAGCCGGTTGTCGGTGTTGAGGGTGACCCGGAAGCCGAGGTCCTTCAGCGCGGTGATCGGGTGCTCGGCGATGGAGGTGGCGGCGCCGGTCTGGAGGTTGGAGGTCGGGCACATCTCCAGGGCGACACGGCGGTCGCGGACCCAGCCCGCCAGGCGGCCGAGCTTGCCGTCGACGATGTCGTCGGTGATGCGCACGCCGTGGCCGATGCGCTGGGCGCCGCACACCTGGAGCGCCTGGTGGATGCTGGGCAGACCGTGGGCCTCGCCGGCGTGGATGGTGAACGGCACGTTCTCGCGGCGCAGGTGCTCGAAGGCGTCCAGGTGGTCGGCGGGCGGGAAGCCGTCCTCGGCGCCGGCGATGTCGAAGCCGACGACACCCGCGTCCCGGAAGGCGACCGCCAGGTCGGCGGTGGCCCGGGTGCGGTCGAACATGCGCATGCCGCAGAGCAGGGTGCCGACCCGGACGGGGGTACCGGCCGCGGCCGCCTTCGCCATGCCGGCGGCGAGGCCCTCCTGGACGGTCTCGACGACCTCGGCCAGGGTCAGCCCGCCGTTCAGCATCAGCTCGGGGGCGTAGCGCACCTCGCCGTAGACCACGCCGTCCGCGGCCAGGTCGAGGACGTACTCCTCGGCGGTGCGCAGCAGGCCCTCGCGGCTCTGCATGACGGCGAGGGTGTGCTCGAAGGTGGCTATGTAACGGACCAGGTCGCCCGAATTGGCGGCCTCGAAGTACCAGGCGGCCAGCTCGTCGGGGTCGCTGGTGGGCAGGGTGTGGCCGATCGCGTCCGCGAGCTCGACGACGGTGGCGGGGCGCAGGCCGCCGTCGAGGTGGTCGTGCAGGACGGCCTTGGGGAGTCGGCGGAGGGTCTCGGTGTCGATGCGGGGCGCGGTCATGGGCGGTCGTTCTCCGGCTTTCTGCGGGGTGTTCGTTCTCTCGGGGGGTCCGGATCAGCGCTGGGCGGGCTGGAGCAGGTCCCAGCGGTTTCCGTACAGGTCCTGGAAGACGGCGACGGAGCCGTACGGCTCGTGGCGGGGCTCTTCCAGGAAGGTCACGCCGGCGGCGAGCATCCGGGTGTGATCACCGGCGAAGTCGTCGGTGTGCAGGAAGAACCCGACACGGCCGCCGGTCTGGTCGCCGACCCGGGCGCGCTGGACGTCGTCCTTGGCGCGGGCGAGGAGCAGTCCGGTGCCGTCCTGGCGGGCGCCCGGGCGCACGACGACCCAGCGCGAACCGTCCGGGCGCGGCTCGTCCTCGACGAGCCGGAAGCCGAGGGCGTCGGTGTAGAAGCGGATCGCCTCGTCGTAGTCGTCCACGACGAGGGTGACCAGGGCGATGCGGGTCATCGGGGCCTTTCGGGAGGGCTGATCAGCGGGAGAGGTTATACGTAAAACCTGACGGACGCCAGTCGCTGCGCGCGACCTGGGGCCTGTCGTTCGGATCAGGTCGCGGGGAATCGACGGTGTCCCGTCGGCGCCGGTGAGCCGGGGCTCGGTGCGTGCGACCGCAGGCGGAGGAGGGCGTCGACGCGGAGCGTCGGCGACCGACGGCAACGACGACGCCGCGGCAGATGTGCGTGCAAGCCCCGCGGCCTCGGGGTTGATCCGGACGGCACGGACCAGGACGAGAGACCGAGAACGGGTGGGACTGCGGGCCGACGCGGGGCGGGGTGCCCGCGGGCTAGCGTCGCGGCCATGGAGATCACCGAGCCGCCTCGCGGCCCCGAGCAGCGCAAGCGGGACGTCCTGAACCGGCTGGAGGAGGAGCTCGACGTCTGGGTCGCCACGGCGGACCCCGCCGGAGTGCCGTGCCTCGTCGCCCTGTGGTTCGTCTGGTACGGCGAGCACCTGTGGCTGTCGACCCGGCTCACCAACCCCACGGGCCGCAATCTCCGGGACGGGCGGCGGGCGCGGCTGGCGTTCGGGTCCACCCGGGACGTCGTCCTGATCGACGGTGCGGCGGAGACCTTCACGGCGCGCGAGGTGCCGGCGGACGCGGCCGACGCGTTCCGCGCGAGGACGGGCTGGGATCCCCGCGAGGAACACGCGCCCTACGGCTACTTCAGGGTGCGGCCGCGCGTGGTGCAGGCGTGGCGGGAGGTGCACGAGATGCCGGGGCGGCATGTCATGCGGGACGGGGTGTGGGTCGTCTGACGGCCCGGCCTGCGCTCGTGCCCCCTCAACCGGCCTGCCGCCGGGCGCCGTCCAGTCTCGCCAGTTCCTCGTCTGCGAGCCGCAGCGCCCCGGCCGCCACGTTCTCGACGAGGTGGTCGGGGTTGCCCGTGCCGGGAATGGCGAGGACGTGCGGGCCCTGGGCCAGGCTCCAGGCGAGTCTCACCTGGGCGGGGCTCGCTCCGTGGGCGCGGGCCACCGCCAGGACCTCGTCGGCGTGGGCGGTCGTCGCGCCCTGGGGACCGCTCTCGCCGGCGATGGCGTAGAACGGCACGAAGGCGATGCCCTGTTCACCGCAGACGCGGAGGAGTTCCTCGGTGGCCGGCGGTCGGTCGCCCAGGCCGTAGCGGTTCTGGACGCTCACCACCGGCGCGATGGCCTGGGCCTCGGCGAGGTGGCGGGGTTCGACGTCGGAGATGCCGAGGTGGCGGACGAGGCCGGCCTCCCGCAGCTCGGCGAGGGCGCCGAAGTGCTCCGTGATCGAGTCCTGGCGCATGCGGCGCAGGTAGACGAGGTCGAGGTGGTCGCGGCCGAGCTGGCGCAGGTTTTCCTCGACGTGGCCGCGCAGGTCCTCCGGGCGGGCCGAGGTGCCCCACTCCCCCGCGTAGTCGCGGAAGGGGCCGACCTTCGTGGCGATCAGCAGGTCGTCCGGGTACGGGGACAGCGCGCTGTTGATCAGTTCGTTGGCGGAGCGGAGGGAGGAGAAGTAGAAGGCGGCGGTGTCGACGTGGTTGACGCCGAGGTCGATCGCCTTGCGCAGGACGGCGATCGAACGGTCCCGGTCGCTCGGTGTCCCGAGGTGGAAGGCGGCGCTGCCCGTCAGCCGCATCGCGCCGAAGCCGACACGGCTGACGGTCAGGTCGCCGAGCTTCCAGCTGCCGGAGGCGGCCGCGGTGATCGATTCGGAGGTCATCGGTGGAGTCTGCCATGGGGGGGTGGGGGCCTCGGGTGGGCTGGGGTGGGGCCTCGGGTGGGGCTGGGCGAGCTGTCCGGGGCTTGGCGACGACACGGTGTGCACGGCCCCGGTGCGGCCAGGGTCGGACCGACGCGGTCCCTACGCGGACCCGACGGGGACCCCACGCGGGACCCGACGCGGGACCGGCGCAGGCCGACTCGGGTCCGGGTGCAGTCCCGGCGCGGGCTCGGCGCCGGACCGAAACGGGAGCACCGCAGGCCCAGGACGGAAGCACCGCAGGCCCAGGACGGGACCACCGCAGGCCCGGGTCCCGACCGGGGCAGGCCCCTCAACACGCCACGGTCTCCTCGCACTTGCGCAGTGCCTCCTGGACGTCGCGGCTCCAGTGGCGGGCTGCCCGGGGGGTGGGCGAGGACACGGTGTGCACGGTCGGCTCCCGGCGTTCGGGCAGGGCGCCGTCCCTGGCGCGCCGGCGCTCCCCGGCGGCGGGGGTGCCATGGGCGACGACCTCCTCCACGATGTCGGCGAGATCGCCGTCCGGGAGGGGCAGGTCCAGGTCGTCGTCGACGAAGCCGACCACGGCCGGCACGTACTCCACCAGTGCCCGCAACGCCTTGGGCAGCCCCCGCCGGCCGCGCCGCAGGCCGCTGAGCACGTGCAGCGCCGTGGCGATCTCCACTTCGGTGGCCTCCCTGTTCAGGGTGGCGGGGGTGATCTCCGTGTGGCGCAGCCACCAGTCGGCCTCCTCGTCCTCCCCCAGCGACCGGTGGTGGAGGTAGAGGCAGTACGAGGAGACGGTGTCGGAGGCCCCGGCGCCGTACTGCCACCAGAAGCGGGCGCTGTCCTCGCAGCCGGCCAGGTGGAGGATGCCGCCGAGGATCCGCGCGCCGGAGGGCTCGGGCAGTGCGCTGCCGAGGAAATTGCCGAGGCCGTGCAGGACGCCGGTGCTGGTCAGCATCGCCTCGCACAGCGCCCTCAGGTCCCGGGCTGCCGGGTGGACCCTCGGAGGGCGCCGGGCCGCCACCGCACGCTGGGGGCGGACGCGCGCCCGGGGCTCGTCCGCACCGCGCGCCGCGACCCGGGCGGCGATACGGGCCTCGGCGGCCTCGATGTCCGAGCGGCTGTAGGGCGCCGTGGGCACGAGGCGCGCCCCGGCCAGCAGGGTGTCGATGTCGCTCACGGTGTCGAAGGTCATGACCGCTCCGTCTCCTCCTCGGCGCACGATACGTATATCTCCCGCAGGCGGCGCTTGGCGTAGCGCTCGGTGGAGCGCACCCCGGCCTCGGTGATGCCCAGGTGGAACGCCACGTCGGCGGTGCTGTAACCCTCGCAGTAGCGCAGGCGGATCACGTCCCGCTGCCGCTCGGGGAGGGCGGAGATCGCGTGGAACAGCCGCAGGTTCTGCTCGATGACCTCGAAGGCGTCCTCGGCGCCCTGCAGGGTCACCGTCTCGAAGACCGCGGTGTCCATGAGAGTGGCGCGCCGGCCGCGGGCCCGGGCGTGGTCGATGACGCGGTTCTTCATCACCCGCCAGGCGTAGGCGGCGGGGTTCTCGGTGCGCAGTATCTGCGGCCAGTCCTCGGCGAGTTGGACGAACGCCTCGTCGACGGCCTCCTCCGCGTCCGCCCGGGAGCCCAGACAGCGCTGGGCCTCGCGGACGTAACGCGGACGGTGCATCTGGTGGAAGGCGCTGAAGTCCAGGGGCAGCTTCTCCGGCGCCCGGGGCTTTCCTGCGGGGCGCAACTCCTCCTGGGTCACCGATCGCCTCCCGGGAGCCGGTGGTCCATCTCACGGACCCCCACCCGCACGAGTGCGGCGACGAACCGGCGCGCGAGGGCGATGGCACCGGGTCCGAAGACCCGGAGGGCGAGCAGGGACAACGCCACGTCCCGGACGAGCTGTTCGAACTGGTCGTTCACGGACCCTTCGGTCCTCTCCGCTGGCTGTTCGAGGCTCACGAGCCCCGGAAGGCGACGGTTACACCTTCTGCCTCCACGGCGTCCGGGGGTGGCGTTTCGTGCATGCCGGATTCGAAAGTCCAAGGGAATTGGCCGTTTCGGACTACGGACCGTGCCGTTCCGGACTAATAGCCGTACCTTTGTTGCCACTTGGTGGACTACTTGCGTCCGCTCATGTCCACTTCCGTCAGCTGTCAGCTCTCAGCCGTCAGCTCTCAGCCGTCAGCCGCCCGAGCAGCGCGGCGCAGCGCGCGGCTTGCCGGGCACCGTCTCGCGGTGGCGCACCGCCGGACGGCTTTCGCCTCACACGCGGGACGACGCGTCCAGCGTCTGATCGACACCCCGCGACACGGCCCGGGGAGAATCCTCCCCATGACCGCACCGCACCCCCTCGTCACCCGCGCCCGCCGCCTCGCCGACGACCTTCTGGCACCCCACGCCGAACGCGTCGACCAGGAGGGCGTGCCGGCGAGCCACCTCACCGAGATCCGGCGCTCGGGCCTGCTGGGCGTGAACGCGCCGACGGAGTACGGCGGGGCGGCGGCCCCCGCCGCGGTGGTGCGCGAGACGGCGGAGATCCTGGCCGGGGCGTGCTGCTCGACCTGGTTCGTGCAGACGCAGCACCACACGCCGGTGCTGACGCTGGCCCGGAGCGAGGGCCCGGTGCGCGACCGCCTGCTGGCCCCGCTGGCCCGCGGCGAGCTGCTGTCCGGGGTGGCCTACGCCCATCTGCGGGCGTACCCGCGCACTCCCGTCCGGGTGACCCGGGAGCGGGGCGGCCGGCGCTTCGACGGGACGGTGCCCTGGTACACGGGGTGGGGCCTGAACGACGTCATGCTCCTCGCCGGGGTCACCGACGCCGGCGAGGCCCTCTTCGCGTTCGCCGAGGCCCGCGAGCAGCCGGGCCTGCGCGCGTCGCAGCCGATGCGTCTGGCGGCCCTCACCGCCTCCCGGACGGTGTCCCTGGACCTGGACGGCTTCTGGCTCCCCGAGGAGGCGGTGGTCCTGCGGACACCGTACGAGCGGTGGGCGGCGGCGGACCGCGTCAAGACGGTGAGCGCCGGCCCGGCGGTCTTCGGCATCACGGAGTCGGCCCTGGCCCTGCTGGACGAGGACACGGCGGCTCCGCTGCGGGCCCGCCTGACCGAGGTCCGCCGCGAGGCCTACGCCCTGGCCGATCATCCGGTGCCGCACGAGTTCCTGGAGGAGCGGCTGGCCCGGCGGACCGAGGCGTACGAGGTGCTGCGGGCGGCCACCACGGCGGCGGTGGTGGCGGGCGGCGGACGCTCGATGCTGCTGTCGAGCCGGGCCCAGCGTCTGGCGAGGGAGGCCCTGTTCCTCCTGGTCCAGGGCCAGACCCCCGAGTCACGAACGGCACATCTGAACGCGCTCGCGGGCGGTTTGCCCTAGGAAGCGCGGCCGTGCCGGTGCGCGGCCGTGCCAATGTGCGCCCGTGCCGGTGCGCGGCCGTGCCGGTGCGCGGCCGTGCCGGTGCGCGTACCAGTACGCCTCCCCCAGATGCGGATAGCCCGACATCACGAACTCCTCGATGCCCAGCGCCGCGTACTCCTCGATCCGCTCGGCGACCTCCTCGTGGCTTCCAGCTGAGTCCCCGTCACCAGGCCGGTCCCCGCTGCCGTCAGTCCTCGTCGCCCGTCGGCACCACGACGAGGAAGGCGTCGGACTCCAGGTCCATCACGACGGTCGCGGGCTCTCCCTCCGCCCGTCGTCGTGCCGCGTACTCCTCCGCCGGCCACGATCCGCGCGGAGCTCCCGCAGGAAAACGCTCCAACACCTTCGCGCCCATAGCGGCAGACACCTCCCGTCTCGAACGGACAACTTCCTCCTTCTGCGCCTGCCCTGGATCCCCCCGAGCATGTTCACGTTCGTCCGGCCCGGTCCTCACCGGCCGGGGCACCGCCGCGGCTGAGCCGTCCCGGCCACCACGCCCGTCGCCCGATGTCCCGCACGAGGGCGGGCACCAGCAGCGAGCGCACCACGAGCGTGTCGAGCAGCACGCCGAAGGCGACGATGAAGGCGATCTGTGCGAGGAAGGCCAGCGGGATCACGCCGAGTGCGGCGAAGGTGGCCGCGAGGACCACGCCGGCCGAGGTGATGACGCCGCCCGTGGTGACCAGGCCGCGCAGGACGCCCTCGCGCACGCCGTGCCGCAGGGACTCCTCGCGGACCCGGGACATCAGGAAGATGTTGTAGTCGACGCCCAGCGCCACCAGGAAGACGAAGCCGTACAGCGGCACCGACGGATCGGTGCCGGTGAAGCCGAGGACGTGCCGGAAGACGAGACTCGAAACGCCCAGGGTGGCGAGGAAGTTCAGGGCGACGGTCGCCACGAGCAGGGCGGGCATCAGCAGGGAGCGCAGCAGCACGGTCAGGATCAGGAAGATGATCGCGAGGACGACCGGCACGATCAGGGTGCGGTCCCGTTCCGCCGTGCGCAGGGTGTCGTACTGCTGTGCGGTGTAGCCGCCGACCAGGGCCTCCGCGCCGGGCACCGCGTGCAGGGCGGTGCGCAGCCGCGCCACGGTGTCCTTGGCCGCGTCGCTGTCGGCCGCCGTGCTCAGGGTGACGTCGACGCGGACCCGGCCGTCGACGACGAGCGGCTCGCCGCCGGGCCGTCCGGACGCTCCCACCGGCGCGGCGGAGGCGACGCCCGCGGTCTTCCGGGCCGTCGCCACCACCCGCGCCGCCCGGTCGGCGTCGGCGATGACCACCGTCGGGTTCCCGGAGCCGCCGGGGAAGTGCCGGGCGAGCGTCCGCTGTGCGGCCACGGACGGGGCGTCGTCGACGAAGGTCTCGTCGAGCGGTACGCCCTTGGCGGTGAGGGTGGGCGCGAACGCGGCGCAGGCGAGCAGCGCCGCCAGCGACACCGCCCACACGGTGCGGGGCGCCTGGTCGACCACGTCCGCGACCCGGCGCCAGACACCCGCTCCGGCGGTGTTCGGGCCGGCGGGTCGGGGTTTGGCGGGCCAGTACGCGGCGCGGCCGAGGACGACCAGGACGGCGGGCAGGAAGGTCAGGGCGCTGACGACGGCGGCGGCGATGCCGATGGCTCCGACCGGTCCCAGGGCCCGGTTGTTGGTCAGGTCGCTGAGCAGCAGGGCGAGGAGCCCCAGGGCGACCGTCGCGGCGCTGGCCACGATGGCGCCCCAGGACCGCCGCAGTGCGGCCCGGGCGGCCGCGAACCGGTCCGTGCGGGAGGCGAGTTCCTCGCGGAAGCGGGCGGTGAGCAGCAGGGCGTAGTCGGTGGCCGCGCCGATCACCAGGATGGAGAGGATGCCCTGGACCTGTCCGTCGACGTGGACCACGTCGTGGTCGGCGAGGACGTAGACGACGGCGCAGGCGAGGCCGAGGGCGAAGACCGCGCCGAGGATGATCACCAGGGGGAGCAGCACGCTGCGGTAGACGAGCAGCAGGATGACGAGGACGGTGACCAGGGCGACGGCGAGCAGCAGGCCGTCGATGCCGGCGAAGGCGTCGGACAGGTCCGCCTGGCTCGCGGCCGGACCGGCCAGGTGGACCGTGGTGCCGGGGACGCGCTCGGCGGTGGCGCGGATGTGGCCGAGGGCCGGGGCGAGTTCGTCACCGAGGCCGGGGCGCAGGGGTACCACGCCCTCGATGGCCTTCCCGTCCTCGGAGAGCAGCGCGGGCGAGGCCCGGCCCGCGACGCCGGGGGCGTCGGAGAGGGCGGCGAGCGCCCGGTCGGCGGCCGCGCGCCGGTCGCGGAGGCTGGTGTCCCGGTCCCTGGTCCACACGACGATCGCGGGCAGCGTCTCGTCCTGACGGAAGGCCCGCTGCGCGGCGATGACCTCGGTCGACTCGGCGCTGCGCGGCAGGAAGGCCGCCTGGTCGTTGGTGGCGACCTCGCCCAGGCGTCCGGCGTAGGGGCCGAGGACGCCGCCGACGCCGAGCCATACGGCGACGAGGAGGAGGGGGACGAGCCAGCGGGCGCGTCGAGGGGTGACGGACATCGTTCTCCAAGCGGAAGGCAGGTCGCTCGACGGGGCATCCCGACGACGCGTCGAGGAGGACTCGTGGCGACGGTCGAGGAGGACTCGTGGCGACGGTCGACAGAGGACTCCGGCGACGGTCGACGGTCGACGAGGGCTCGTGACGAGCGACGGGTGTCTCGATCATAAACAATCTCAATCATTGAGTTTGTTTTAGGCGATGGTAGACGGTGCCTGTTCTTCCGCGGGCGGCCGGTCCCCGGATGCGGGGGACCCGGCCCGTTGTCAGCGGGCGGGGGGCGTGATCCCCGAGAGTTCCTCGCTCATCGCCGTGAGGAAACGCAGCACCACCGTCAGCTCGTCCTCGCTGAAGCGGGACCGGGCGGCCTCCGTCGCCTCGGCCAGCGGCCGGAAGTAGGTGCGGGCGGCCGATCGGGCGTCGGCCGCGTAGTACAGGTGGACCACCCGGCGGTCGGCGCTCTCCCGCACCCGGCGGATGTGTCCCGCGCGCTCCAGCCGGTCCACGCAGGCGGTGACGGCGCCGGAGGTGAGCCCGAGGTGTTCGCGCAGGCGTTTCGGGGTCATCGGCTCGTCGGCGTCGAGGATCGCGGCGAGTGCCTGGACGTCCGTGGCGTGCAGTCCGTGGTCGGCCGCGAACCCGTGCACCAGCCGGTTGATCTCGCCGTTCATCCGGCGCAGCCGGACGGCGAAGGCGTGCAGGTCGGTCGGTGCCGCGGAGGCGTCGGGCCGGTCTTCCCCGGCGCGGTGCTCACGGTCGTTCGCTCTGGCCACGCGATCAGCCTAGCCGCCGCACACGATCACCCGATCGTGCGCCCGGACGCGGTCGGCGCATCCACGAGCCGCCCCCGCGGGGAAGCGATACCCGGGGGCCGTCGACACGAAGGACCCGAGGACTCATGACCGCGAACGGCCACGACACACCGGCCCCGCTCTGCCTGGTGACCGGTGCCACGGGGTACATCGGGGGCCGGCTCGTCCCGGAGTTGCTCGCCGCGGGACACCGGGTGCGCTGCCTGGCCCGCTCCCCCGAGCGGCTGCGCGATCACCCGTGGGCCGGCGAGGCCGAGGTGGTGCGCGGGGACGTGACGGACGCCGCGTCGCTCGCGGAGGCGATGCGCGGCGTCGACGTCGCCTACTACCTGGTGCACGCGCTGGGCGCGGGCGAGGACTTCGAGGAGACCGACCGGCGGGCCGCGCGGATCTTCGGGGAGCGGGCCCGCGACGCCGGTGTGCGCCGCGTCGTGTATCTCGGCGGCCTCACCCCGGCCGGCGTGCCCGAGCGGGAGCTGTCGCCGCATCTGCGCTCACGCGCGGAGGTCGGTCGCATCCTGCTCGCCTCCGGCGTCCCCACCACGGTCCTGCGGGCGGCGGTGGTCCTCGGCTCCGGCTCGGCCTCGTTCGAGATGCTGCGCTATCTCACCGAGCGCCTGCCGGTCATGGTCACGCCGAGCTGGGTGCGCACCCGGATCCAGCCCGTCGCGGTGCGGGACGTGCTGCGCGCCCTCGTCGGCAGCGCCGGGATGCCCGCCGACGTCAACCGGGCCTTCGACATCGGCGGGCCGGACGTCCTGACGTACCGCGAGATGATGATCCGCTACGCCGCCGTGGCCGGTCTGCCGCGCCGGCTCATCCTTCCCGTGCCGGTGCTCAGCCCCGGCCTGTCCAGCCACTGGGTCGGCCTGGTCACGCCCGTGCCGGCCTCCATCGCACGGCCGCTGACCGAGTCGCTGCGGCACGAGGTGGTCTGCCGCGAGCACGACATCGCACGGTACGTGCCGGATCCGCCGGGCCACCCCGTCGGCTTCGACGAGGCGGTACGGCTGGCCCTGCAACGGGTGCGCGACGCGCAGGTCACCACCCGCTGGTCCTCGGCCTCCCTCCCCGGCGCTCCCAGCGACCCGCTGCCGACCGACCCCGACTGGGCCGGCGGAAGCCTGTACACCGACTGCCGCGACCTTCCCGTGGACGCCTCGCGCGAGGCCCTCTGGCGGGTGATCGAGGGCATCGGCGGCGACAACGGCTGGTACTCCTTCCCGCTCGCCTGGGCGGTGCGCGGATGGCTGGACCGGCTGGTGGGCGGGGTGGGGCTGCGCCGGGGCCGGCGGGACGCGGCGCGACTGCGGGTCGGCGACTCGCTGGACTTCTGGCGGGTCGAGGAGATCGAGCCGGGGAGTCTGCTGCGACTGCGGGCGGAGATGCGGCTGCCGGGCCTGGCGTGGCTGGAGATGTACGCGGAGACGGACGGCGCCGGCCGCACCCGCTACCGCCAGCGCGCCCTGTTCCACCCGCGCGGGCTGCTCGGCCAGGCGTACTGGTGGGGTGTCTCCCCCTTCCACGCCGTGGTGTTCGGCGGCATGGCCCGCAACATCGCCCGGGCCGCGGCGGCGGAGTCCCGCCGTGCCGCGGCCGTCGCCTGAGCCCCGTGGCGCGGCAGCCGCCGCCCGTAACCCAGTCCCGAAGCGCGACGCCCCGGCGCGAGCCCCGCCAGCGCAACCTCCGTGGCCCAAGTCCCGCAGCGCGACGCCCGGCGCACGCGCCACAGCGCGACGCAGGTCCCCGAAGCCCCACCCGTCACCGAAGCCCCCGTCCCCAAGGTCCCATCGGTCACCCAAGCCCCACAGCGCGACCCCCGCCCCGGATCCCCAAGAGGTGACCGTCGCGCATCCGCGGGCCCCGCCGTCGCGGAAGTACCCGGTGGACCACCCCCTCACCTCATCCGGAGCCAGCGTCATGAACGTCTCGGTCGTCCTGTTCACCTCCGACCTGCGCCTGCACGATCATCCGCCGTTGCACGCGGCCCTGGAGGGCACCCCGGGCACCCGGGAGGTGGTGCCGCTGTTCGTGCGGGACCGGGCCGTCGACGGCGCCGGGTTCGCCGTACCCAACCGGCTGGCGTTCCTCTCCGACTGTCTGCGGGACCTCGACTCGGGGCTGCGGGAGCGGGGCGGGCGGCTCGTCGTCCGTTCCGGTGACCTCGTGGGGGAGGTGTGCCGGGTGGCCGGCGAAGCGGGCGCCGACGAGGTGCATCTGTCGGCGGACGTGAGCGCGTACGCGCAGGGCCGCGAGGAGCGGCTGCGGCGGGCCCTGGAGGCCGAGGGAGTGCGCCTGCACGTCCATGACGCAGTGACGACCGTCGTCGCGCCCGGCACGGTCACCCCGTCCGCCTCCGATCACTTCGCCGTGTTCACGCCGTACTTCCGGCGCTGGTCGGAGCAGCGGCCGCGGGACGTGTTCGGTGCGCCCCGCACCGTCCGCGTGCCGGACGGCGTCGGCTCGGAGGAGTTGCCGTCGTACAGGGGCGTGTCGGAGGGATTGGCCCCGGGCGGCGAGACGGAGGGGCGCGGGCGGCTGACCGCCTGGCTGCGCGGCGGGCTGGCCCCGTACGAGGACCGGCACGACGACCTGGCCGGCGACGCGACCTCCCGGCTCTCCCCCCACCTGCACTTCGGCACCCTCTCCCCCGTCGAACTCGTGCAGCGGGCGCGCGCGGTGGGCGGCCCGGGTGCCGATGCGTTCGTACGGCAGCTCGCCTGGCGCGACTTCCACCGTCAGCTGCTGGCGGCCCGCCCGGGCGCGGCCCGCGCCGACTACCGCTCGCGGCAGGACCTCTGGCGTACGGAGCGGACGGCCGGTGCGGACATCGAGGCGTGGCGGGCGGGCCGTACCGGATATCCGGTCGTGGACGCGGCGATGCGGCAGTTGCGCCACGAGGGCTGGATGCCCAACCGGGGCCGGCTGCTGACCGCGAGCTTCCTCACCAAGACGCTGTACGTCGACTGGCGGATCGGCGCCCGGCACTTCCTGGACTTCCTGGTGGACGGGGACATGGCCAACAACCAGCTCAACTGGCAGTGGGTCGCGGGAACCGGCACCGACACCCGGCCCAACCGGGTCCTCAACCCCGTGACGCAGGCCAGGCGGTACGACCCGGACGGGACGTACGTGCGGCGCTGGGTGCCCGAACTGGCGGGGATCGAGGGTCCGGCGGTGCACGAGCCGTGGAAGCTGCGGGGCCTGGACCGTGCGGCGATCGACTACCCGGATCCGCTCGTCGAACTGTCCGAGGGGCTGGCCCGGTTCAGGCGGGCGCGCTCGTACGACTGAGGAGCGCCCGTGGCCATCCCCGCCGACCGTTCCCGTCGCGGCCGGACGGCCCCCGGCCGGCGCGGATGCGGCCGCGGGCCTCAGACGGGAGAGGCGTCCGCGGTGGTCCATCCGGGCCGTTCGCCGACGGGCAGCAGGTCCGGCCGTTTGGCCGTGCGGCCGTCCCCGGAGGAGCGGCCCCGCAGGCGACGGCCGAGCCAGGGCCCCAGGAAGGCGGCGGCCCAGCGCAGTTCGCCGGGTCCGGCGCGCCATCCGGCCGGGGCCGGGGACCGCGGGGCGGGCAGGGGGTGGGTCCAGGAGTCGTCGCTGCCGGGCAGGCCGAGGGCGTGCGCGACGGCGGCGGCGATCCGGGCGTGGCCGAGCGGGGAGGCGTGCAGCCGGTCGGGGCTCCACAGGCGTGGATCGGTGGCCACGTCATGGCCGTATGCCTCGGCCACGACGACGCCGTGCCGGCCGGCCGCCTCCCGGATGCGGGCGTTGAGGGCGAGGACGCGAGGGACGAGGGGACGGGCGAGCGGGACGAGGCGGGCGACGTCGGGGAAGGTCACGGTGGCGACGCGGGCGCCCTGCGCGGTGAGTGCGGCGAACACGGCCTCCAGGTGTCCGGCGACCTCGTCGGCGTCGAAGCGGGGCCGCAGCAGGTCGTTGACGCCGGCGACCACGGTGGCCAGGTCGGGCCGCAGGGCGAGGGAGGGGGCCAGCTGCTCGGCGCGGACCTGGCCGGCGAGCCGGCCGCGGACGGCCAGATTGGCGTAGCGCAGGCCCGGTTCCTGGCGCGCCAGGTGCTCGGCGAGGCGGTCCGCCCAGCCGCGCAGGCCGGTGCCGTCGTCGCCGTCGCCGAGCCCTTCGGTCTGGCTGTCGCCGAGGGCCACGTACCGCGTGTACCGGATCTCCGTGCTCGTGCTGGACATGGACAGCCCCCTGTTCGCCGACTCGACCGCGCCAGCATACTCACTTTTTTTACTACTCAGGTAGGTGTCCAAGAGATCGGGCCATCGCCTCACCACGTGCGCCCGGCGCCCAGCAACAGGTCCCGCACGCGGGTGACGTCGGGGTTCTCCACGGCACCGGGCCGCTGCACGAGGAAGCCGGTGTTGATCGGCGGGTCGTCCGGTTCGTGCAGGGCGACGAGGGCGCCCGAGGTTAGTTCGGGGAGACAGAGGTACCGGGGCAGCACCGTGAAGCCCGCCCCGGCGACGACCGCCGCCAGCACCCCGCGCAGGTCGGGCACGGTCACCGCGGCGGGGCTCGACAGCCGCCGGCCGAAGACGTGCCGCCAGTAGCGGCGGGCGATCGGCAGGTCCTCCGCGTAGGTGACCAGCGGCACCGACTGGAGCGCCGCGGGCAGATCGGCGGCCGGCCGGTCCCCGAGCCGCTCGGCCCACACCGGTGCGGCGACCAGCACGAACTCCTCGTCCGTCAGGGGCGCGGAGACCAGGGCGCGGCCGCGCGGACGGGTCGTGGCGATGACGAGGTCGTGCCGGCCGGCCCGCAGTTCGTCGAGGAGCGGCTCGGTCAGACCGGTCGCCACGCGCAGCCGTACCCCGTCGGCCACCAGCGGCGCCAGGGCGGGCAGGACACGGACGCACAGCAGCTCGGCGGGCCCGGCGAGGTGCACCGGGTCGGCCCGGCCGGCCACCGCCGGGTCCGGTCCGGCCACCGCCGCCAGTTCGTCGAGGGGGGCGGCGACCCGGGCCGCGAGTGCGTCGGCGACGGCCGTGGGGGCGACGCCGCGCGGGAGCCGCTCGAACAGCTCGCGGCCCGCCTGCCGCTCCAGGGTGCGCATCTGCGTCGTCACGGTCGGCTGGGACAGGCCGAGCAGCTGCGCGGCGCCGGTGAACGAGCCCGAGCGGTACACCGCGAGGAAGGTGCGCAGCAGGTTGAGGTCCAGGTGATGGGTGTGCTCCACCGGCCCCAGTATTCCCGGGCCCCCATTACGTTTCCAATGTCTGCCATGGAAATCGGCATTGGTGCCCTATGGGTTGGCGGGCCTAGTTTCGGAGACACGACAGGCTGACGTTCCGCATCCGGAGCGTCGGGAACGACACCTCGGAGACACACATGGCCAAGATCCTTTTCGTGATGACCGGCGCCGACCACTGGACGCTCGCCGACGGCACCCGGCACGCCACCGGCTTCTGGGCCGAAGAGGCCGTCGCCCCCTACCAGGCGTTCCGGGCGGCCGGGCACGAGGTCGTCGTGGCGACGCCCGGCGGCGTCGTCCCGCCGGTCGACAAGGGCAGCCTCGCCGCCGAGGTCAACGGCGGACAGGAAGGTGCCGACCGGATCGCCGCGGGGCTCGCGGCCATGTCCGAGCTCCAGCACCCGGTCCGCCTGGAGGACGTGGACCTCGACGACTACGCGGCCGTCTTCTACCCCGGCGGGCACGGCCCGATGGAGGACCTGGCCGTCGACGCCACCTCCGGCCGGGTCCTGGTCCGGACGCTGGAGTCGGGCAAGCCGCTCGGTGTGGTCTGCCACGGCCCCGCCGCTCTGCTGGCCGCCGTGCGGGAGGACGGCTCCAACGCCTTCGCGGGCTACCGGGTCGCCGCCTTCACCAACGCCGAGGAACTCCAGGCCGGTCTGGGGGAGAAGGCCAAGTGGCTGCTCCAGGACCGGCTGACCGAGGCCGGCGTCGACGTGCGGGTCGGCGAGCCGTGGGCGCCGCACGTGATCGTGGACCGCAACCTCGTCACCGGCCAGAACCCGGCCTCCTCGGAGCCGCTCGCCGCCGAGCTGCTGAAGAAGCTGGGCTGACCGTGGGCGCCGACCGGCTCCCCGAGGTCCTGGACGCCACGTACGAATGCCTCACCCGGTACGGCGTGCGGCGTACCACGATGGACGACATCGCCTCGACGATGGGCGTCTCCCGGTCGGCGGTCTACCAGTACGTCCGCAACAAGGACGACGCCTTCCAGCGGCTCGCCGCCCGGCTGCACGAACGGGCCCTGGAGCGGGCCCGGCGAGCCGCCGCCGCGCGGGACGTCCCGTACTCCGAGCGCGTGCGGGGCGTCCTGGCCGCCAAGCTCGATCTCGCCCTGCGGCTCGCCGGGGACTCCCCGCACACTGCCGAACTGCTCGACGAGAAGGACCGCCGCTTCGGCTCCCTGTGCGCCACGTTCGGTGCGGACCTGCGGGGCCTGCTGGTCGGCGTGTTCACCGAGGCCGGCACGGCGGACGGCGTCGGCGCGGCCGAGGCGGCGGACGTCTGCCTGGCGCTGGTCGTGGGCCTGGAGGACGTGCCGGGCGCCCGACGGCTGCTCGCTCCGGCGGCCGACGCGCTGGTGTCGGGACTGCTCGGCGAGGAACGCCGCTGACGCCGGGACGTCGCGCGCGGTGCGTGGGGGCCTCGGACCCGCTCACGCACGGGGCCGTTCGACCAGCTCGCACGGGGCCGTTCGACCGGCCGCGCCGGCATCGCGGATCAGCGCTCACGCCGGGACGTCGGGATCAGCGCTCACGCCGGGACGTCGGGATCAGCGCTCACGCCGGGAGGTCCTCAGACGAACGTCTGTGGGCCGTCCGCCGCCGGTGCGGGCGCCTGCGCACGGGACAACATCTCCAGGGCCTCACGGAGTCCGGTCGGCCGCGGCATCCCCTGCGCGGCGCGCCCCGCCCAGCCCGGACCGCCGAGCACGACGGTCGGCCCGCGCCGTGCGCCGTGCACGCCCCATCGCGTGTCGGCGATGTGCCGGGCCAGCGCCGGACTCGCCGTGGAGCGGGCCTGGGCCCACAGGACCACCGCGGCCGGTCCGAGGCGCCGGACGGCGGCCGTCAGCGCCTCCGCGGGTACGGCGGCGCCGAACATGCGGGTCGGGAGCCCGAGCCGACTCAGTCCGGCGTTGAGCGCCTCCAACGGCAGGGTGTGCTGCTCGCCGGGCAGGCAGGCCAGCACCACCGGCCCCGTGACGCCCGCCCCCTCCGCCGGCGCGGGTCGGCCGGTGGCGCGGCGCAGGGCGGTGGAGACGTGCCAGGACAGCAGGTGCTCGACCTCGACGTACCGGTCGCCTGACGACGCCCACTTGCGGCCCACGGCGTGCAGGGTCGGCACCATCACCTCCTGCCAGGCGACGGTCAGCCCGTACTGTTCGACGGCCGCGCCCAGTTGCTCCTCGACGGCCGACGCGTCGAGCCGTACGGCGGCGCGGGCGAGCCCCCGGCACTCCTGGCGCACAGCGCCCCCGAGGGGGAGCGCGCCGGCCGCCCGGGACCGGCCGACGTCGGCCGGCGCGACACCGTCCGGCGCGGCCTCGGTCCGCGCCAGGGAGCGCGCCTCGGCTCCTCGACCGGCCGCCTCCCGCGCCTCCCGCGCCTCCCGCGCGGCCCACGCGGCCTCGGCGGGCGGCACACCGGCCGCCGTCAGCCGGCACATCGCCTCCAGCACGGCCACATCGCCCGGCCGCCAGCGACGGTGCCGTCCATCGGCACGGACCTCGGGTCCGATGCCGTACCTGCGGTCCCAGGAACGCAGCGTCGTGGGCGCCACACCCAGCCGACGGGCCAGGGCACCGGTCGTCAGACCGGGATACTCCGGGCTCGGGAACTCGCTCATGACCCGACGATACGACGCGGAAACGACGCGGGTTGAGGCGTCGGCGGCGAGGCTCGCACGATGACGGCACGGGGGACACCCCGGACGACGTCCGCACCGGCCCCCGACCAGGCCGCCCGACGTGAGGAGCCGCCATGAGCCTGCCGTCCAGCGCCCAGGCCCCGCCCGCCGTCGCCACCGCCGAAGGCGCGTCCGCCGAGGCCGGCCTCCCCGACGAGGCCGACCCGTCCGACGAGGAACTGGCGCGCGGCCTGGTCGCGGGTGACGAGGCGTGCCTGACCGCCGCCTACCGGCGCTGGTCGGCGCTGGTGCACACGCTGGCCCGGCGCTCCCTGGGCGACGCGAAGGAGGCCGAGGACGTCACCCAGCAGGTGTTCCTCGGCGTCTGGCGCGGTCGCGCGGGCTACCGGCCCGAACGCGGCACGGTCGGCGGCTGGATCGTCGGCATCACCCGGCGCAAGATCGCCGATGCCCTCGCCGCCCGCACCCGCCGCCGGGACCTGGTCGCCACGGCCGGGTCCGTGCTCACCCTCGCCGACCCCGGGCGCGACCGCCCGGAGACCGTCCTCGACCGCGTCCTGCTGAGCGGCGAACTCGCCAGACTGCCGGCGCCCCAGCGGCAGGTGCTGCGGCTGGCCTTCTACGAGGACCTGACCCAGACCCAGATCGCGGCGCGCACCGGCTGGCCCCTGGGCACGGTCAAGAGCCACGCCCGGCGCGGCATGCACCAGCTGCGCCGCCGACTGGAGCCCGGAACACCCCACTGAGCACTCCGGTGCGGGACGCCGTTCGAGGACCCTTTCGACGCGGAAACGCTGCACAGAGGGCGCCGCGCCCGCCGCGGATCCGCCCATCCGCCGCGGATCTCCCCATCCGCCGCGGATTCCCGCATCCCACCGCCGATCCCCGCATCCGGAGCCCCTCCAGCGGCGGAAGCCCTTCCCGCGGCAGCCCTCTCCCTCGGGCGCCGCGGGGGGAGCGTGGCCCCGCGCCGCGGGGGGAGCGCGGCCCCGCTCCCCCCTCGCCCCCGGGGAGGTTCGGTGCTCTCCGGGGGCGAGCCCGGGCGGGGACCGCGCGGGGTTTTCCTCCGTGGCGCCGCCGGGGTCATGACATAGCGGTCACCCCGTCCCAGCTCTACACATAAAGACCAAATAAGCGCAGAATAAACATGCGCGGCGCTCACCGCACACCGCACCAGACGCGGTCGGCCTGCAAGTCAAAAGGAGACGAGCCATGGCCAACGTCTCGCCCACCAGGGGCGATATGTCGACTCACCCCGATGCTTCCGAGATGCGGTCGCGGTACGACCGCGTGCTCGGGGGTCGCGATGTGGCGCTCGTGGACGGACCGGTGTTCCTGCTCGGTCTGTACTGCGCCGTGTCCCCGTGGATACTCCACTACACCGCCAGCCAGCCCGCACTCGTGGCCCACAACCTGGTCGTCGGCATAGCGATCGGCCTGCTGGCACTCGGATTCACCGCGGCTCCGGCCCGCATGTACGGCCTCAGCTGGGCCATGTGCGCGCTGGGCATCTGGATGATCATCGCCCCGTGGGTCGTCGGAGACAGCCCCGACGCCGGTGTCATCGTCAACAACGTCATCATCGGCGCCCTCGCCCTGATCCTCGGGCTGGTGTGCGCCGGTACGGCGGCGAAGAGCGTCCCCAGGCCGTAGCCGCCCCCGGCAACGGCCGACTCCACTCCCGGCACGGGGAAAGGCGGCCCGGCCGGCCCGCGCGAGCGGGTCGACCGGGCCGCGCCGCAGCTCGCGACCGCTTCGGCGTGGCCGACACCGGGGGCGTGGACCGGGTCGGGTGGCTGATCCGGATCGGTCTGGCCGCGGTGGGTGTGAAGGCCCTGACCGTGCGAAGGCGCGGTGTGACGGGACCGGGCGGGAAGAGGCGGTCAGGGCACGTACACGTACGGCGTGGTCGTGCTCAGCGCCGCGAAGCCGAGCCGCTCGAGGATGGGGCGGCTCTGGTCGGAGGCGTCGACCTGGAGGTAGCGGTAGCCGCGGTCGGCGGCGGCGCGGGCACGGTGGGCGACCAGGGCACGGTAGATGCCGCGGCCGCGCCAGCCCTCGACGGTGCCGCCGCCCCAGAGCCCGGCGAACCGTGTTCCGGGCACCAGTTCCATCCGCGCCGAGCTCACCGGTTCGTCCCCGGCGAGGGCCACGACGGCGACGACCGTGTCGGGGTCGGCGGTGAGGCGGGCCAGCATCTGGTGGCGCAGCCGTGAGGCGTCCGTGCCGAACGCCCTCTCGTGCACGTCGGTCACCAGGTCGACGCCGGCCGGGTCGGTGACGGGGACGATCCGCACGCCGTCGGGCAGTTCGGCGTCGAACAGCAGGTCCCGGGTCTCGCCGATCATCAGCGTCTCCTCGGCTTCGGGCGTGAACCCGGCCGCCGTGAGCCGCCGTCCGAGGTCGGCGGGGCGGTCGTGCCCGTAGACCTTCCATTCGAACCCGTGACCGAGTGTGGTGTAGTGGGCGATCTGTTCGGCGATCACCGTGTCGACGTCGGTCGTGTCGAGGTCGGACCAGACGACGCCGTTCCAGCCCTGCGCGGAGGCGACCTGGCGGGTCACGCTCCCGGTGCGTTCGATGCGGGCGTCGGGGCCGTCGGGGCGTGCGCCTCGGCGCATGTCTCGGTCGTGGAGGGCGAGTACGGCGGTGTGATCCATGCGCCCACTCCAACACCCCCGCCCGCCCGTCTCAACGCATTTCCCGGGGCCACGGGGAGTCCGCGTTCCCGGGGCCACGGGGAGTCCGCGTTCCCGAAGACGCACGGCCGCCCGGGAGCCGTACCCCCTCGTCGCCCTGGTCCTCGCCGCGGTGGCGGGCGGCCGGCGGCACGCCTTCCCGGTGCTTCGCGGGCGGTCCTGGGCTGAACGCCGAAGACCGACCGCCCGGAGGAGGCCGCACACCATGGTGAACGCCGACGAACTCCCGTATCTGCGCCGCTGCGTCGAGCTCGCCGCCGAGGCGCTGCGCGTCGGGGGCGAACCGTTCGGCTCGGTGCTGGTCGGCGCGGACGGCACGGTCCTCGCCGAGGACCACAACCGCGTGGCGTGGGGTGACCGCACCCGCCACCCCGAGTTCGAGCCGACCCGCTGGTCGGCGGCCCGGCTCTCGCCCGAGGAGCGGGCGGCGGCCACCGTCTACACATCCGGCGAGCACTGCCCGATGTGTGCGGCCGCCCACGCCTGGGTGGGCCTCGGCCGCATCGTGTACGTCGCCTCCTCCGCCCAACTCGCCGCCTGGCTGACCGAGTGGGGCGTACCGGCGCCACCGGTACGGACCCTGCCGGTCCAGGAGATCGCACCCGGGGTGACCGTGGAGGGGCCGGTCACCGAACTCGCGGAGGAGGTGCGGGGGCTCCATCGGCGGTTCCACGGAGCCTGAGGGCGGGCTCGGGAAGCCGCCCGCCCGGTGAGGACCGCGTTTTCGCGGCGGATCAGCGCTCCGCGCCCGGCCGGAAGCGGCGGTAGAGGATCGCGCCGCCGAGCACCAGGGCCGCGCCGCCGACGAGGGTGGGGACGGTGGCGTCGGTTCCCGTGTCGGCGAGGGAGACGGCCGTCTCGGTCGGGGCCTGCGCCGCCGGGGCCGCGGGGGCGGGCGGCACGGCCGCCGGGACCGTCGGCTCCGGGCGGGAGGCGGCGGGCGGCGTGTGCCGCGTCGGGGGCTCGGGCTCGGCCGGGGGTTCGGCCTCGTCCGAGGTGTTCACGGACCCGTTGCCGATCGCCGGGTTCCCGATGCCGACGAGGTTCACGCTGCCGCCGACGATCACGCCGAGGTCGACCGGCGCCTGGACGCCGTTGTCGGAGACGGCGTCCTGCCGGCCCGCCACCTCGCCGGACGTCTTCGCCCCGCCGACGGACTCCCCGGACGCGGCGACGGAGCCCTCGTCGGCGAAGGTGGTGCCCGCGGCGGAGTTGAGCACGCCCACCAGGTTCACGGTGTCCCCGGACAGATCCACCGGGGGAAGCACCGGCTGCTGGACGCCGTTGCCGGAGATCAGCCCGGGCGCGGCGGCCGGGGACGCGTTCGCCGCGCAGTCGGCGAACGCGGGCATCGTCATGGCCATCGCGCCGGAGACGGCGGCGACGGCGATCACACCGTTTCGGGTAACCCGTTTCATGGGGTCCCTGCCTTCCAGACATGGTCGCGGGCGCTCGCCCGCACCCCGTAGAACGCGGCTGAAGCGTCCGAGTTATGCCTATTGGGGCTTTCACCCCATCGAGCGTCGCCGTGTCGAACACGCGACGCCTCCTCCCCTGGCCCTGGGCGGTGCGCGGCGTAGCGGCCGCGAAGTGGTCCCGCCCGTCCGGAGGCGGCCCCTCCACGGCCCGCCTATCGTGGGCGAGGGCGCCGGTTCCCGGTCCGCTGTGGGGCGCCCCTGGAGGCACTGATGCTGGCCAAGCTGTCGAAGCGGCTCCGGCCGCGGCGCTGTGCGCTCGCCGCGGTTGCCGTACTGACCCTGCTGGGCGCGGGACTGCCGACGGTGACCGCGGACACGGACGGTGACCGCGACCCCGGTCTGTCGCGGTTCTACGAGCAGAAGGTCACCTGGAAGGCGTGCGAGGGCGACGGGATGCCCGACGATCTGCAATGCGGGAAGGTGACCGTCCCCGTCGACTACGCGCACCCGAAGGCCGGCTCCCTGGACCTGGCGCTCGCCCGCTACCGGGCCACCGGCGAGAAGCGCGGCTCGGTGCTGCTCAACTTCGGCGGGCCCGGCGGCCCGGGCGTCCCCGAGCTCGCCTACGGCGGCAAGGACTTCATGGACCTCACCGACGGCTACGACGTGGTGGCCTTCGACCCGCGGGGCGTCGGCCGGTCCTCGCCGGTCAGTTGCGGGGACGGCGAGGACGACGCGTTCGCCGCCCTCGGCGACACCCCGGCCGACGTCACCGACCCACGGGTGCTGCTGGACCGGTTGAAGAAGGCCGCCGCCGCGTGCGCCGAGCACTCCGGGCCCGTCCTGCCGCACATAGGCACCGTCAACGCGGCCCGGGACCTGGACGTGATGCGCGAGGCGCTCGGCGACAGCAAGCTCAACTTCCTGGGGTTCTCCTACGGCACCCGGCTCGGCGCGGTGTACGCCGCCCAGTTCCCCGACCGGGTGGGCCGGCTCGTCCTGGACGGCGTCGACACGCTCACCGAGCCGCTGGCCGAGCAGGGCATCGCGAGCGCCCGGGGGCAGCAGGTGGCGCTGGAGGACTTCGTCGACTGGTGCACCGACGACATCGCCTGCCCGTTCGGGCAGGATCCGCGCAAGGCCCGGGAGGAGGTCGTACGGCTCGTCCGCTCGCTGGACGAGGACCCGGTGGCGACGGACTTCGGCGACGAGTTCACCGGGCAGGACCTCGTGGGCGCCATCGGGCAGGGGCTGTACAGCAAGGAACTGTGGCCGTCCCTGGAGCGGGCGCTGGCGCAGCTCGTCGAGCACGGGGACACCAGCGGGGTCATGGCGTTCGCGACCGGCGGGCTGGCGCTGCCGTTTCGCGACCCGGGCGGCGGCGATCCCACCGGGGGCCTGGTGGACGAGGAGGACATCCCGCTCGACAACCTGCCGGCGGCGCTGATGGCGATCAACTGCGCGGACGACCCCGACCGCCCCACCGCCGAGCAGGTCACCGCCGACCTGAAGCGGCTGCGCACCGCCTACGAGGAGGCGTCGCCGGTCTTCGGCCGCTACCGGCTCATCCAGGTCCTGATGTGCTACGGCCGCCCCAAGGGCACCGACTACATCCGCGAGCGGGTGAAGGACCTCGACACGCCGAAGATGCTGCTCATCGGAACCCGGGGCGACCCGGCGACGCCGTACCGCTGGACCGTGGAGACGGCGGAGCGGCTCGGGCCGTCGGCCGTGGTGCTCGACAACCGGAGCCAGGGGCACACCGGGTACGGCTCGTCGAAGTGCGTGCACCGCAAGGTCGACGACTTCCTGCTGTACGGCTCCCTGCCGCCGAGCGGCAGTTCCTGCGGGGCGGACGAGGAGCGCTGAGTGCGCCGCTACCTCTCCCTGCTGCTCGTCGCCCTCGGCGCGGCCGGAGCGACGGTCGCCTCGTACGCCCTGTCCGCCTGGTGGTGGTGCGCGGCCGGGCCGCTGCTGGCGCTGACCGGTCTGGGCTGCCGGGACCTGGTGCAGCGCCGGGACGCGGTGCTGCGCGCCCATCCCCTGGCCGGTCGCCTGGGGGGCGGGCGCGCCGTCGTCCGGGAGCGCGCCGGGGACGTGGACGTGTACGCGGACGGCCACGAGTTCCTGGTGCCGTCCCTGCGCCCGGTCGAGCCGCCCGAGGAGCCGCCGGTGGTGCGGGTGGGCGGGCCGGACTGCCGGCAGCCGTACGACATGGCGCTGCTGAACGTGTCCGCGATGAGCCTCGGGGCGCTGTCGCCGCGCGCGGTCCTCGCGCTCGGCCGCGGGGCGCGGCTGGGGCGTTTCGCGCAGGACACCGGGGAGGGCGGGTTGTCGGAGTACCACCTGCGCGGGGGCGCGGACCTCGTCTGGGAGATCGGGACGGGGTACTTCGGCTGCCGGACCGACGACGGCGGTTTCGACGCGCGGGAGTTCGCGGACAAGGCGGCGCTGCCGGAGGTGAGGTGCGTGTCGCTCAAGCTCTCGCAGGGGGCCGCGCCCGGGGGCGGCGGCGAGCTGCCGGGGGTGAAGGTCAGCGCCGCGGTCGCACGCGAGCGCGGGGTGCCGGCGGGCGAGACGGTGGTGTCGCCGCCGCGCCACCGGGTGTTCTCCACCCCGCGGGAACTGGTGCTGTTCCTCGCCCGGATGCGGGAGCTGGCGGGCGGCAAGCCGGTCGGCTTCAAGCTGTGCGTCGGGTCGCGGCGGGAGTTCCTCGCGCTGTGCAGGGCGATGGTGGCGGAGGGCGTGACGCCGGACTTCGTGGTCGTGGACGGGGCGGAGGGCGGGACGGGTGCGGCACCGGCGCCGTCCGCGGGACGGCTGGGCGTGCCGCTCACCGAAGGGCTGATCACGGTGCACAACGCGCTGGTGGGCGCCGGTCTGAGGGAGCGCATCCGGATCGGGGCGAGCGGGAGGGTGGCCACGGGCCCGGACATCGTCGCACGCCTCGTCCAGGGCGCCGACTACACCAACGCGGCCCGCGCGATGATGCTCGCGCTCGGCTGTGTCGAGGCCCGGCGCTGCCACACCGGCACCTGCCCGGCCGGCGTCACCACCCAGGACCCGCTGCGGGCGCGCGCCCTGGATGTGGACGACAGGTCCCGGCGGGTCCACCACTACCAGCGGGCCACGGTCCGCGACGCCGTCCGGATCATGGCGGCGATGGGCGTGCCGGAGCCGGGCGGGCTCACCCCCGCCCACCTGGTGCGGCGGACGGGGCCGACGACGGTCCGCTCGTACGCGGAGCTGTACGAGTGGCTGGAGCCGGGCGCGCTGCTCGCGGGGCCGCCGGAGTCGTGGGCGGCGGACTGGAAGGCGGCGGACCCGGACGGCTTCAGTTAGCCGGGGTCACGAAGGCGTCGATCGCGGCCGTCAGCTCGGCGGGCTTCTCCACGGGCAGTTCGTGGCCCGCGTCGAGGATGCGGACGGTGGCGTCGGGATAGGCCTTGGCCATCCGGAGCATCTGCCGCACCGGCAGCTGGATGTCGTGGTAGCCGTGGATCATCAGGGTCGGGGTGCGGATCTCCCCCACCCGGTCCAGCACGTCGAAGGCGCGCATGGCGCCGTACAGCGTCATGACCACCTCGCGCGGGGTGTCCGCGGAGGACTTCACGTACTGGCGGATCTCCTCGCGCGGATAGCCGGGGGCGAAGGCGCGCTGGATGTTGGCGGCGACGAACAGTTTGAAGGGGACGAGGGTGGAGACGGCCATCAGCAGGCCCCTGCCCCGGCTGTAGGCCATGCGGCCGATGGAGTTCACCAGCACCATCCGCTCGACGCGCTCCGGGTGGGCGAGGGCGATGGTCTGCGAGATCATCCCGCCCATCGAGTGGCCGACGAGGACGAACCGCTCGATCTTCAGGTGGTCGAGGAGGGCGAGCACGTCCTCGGCCAGCGCGTCGACGGTCTTCACGCCCGCCCCACGGCTCTCCCCGTGCCCGCGCAGGTCGAGCCGGATCACCCTGCGTCTTTGGGAGAAGTGGGCCACCTGGTGGTCCCAGCGGTGCCGGTTCGCCGTCCAGCCGTGGACGAACACCAGGGGTACCCCGCCGCCGTCGCGCGGGCCCTCGTCGTCGTACGTCAGTGTCGCGCCGTCGACTTCGAGCTGCGGCATGGGTGCCTCCTGCGGTGCGTGCCGTCTGGTTACTGCCCGGTACGTTAACCGGCCGCCGGGGCCGCCGTCACCGTCGTTCGCCCAGGAAGTCCAGGATGTGGCCGAAGACGTCGAGGGCGGCGCCCCGGCCGAGGAAGGTGTCCAGGTGGCCGTAGCCCGGTATCTCGGTGTAGCGGACGTCGAGCTGGGGCTGACGGTGGGCGAGGACGGCGTGGCAGAGCTTCTGGGAGTCGAGCCACAGACCGTTCTCGCTGCCGGCGAGCAGCAGGACGGGCGTGTCGATACGGGCGGCCGCGTCGAGCGCGTTGGGCGGCAGGGCCCGGTAGCGGTGGTCGGTGTCGTGCCAGCGGACCACGCTGCGGGCGAGCTCGATGCGGCGCAGGTGGGGCAGGATCCACAGCGGCGCCGGGCCGAGCAGCTCGGCGAGCCGGTCGTGGGTGGCCTCGGACAGGTTCTCGTGCACGAAGAGGGAGGCACCGGTGCCCCACGCCGAGTTGTGCAGGATCTGGCAGGTGGGGTCCGGGCAGCTCGCCCCGCGGGAGGCGAGGGCGAACAGGGGCGTGTACCTGGACCACAGGCCGACCTTGCGGAAGTCGACCGGGATGTGGTCGATCCGCGTCCTCAGCAGTTCCCCGGCCACGGACATGCGCAGGGAGGTGCGCCCGGCGAGCTTCGGCGTGAGGAACACGCCCTGGGAGACCACGCCCGCGAGGCCCGGGACGAGTCCGGCGGTCATCGACAGGGACAGGGTGAGGGAGCCCACGCAGTGGGCGACCACGAACAGGGGGCGGTCGCCGACGCGTTCGCGGACGCGGGTGACGGCGGCGGGGATGTCGTACAGCGCCACGTCGTCGTACGTGTACCGCTGTCCGGTCTCGTTGTACGGCAGCCGGCAGCTGCCCCGCCAGTCCAGCAGCCAGGGCTCGTAGCCGTCGTCGAGGAGGGCGTCGACGAGGTTGCGGGTCTCGGGGAGCAGGAACATGTCGGCGGACGCGGTGTGGCCGTGCAGGAGGAGGACGGCGGGACGGCCGCTCTCGCCGGTGTCGACGCGGGTGAGGCCGAGGCGGACGCCGTCGGGCGCGTGGAGGGGGATCTCCTCGACGCGGGCCGGGTCCAGGCGGTGGCGCAGGGGGCGCGGGACGGCGGTGGTCCTGACCCTGCGGAGCGGCCTGCGGGGGGCTGGGGTCGTCCTGAAGATCATCGGTGGTGCTCCGTGAGGTTCGGGGTGCGGCGCAGGTCGAGCAGGTCCGCGGCGGCCCGGGCGAAGGGGCCGAGCAGGCCGCGGCCCATCTCCAGGCCGAACCAGGCCAGCCAGGTCAGCTTGGCGGCGCGCTTCTCCTGACTCGTGAGGTGCGGGGCGACCCGGATGCCGTCGATCTGGTCGCGGACGTAGGAGTCGGCGGGGACGACGACCTCGCCGGTCAGGGTGGCCGGTTCGCCCTCGGGGCCGAGTTCGACCGTGAGGGTACGGGTCTGGCGCCACAGGTCGCGGCGCGCGCGGGCGTACTTGTGGCCCTCCAGCCACCAGAGCCCGCCGTCGGTGTCACGCAGCCGGAGCCGGTAGCGCAGGAGTTGGTGCTCGAGGCCGTGCCGCTGCGGGATGCCCTCCTCGGGGCGGACCCAGACGTCGCCGTGGACGACGGTGAGGGGCTCGGCGTGGATCGCCGGGCAGGTGACCTCGCCGGTGACGTCCACACGGCGTTCCCTCACCAGTTGGTACATGCTCGCGAGGGAGAGGGTGAGGGCCATCGAGCAGGGGGCGTCGGTTCCGTCGTCGACCGTGCGCACGCTGCCCTCGGTCTTCTCGGAGAACCACAGGTACGGCTGGTCGTCCTTGCGCGGCAGCCGGGCGAGTCCGTCGCCGGCGAGCTTCTCGAACGTCTTCAGCTGGGCCCGCGCGTCGTAGCGGGCGGCGGCCGGCAGGCCGAGGGCGTCGACGAGGGCGTCGGTGCGTTCGGCGGTGGCGGCCGGGCCGGTGAGGGTGGCCTCGCACAGTTTCAGGGCGGTGGGGCTCCGCAACACGCGGGTGAGGAAGGCGAGTTCGGGGACCGGATCGGCCTCCAGGCGGGCGAGGGCGTCGGCGCGCCACTCGTCCCAGTCCTGGACGCGGACGTGCATGCCGCCGAAGGCCATGTGGCGGACCACGTCGTCGAGGGTGTTGGGGACGCCGGTGAGGTGGTAGTCGAAGCCCCAGGCGTCGGGTTCGCAGACGACGGCCACGGCGACCCGGCTGACCCAGTCGACGGGGGCGGCGTTGAGGTGGCGGAACGCGGGGACGGTGCGGAAGCGGCCGAACGCCGAGATCAGGCCGCTGCTGAGGTCGCGGGGGTTGTGGGCGCCGGTCCTGGTGTGGCCGCTGATGCCGCCGGGACGCAGGGCGGAGACGATCAGGCCGTGGTCGCGGGCGCGGCGCAGGGCGACCTCGGCGGCCCACTTGGACTGGTCGTAGCCCGCGACGAGCCGGTCGGCGTGGGCGAACGGGTCGTTCTCGCCCATGGAGGCGATGCCGACCTCGTTGAACACCGCGATCGAGGAGATGTGGTGCAGCGGCTTCGGCCGTCCGGTGGTGGCGAGTTCGGCCAGGGTGAGGGTGCCGAGGACGTTGCTCGCCCGCAGCGACCGGTAACCGCGCAGGAAGTCCACGGCCGCGGCCACGCCCACGATGCTGTCCAGTTCGTGGGCGAGGGTGTGCCACAGCTCCTCGGACAGGCCGAGGCGGGGGCTGCGGATGTCGCCGGGGAGGACGGTGACCCGGCGGCGGACCTCGGCGTTCCACGGCAGCCCGTAGCCACGCAACTGCTCGGCCAGCCGGGCGGTCGCCGCCTCCTCGTCGGCGCCGCGGACCAGGCAGTGGACGTGGGCGTCGCTGTGCCGGAGCAGGTCGAGCAGCATGTGGCTGCCGAGGAAGCCGGTCGCGCCGGTGAGCAGGATCCGGCGGGGCGGCAGCGGCTCGGGCGAGTGGACGAAGGGGAGACGGTCGGCGAGGGCGAGGTCGGCCAGGATCTGGTCGAGGTCCTCGGGGCGGGCGGTGGTGCGGGGGGCGTTCCCGGAGTCGGGGAGGGGGAGGGTGACGCTCGGTTGCGGAGGGCGCGGGGACGGGATGGGGGATGCGCCGGGGGCGGGGGCAGGGTGGGGGCCGGCGGTGGTCGGGAGGGCGCCCGGGGGCGGGGGCGCGGACGACGTCTGCGGGGCTGTGGTGGCCGCCGCGGGCGCGGTGGCGGCCGGGACGGCCGTGGTGGGCAGGAAGGCACCCGGGGACGCGGACGCCGACGGAGCCTGCGGGGCGGTGATGGCCGCCGCGGGCGCGGCGGCGGCCGGGACGGCCGTGGTGGGCAGGAAGGCACCCGGGGACGCGGACGGAGTGCGCGAGGCGGTGGTGGCCGGACCGGCCGCCGGGGCGGGCTTGTGGCCGGTGGTCTTCAGTTGGCGCCGGGCCAGGCTGATGGGCCGTGCGTCGGCGAACACGTCGTCGAGGTCCAGCTCCATGCCCAGCTCGCGCTCCAGCTCCGCCGCGAGTTCGACGGCGTGCACGGAGCTGCCCCCGGCGTCGAAGAAGTCGGTGTCCGGGTCGAGTCGGCCCTCGGGGAGGTAGTGGGCGGCCGCGGCGGCGATGGTGGCGGCGAGGGCGTGCACGTCCGGGACGGCGGCTTCGGGGGCCGTGGCCGGGGCGTGCACGTCCGGGACGGCGGCTTCGGGGGCCCCGGCCGCGTCATGGTGGGGCTCCGGGTCCAGGTCTCGGGCGGGCGCGGGCTCCGGCCCGGACACCGTCGGCTCCCCGGCCGGCAGGACCCTGGCCAGCAGCTCGGTCACGCTGAGCCCGCTCCCGCCCCGCTCGATCGCCTCGGCGGTCGCCCGCTGCCCGGCGTTCGCGCCCGCGTCCTCGTTCATGTCACGCATCAGAGCCCTTCATGGTGTGCACGGTCCTTTCCTCCACCGCGGTGCCACAGCCCGCGGTCGTCACCGCTCCCAGGAGCGGAACGCCCGCAGGTGTTCCGGTGTGGCCACGGTCTCCAGCCGTTCGTCGTCCTGGTCTCCCCCGCCGAGCGCGGCCACGATCCGGCGGGCCGGAGCGTTGCGCGGGGTACGCTCGGCCGTCAACCGGACCTTGGCACAGCCCAGTTCTTCGGCGCGGTCCGCGAGCCAGCCCAACAGCCGCTCCTCGACGCCTCGTCCGAGGGCACGGCAGCTCATCAGCCAGGCCAGGACGTCGAGTCGGTCGCCGTCGGCGCGGACGGCGAGCAGGCCGATCTGGCCGTAGTCGCCGAAGCGGTCCCGGGCGGCGGCCGTCCACACCTCGCCCCCGCGCTGCCGCCACCGCTCGAGGTCGCCGCCGTCGGCCGACCGGGCGCGGAGGGTGAACTGGTTGGTACGGCGCACGAGTTGCTCGGCCCGCGGCACGTCGTCCTCCCCCAGGGCACGGATGTCGACCTCGAGTTCCAGCCGGTCGAGGAACTGCTCGAATCCGGCCTGTTCGCGGACGGCGTCCCGCTCCCGCTCCTCGTCGTAGAAGCGGGCCCGCAGCGCGTCCTCGGCCGTGGCCGCGGCGGGGACCAGCGGCCACAACCGGCGCAGGAACTCCTCCAGTTCGGCCTCCGGCGGGCAGGTCACCGACAGCACCTGGGGCAGCTCCGCACGCATCCTGCCGATCTCGGCGGGGTTGTCGTCCAGGAACAGGAAGCTGTCCGGACCGAGGTGGAGGGTGCGGGCCGCCTCCCGCAGGCGGGTCGGCTTCGGCTCCCAGGCGGCGGAGAGCACGCTGAAGTGCCCGGGCTTGAGGAGGCTGTCGGGCCGGTCGAGGACGGCGCGGACGGTCTCCTCGTCGTTGTTGCTGACGAGCGCCAGCAGCGCCCCGGCCTCCCGCCACCGCAGCAGCCGGCGCGCGAGCGCGGCCCGCGGCCCGGACAGGTCCACGGCCTCGGGACCGAGTTCCCCGGCCACCCCGCTCCACAGCGTCTCGTCGCCGTCGACCGCGATCACCTTCGGCGCGGGCCGCAGCACCGCCCGCACGACGTCGGCGAGGGACAGGGCCACCGCCGCCTGGAACGGCGGGGTGAAGGGGAGATGGGCGAGGCGCTCGGTGCGCTCGTCGAAGCGGTCCTCGACGACGTGGTGGCGGGTCCAGTCGTCGGGTCCGAGCACCGCGATGCCCGGCAGGCCGGTCAGCTCGTCGGCGACTGCGCGCTCCCACCTCGTGAGGCGCTCGCCGGGGCGGGCGGACGGCAGGAAGCCGACGACGAGCGGTCTGCGGGTCCGTTCGGCGAGAGCACGCAGCGCGGCCGGGTACTCCGTGCGCAGTTCGGCGAGGAGGGCGTCGTCCACCGGGCCGAACCGTTCCAGGTCCTGGGCGCGCAGGAGGACGACCGCCACCGCCGTCGCCGGGTCGGCGAAGACGCCCGAGGGATCGCGCAGGGCGGCGAGGACCTGGTGGTAGGGGGCCTCGGCGACCGTCGTGGCGCCGTGCGGACCGTCCTCGAGGGCCGTCTCGCACATCAGCGGGAGGTGGCCGAGGGCGAAGGTGGCGGCGAGGGCGAGGGAACGCGAACGGGAGCGGGGCGGCTCGCCGGACACCGCGGCCGTACGCACGGGCGGCGACCCGGCGGACACCGGCGCCGTACCCACCGGGACCGACGCATCGTCCGCCACCTCCCCCAGCAGCCGCACGAACTCCTCCCCCAGCCCGGCCGTGGCCCGTCCGTCCAGGATGTCGAGGCTGTGGTCGAGCCGGATCCGGCCCGCGTCGGGGGTCATGGTGATCATCAGGTCGAGGTCGGAGTAGCCCGTCCCGGCCGGCAGGACGTCGAGCCGCTGGAGGCGGCCCGCGTGGCGGACGTAGTTGAAGTACACCTCCACCAGCGGCGCGTTCGTCCGGTGCAGCCCCTGACGGGCCAGTGTGGGCAGGACGTCCGAGAACATCGCGCCCTTGGTCAGCAGCCGTTCCATCCGGCCGTCGGTGCGGCGCAGCACGTCCGCCACCGGTTCGGCGGCCCGCGCCTCGGCCGGGAACGGCACCGGTACGCCGAAGAAGCCCACCGCGTCGAAGGCGTCGGCGTGGATGCGGGTGTCCACCGGTACGGCGAGCGCGAACCGTTCCTTCTCGCGCTTCCGCGCCAGCAGCACGGTGAGGGTGCCGAGGCAGAAGGCGGCGGGAGTGACGGCGAGCCGGCTCGCGGCCGCCGACACGCGTTCCACGAGCCCGTCGGGCAGCGGGAGGGTGACACTGCCGGCGCGGTACGACCGCTCGGCCGGACGGGGGCTCGTCAGCGTGAGGTCGAGCCGCTCGGCGCCGGCGAAGGCCTCGCGCCACTCGTCGGCCGCCGTGCCCTCACCGGTCCGCGGGGCGCCGCTCCGCCGAGTACCGGTCTGCCGAGTACCGGTCTGCCGGGCACCGGTCTGCCGGGTACCGGTCTGCTGGGCCTCGATCAAGAGGTGGACGTCCCGGTTGGTGAGGTCGCCGCCGAGCGGGGCGCCGGAGAGTCCGGCGTCGATCCCGCCCGCCACGAGCAGCAGGGACTGCAGGTCGCCGACCGCGTGGTGGGCGCCGAAGAGCAGGATCTGTCCCTGCGCTCCCGCGTCCAGCAGCTCGAACCGCCACAGGGGCGCGGTCGCGAGGTCGAACGGCGGTTCCAGCAGCTGCCGGAGCCGCTCGGCCGCGTCGGGCTCCGCGCTCACGGCCGTCCAGCGCAGCAACGGCTCCCCCGGCTCCCGGACGACCTTCAGCTCCCGCCCCTCGGCCCCGGTCACGACGGCCGTCCGCAGGGCGGCGTGCCGTGCGGCGAGGCGGGTGACGATGCCGGTGAGCGTCGCGCGGTCGGTCGGCGTGGCGAGGCGTACGGCGAGACCGACGGCGTGGGCGGCCTGCGGCATGTCCGGGCGGGCGCTGCGCAGCAGGCGTACGACGTCGCGGGGGGCGGGGTGCGTCTCGGTCTCCGGTACGTCCCCGGCCGGGCCGGCGGGCGGCTGCTCCGCCGCCGTGCGTTCCACCGCTCCTTCGGGCAGGGCGGCGGCCAGGGTCCGGGCCAGGCCGTGGATGTCTGCGGCGGCGAACATCTCGGCGGTGGGCAGTTCGACGCCCAGTTCGCGGGCGAAGGAGTTGCGCAGCCGCACCAGCATCAGGGAATCGAGGCCCAGTTCCTTGAGCGCGGTGCTCGCGGACGGGTCCACGACGCCGCCGGAGACCTCGCCGACGCGGGCGCGGACATACGCCTCCAGCCAGGTGAGGCGGTCCTCGTCGGTGGTGGCGGCGAGCACCTTCTTGGCCAGGCCGTCCGCGTCGCCGGTGCCGGTGGGGGCGGGGAGGAGGTCGGCGAGGAGCGGGCGGGTGCGGACCGCGTCCGGGGCGAGGGCGAGCAGTTGCCGGTCCAGGGCCATCGGGGCGAGTTGGCGGCGGGAGGTGCCCAGGACGCGGTCGAACAGCTCGCCGCCCTCCTGCGGGGAGAAGGCGACCAGTCCCGAGCGTCCGGTCTCGGCGGCCCGGGTACCGGACGCGGCGACCATGCCCACGCCGGACCAGGCACCCCAGTCGAGGCTCAGCGCCCGTCGCCCGGCGCGGGAGAGGTGGTGGGCCCAGGCGTCGAGGAAGGCGTTCGCCGCCGAGTAGGGGCTCTGTCCGGGCGAGCCGAGCAGACCGGCCGCCGAGGCGAACAGGACCAGGTTCCGGGCTTCCGGGGCGAGTTCGGTGAGCAGGGCGGTGCCCAGCACCTTGGGCGCGAGGACCCGCAGGACCCGCTCGTCGGTCAGGTTGGCCACGGTCGCGTCGTCGAGGACACCGGCCGCGTGCACGATCCCGGTGATGGGTCCGGCTTCCCGTCGTACGGCGTCCAGGGCGGCCGTCAGGCCGTCGCGGTCGGCCACGTCGGCGCGGGCGAGGTGCACGGTGACCCCGCGCTCCTCCAGGCCCCGGATCCAGCGCAGGGCGTCCGGGTCGGGTGTGCCCCGGTTCATCAGGGCCAGGCGGCGGGCGCCGCGCCGCACGAGCCGCTCGGCGGCGACGCGGCCGAGGCCGCCGAGGCCGCCCGTGACGAGGTGGACGCCGTCGGGGGTGGTGCCGTCCTCGCCGTCGCCGTCGGGGCGGGTGCGGGCCAGGCGCGGGACGAGACGGCCCGACTCGCGCAGCGCGACGAGGCGTTCGTCGTCGGCGTGCCGCAGCTGCGTCCACAGGGCGTCGGCGCCGCCGGTGGGCGGCAGGTCGACGAGCGTGGCCGACAGCTCGGGGTGCTCCTGCGCGACAGCGAGGCCGAATCCCCAGGCGAGGGCCTGCTGCGGGTTCACGACCTGCTCACTGTCCCCGGCGGCCTGGCTGCCCCGGGTGACGACGAACAGGCGCGGGGCACGGCCGCGCGGGCGGTCGGCGAGCGCGCGCACCAGGTGCAGCGCGCTCAGGCAGCACAGCCGGGCCGCCTCCGTGGCGGTCGGCTCGTCGGCGACGGCCGGGGCGTCGAGCGCGGTGAGCAGGACGACGCGGGCGGGCAGGGCGTCGGGATACGCCTCGTCGAGCAGGCGGGCCGGCTGGCCGGGACCGGCGGGGTCGAGGACGTACCGCCCGGGACCCTCGGCGGCGAACCGCGCTCCCCTGCGTGCGACGACGTGCGGTATCGAGGCGGAGTCGAGGCGGGCGACGAGGTCCTCGGCGGTCCCGGTCCCGTCGGCGAGGATGAGCCAGCTGCCGTCGGCGGGCGGTTCCTGGGCGGCCGGGCGGGGCTGCCAGCGGGTCTCGTAGAGGGCGCCGTCCAGTGGGGAGAGGGCGGTGAGCCGGAACTCCTCGATCTCCAGGAGGAGTTGTTCGTCGGCGTCCCACAGCCGTAGGTCGACGGTGGCGGTGTCGCCGGTCAGCGACCGCAGCTCGCAGCTCGCCCAGACGGGCGCGGTACGGCGTCCGGTGCGGCGGACCCGGCCGAACCCGGCGGGCACGAACGCCCGTCCGTCGGGCGCGTCCGCGGGCAGGGCGGCCGTGTGGAAGGCGGCGTCGAGGACGGCGGGGTGGACGTGGTGTCCGGCGGCGGGCCGCTCGGCGAGCCGGCCGACGGCGGCGGTGGCACCGCGGTGACCCGACTCCAGGTTGCGGAAGGCGGGCCCGTACTCGATGCCGAGGGCGCCCAGCCGGGCGTAGAAGGCCGCCGGTTCGATCGCCTCCGGGCAGCTCCGGCGTATGTCGTCCAGGCGCGGTCCGGGGACGGGTGCGCGGTCGGTGACGACGCGGCCGTCGACGTGACGTTCCCAGCGCCGGCCGCCGCCGACGGCCGCCGAGGAGACGGTGAACTCCCGCGTGCCGTCCTCCCCGGCCGGCCGCAGCACGAGCTGCAACCGCACCGGACCGTTCTCGTCGAGGCGCAACGGCTGGACGAACCGCACGTCCGCCAGGCGCACCTCGCCGTCGTCGCCCACGGTGGCCGCGGCCGCCAGGGCCATGTCCAGGAAGGCGGCGCCCGGCAGCCAGATCTCGCCGCTGACCCTGTGGTCGGTGAGGTGCGCGAAGCGGCCGTCGCGCGGGTCGAGGTCGGTCTGGAAGAGGTGCCGGCCGGGTTCGTCGCTGGCCTCGACGTGTGTGCCGAGCAGCGGGGAGGCGCCGGACGAGGTGGCCGGGGCGGGGGCGAGCCAGTGGCGTTCGCGGGCGAAGGCGTAGGTGGGCAGGTCGAGACGGCGGCCCTGCGGGAACAGCGTCGCCCAGTCGGGTGCGCGGCCGGCGGTGTAGAGCTCGCCGACCCGGCGCAGCAGGAGGGCGTGGCCGTCCTGCCGGCGGCGCAGCGAGCCGACGGCGACGGCGTCGACGCCCGCCTCGGCGGCGACGGCCTCGATGGCGGCGGTGAGCGAGGGGTGGGGGCTCAGCTCGACGAAGTGGCGGTAGCCGTCGTCCAGCATCCGGCGGACGGTGTCGGCGAAGCGGACGGGTTGCCGGAGGTTGGCGTACCAGTACGCGGCGTCGAGGCGTTCCCCGTCGACGGGTTCGGCCAGCACCGCCGAGTACAGCGGAATGTCCGTCCGTGTGCCCCGCACGCCGGAGAAGCGGTCGAGGAGTTCCTCGCGCAGCGGTTCCATGAGCGGGCTGTGCGAGGCGAACGGCGTCGACAGCCGGCGGACGGTGACGCCCCGCTCCTTAAGCCGGCGGCCCAGCTCGGCGAGGGCGTCGGTGTCGCCGGAGACAGCGGTGGAGCCGGCGCTGTTGACCGCTCCGACGAACAGCCGTCCCACGTACGGCGCGAGCGACTCCCGGACCTCGGTGTGCGGGAGGTCGACGGCGACCATGGCGCCGTGTCCGACGTGCGGGACGACGGCGTGGGCGCGCCCGGTCACCACGGTCACGGCCTCGTCGAGGGTGAGGGCGCCCGCGTGGTAGGCGGCGGCGATCTCGCCCAGGCTGTGGCCGACCACGGCGTCCGGGGTGACACCGAGTGCGCGCCAGGCGGCGGCCAGTGCCGCGTTGACCGCGAACAGCGTCGGCTGGAGGTACTCGGTGCGCTCCAGCGGGGAGAACTCCTCTGGCGCGCGCAGGACGTTGAGCACGGACCAGCCGACGTGCCGCCGCACGGCCTCGTCGATCGCGGTCAGCTCCTCCCGGAACGCCTCGGAGTCGGCGAGCGACTCCAGTCCCATGCCGGGCCATTGGCCGCCGTGCCCGGCGAACACGAAGGCGACCTTGCCGGTCGGCTCCTCGCGGGGCGCGGCCAGGGGCGCCCGGCCGGACGCCAACGCGTCGAGGTGAGCGCGCAGTTCGTGCCGGTCCCCGGCCACGACGGCCGCGCGCCGCTCGAAGTGGCCGCGGTGGTGGGCGAGGGTGTGGGCGAGGTCCGGCAGGGCGGTGTCCTCGGTCAGGTGGGCGGCCAGCCGCGCGGCCTGCCCGCGGACGGCGGCCTCGCTGCGCCCGGACAGCACGAACAGCCGTTTGCCGTCGGTGACTTCGGCCGCCGGCCGGGGCTCGGCCGCGGGCGCCTCCTCCACGATCACGTGCGCGTTGGTGCCGCTGATGCCGAAGGCGCTCACCCCGGCGCGCCGGATCCGCTCGCCCGTCACCGGCCAGGGCCGTGCCTCGTGCAGCAGCCGCAGTCCGCTGTCGTCCCAGTCGACGTGGCGGCTCGGGGTGTCCGCGTGCAGGGTGGCCGGGAGGGTCCGGTGGCGCAGCGACTGCACCACCTTGATCAGTCCGGCGACGCCCGAAGCGGCCTGGGTGTGGCCGATGTTGGACTTCAGGGAGCCCAGGTGGAGCGGTCGGCCCGGGGGGCGGGTGGCGCCGAAGACCGCGGACAGGGCGTTCGCCTCGATCGGGTCGCCGAGGGTGGTGCCGGTGCCGTGCGCCTCGACGTGGTCGATGTCGGCGGGCGCGAGCCCGGACTGTTCCAGGGCGCGCCGGACGACCTGTTCCTGGGCGGGGCCGTTCGGGGCGGACAGGCCCTGGCTGCGGCCGTCCTGGTTGACGGCCGTGCCGCGCAGCACCGCGAGCACCTCGTCGCCGTCGCGCCGCGCGTCGCCGAGCCGCTTCAGGACGAGCATGCCCGCGCCCTCGGCCCAGATCGCGCCGTCGGCGTCGTCGGAGAAGGACCGGCAGCGGCCGGTGGCGGACAGCCCGCGCAGCCGGCTGAACTCCACGAACGTCTGCGGGGTCACCATCAGGGTGACCCCGCCGGCGAGCGCGAGGTCGCACTCGCCCGACCGCAGGGCCTGGACGGCGAGGTGGGTGGCGACCAGGGACGACGAGCAGGCGGTGTCGACGGTGAGCGCGGGACCGTGCAGGCCGAGCGTGTACGCGAGCCGGCCGGAGGCCACGCTGAGCGCGGAGCCGGTGCCGACGTATCCGTCGAGCTGGTCGAGGCGGGTGCCGGCCAGGTAGTCGCTGCCGAACATGCCGACGTACACGCCGGTGGTGCTGCCGGCGAGGTCGGTGGGCACGATGCCGGCGCGCTCCAGCGCCTCCCACGCCGTCTCCAGCAGCAGCCGCTGCTGCGGGTCCATGGCGGCGGCCTCCTTCGGGGTGATGCCGAAGAAGCCCGCGTCGAAGGACTCGATGTCGTCGAGGAAGCCGCCGTGCCGGGCGTAGGACTTGCCGGGGGCGTCCGGGTCGGGGTCGTAGAGGGACTCCACGTCCCAGCGTCCGGCCGGGAAGGGGCCGACGGCGTCCCGCCCGTCCGCGACGAGCCGCCAGAGGTCGTCCGGGTCGTTCACGCCACCGGGCAGCCGGCAGGCCATCGCCACGACGGCGATCGGCTCGTCGGCCGGTGCGGTGGCGCGGGCCGGTCGCACGCCGGCCGCCCGGGGCGTCCCGCCGTCGAGCGCGGTGCCGAGCAGGTGGCGGGCGAGCCCGGCCGGGGTGGGGTGGTCGAACAGCAGGGTGGCGGGGAGCTTGACGGCGAGGCGGGCGGCGAGGCGGTTGCGCAGTTCGACCGCGGTCACCGAGTCCATGCCGAGCTCGCGCAGCGGCTGGTCGGGCCGCACGGACTCCGCCGAGCGCAGACCGAGGGCGCGGGAGGCCTCCTCGCGGACGAGGGCGAGGACGCGGTCGGCGCGCTCGGTCTCGGGCAGCGCGGCCAGCCGGGCGGCGAGACCGCCGCCCCGGCCGGTGGTGCGGGGCGCGGGCAGCAGCGAGCGCCACAGCGCGGCCCCTCCCCCGTCGGCCACCGTCTCGCGCAGCCGCGGCAGGTCGAGGGCGCAGGCGACCAGGTGGGGCGTGCCGCGCCGCAGGGAGAGCTCCACCAGGTCGCGGCCCTGGCCGGGGGTGAGGGCACGGTGGCCGAGGCGGGCCATGCGCGCCAGGTCGGCGTGCTCGGCGGCGAGGCCCTCACCGGCCCAGGCGCCGAAGGAGACGGAGGTGCCGGGCAAACCTTGGGCGCGCCGGTGGTGGGCGAGCTGGTCGAGGAAGACGTTGGCGGCCGCGTAGTCGGCCTGGCCCGCGGTGCCGAGGACGCCCGCGGCCGAGGAGACCAGCAGGAACATCTCGAGCGGCTGCCCGGCGGTGAGCCGGTGCAGATGGGCGGCGCCGTCGGCCTTGGGCCGCAGCACCCGCGCTAGCCGCTCGGGGGTCAGCTCGGCGATCACCCCGTCGTCCAGGACGCCGGCGCAGTGGACCACTCCGCGCAGGGGCGTCCCGGCGTCGGCGAGGACACCGGCCAGGGCGTCGGCGTCCGCCACGTCGCAGGCGACCACGTGGGCCTCGGCTCCGAGGGCGGTCAGTTCGGCGACGGTTCCCGCGGCTCGTGGATCAGCAGGTCCCTGACGGGACATCAGGAGCAGTCGGGGGACGCCTCGCTCGGCGAGCAGGCGGGCGATGTGGCGGCCGACGGCACCCAGGCCGCCGGTGATCAGGACGGTGCCCTCGGTGGGCAGGGTCCCGCTGTCCGTGGCCCGGGCGCGGATCAGCCGGGGGGCGAGCAACCGGCCAAAGCGGTGGGCGAGTTCCGGCTCGTCCACCAATGCCAGGGTGCCCCGGAGGGCGTCCGCGCAGTCGGTGCCGCCGAGGTCCAGCAGGGTCAGCCCGAGGTCCGGATGCTCGGAACGCGCGCTGCGGGCCAGCCCCCACAGCACGGACTGGGCGAGCCCCGCGACGGCGTCCCCCTCACCGGCGGCGACCGCGCCCCGCGTCACCCAGACGGTCCGGGCTGGCGCCCGCCCGGGCGGCGCGGCGACGAGCGCCTGAAGCTCGGCCAGGCCGGTCGCCGCCAACTCCCCTGCCGCAGCGACGGGATCGGCGTCGGGCGCGGGTCGCGGCCAGAACCGTACGACGACGTCGGCGTCCGTGTCGCTCACCCGGATCCCGGCCGCCTCCAGTTCGCGCACGGCGTCCGGGTCACCGACGACGGCCCACGTACCCCGCGGGGCGTCCGCCGTCGGGTCCACCGCCGTCCACGCCACCTCGTACAGGTGCCGCGCGTTCCGCGAACCGCCGCTCAGGTCCGCCGGCGTGGCCGCCCGGAGCCGTACGTCCTCCAGGCGGCCGGCCGGGAAGCCGTCGGCGTCCCACAGGGTGACGTCGAGGGTGAGGTCGGTGGCCGTCGCTCCCGTCCGGCGGACGGAGGCGGTCAGGTCCGTGGCTCCGCCCGGCGGCAGGGTGCAGCGGCCCACCGCGACGGGCAGCAGCACCCGGTCGTCGGAGGCGTCGAGCGCGGCGGCGACGTGCAGCGCGGCGTCCAGCAGCGCCGGGTGGACGGGGTAGGGGTCGGCCGCGTCACGGGCGGCGGACGGCAGCGACAGCCGGGCGAGCAGTTCCCCGTCCCCCGTCGGCACCGCCTCCCGTACGCCCCGGAAGGCGGGTCCGTAGCCGAGGCCGATCCCCGACAGACGCTCGTACGCGTCCGGCGTCCAGGCCGGGGCGGCGCCCTCGGGCCAGGCCGGGGGCCGGCCCGCCTGCTCCGCGGCCGGCCCGGAGCCGGAGGCGGTGGCGTGCAGGGTCCAGCCCGAGGCCTCCTGGCCGCGCGGGCGGCTGTGCACGGTGACCTCCGCCGCGGGACCGTCGGCGACCACCTCCACGGACACCTCGACCGTGCCGGAGGCGGGCAGGGTGAGGGGGGCGAGCAGGAGCAGGCCGGTGACGTCGGCGGATCCGTCGGGCCGGGCCTCGGCGAGGGCGGCGCGGCAGAGTTCGAGCAGGGTGGTGCCGGAGACGACGGTACGGCCGAACACGGCGTGGTCGGGCAGCCAGTCGGCGGTGGCCGGGGACCACTCGTTGCGGAAGGTCCAGCGGGTCTCGTCCGCCGACCGGAGCTCGATGCCGAGCAGCGGGTGCGCGGCGCGGTCGAGCAGCCCGGCACCGCCGGTGGCGCCCTCGGGTTCGGTCCAGTACGGCTGCGTGTCCCAGGCGTACGTGGGCAGTTCGGCCGGGGACGTCGCGGGAAGCAGACGGTGCCAGGCGATGCCCCGCCCGTGGACGTGGAGTTCGGCCGCGGCCCGGTCCAGGCAGGCGCGCCCGTCCGCGTCGCGGCGCAGCGAGGCGACGGCCACGAGGTCCCGGCCGGTCTCCTCGCCGATCGTGCGCAGGGCGGTCGACAGGGAGGGGTGGGGGCCGAGTTCGACGAAGAAGCGGTAGCCGTCGGCCGCCATGCGGGCCACGGTCGGCGCGAAGCGGACCGGCTCGCGGAGGTTGGTGTACCAGTAGTCGGCCGCCAGCTCCTCGGTGACCGGTTCACCGGTGACGGTGGAGTACCAGGCGACGGACGTCGGGTACGTGGTCACGCCGTCGAGTTCGTCGAGGATCTCCGTGCGGACGGGTTCCACCTGGGCGCTGTGCGAGGCGTAGTCGACGTCGAGCCGGCGGACGAACACCTGCGCGCGGTCCAGTTCGTCGAGGAGCGCCCGGAGCGGCTCCACCTCGCCCGCGACGACCGTGGAGCGGCCGCTGTTGACGGCGGCGACGGACACCCGGCCGCTCAGGCCGGCGAGGCGCGCATCGACCTCGGTGTGGGGCAGCGCGACGACGGCCATGGTGCCGGTGCCGGACAGCGCGGTCAGGGCCTGGCTGCGCAGGGCGACCACGGCGGCCGCGTCGTTGAGGCTGAGGGCCCCGGCGACGCAGGCCGCGGCGACCTCGCCCTGGCTGTGCCCGATCACCGCGTCCGGGCGGACGCCCCGGGCCCGCCACACGGCGGCCAGGGACACCATCACCGCGAACAGGGCCGGCTGGACGACGTCGACGCGGTCGAGTGAGGGTGCGCCGGCGTCGCCGCGCAGCAGGGCGGCGACGGACCACTCGGTGAAGGGGCGCAGGGCGGCGTCGCAGCGGTCGAGCTCGTCCGCGAACACCGGGTCGTGCGCGAGCAGGTCGCGGGCCATTCCGGGCCACTGGGCGCCCTGGCCGGGGAAGACGAAGGCCACCTTGCCGGTGGGGAGGGCCGGGTGAGGGCCGGTGGTGCGGTCGGGGTCGGGCTGTCCGCCGGCCAACGCGGCGAGCGCGGCGAGGAGTTCGTCGTGGTCGGCCGCCTGGACGACGGCCCGGTGCTCGAAGTGGGTGCGGTGGTGGGCGAGCGTCGCCGCGACGGCGGGCAGGGGCGTCTCCGGGCGCTCCCGCAGGGCCACGGCGAGCCGTTCGGCCTGCCCCCGCAGGGCGGGAAGGCCGCGGGCGGAGAGCGGGAAGAGCAACTGCCCCGGCGGCTCGACGCCCACCACACCGACGACCAGGGGCTGCCGCGCGCCGGGCACGAGAGGCTGCCCCGGACCCGGCAGGAGGGATTCTCCCGCGCCGGGTTGGAGAGACTCCTCCACGCCGGGCACGAGAGGCTGCCCCGGACCGGCCAGGAGGAATTCTCCCGCGCCGGGTTGGAGAGACTCTTCCGCGCCGGGCACGAGAAGCTGCTCCGTACCGGGCTCCAGGGACTCTCCCGGGCCTGGCACGAGGTCCCGTCCCGCATCAGCCACCAAGGGCTGTCCCGCGTCGGCCACCGCAAACTGCCCCGCACCAGCCACCGAGGGCTGTCCCGCGTCGGCCACCGCAGGCTGCCCCGCACCAGCCACCAAGGGCTGCCTTCCACCGGGAACCAAGGACTGTTCCCCACCGGGCGCGAGGATCCGCCCCTCACCGGTCATCCAGGACTGCCCCCTGCCGGCCGCCAGAGACCGGCCCGCGCCGTGCCCCCGGCCATAGGGCGCCGCCTCCTCCTCCCGGCGGCCCGCTTCCTCCCGGGGCGCCTCCTCCAGCACCACATGCGCGTTCGTACCACTGATCCCGAAGGCGCTCACACCGGCCCGCCGGACGCGGTCCGCGCGGTGCGGCCAGGCCTGCGCGCCGGTGACCACGCGCAGCCCGCTCCCGTCCCAGCCGATGTGCTCGGTGGGCGTCTCGGCGTGCAGCGAGGCCGGGATCCGCTCGTGGCGCAGGGCCAGCACCGTCTTGATGACCCCGCCGATGCCCGCCGCGGCCTGGGTGTGTCCGATGTTCGACTTCAGCGAGCCGATGCCGAGGGGCCGCTCGGCGGGGCGGCCGGGACCGAAGACGGCGGCGAGCGCGTTGCCCTCGATCGGGTCGCCGAGCCGGGTGCCGGTGCCGTGGGCCTCGACGTAGTCGATGTCCTGCGGGCGCAGCCCGGCGGCGTCCAGGGCGGCCCGCAGCACCCGCTCCTGCGCGAGCCCGTTGGGCGCGCTCAGCCCCTGGCTGCGGCCGTCCTGGTTGAGGGCCGAGCCCTTGACGACGGCGAGGACCCGGTCGCCGTCCCGCCGCGCGTCGCCCAGCCGCTTGAGCAGCACCAGACCGCAGCCCTCCGCCCAGACCACACCGTCCGCGTCGGCGGAGAACGGACGGCACCGCCCCGACGGCGACAGTCCGCGCAACCGGCTGAACTCGACGTGCCCGCGCGGCGTCACCAGCAGGGTCGCGCCGCCCGCCAGGGCGAGGTCGCACTCCCCGGCCACGAGCGCCCGCGCCGCCAGGTGCAGGGCGACCAGCGAGGAGGAGCAGGCGGTGTCGACGGTGACCGCGGGTCCCTGAAGGCCGAGCGTGTAGGCGATCCGCCCGGAGGCCACGCTCGCGGCCGAGCCGGTGCCGACGTGCCCGTCGAGCTGCCCGAGGGAGGCGGCGCCGAGGTATCCGCTGTCGTAGAGGCCGACGTAGACGCCCGTGGAGCTGCCGTTGAGGGTGTCCGGGACGATGCCGGCGTGTTCGAGGGTCTCCCAGGCGGTCTGGAGCAGGAGCCGCTGCTGCGGGTCCATGGCGGCGGCCTCGCGCGGGGAGACGCCGAAGAAGGCGGCGTCGAAGCGGTCGATGCCGTCGAGGAAGCCGCCACGCAGGGTGTAGGCCTTGCCGGTGGCCTCCGGGTCGGGGTCGAGGAGACCCTGGGTGTCCCAACGCCCCGCCGGTACCTCCGAGATGACGTCCTGCCCGGCGTCGAGGAGCCGCCACAGCGCCTCGGGGTCGTCGGCTCCGCCGGGGAAGCGACAGGCCATGGAGATGACGGCGATGTCGTCGTCGCCGACGGGACCCTGCCGTCGGGGCGCCCGCTCGGCGGGCCGTTCCTCGAAGAGGGCGTCGGCGAGCGCCGCGATCGTGGGGTGGTTGAAGACCAGGGAGGGTTCCGGCGTACGGCCGGTCCGCTCCCCGAGTTCCACGCCTAGAGCCACCAACTGGCGTGATCCCAGCCCGAATTCGGCGATCGGACGGTGCGGGTCGACGGCCTGCGGGTCCAAACCGGCCGCCGTGGCCACGGCCGCCACCAGCCAGGCACGCACACCCTCCACGGTCACCATGTCCTCGACGCCCGTCACCCCCTCGACACCCGTCACCCCCTCGACGGCCATCGCATCCTCCGCAGCGGTCACATCCTCCGCAGCGGTCACATCCGCAGTCGTCACATCCTCGGCGGTCGTCACGGACGGCTCGGTCGTCTGGGGCTGAGACGCGTTCGCAGGCATCTGGAAAGGAGTCCTCGTGAACTGGGTGCGCGGCGGATGCCGTACGCCGTGGAAGGCGCGGCCGGAGAGAAGGGTCGGACACGGCGGTCCGGGGAAGGACGCCGTCGGCCCGAACGGGTGGGCCGGCGGCGGCCGTTGTCACCCTGCGGCGGGTGCGCCCACCACCGACAGGGTGCCGTCGAGGTAGGCCGCGCGGGTGGCGCGGCGCTGGATCTTGCCGCTGGAGGTCTTGGGGATCGTGCCGGGGTGGACCAGGACCACGTCGTACACGGACAGGCCGTGGGCCTCGCCGATGGCGCCCCGGACCAGATCGATGATCTTCTCGCCCTCGCCCTCGCCCTCGCCGGCGGCGCCGGGGTCCACCTCGGCGACGAGGACGGGCCGTTCACCGCCGAGGCCGCCGTCCACGACGCCGTCCACAGCGCTGTCCATGCCGCCGTCCACGGAGAAGGCGGCGGTGCAGCCGGGGCGCAGTGCGGGGTGGGACATCTCGGCGGAGAGTTCCAGGTCCTGCGGGTAGTGGTTGCGGCCGTCGATGACCATCAGGTCCTTCAGGCGGCCGGTGACGAACAGTTCGCCGCCGCGCAGGAAGCCGAGGTCGCCGGTGCGCAGGAAGCGTCCCTCGTGGCCGGGCAGGGTGGCACGGAAGGACTCGCGGGTGGCGAGGGCGTTGCGCCAGTAGCCCTTGGCGACGCTCGTGCCCGACACCCAGATCTCGCCGATCTCGCCCTCGGGCAGTTCCCGCTGCCGCTCCGGGTCGGCGACGACGACGGTCATGCCCTCGCCGGGCCGCCCGCAGCCGACCGCGGCGGCGTCGGCGACCTCTGCGGCGCCGCCGTCCGGCTCCAGGAGGACGGGGGGCGTGCCCACCGTGCCGCCGGTGACCATGACGGTGGCCTCGGCCAGCCCGTAGCAGGGATAGAAGGCCTCACGGCGGAAGCCGGCGGGGGCGAAGGTGTCGGTGAAGCGCCGCAGGGTGGCGGCCCGCACCGGTTCGGCGCCGTTGAAGGCCACCTTCCACGAGCCGAGGTCGAGGTCGTCGACGAGTTCGGGGGTGGCGTGCTTCAGACACAGTTCGTAGGCGAAGTTGGGGCCGCCGCTGGTGTGCGGGCGGTAGCGGCTGACGGCCCGCAGCCAGCGGTCGGGCCGTTGCAGGAAGTGCAGCGGGGAGAAGAGGGTGGTGGTGAGACCGAGGTGGACCGTGTTCAGCACCGGACCGACGAGCCCCATGTCGTGGTACACGGGCAGCCAGCTGACGATCAGTTCGTGACCGTACTCCTCGATCACGTCCGGGGTGTGGCCCATGCGTTCGGTGATGACCCGCTCGTTGTCGAGCAGGTTGCCGTGGGTGATCACCACGCCGCGCGGGGCCGAGGTGGAGCCGGACGTGTACTGGAGGAAGGCGACGGAGTCGGCGGTGAGGTCGGGTTCGCGCCAGGACGCGGCGGCCTCGTCGGTCACGTCCTCGGTGGCGAGGCAGGTGATCTCGGCGAGTTGGGGGAGCTGATCGGCCATCGTGCCGAGCGCGGCGACCACCTCGCGGCCGCCCAGGACGACCTTGGCGTCCGCGTCGGCGATCAGGCGTCTCATCCGGGTCAGGGCCCGGTGGTTGTCGGCGCGGCCCTGCGGGGGAACGCCCGGTACGGCGACGACGCCGGCGGCGAGGCAGCCGAGGAACGCGCAGACGAACTCCGGGCCCGGCGGGTAGAGGAGCATCGCGCGGGACCCGGCGAGCCCGCGGTCCTGGAGCCAGGCGGCGATGGCACGGGAGCGGGTGGCGAGGCGGGCGTAGGAGATCTCCTGGACCTCTCCGTCCGGATCCCCCGTGACGAGGTAGCGGTAGGCGATCCGGCCGGGCTGGTGCGTGGCGTGCGTGGTGAGCAGATCGACCAGGGTACGAGCCATGTTGAGGAGTCTCACCTGTCTGGAGTCAAGGCGAGGGAACTGGAGTTCGAGATTCAACCGCCCGCGTCCACTCGGACACGCGAGACCCACCCGGCTCCGCCACCGGGCCCCATCCCCTCACCGGATTTGCTACCGACGAGTAACACCCTAACAAGCCCGCCGGTGCGGAGAGTCGAACTCGGGTAAACCCTGCGTAGCCGAGCAGAGTTGGCACCGTCGAACGGACAGCCGCACGAATCTGGAACTCTAAAGCATGTGCGTTCCCGGGGCACGCCATGCCCCGGGAACGAATCGGACCTATCGTGCTGATATGGAGCACGCACTCAGCCCCGCGACCCTCTCCGAACTGCGCCGTCCGCGCCCCTATCCCGCGGTGTCCGTGCTGACCCCGACACACCGCCGCGAACCCGGCAACGCCCAGGACCGGGTGCGACTGCGCAATGCCGTGACCGAGGCCAAGAAACAGCTGGAGGCCGACCCGTCGGTCACCCGCGAGCGGCGCGTCGACGTCGCCGAGCAGCTCGACCGGGCACTGGCCGAGGTCGACCTGACACACACCGAGGACGGCCTGGTGATCTTCGCCGCGCCGGGCGAGCACCAGGTGTGGTCGCTGGCCCGCCCCGTACCCGAACGCGTCGTCCTCTCCGACACCTTCCTCACCCGCAACCTGGTCTCCGCGCAGGCCGCCGAGCGGCCGTTCTGGGTACTGTCGGTCTCCCCCGACCGCGTCACGCTGTGGAACGGCGGCGCCGAGCGGGTCACCGAGGCGCACACCGGCGGCTTCCCGCTGGTCAGGAGCCGGGAGAACTTCGACGCCGAGCGCATGGAACGCATCGGCGACCTGCCGAGCACCTTCCGCGACGAGGGCACCCGCCACTTCCTGCGCGACGCCGAGACCGCCATGGCCCGGCTGCTGCGCGAGGACCCGCGCCCGCTGTACGTCACCGGCGAGCAGGCCGCGCTCTCCCTGCTGGACGAGTTCGGCGGCGTCACCCGGGACGCGGTGCACATCCCGCGCGGCGGCCTCACCCATGCCACCCCCGAGGCGGTGTGGCAGGCCGTGCGCCCGCTGCACGACGCGGAGTCCCGCCGGGACACCGACGCCGTGGCCCGGGAGCTGGAGTCGGCCCGCGGCCACCGGACCTTCGCGGCCGGCGTCGACGAGGTCTGGCAGAGCGCCCGCGAGGGCCGGATCCGGCTGCTGGCGGTCGAGGAGAACTACCGTGTGGCGGTACGCGACGACGGCGACCACCTGGTCCCGGCCGCGAGCGACGACCTGGACGCCCGCGACGACATCGTCGACGAGATCGTCGAGCAGTGCCTGGAGACGGGCGCCGAGGTGCGCTTCGTCCCGGACGGCAGCCTGGGCGAGGCGGCCGGCATCGCGGGGGTGCTGCGCTACTGAGGCGGCCTTGTCCGGCGTTCCCCCCCGGCGGCGTACGCTACGGCGTGATCACCGGCCGGGAGGGAGAGGACACGTGGCCGACCTGCTGGGCGTGGCGGTACTGGGCGCCGGACACATGGGCGCCGACCACATACGACGCCTCGATCGCGTGGTGAGCGGGGCCAGGGTCGCCGCCGTGGCCGACCTCGACCCCGCCCGCGCCGAGGAGGCCGTCGCCGGGATCGAGGGGGTCTCGGTCCACACGGAGGTGGAGGCCGCCCTGGACGCCCCCGGCGTCGAGGCCGTACTGATCGCCTCGCCCGGTCCCGCGCACGAGGAGGCACTGCTCGCGGCCTTCGCCCGCGGTCTGCCGGTGCTGTGCGAGAAGCCCATGGTGCCGGACTCCGCCGGCGCGCTGCGCGTACTGGAGGCGGAGGCCCGGCTGGGACGGCGGCTCACGCAGATCGGCTTCATGCGGCGCTACGACACCGAGTACCGCAGGCTGAAGGCACTGCTGGACGACGGGCGGCTCGGCCGGCCGCTGATGCTGCACTGCACCCACCGCAACGTCTCCTCACCCCCGGGCTTCACCAGCGCCATGCTGATCGACAGCTCGGTGTCGCACGAGATCGACGCGGCCCGCTGGCTGCTGGGCCAGGAGCCGACCGCGGTCACGGTGGTGCGGCCGCGCCCCTCGTCCGGCGCGCCGCAGGGTCTGCTCGACCCGCAGTTCGTGATCTTCGAGACGGACGGCGGAGCCCTGGTCGACGTGGAGGTCTTCGTCAACTGCGGCTTCGGCTACCAGGTGCGGTGCGAGGCCGTGTGCGAGGCGGGCAGCGCGCGCATCGGCGACGACCACGGCATGCTGCTGACCGCGCACGGCCGCGCCGGTACCGACGTGCCCCGCGACTACCTGGTCCGGTTCGTCGACGCCTACGACCGTGAGGTGCAGGCGTGGGTCGACGCCACCCGCCGGGGCGGCGTCACCGGCCCGAGCGCCTGGGACGGCTACGCGGCCTCCGTCGTCGCCGAGGCCGGGGTCCGGGCGCTGGACGACGGCACGCGCGTGGCCGTCGACCTCGCTCCGCGCCCGGACCTGTACCGCTGACGCCGGGGGCGGCGCGCTCAGACGTTGCCGAGGAGAGCGTTCAGCCCCCGGTCGACCTCGGCGCCGACGTCCTCCCGCCCCGCCTCGACCACCGCGTAACTGCGCAGCAGGAAACGGCGCAGGGCGGCCGTGTCGAACTGGAGCAGGGCCAGCCCGAGCGGGGAGTGCAGTTCCATGACCGTACGGGTCCGCCCGCACGGCCAGAGCTGCACGTCACCGCTCCCGGCCGGTCCGCGCAGCCCCTCCTCCAGCAGCGCGCGGCCGAAGGTCCAGGTGACGGCCTCGCCCCGCAGGCAGGCCTCGGGTGGGAAGTCGAGGTGCACGGCGAGTGGGTCGTCTGAGGTGTAGCGGAGCGTGGCGGACACCGGGAGCTCCCGCTCCCCCGTGGTGATGAGGTCGGCACGGGCGGGCTGTCGGACGGTGACGTGGGCGAGGTCCATGCTCGGTCTCCGCAGCGGTGAGAGGTCGGCCGTTTCGGCGTGCTTGCTTGTAGGACCTCGCAGGAGCCGTTCGCATTACGCAAAAGCGGTCGTGAATTGGTGTGAGCTGCGTCACGAGTACACGGTCGCACCCCGAGGAGCGCCGCACCATGGAACACACAGCCGTCGAACACCCGGATGAACCCCGTCGCGCGTCCCCCGAAATCCCCCAAGTCGCGTACACCGCCTACGACTTGCCCGACCTCCCGGCGTACGTCATTCGCACCGCGCAATGCCCCCGTGAAGACTGTGGCATATGCCAGACGCATCACCGTATCGTGTGTTGCCAAATCCCTTACACGGCGTCGCGGGCTGTGCAACAGTCGTAACGGCCCTTCCGTCGCCCTTTGGTCGTCCCGTCCCCCGCATCGGAGTGCGTCATGCCGTCCCATCTCTCTGCGGACCGCCCAGCCGCCCAGCCGCCAGGACGCGGCTCGGTCGACGCGCTGATCACGCAGACGCGCCGGCTCACGGGCGAGGTGGACGCCGTACGACGGGACGCGCAGGACGACGGAACGGACCCGCGGGGACGCTGGCAGCGCGCGCTCTACGACTTGGCGCTCCGCCAACTCAACGACCTGCACGCACACTTGGCCGAACTGCGGGACGGCCCGCCCGCGGCTCAGGACGCGCCCGCTCCGCCCCCTGCCCCGCCCGGAGCGCTGCTCGGCCGGGTCGGCAGCGCGGAGTGGAACCTGCTGACGGACGAGGCCGTCTGGTCCGCGGAGCTGTACCAGCTCCTCGGCCGCGACCCGGCCGCACCCGCGCTCACCCTCGACGAACTGCCCTCGCTCGTGGTCGAGGAGGACCGACCGAAGCTCACCGCGATGGTCACCGACTGTCTCGTCGACGCCCGGCCCATCGACGGGGAGTTCCAGGTCGTACGGCCGGACGGCGGGGTCCGGACCGTGCACATGATGGGCGAGCCCGTGCTCGACGCCGACGGGAGCACCGCCTCCATGTGGGCCGTGCTGCGCGACGTCAGCGAACTGCGCCGCAGCCGGCGCGCGGTGCGCGAGACCCGTGACTCGCTGCAACGCCACCGGTACCGGGCACAGACCGAGCACCGGCTCGCGGTCGAGCTGCAGGAAGCCGTGCTGCCACCCCGGCGCGGCTCCCTGCGGCTCCCGCACCAGGGCCCCCGCCACCTCGACATCGCCGCATGTCATCTGCCCGCCCGCACGAGTTCACCGATCGGCGGCGACTGGTACGACGCGCTCGAACTCTCCGGCGGCGACACGCTGTTGAGCGTCGGCGGCCTCACCGGTCACGGCCCGGCCGTCACCTCCACCATGGCCATGACACTGGGCGCCCTGCGCGGCATGGCCATGGCCGGCACCCAGCCGGCCCAGCTGATGTCCTGGCTCAACCAGTTACTGGACGCGGGCGCCCAGCCCGCCCTCGCCGGCGCCGTCTGCTGCCGCTACCTGGCTCGGACCCGCACCCTGATGTGGGCGCAGGCCGGACACCCCGCCCCGCTGCTCTTCCGCGACGGGACGGGACGCCGGCTCCACGCACCGGACGGCGTCCTCCTCGGTGCCACCTCGGGCGCCGTCTACGGACAGGCCGAGGAGACCCTCCGGGCGGGCGACCTGCTCCTGCTGCACACCGACGCCCTGGTGCCCCGCGACGGCGAACCGGCCGACCCGGCCGAGTCGGCTCCCCTGCTGGACCTGGCCCCGCGCTTCGACGCGGCGCACACCGCACAGGAGTGCGTGCGGGTGGTCGTGGAGGAGTTCGGCACGAGCGACCGCGCGGACGACGCGTGTGTGCTCGTCGCCCGGGTGATGCCGTGACGCACGCAGACCGCCTCACCGGCCCCACCGACCGGCGGGCGTCACCGGGCCCACGCCTGACTGACCCGTACCAAGGGACCTACGCCTGAGCGGTGTTCCCGCCCCGCCCTCCCTTCGGCTTCGGCAGTGCCTGCCGGATCTCCTCCCGCAGCTCGTTGATCCTCGGATAGTTGGAGTACTCCGCGGTGAGCCGGTACATCTGGCGCAGCCGGTCCCAGGTGCGGCGGGAGGAGTTCGACCCCATGGACATCAGGGCCAGCCGGGCGTACCGGTCCGCCTGTTCGGGGTCGTCCGCGATGAAGCAGGCCGACGCCATGGACAGATGGTCGAAGATCTTCGACCGTTCCCGCCCGTCGACGCGCAGCGCCAGGGCCTTCTCCGCGTAGTACTGGGCGTGCACGGCCGCCCCGGGCTCGAACTCGGCCAGGGTGCGGTAGGCCAGGGCCTGCATGCCGTACAGGTCCTCGTCCTTGAAGGTCTGCATCCAGGACGGCGGTTCCACGTCGCCCTTGTCGGAGACGAACAGGTCCTCCGCCCGGCCCAGGGTGCGGCGCATGGCCTGCCCCCTGCCCATCGACGCCTGCGCCCAGGCCTCGATGGTGTGGAACATCGCCCGGGTCCGCGGCAGCACCTCGTCGCCGGAGCCCGACTGGGCGAGTTTCATCAGGTCGAGGGCGTCGTCGGGCCGGCCGAGGTGCACCATCTGACGGGCCGCCCGGGAGAGTGCCTCCCCGGCCCGCGGCCGGTCACCGCCCTCTCTCGCGGCATGGGCGGCGATGACGAAGTACTTCTGGGCCGTGGGCTCCAGGCCGACGTCGTGCGACATCCAGCCCGCGAGGACCGCGAGGTTGGCGGCGACGCCCCACAGGCGCCGCTGGAGATGTGAGGGGTGATGGTAGGCGAGGATGCCGCCCACCTCGTTGAGCTGGCCCACCACGGCCTTGCGCTGGAGCCCGCCGCCACGGGCGGCGTCCCAGGCTCGGAACACCTCGACCGAGCGCTCCAGTTCGTCGACCTCCTCCGTCCCGATGGGGGCGGCCTCGTAGCGGTCGAACCCGGCGGAGTCGGCGTGCAGGAGGGGATGGTCGATGACGGGAGCGTCGGCGGAGAGGGTGGGGTCGGTGTGCAGCCAGTCGTGCATGGCGCTGCTGAGTGCTGATCCCGCGGCGAGCGCGGCACCCGCGCCCACCAAGCCGCGTCGGTTGAGCATGAGGTCCATTCCCGTGAATTCGGTGAGGACCGCGGCGGTCCGTTCGGGCGCCCACGGCACGCCGTCGGGAGGTTCCGCGCTCCCGCCGCCCTGCCGTTTCCCCGTACGCCCGTGCCGGACCAGACCGAGGTCCTCGATGGTCACGACACGGCCGAGTCGCTCGGTGAACAGAGCCGCCAGCACCCGCGGCACCGGATCGCGCGGGATCTCTCCCATGTCGATCCACCGCCGCACCCGGGAGGTGTCCGTCGCCAGCTGGGGGTGGCCCATGGCCGCCGCCTGCCGGTTGACCAGCCTCGCGAGTTCGCCCTTGGACCAGCCGGCCAGGCCGAACAGGTCCGCGAGCCGGGTGTTGGGTTGTCCGCTCACGTAAGCCCCCAGGTTCTCGGCTGACTTGACAGTAGCCCGGTGAAAGTTGCCGAGGGACTATTCGCCAGGGTTTCGCCAGGGTCCGCCAGATGGTGTGCCACTGGGCCAGGGGTGTCAGGTAGGAACGCGCCACCCCGACCCGGTCGCCGAGGGACATTCCCCAGGGTGCACCCGGGAGGCCGGGCCGGGCAGCGCTTGACGTCGCAGGCACACGAAGGGATCTGTCTCGCCCATGTACGCAGCATCGTCCTCCGTGTCCGCCCCGCCCCGGTCGCTGCACACCCGTCCGGGCGGCGGCGGCCCCTACCTCGACCCCACGCGGTCGGCGGCCCCCGCGCTCGGCGCGGGCCGCGGCCGGCGTCCCGCGGGGGTCGGAACGCAACCGCTCAGCGGGAGACTCGACTTGTCCGGCCCCCAGGGCGCCCAGCTGCGCACGGCGATCGCGTCGGTGCACCGGATCTGCCCGGAGTTCGCCCCGGTGCAGGTGCTGCGCCGCAGCGGCCGCTCCGTGCTCCTGGTCGGCACGACGGGACGCAGCACGGCCGTCGCGAAGTGTTTACTGGACCACTCCCCCGTCTGGTCCGAGCGGATCCGGCACGAGATAGCCGCGTACCGCACGTTCGTCCGGCACCGCCCCCCCGTCAGAGTGCCGAGGCTGATCGCGGCGGACCCCGACAACTGCACACTCGTCGTCGAACGGATGCCGGGACGGGTGGCGGCCCTGCAGCGGCACCCGGCCGAAGCCCCGCCGCGCGCCGACATCAGGGCGGCGCTCGGCGCGATCTGCCGGCTCAACGCCTGGCGGCCGCCGGCGGGCACGTTCGACGCGCCGCTGGACTACGCGGCCCGGATCTCCCGCTACCACGAGCTGGGACTGCTCACCGACCGGGACCTGGGCGACCTGCAGAAGCTGCTGCGCGGCATCGCGGCCGCCGCGGGACGCCAGGGCATGGGCCAGTTCTGCCACGGCGACGCCCTCCTGTCGAACATCCTTGTGTCACCGGCCGGTCCAGTGCTGGTGGACTGGGAGCACGCGGGGTGGTACCTGCCGGGCTACGACCTGGCGACGCTGTGGTCGCTGCTGGGCGACGCGCCGGCGGAGCGCCGTCAGATCAGCCAGATCGCGCAGTCGGCGGGCCCGGCCTCGCGTGACGCGTTCCTGGTGAACCTGATGCTGGTGCTGACCCGGGAGATCCGCACCTACGAGACGGCCGTGCAGCGTTCGATGCACGACACGGCCCCGACGGCTCCGGGGGCCGCCCACCCGGGTGCCGCGCCGTCCGGCGAGGAGCAGCGGCTGCTGCTGCGGCGGCTGCACGACGACTGCCAGATGGCCCGCCGTGCCGTGCGGGCAGCGGTCGGCACTCGCTGAGGGGAGGGAGGTCCGCGGTACGCCGGAGCGACGGCGCACCGCGGACCTTCGTCCGTCCGCCGGGCCCGCGGCACGCTCACCGCCCGGGGGTCGCCCATTGGTGTACTCCGCTGACGCCGCGCGGGCCGGAAGGCCGCCGCCACGAAACTCGCCGGACCCCTGTTGACATGGGAAGGCCCCTCTGCCTGGGCATGATTGACGGATCGTCGGCAACCGGGTACCACAGCCTCACGCCCGGCCCCGCACGCCCCGCCCCGCTCGTTCGTCCCAGGAGGCCGCATTGCGAGGATCCGTCACCCACCCCAGATCTCTCCCCGGTCCTGCCCGCACCCGCAGAGCCGTCGGCGCCGTCGCGTCGGCGGCTCTCCTGCTGCCGCTGTTCGGCGCCGCGCCGTCCACGGGCGCGACGAGCGGCTCCGCGGCCGGCCTCCAGGGGGCGTTCGCCGCCGCGGCCGCCGAGTACCGCGTGCCGCAGAGCGTGCTGCTGGGCGTCTCCTACCTCCAGTCCCGCTGGGACGCGCACGGCGGAGCGCCGAGCGTGAGCGGCGGCTACGGCCCGATGCACCTCACCGACGCCCGCACCGCCCTCACCACGGCCCCGCACCACAGCGGGGGCACGGAGGACTCCCGCGGTGACGACGCCCGCCCGCCCCGGCACCCCGAGACGGCGCTCCCGGAGGACGCGGAGATCCCGTCCCGTCTGACCACGCTCCTCCAGGCGGCGGAGCTGACCGGCCTGAGCCCCGAGAAGCTGCGCACGGACCCCGCGGCCAACGTGGCCGGCGGCGCCGCGCTGCTCGCCGCAGCCCAGCGCGACCTGGGCGAGCCGCTGAGCACCGATCCGGCGGAGTGGTATGGCGCGGTGGCGCGCTTCTCGGGCGCCGACGACACCGCGACGGGCGCCGCCTACGCCAACGACGTCTACGACGTGATCCGCACCGGCGTCGAGCGCACCACGGACGCCGGGCAGCGGGTCGTCCTGCCCGCGCGGTCCGGCCTGACGGCCGACACGACCCAGTTGCGGCACATCGGTCTGCGCGTGGCCTCCGCGGCGGGAACCGAGTGCCCGCCGACCGTCTCCTGCGAGTGGATCCCGGCGCCCTACGCGCAGTTCGGCGACAACGACTACGGCAACCACGACCTGGGCGACCGCCCGGCGTCCCAGTCCATCAGGTACATCGTCGTGCACGACACCGAGGGCGGCTGGGAAGGCGTCGTCAACCTGGTCCAGGACCCCGCCTACGTCTCCTGGAACTACTCGCTGCGCTCCACCGACGGCCACATCGCGCAGCACGTGAAGGCGAAGGACGTGGCGTGGCACGCGGGCAACTGGTACGTCAACGCCAAGTCGATCGGCCTGGAGCACGAGGGCTTCCTCGCCTTCCCGGACTCCTGGTACACGGAGGCGATGTACCGGTCGTCGGCGCGTCTGGTGACGTACCTGGCGGCGAAGTACGGCATCCCGCTGGACCGGCAGCACATCCTGGGCCACGACAACGTGCCCGGCCCGACGGCGGGGACCGTGCCGGGAATGCACACGGACCCCGGCCCGTACTGGGACTGGCGGCACTACTTCGAGCTGCTGGGCCGTCCCTTCGAGGCCACGGCCGGCAAGAGCGGCGGGCTGGTGACGATCCTGCCGGACTACGCGGCCAACCAGCCGGTGTACACGGACTGCGTGGCCAGGGGTGAGCCGTGCGCGGCGCACGGCTCCGGCGCGGTGCGGCTGTACTCCGACCACTCGGAGACCTCCGCCCTGATCAAGGACGTCGGACTGGGCACGACGCCGACCACGGGCGTGAACGACATCTCGTCGCGGGTCTCCACCGGCCAGCAGTACGCGGTCGCCGGCCAGTGGGGCGACTGGACGGCCATCTGGTACCTGGGCCAGAAGGCCTGGTTCCGGAACCCGGCGAAGCAGCCGACGGCCGTGCGCACGTCCGGCCGTGTGATCACCCCGAAGGACGGCGTGGACAGCGTCCCCCTCTACGGGCGCGCCTATCCGGAGGCGTCGGCCTATCCGGCGGGCGTCCCGGCGCAGGCGGTCTCACCGCTGCCGTACCGGCTGCCGAAGGGGCAGAAGTACGTGGTCGGTGACCAGGTGCCGGGCGAGTACTACCACGCGGTCACCTTCGCCACCGACGCGCACAAGGTCGTGGTCGGCAAGGACCTGTACTACCAGGTCCAATACGGGCACCGGGTGGCGTTCGTCCGGGCGGCGGACGTACGCGTGTCGGCCTCGTAGACCCGGGCCGGCCGGCTCAGCCCTGCTGGAAAAGCTCCGCCGGGAGCGGCTTCAGCAGGGCGTACAGGTCGTCCGTGATGGGGCGGTCCCAGGCGGCGATGGTCACCAGGACGTTGTCGCTGCGGTCGAACTGCACGCAGGAGATGCGGCTCTCGGAGAGCTTGAGGCGGCGCACGATCAGGAGGTTGTCGCCCTGCATCACCGGCATGTCCTCGGTGCCGACGACGGTGACCTCCTCGTCGTTCTCCAGCGCGAGCAGCAGCTGGGCGACCTCGAAGGGCACCTGGCCCTCCTCGGTCTCGCGGGCCGGGGAACCCTCGGGAAGGTTGCCGATGATCATCGCGGGGCCTCGGCCGCCGAAGAGGTCGTAGCGCAGGAAGACGCCCTGGCAGGTTCCGTCGGGGGCGGGCAGCAGGCCGGCGCCGAGATTGCCGGGCCAGTCGCCCGGGTCCATGGCCAGAACGTCGAAGTCGGGCCCGGCGGGTGTGGCGCTGCGGCGGCGGAGGAACGACATGCCGCCATGGTACGTGTCCGGGGGCGCCCGGCGACGTGCGGGCGCCCCCATCCTCCCGCCGTGCGGCGGCCAGGAGACCGGCTGGTGCCGCTCGTGGTGGCGGGCCCCGGACGCGGTTGCCGCGGGACGGCGTGCACCACTCCCGCACCGCTCCCGGCGGGGGTGGTGGTCCCTGCGGAAGGCGCGGACGCAGCGGGGGTGTGGCGGGCGCGCAGCCGGGGCCGGCCGGGGCCCGTCGGGAGGACCGGCGGCCTGCGCGAGGGCGGCCGTGACGTCGCCGCCGTTGCGCACGGGCCGCCGTTCGGCTGGGCGCCGGTGTCCTCGGGCCCTCGCGGGGCGGGGACGGTGTGGGTGCGGGCTCGCCGGGGCGAAGGGGCGGGCGAAGAGGGCGGGACGGGGCACACGTGTCGGGGACGTCGGCGCGGGCGGTGTCGTCGGCGGTTGTACCCGGTGGCGTCCGGGACGTCGTCGGGGCGGGCGCGGACCCAGGGGGTGAGGCCGGCGGGGTCGGTCAGGTCGTCGGCGAGCCGGCCGTGACCGTCGTGCCGGAGGGTCGGTGCCGGGTAGGGGGTGAGGCGGGAGTCGCCGGGGTCTCGCGTCCCGCGCGCCTGAGGACAGGAGGGAGCCTCGGCATCGAGGAGCCGCCCGCTCACTCCTCCCCGGGCGCGGGTGGCACGACCGCCACCGGGCTCGCCGCGTGCAGCAGGACGGCGTGCGTGACGGAGCCCAGCATGCGGGCGGGGGCCAGCAGCCGGCGGCGGTGGCGGCCCACGACGACCAGGGCGGCGTCCTTCGAGGCCGCGACGAGATGGCCGGCCGCGTCGCCGGAGGCCGGCCGGACCTCGACGCCCACACCGGGGTGGCGTTCCCGGTGCGCGGCGAGGAAGCCCTCGGCGAGGGTGCGCGTCTCGTGCTCGACGGCTTCCTGGTCGACGTCCGGCGCGATCAGCTCGCCGGGCGCGGCCCAGGTCTGCAGGGGCCAGGGGTAGGCGGCGACCACCTGGAGGCGGGCGTCGCGCAGGGCGGCCTCGGTGAAGGCGAAGTCCAGGGTGGCCTCGTCGGGCCCGTCCACCTTGAGGCCCACGACCACGCGGGGCCCGGGCGCGGGCGCGGGCCGCGGGCCGTCGACCTCGCGGCCGGGCCGGGGTACGACCACGACCGGGCACTCGGCGTCCCGCGCGGCGGTCAGGCCGTTGGAGCCCAGCAGCAGGCGGGTGAAGCCGCCGCGTCCCCGGGAGCCGAGGACGAGCAGTTCGGCCTCCGCGCCCAGTTCGGGCAGCAGGGCGCCCGGAGCGCCGTCCAGGCCGACGTACTCCAGGACCGTCGTCCCCGCGCTCCCCGCCAGCCGGGCGCGGGCGTCGGCGAGCACCGGGTCCTCGTCCGGCGGCGGGGGTACGACGACGGGGGCGCCGGGCTGGACCCAGGCGGCGTACTGGCGTACGTGCGCCACCCGCAGCGGTGCCCCGCGCCTGCGCGCGGCGTCCAGGGCCCAGTCGAGGGCGCGCCAGCTGTCCTCGGAACCGTCGACCGCCGCGACGACCGGCAGGGTGCTCATGGTCCTCACCTCCGGAATACGACCTTCGTCCTGCTGGGGCCAGCCTGGCTCAGGCTGCCGCCCCGGCCGGGTCCCCGAAGTCGCGTGTCCGGAAAATCAGGGAGAACACCGCCGGTTCGGCCCGCCGCGGCGGTTCCGGCGGCTGCGCGGGGCGTCAGGTCAGGTCGAACTCCCCTTCCCGCGCGCCGGACACGAAGGCACCCCACTCCGCGGGCGTGAAGATCAGGGAAGGGCTCTCGGGGCGGCCGCTGTTGCGCATCGCGACGAATCCCTCGACGAAGGCGATCTGGACATCCCCCAGGCCCCTGCTGCTGGACTGCCATTCCGCCTTGCTGAGGTCCAGCTCCGGCTTGTCCCAGCCCGCGAAGGGCTGCTGCTGGATGGTGCTCTCGGCCACGTCCGTGCTCCTCCCGGTTCGTCGTCCGCGGCCAGCCTAGCGATCGGTCACGGACGCGGACAGAGCACGTGAGCGGGACCTTTCAGGACTCGGGTGGCCGCGCTCCCACGAGCCACATGGAGAAGAACTGCGAGCCGCCGCCATAGGCGTGTCCGAGGACCTTGCCGGCGCCGTCCACCTGGTGTTCCCCGGCCTGGCCGCGCACCTGGAGGGCCGCCTCCGCGAAGCGGATCATGCCGGAGGCGCCGATGGGGTTGGTGGACAGCACGCCGCCCGACATGTTGACGGGCAGGTCGCCGTCGAGTTCGGTCGCCCCGGACTCGGTGAGTTTCCAGCCCTCGCCCTCGGCGGCGAAGCCGAGGTTCTCCAGCCACATGGGTTCGTACCAGGAGAACGGCACGTACATCTCGACGGCGTCGATGTCGCGGCGCGGGTCGGCGATGCCGGCCTGCCGGTACACGTCGGCCGCGCAGTCCTTGCCGGCCTGCGGGGAGACGAAGTCCTTCCCGGCGAACAGCGTCGGTTCGCTGCGCATGGCGCCGCCGAGCATCCAGGCGGGCGGGCGCGGGGAACGGGCCGCCCCGGCCCGGTCGGTGAGGACCATGGCGCAGGCGCCGTCGGAGGAGGGGCAGGTCTCGGAGTAGCGGATGGGGTCCCAGAGCATGGGTGAGGCCTGGACCTTCTCCAGGGTGATGTCGTGCTCGTGCAGGTGGGCGTAGGGGTTCTTGAGGGCGTTGCGGCGGTCCTTGTACGCGACGAGCGAGCCGATGGTGTCGGGTGCGCCGCTGCGCCGCATGTACGCGCGCACGTGCGGCGCGAAGAACCCGCCGGCTCCGGCCAGCAGGGGCTGCTGGAAGGGGATCGGCAGGGACAGGCCCCACATGGCGTTGGACTCGGACTGCTTTTCGAAGGCCAGCGTCAGTACGGCGCGGTGGACGCGGGCGGCGACCAGGTTGGCGGCGACGAGCGCGGTGGATCCGCCGACCGAGCCCGCCGTGTGCACGCGCAGCATGGGCTTGCCGACCGCGCCGAGGGCGTCGGCGAGGTACAGCTCGGGCATCATGACGCCCTCGAAGAAGTCGGGTGCCTTGCCGATGACCACGGCGTCGATGTCCGCCCACGTCAACTCGGCGTCGTCGAGGGCGCGTCGGGCGGCCTCGCGCACCAGCCCGGCGATCGACACGTCCCGCCGGGCGGCCACGTGCTTGGTCTGGCCGATCCCGACGACGGCCACGGGCTCCTTGCTCATCGCGGATCCCCTTCGAGTACGGCGACCAGGTTCTGTTGCAGGCACGGGCCGGACGTGGCGTGGGCGAGGGCGCGGTCGGACTCGCCCCGGTGGATGCGGGCGGCGGCCTCGCCGATGCGGACGAGTCCGGCGGCCATCATCGGGTGGGCGGCGAGGGCGCCGCCCGACGGGTTGACCCGTACGCCGTCGCCGAGCTTCAGCGCCTTGCGCAGGACGACCTCCTGCGCGGTGAACGGGGCGTGCAACTCGGCGGTGTCGACGGGGCGTTCGAAGGCTCCGGCCCGCTCCGCGGCGAGGCGGGCGGAGGGCGAGTCGGTGAGGTCGCGTACGCCGAGTCCGTGCGCCTCGATGCGGTGGTCGACGCCCCTGATCCAGGCGGGGCGTGCGCACAGCTCGCGGGCCCGCTCCCCGGCCGCGAGGATCACGGCGGCGGCTCCGTCGCCGATGGGCGGGCAGTCGCCGGTGCGCAGCGGCCGTACGGCGTACTCACCGTGTGGGGTCGGCCCCCGGAGCTGGGCGTGGGAGTTGGCGGTGGCCGCCGTCCTGTTGCGGGTGGCGATCGCGGCGAGGGCCGGCTCGTCGGCGTCGCCCGCGTCGATGAGGGCCTGGGCCTGGAGGGCGGCGAGGGCGACGGAGTCGGGCCACAGGGGGGCGAGGTAGTAGGGGTCGAGCTGACGGGTGAGGACGTCGCGGACCGAGCCGGGTGAGGACTTGCCGTAGGCGTAGACGAGCGCCGTGTCCGCGTCGCCGGTGAGCAGCTTGGTCCAGGCCTCGTACAGGGCCCACGCCCCGTCCATCTCGACGTGGGACTCCGAGATCGGCGGCCAGGCTCCGACGCCGTCGAGGGCCAGGGTGAAGGAGAAGGCCCGGCCGGCGAGGTAGTCGCTGGAGCCGGAGCAGGTGAAGTCGATGTCGGCGGTCTTCAGGCCGGTCCGCGCCAGGACCTCGTGCAGGACCGGCATGAGCATCTCGACCTCGGAGAGCTCGTCGGTGGTGCGCAGGACGTCGGTCTGCGCGAAGGCCACGACGGCGATGTCCCGGGTCATCAGAGCAGCTCCTTGTAGGTGTCGTAGTCCGCGTCGGGTTCGCCGGTCGGCCGGTAGTGGTCGGGGTGGCGGGCGCCCGGCGTCCACACGGGCTCCACCCGCAGGCCCATCCGCACCTGGTCGTAGGGGATGCCGCCGATGCGTCCGTGCAGGGCGAGGTCGGCGCCGTCGAGGGCGATGTGGGCGTAGACGTAGGGGACTTCGATGTCGAGGTTCTTCGCCTTGATGTTGACGATGCAGAAGGTGGTGACGGTGCCGCGCGGGCCCACCTCTACTTGTTCGGCGGTGGGGACGCCGCAGGTGGGGCAGGCGCCGCGGGGTGGGACGTAGACCTTGCGGCAGGACGGGCAGCGTTCGCCGACCGTGCGCCGCTCGGACAGCGCGGTGATGTAGGCGGACTGGGCGCGGCCCGGGGAGTAGGTGTAGTCGAGGCGGGCGGGGGCGACGATGCCGGTGACGTCGTCCTCGAACGCGCCGGTGTGGCCGGTCGGTTGCTGCGGTTCGCCGTCGTACGGCTCGAAGCAGGCGATGTCGGTGATGGCGCCGGTGCGTTCCTCTGACCAGCGGACGCGGACCCGCATCCCGGTGCGGACGGCTTCGGGGCCGGGGGCGTCCAGGGCGTGCAGGAGGGCGGTGTCGGCGCCGTCGAGGCGGACCAGGACCCAGGCGAAGGGGGTGGTGAGGGGCTGGCCGCGGCGGGGGGCGTGGTTCCAGGCCCAGGTGGTGACCGTGCCGGTGGGGGCGACCTCGACGAGGTCGCCGATCTCCTCGGCGGTGACGGGGTCGTACTCGACGGGCGGAACGAGGGTGCGGCCGTCGGTGGTGCGCACGCCGAGGACGACGCGTTCGCGCAGGCCGGTCAGGAAGGCGCTCTGCACGGGGCCGAGGGAGCGGGTGAAGGGGAACTCGACGACGAGGGGGGCCTTGAGGACATCGGGCATCGGGGGCTTGCCTCCTTCGGGGACCGCGCGTGTGCGTCGGCCGGACGGTGGCTGGACAAGGACGGGTGGTCGCGTCGCCCAGGGGCGCGGGGCCGTGACTTCCGCGGCTCCGCCGCGCGGGCGCGACCGGCCGTTCACGGCCCGCACGGTCCGGTCCACCCCTCCGGCCCGGCGTCACGCGCGCCGGTAGACGGGGGGCCTTTTCTCGGCGAAGGCGCGGGCGCCCTCCTTGGCGTCGGCGGTGTCGAAGATCGGCCAGCCGCGTTGCAGTTCCGCGGTGAGGCCGTCGGTCTCCGTCATCTCCGCGCTCTCGTACACCGACGCCTTGACGGCCTCGACGGCCAACGGCCCGCAGGCGTTGACGCGTTCGGCGATCTCCAGGGCCTTCTCCAGCGCGGTGCCGTCCGGGACGACGTGTCCGATCAGGCCGACGCCGGCCGCCTCGCGGGCGCTGTACGGCCGTCCGGTGAGCAGCATCTCCAGGGCGTGGGTGCGCGGGATCTGGCGTTGCAGGCGGACCGTGGAGCCGCCGATCGGGAACAGGCCGCGCCTGACCTCGAAGAGGCCGAAGGTGGCGGACTCCCCCGCGACGCGGATGTCGGTGCCCTGGAGCATTTCGGTGCCGCCCGCGACGCAGTGCCCCTCGACGGCGGCGATCACGGGCTTGCGGGGGCGGTGGTGGCGCAGCATCGCCTTCCAGTGCAGGTCGGGGTCGGCCTTGAGCCGGTCGCGGTGCCGCTCCCCCTCCATGCCCTTCCCGGCGAGGGCCTTGAGGTCCATGCCGGCGCAGAACGCGCCGCCGGCGCCGGTGAGCACGATCGAGCGGATCGCGTCGTCCTCGTCGGCCTCCACCCAGCCGTCGTGGAGGCCGACGAGCATCCCGAGCGAGAGCGCGTTCCTCGCCTCCGGCCTGTTGAGCGTGAGCACGAGTGTGGCGCCTTCGCGCCGCACGGTGAGGTGTTCGGTGCCACCCATCGCCCATCTCCCCTCTGACAGAACGAGAACAGGTTGCAGGAGGCGAGGAGGCACTTCAAGGGTTTTCTGACAGGTAGTCAGATTTCTTGGCCGCGAGCCCTTCACACTTGGGGCGCCCTTTGCTCTGATGACCGGCGAACCGTCAGGGAGCCAGGCCGTCCGAGGTCAGGAGGAGCGGTGGAGTACAACCTTGCCGACCTGTTCGAGTCGGTCGTCGACGTGGTGCCGGACCGCGAGGCGCTCGTGTACGTCGACCATCCCGGTACGGGTGCGGAGCGCCGTCTGACGTACGCGGAGCTGGACGCGGCGGCCAACCGCATCGGCCACCACCTCCTCGACAGCGGCGTCCGCCCCGGCGAGCACCTCGGGCTCCACCTCTACAACGGCGTCGAGTACCTCCAGACGGTGCTCGGCTGCCTCAAGGCGCGGATCGTGCCGGTGAACGTCAACTACCGTTATGTGGAGGAGGAGTTGGTCTACCTCTACCGGGACGCCGACCTGGTCGCCCTGGTCTTCGACGCGGAGTTCACGGACCGGGTGGCGGGAGCGCTGCCGCAGGCGCCGGCGCTGCGGCACCTGATCCGGGTGGGAGCGGACGCCGAGGGGGTCACGGCCGTCTCCTTCACGGAGGCGGAGGCGAGCGGCTCCCCGCAGCGCGGGTTCCCGGCGCGCTCGGGGGACGACCAGTTCATCATCTACACCGGCGGCACGACCGGGTTGCCCAAGGGCGTGATGTGGCGCCAGGAGGACCTGTTCTTCGCCGGGCTGGGCGGCGGGGCGCCGACCGGGGAGCCGGTGAAGAAGCCGGAGGAGGTCGCGGAGCGGGTGGCGGCCGGCGGGTCGGGGATCACCTTCTTCCCCACTCCCCCTCTGATGCACGGCACCTCCACCCTGACCGCGTTCATCGGTTTCCACTTCGGCCAACGGGTCGTGATCCACCGCAAGTTCGTGCCGGAGGAGGTGCTGCGGACGATCGAGAGGGAGAAGGTCACCAGCATCTCCCTGGTGGGCGACGCGATGCTGCGGCCGCTGATCGACGCGCTCCGGGGCCCGCTGAAGGGCACGGACTGCTCGTCCGTCTTCAGCGTCTCCTCATCGGGGGCGATCATGTCGGACACGGTCCGGCGGCAGTTCCGGGCCCTGCTGCCGAACGCGATGCTGCTGAACAACTTCGGCTCCTCGGAGTCCGGCTTCAACGGCACGGCGACGGACGACGCCGGACCCGATCGCGGCTTCCGCGTCCGCGTCAACTCCCGTACCCGCGTGGTGGATCCGGTGACCCACGAGCCGGTCGCGGCGGGCGAGGTGGGCCGCGTCGCCCAGCACGGTCACGTCCCGCTCGGCTACTACAACGACCCGGTGAAGACGGCCGAGACGTTCTTCGAGAAGGACGGCGAGCGCTGGGTGCTCCTGGGCGACATGGCCACGGTGGACGGGGACGGTGTCGTCATCGTCCTCGGCCGAGGCTCGCAGTGCATCAACACCGGCGGCGAGAAGGTGTACCCCGAGGAGGTCGAGCAGGCGCTGAAGGCGCATCCGGACGTGTACGACGCCCTGGTGGCCGGGGTGCCGGATCCGACGTGGGGCAACCATGTGGCGGCCGTGGTGCAGGTGCGCACGGGTGCGGCGCGGCCTTCCCTGGAGGACATCCAGAGCCACTGCCGCGGTCGTCTCGCCGGGTACAAGATCCCGCGCCAGTTGGTCGTCACGGAGGCCATCCGCCGGTCGCCGAGCGGGAAGGCGGACTACCGGTGGGCGCGGGAGGTGGCGGTGGCGGCGGCGGTGACGGCGGACGACTGACCCCCGGCCGTCGCTTCGAGCGAGTGGCGGTGACCCGGATCCGTTTCGGTCGCCGGCGAAGGAGTGGGCCGAACCGGGGAAGGGGCGGGCCGAACGGGGGAAGGGGCGGGGAACGGGGAAGGCCACGGGGCCACCCGGAGACCGCCGCTCGGTCCCTCGCCGACGAGCGGGTCCCTGCCGGGACGGTGTTCGCGGATGGTGCCGCGGGTCTCCGGGTTCCGGGTTCCGGGTCTCCGCGTTCCGGGTGTCCGCGTTCCGGGTCTCCGCGTTCCGGGTGTCCGCGTTCCGGCCGCCCGGACGAGGGGATGCCGTTCACCCCGACCGTGCGTGGTGCGGCGTCCGCGTCGGCGCGGTGCGCGCGGGCCACCGGCCGCCGCACCCTACCCCGCCGACGGCGGAGGGGAGTCGGCACCGTCCAGGAACGCGACGGTGCGGCGGACGAACCACTCGGGGTCGTCCAGCCACGGGTAGTGGCCGGCGCCGGGCTGGACATCGAACTCCGCGTTCGGGAAGGCGTCGGCGGCGCTGCGGGCGAGTTCGGGGCGGGGCCCGCCGTCCACCTCACCGGCGAGGACGAGGACCGGGGCGGTGACGTGGCCGAGGGCTGCCCGGAGGGCGGGCGGGTCGTAGGCGCCGGGCCCGTGGAAGCGCTCTTCCGCCTCCGCGTTGGCCTGCTCGTCCATGGCGGCCGCGTGGGCGCGGGCGGTGTCGTCCCAGCGGCCGTAGAAGAAGCCGCCGAAGACCGCGAAGTCGTCGTCCCCGGCCTCCCGCGCCCCCGTCAGCCATGCCTCGAACACCGGGAAGGCGGCCGCGAACCACGGCTCGTCCTCGCGCAGGCGCGCGGCCGCCAGCCGGTCCTCGCCGGTGGCCGGCCGGCCCAGGGCCCACGGGATGACGGTGACGAGGACGAGCCGCGCCACCCGGTGGGGATACCGTGCCGCGTACAGCATCGCCAGACTGCCGCCCGCCGAGTGCGCGAGGAGGTCCATCCGCTCCAGCCCGAGGTGGACGCGGAGTGCCTCCACGTCCTCGATCTGCCGGTCGCACCGGTACGTCGCCGGGTCCGCCGGGATCGCGGAGTCGCCGGTGCCGCGCGGGTCGGGAAGGACCAGCCGGCGGTGGGCGGTGAGTCCGCCCAGGTCCCCGAGGTAGACGGAGGCCTGCATGGGTCCGCCGGGCAGGACGACGAGGGGGTCGCCCTCGCCCCGGGCATGGTGGGCCAGCCGGGTTCCGTCGGGTGCGGTGAAGAAGCTTGGCATGGGCCGATCCTCGGGGCGGCCCGCGCCCGGCCGCAAGGGAGTTCTCGGCGGTGCGGAATGCACGCCCTCTTGCCGACCCCCCGTCGGCCTGGATCATTGACCGTGACGAAGTCGACCGAATGATCGGTCGCCCGGTGGGCGCGGTGGCGAGGGAGAGACGTCCGTGATGGCTGCGCGGGACTTGCTGGACGAGGGCGAACGGCTCGACGTGGACGCGCTGCGCGCCCTGCAACGAAAGCGTCTGCGGGCCTCGCTGCGGCACGCGTACGCCCACGTCCCCTTCTACCGCGAGGCCTTCGACAAGGCGGGCGTCCACCCGGACGACTGCCGCGACCTCGCCGACCTGTCCCGCTTCCCCTTCACCACCAAGGCGGACCTGCGCGAGCACTACCCCTACGGCATGTTCGCCGTCGACCGCGAGCGCGTCCGCCGCATCCACGCCTCCAGCGGCACCACCGGACGCCCCACGGTCGTCGGCTACACGGACAACGACCTGTCGCTGTGGGCGGACCTGGTGGCCCGCTCGCTGCGGGCGGCGGGCGGCCGTCCCGGTGACACGGTCCATGTGGCGTACGGGTACGGCCTGTTCACGGGCGGCCTGGGCGCCCACTACGGCGCCGAACGGCTCGGCTGTACGGTGATCCCCGCGTCCGGCGGTATGACGTCCCGCCAGGTCCGGCTGATCCGGGACCTCGAGCCCGGCGTCATCATGGTGACCCCCTCCTACATGCTCACCCTGCTCGACGAGTTCGAGCGGCAGGGCGTCGATCCGCGCGGCACCTCCCTGCGCGTGGGCGTCTTCGGTGCCGAGCCGTGGACGGAGGAGATGCGCCGGGAGATCGAGGAGCGGTTCGCGATCGACGCCGTCGACATATACGGGCTGTCGGAGGTGATCGGCCCGGGGGTCGCCCAGGAGTGCGTGGAGACGAAGGACGGGCTGCACATCTGGGAGGACCACTTCTATCCGGAGGTCGTCGACCCGATCACCGGCGAGGTCCTGCCGGACGGCGAGGAGGGTGAACTGGTCTTCACCTCGCTCACCAAGGAGGCCATGCCCGTGGTCCGCTACCGGACGAGGGACCTGACGCGGCTGCTGCCGGGTACGGCGCGGGTGTTCCGCCGGATGCGGAAGGTGACCGGCCGCAGCGACGACATGGTCATCCTGCGCGGGGTGAACCTCTTCCCCACCCAGATCGAGGAGATCGTGCTGCGCACCCCCGGCGTCGCCCCGCACTTCCAGCTGCGGCTCACCCGCGAGGGCCGCCTCGACGCCCTGACGGTACGGGCGGAGGCCCGCCCCGACGCGGGCCCCGGGGCCCGGGAGGCGGCCGAGCGCTCCATCGCGGCGGCCGTGAAGGAGGGCATCGGGGTCTCGGTCGGCGTGGAGATCGTGGAGCCGGAGGCGCTGGAGCGGTCGGTGGGGAAGATCCGGCGGATCGTGGACCTGCGACCGCGCTGAGCCCGGCCACGAAGCGGCGCACCGAGCACCATGGGACGGCGAACCTGGTTGCAGGTTCGAACCATCTGCCGCCCATCTGGTTGCACCGTCGAACCATCTGGTTGTACGGTCGAACCATGTCCAGGGATCAACGGGCTGATGACCCGGCCGTTCTCCAGGAGGCACTGGGGAGCTTCGTCCGCGCCTTCGGGCTGCACCAACCGGAAACCACCCCCTGCGGCCGGCCGATCTCGGTCTCCGAGGCACATGCCCTGAGCGAGCTGGCGCAGGAGGGTGAGCTGCGGCAGGTCGAACTCACCCGTCGGCTGCGGCTGCAGAAGAGCACCGTGAGCCGGCTGGTCGGACAGCTGTCCGCCCGTGACTGGGTGGAACGCGCTCCGGCCCCCGGCGACGGACGCGGCGTCGTCCTGCGGCTCACCCCTGCGGGGCGGCGAGCTGCGCAGAAGCTGGCCGAAGCACGGCGGGAGCGGTTCTCACGGCTGCTCGGTGCGATCCCGGCCCACGAGAGAGCGGGCGTGCTCCACGCCCTCGAGGTGATGGTGGAGGCACTCGATGAATAGCAGCAGTCGCCGGGCCGTGATGGCGGGCGCGGGCTTGATGGCCGCCGGCGCGGTGACGGCTGTCGCCCTGGTGGCCGGCGGCTCACCGAAGGACCCGGGCGGGGGCCGGGCCGAGCGGCAGGAGCTGGTGGCCGAGCGGGGCAGAACCGTGATGCCCTTCGACCTCGAGCAGACCACCCACCGCTTCACCCCCACGGCGACGGGGGGCACCCAGGACGTCGTGGCCGACCGGCGCGGCGACACCGAGCAGATCGACCTGATACGCGCTCATTTGCGCAAGGAGGCCGAGGCGTTCGGCCGGGGGGACTTCGCCGACCCCGCCCGGATCCACGGCACCGGCATGCCCGGCCTCGCCGAACTGCGGGACGGTCACGACCGTATCGAGGTGCACTACGAGGACCGGCCCGACGGGGCCACCCTGACCTACACCACCCGGGATTCCGCTTTGGTCGACGCCCTGCACCACTGGTTCGAGGCCCAGCTCGGCGACCACGGCGCGCACGCCGAGTCCGGCCATTGACGCGCACGGGGAACGTCCGGCGGGAAGGGCAGTGCGTCCCGGGGCCGCCGATCCCGGAAGGCAAGACGCAAGGGCGGCGGGCCGGTGACCGGACCGCCGCCCCGCCTCGGCGCCCACGAGCACAACGCGGCGTGCGTCACCTCCGTCCCCGTCACATCTCCCCCGGCTGTCCCGTCACTCAGGTGTATCCACCGACGACGGCAGGGAGAACACCATGGAAGCCCGCTTGAACCTCCTGGGCAGCCCGCTCGCGGCCAAGGCCCTCAGGCACATCGCCTCCGCGAGCAAGGTGATCGTCACCGACTCGACGCTGCCGACCGCGACGAAGGACCTGGTGATGCTCCGGGCCAGCCAGATCAACGGCTGCGGCTTCTGCACCGACATGCACAGCAAGGACGCCGCGCACGCCGGGGAGACCTCGGCGCGCCTCAACCTGGTCGCGGCCTGGCGGGAGGCCACGGTGTTCACCGATGCCGAGCGCGCCGCCCTGGAGGTGACGGAGCAGGGCACCCGCATCGCCGACGGGGCCGGCGGGGTCACGGACGAGGCCTGGGCGAACGCCGCCAAGCACTACGACGAGGAGCAGCTCGGCGCCCTGGTGTCGCTCATCGCCCTCATCAACGCCGTCAACCGGCTGAACGTCATCGTCCAGCAGCCCGCCGGCGACTACCGGCCCGGCCAGTTCGGATGACGGAGCGCAGCCGACCGGGCCCGCCGGCGTCATCGGCCACCGGCAGCCCCGGACACCGCTCGCCGCAGCCCGGGGCGTCGCTCCGGTCCGTCCGGCGGTCCGTCACCGACGGGCCCCGACCGGGCCCGTCCGTGTCGCCGCGTCGGCTCCGCAGAGGGGCGGGTCCTCGACCTCGCGGCCCCGGCGTTCCGTTCCGTCGGTTCAGGCGAACCGCTCCCGCAGTTCCCGCTTGAGGATCTTGCCGCTGGCGTTGCGCGGCAGCGCGTCCACGAACAGCACCTTCTTCGGTGCCTTGAAGGCGGCGAGCGTGTCGCGGGCGTGGGCGACGAGTTCGGCCTCCGTGACCTCGCCGCGGGGGACGACGACCGCGGTGACCACCTCGATCCACTTCTCGTCGGGCAGACCGATGACCGCCGCCTCGGCGACGGCCTCGTGGGTGTAGAGGGCGTCCTCGACCTGGCGGGAGGCGACCAGCACACCACCGGAGTTGATGACGTCCTTCACCCGGTCGACGATGGTGAAGTAGCCGTGGGCGTCGCGGACGGCGAGGTCGCCGGAGTGGAACCAGCCGTCGCGGAAGGCCTCCGCGGTCTCCTCGGGCTTGTCCCAGTACCCCTCGCACAACTGCGGGGAGCGGTAGACGATTTCACCGGGTGTGCCGTCGGGGACGTCCTCGCCGTTCTCGTCGACGACCCGGGCGTCCACGAACAGGACCGTACGGCCGCAGGAGTCCATGCGGCCCTTGTGCTCGTCGGGGGCCAGGACGGTGGCGAGCGGGCCGATCTCACTCTGGCCGAAGCAGTTGTAGAAGGCCAGCTTCGGGAGGCGTTCGCGCAGGCGTTCCAGGACCGGGACCGGCATGACGGACGCCCCGTAGTACGCCTTGCGCAGCCCGCTGAGGTCGCGGGTGGCGAAGTCGGGGCGGTTGGCCAGGCCGATCCACACGGTGGGCGGGGCGAAGACGCTGTCGACCCGGTCCGCCTCGATCAGGTCGAACAGCCGGTCGCCGTCGGGTGCGTCCAGGATGAGGTTCGTGGCGCCGACGGCGAGGTACGGCAGCAGGAACACGTGCATCTGCGCCGAGTGGTACAGCGGCAGCGAGTGCGCGGGGCGGTCCCCGGCGCTCAGATCGAGGGCGGTGATCGCGCTCAGGTACTCGTGCACCAGGGCGCGGTGGGTCATCATCGCGCCCTTGGGCAGGGCCGTCGTGCCCGAGGTGTAGAGGAGTTGGACCAGGTCCTCGCTGCGCGGCTCGGGGCCGTCGTACGCAGGAGCCGTGGCCAGCCGGGCGAGGAGCGAGTCGTCGGTGTCACGCAGCGGCAACGCGCGTACGCCGTCGGGGAGTCGGCCCGCCAGGTCGGGGTCGGTCAGGACGAGGGCGCTGCCCGACTGGCCGACGATGTACGCGAGGTCGTCGCCGGTGAGGTTCTGGTTGACGGGGACGTGCACCAGGCCGGCGCGGGCGCAGGCGAGGAACGCGATGAGGTAGGCGTCCGAGTTGTGGCCGTAGGCGCCGACCCGGTCGCCGGGGGCGAGCCCCTGGCCGAGCAGGGCGCTCGCGGCGCGCGAGACGGCCTCGTCGAGTTCCTCGTAGGTCCAGGTGCGGTCGCGGTACTCGACCGCGACGCGTGCCGGGGTGCGGCGGGCGCTGCGCCGCAGCACCCCGTCGACTGTGCTGCCGTGTCCGGGCGTCATGACGCATGATCCTCGGACGGCGGCCGGGGCGGGTCAAGTCGACCGCCCCGGCCGGACCGTCAGGCCACCGCGCCGGCCACTCCGTGGCGTCCGTCCGGGACCCGACGACGGTCACGATCGTCTCCTCGCGGATCTTCTCCCCGAGCACCGCCGCCACCGCGTCGGCCGTGGCGCCGATCAGCCGGGCGGGGGCGTCGGGGACCTGCGGCAGGTGGTGGGCAGGCGGCCTCGCGCATGCTGAGGGTGACCGACGGGGCGACCCTGTCCGTCGGGAGGCCGCCGACGCCCCGCCGGTGCCTCGGCAGCCCGATCAGGTCGACTCCTGCGCTCCCTCTCCCTGGCTCCGCGCCACCTCTCCCTGCTGGCGTAGCTGCTGTTCGACGGGACGATGACCGTCAACGAACTGGCCGCCCGCCTCGAGGTCGCCCCGACCACGGTGAGCCTGCTGATCGGCGACCTGAGCCGGAAGGGCATCCTGGAGAGGCGGGAGAACGAGCGGGACCGGCGCCGCCGGATCGTCGCGGTCGCGGCCGACCACGAGCCGGCGATCTCGGCCTGGCTCGCCCCGGGAGCGGCGGCCTGGCGCAGCGCCCTCGCCCCGCTGACGCCCGCTCAGCGACGGCTGGTCGTCGACACGTTGCTCGCGTACGAGGCCGCGGTGGACGCGGAACGGGAGTGAGTCCGGATCCCGCTCAACCCCGACCGGGGCCCATGACGCGGGACATACCCGCTGGTACGCTCGGCCGCTCGTTCCCCGACGATGTTGGGAGGCACGATGCGCACCCGTCTGAGACGACTCGTCGTCGCCGCCGTCGCCCTGCTGACCGCCGCCACGGGCACCCCTCCCGCGACCGGGTACCAGGACCAGCCGGCCCACCGGGACCACCCCTCCGCCGGCGGTCTGTCCGCCGTCATCCGCTACACCGAGTACGGCATTCCGCACATCCTCGCGAAGGACTACGCGGACCTCGGCTTCGGCACCGGCTGGGCGCAGGCCGCCGACCAGGTGTGCACGCTCGCCGACGGTTTCGTGACCGTGCGCGGTGAGCGGTCGCGGTTCTTCGGGCCCGACGCCGCGTCCGACTTCTCGCTCTCCTCGGCCACCGGGAACCTCTCCAGCGACCTGTACTTCCGCGGGGTGCGGGAGGCGGGCACGGTGGAGAAGCTGCTCGCGCGGCCGGCGCCCGCAGGCCCCAGCCGTACCGCCAAGGAGCTGATGCGGGGCTTCGCGGCCGGGTACAACGCCTGGCTGCGGCAGAACCGGATCACCGACCCCGCCTGCGAGGGAGCCGCCTGGGTGCGGCCGGTCACCACGCTCGACGTGGCCGCGCGGGGCTACGCGCTCGCCGTCCTCGGCGGCCAGGGCCGGGCCGTCGACGGCATCACCGCCGCCCAGCCGCCCACCACGCCCTCCCGCACGTCGGTCGACGCCCGGGCCACCGCCCGCGCCGCCGCCGAACTCTTCGCCGCCGACTCCGCCGGCATGGGCTCCAACGCGGTCGCCTTCGCCGGCGCCACCACGGCGAACGGCCGGGGTCTGCTGCTCGGCAACCCGCACTACCCCTGGCAGGGCGGCCGCCGCTTCTGGCAGTCGCAGCAGACCATCCCGGGCAGGCTGAACGTCTCGGGCGCCGCCCTGCTCGGCACGGCGACCGTGTCCATCGGTCACAACGCCCACGTCGCCTGGAGCCACACCGTCGCCACCGGCGTCCCCCTCAGCCTGCACCAGCTCACGCTGGACCCGGCCGACCCGACGGTGTACCTGGTGGACGGCAGGCCGGAGCGCATGACGAAGCGGACCGTCACCGTCGCGGTGCGGGACGGCAGCCCGGTGACCCGCACCCAGTGGTGGACGCGCCACGGCCCGGTCGTCACCGCCCTGGGCCCCACCCTGGCCCTGCCCTGGACGACCACGACGGCGTACGCCCTCAACGACCCGAACGCCACCAACCTCCGCGCCTCCGACACCTCGCTGGGCTTCGGCGAGGCCCGTGGCACGGCCGACGTTCTCGCCTCCCTCCGCCGCACCCAGGGGCTGCCCTGGGTGAACACGATCGCCGCGGACTCCGGTGGCCACACCCTGTTCACCCAGTCCCAGGTACTGCCCCGCATCACCGACGCGCTGGCCCGGCGCTGCTCCACCCCGCTCGGCGAGGCCACCTATCCCGCCTCCGGGGTGGCGGTCCTCGACGGCTCCCGCGGCGACTGCGCCCTCGGCCGCGACCCCGACGCGGTCGAACCCGGCATCTTCGGACCCGCCCACCTGCCCACCCTCCAGGACGCCCCGTACGCGGAGAACTCCAACGACAGCGCCTGGCTGGCCAACGCCGACCGGCCCCTGACGGGCTACGAGCGGGTGTTCGGCACGATCGGCACCGCGCGCTCGCTGCGCACCAGGGGTGCGATCGAGGACGTGTCGGCGCTGGCCCGGCGGGGTGGCCTGACCGTGCGGGACCTGCAACGGCAGCAGTTCGCCAACCGCGTTCCCGCCGCCGGTCTGGCCGCGGCGGACGCGGCGGCGGCATGCGCCGGCCTGCCGGGCGGGACGGCGACCGGCACCGGCGGCCGGGTGGTCGACGTGAGCGAGGCGTGCGGGGTGCTGGCGGCGTGGGACCGCAGAGCCGACACCGGCAGCCGGGGCGCACTGCTCTTCGACCGGTTCTGGCGCAGGTTCCCCGCGGCCCGGCAGTGGAAGGTGCCCTTCTCCGCGGCCGACCCCGTCCGTACCCCGAACACCCTCGACACGGACGCCCCCGCCTTCACCACGGCCCTCGCGGACGCGGTCGCCGAGCTGCGCGCGGCCGGCATCCCGCTCGACGCCCCGCTCGGCGACCACCAGTTCGTCGTACGGAACGACAGGCGCGTCCCCGTCCCGGGCGGCACCGAGTCACTCGGCGTCTGGAACAAGGTGGAGCCCGTGTGGAACCCCGCGGGCGGCGGCTACACGGAGGTGACGACCGGCTCCAGCTACGTCCAGGCCGTCGGCTGGGACGGCAGCCGCTGCCCGGTGGCCCGGACACTGCTGGCCTACTCGCAGTCCTCGAACCCCGGCTCCCCCCACTTCGACGACCAGACCCGGTTGTTCTCCGGGGAGAAGTGGGTGACGTCCCGGTTCTGCGAGAAGGACATCCTGGCGTCGCCCGCGCTGAGGGTGGTGCGGGCGAGTGAACGCCGGTGACCCTCACACGGGCCGGCTGCGGCCCTCCCAGTACGGCTCCCGCAGCCGCCGCTTGTACAGCTTGCCGTTGGGGTCGCGGGGCATCTCGGTGATGAAGTCGATGCTCCTGGGCCGCTTGTAGCCGGCCAGCCGGTCGGCGCAGTGGGCGAGGAGGGCGGCGGCGAGGCCGGGGCCGGCGTCGTGGCCGGGGGCCGGTTCGACGACGGCCTTGACCTCCTCGCCCCAGTCGTCGTGCGGGATGCCGAAGGCGGCGGCGTCGGCGACGGCGGGGTGGGCGAGCAGGGCGGACTCGATCTCGGCCGGGTAGATGTTGACACCGCCGGAGATGATCAGGTCGATCTTGCGGTCACGGAGGAAGAGGTAGCCGTCCTCGTCGAGGTGGCCGAGGTCGCCGACGGTGAAGAAGTCGCCGATGCGGTTCTTCCGCGTCTTGCTCTCGTCCTTGTGGTAGCTGAACCCGCCCGTGCTCATCTTCATGTACACGGTGCCGAGTTCACCGGGCGGGAGCCGGTTGCCGTCGTCGTCGAAGATCGCGAGTTCGCTGATGGGCCACGCCTTGCCGACCGTGCCGGGCTTCTTCAGCCAGTCCTCGGCCGTGGCGAAGGCGCCGCCGCCCTCGCTGGCCGCGTAGTACTCCTCCACGCAGTCGCCCCACCAGTCGATCATCGCCCGTTTGACGTGGTCGGGGCAGGGCGCGGCGCCGTGGATGGCGTGCCGCATGGACGAGACGTCGTACGCCTGCCGGACGGGCTCGGGCAGGGCGAGCAGGCGGTGGAACTGGGTCGGGACCATATGGGTGTGCGTGCACCGGTGGACGTCGATGAGGCGGAGCATCTCCTCGGGCGTCCACTTGTCCATGACAACCAGGCGGTGGCCGATGTGCAGGGACGCGCCCGCGAACTGGAGTACGGCGGTGTGGTAGAGCGGCGAGCAGACGAGGTGCGCGTTGTCGTCGAAGGGCCGGATGCCGAAGATGCCGAGGAAGCCGCCGAGGTACGCCTCCTCGGGGAGCTTGCCGGGCAGGGGGCGCCGGATGCCGCGCGGGCGGCCCGTCGTCCCGGAGGTGTAGTTCATGACCCAGCCGAGGGTGCGGTCGGCGGGCGCCGACTCCGGTCGGCCGTCGAGGAGTTCGGCGTACGGGCGGAAGCCCTCGGCCTCGCCGACGGCGTACCGGTGGGTGGCCGGGAGGCCGGCCTCGTCGGCGGCGGCGCGGGCCTGTCCGGCGAAGCGTTCGTGGGCGAGGAGGACCTTGGCGCCGGAGTCGGAGACGATCCAGGCGATCTCGGGGCCGACGAGGTGGTGGTTGACGGGGACGAGGTAGAAACCGGCCTGGGTGGCGGCCAGGTACGCGGTGAGGAACTCGGCCGAGTTGGGCAGGACGACCCCGAAGGCGTCACCGCGGTCGAGGCCGGCCGCGCGCAGTCCGTGCACGAGGCGGTTGGCGGCGGCGTGCAGGCGCCCGGCGGTCCACGCCTCGCCGTCGGGCGCGACGAGGACGGTGCGGTCGGGGTCCTGGGTGGCCTGGGCCCAGAAGCCGGCGGGGGGTGTGCTCGTCACCGGGCGCTCCTTCCGGCGATGCGGTGGACGCGGTCCACGGCCTGCTCGAAGCCGCGGGTGAGGTCGTCGAAGACGGCCTGGACGGTGCGGACGTCGTTCATCCGGCCGACGATCTGTCCGACGGGTGTACCGAGCAGGGGGTCGACCTCGTACTTCTGGATGCGGGAGACGGCCTCGGCGACGAGCAGTCCCTGGAGGGGCATCGGGAGGGTGCCGGGTCCGTCCGGGTCGTCCCAGGCGTCGGTCCACTCGGTACGGAGCTGGCGTGCGGGTTTCCCGGTGAGGGCGCGGGAGCGGACGGTGTCGCCGGAGCCGGCCGCGAGGAGCTTGCGGGTGAGGGCGGGCGAGTGCAGGTCCGCCTCGACGGTGGTCAGCCAGAGGGAGCCGAGCCAGACGCCCTGGGCGCCCAGGGCGAGGGCGGCGGCGATCTGCCGTCCGCTGCCGATGCCGCCGGCGGCCAGCACGGGCAGCGGGGCCACGGCGTCGACGGCCTCGGGGGTGAGCACCATGGAGGCGATCTCACCGGTGTGCCCGCCGGCCTCGTAGCCCTGGGCGACGACGATGTCGATGCCCGCCTCCTTGTGCTTCAGCGCGTGCCGGGCGCTGCCCGCGAGCGCGGCGACCAGCACGTCCCGCTCGTGGGCGCGGGCCACGACGTCGGCGGGCGGCGAGCCGAGGGCGTTGGCGAGCAGCCGGATCGGGTAGTCGAAGGCGACGTCGAGCTGGCTGCGGGCGACCTGCTCCATCCACCCGGTGATGCGCCACCCGGACGCCTCCCCCTCGGGCAGGTCGGGCACCCCGTACTTGGCGAGCGTCTCCCGTACGAACCGCCGGTGCCCCTCCGGGATCATCGCCTCGACGTCGGCCTCGGTGACGTCCTCGACCTTCTTCGCGGGCATGACGACGTCCAGGCCGTACGGGCGGCCGTCGACATGGGCCTCGATCCAGTCGAGGTCGCGTTTGAGGTCGTCGGGGGCGGTGTAGCGGACCGCGCCGAGCACGCCGAAACCGCCGGCGCGACTGATGGCCGCGGCGACGGCGGGGAACGGCGTGAAGCCGAAGACGGCGTGCTCGACTCCCAGGTGGTTGCTCAGCTCCGTCTGCATGGGCGCAGGATGCCGCAGCCGCCCGGACGACGGAAGAGGTTTTCTGATACCCCGTCAGATTTCATGCTCCTCGACCGGCCCGTCGGCCGGCCGAGGAAGCGCTCCACTCCTGTCGCGTACTCGTGGGAGGTCGACCACTCGCTACCGTGCGACCACTCGTGGCGACCACTCGTGGCAGGTCGACCACTCGTGGCAGGTCGATCGCCGACGGAAGGCCGGCTACTCGTTGAAGACGGCCTTCTGCACCTCGTTCGGCCCGTCGAAGTGGTCCTGCTTCAGGCCGTTGAGGCGGCTGACGACCTTGTCGTCGGCCTTGTTCTTGCGGGCACGCTCCACCAGGTGCTGCTTGTCCGTGGGGTAGTCCATGCCGCTGAGGGCTTTCTGCAGGTCGATGGGGCTGAGTTCCGCCATGACAGCCTCCTGTCATAGGTGCGGTCTTTCCGATATGCCGCGGTACCCATCCCCGCCCGCCCCATGCACCTCCTCAGCCTTCTCCTGCCTCCAGCACCGCCATCGCCGCGTTGTGCCCCGGCACCCCGCTCACCCCTCCTCCACGCACCGCGCCGGCCCCGCACAGCAGCACGTTGGCGTGCCGGGTCTCCACGCCCCAGCGGCCGGTGCCCTCCTGGGCGTGGGGCCAGGCGAGGCCGCGGTGGAAGATGTTCCCGCCGGGCAGACCGAGGTCGCGCTCCAGGTCCAGCGGGGTCTTCGCCTCGATGCAGGGGCGGCCGTCGGCGTCGATGGCCAGGCAGTCGGCGAGCGGTTCGGCCAGATGGGCGTCGAGCTGCGCGAGGGTCGACGTCAGCAGTTCCTCGCGGACGGCGTCGTTGTCCCGTGCGAAGAGCCGGGCCGGTGTGTGCAGCCCGAACAGCGTCAGCGTCTGGTAACCCCGCGCGGCCAGGTCCGGGCCGAGGATGCTCGGGTCGGTCAGGGAGTGACAGTAGATCTCCGAGGGCGGGGCGGTGGGCAGCTCTCCGGCCGCGGCCTGGGCGTGGGCGGTGGCCAGCTGCTCGTACCCCTCGGCAATGTGGAACGTGCCGGCGAAGGCCTCGCGCGGATCGACGGAGCCGTCCCGCAGCCGGGGCAGCCGCTCGAGCAGCATGTTCACCTTGAGCTGGGCGCCCTCGGCGGGCGGGGGCGGCTCGTCGCCGGTGAGGGCGGCGAGCGCCTGCGGGGAGGCGTTCACCAGCACGTGCCGGGCGGCGGCGACGCCCTCGCCGTCGGCGGTGCGGTAGGTGACCTCGGCGGTACGGCCGTCGGTGGCTATCCGTACCGCCTCGTGGCCGGTGGCGAGGACGGCGCCCGCCTCCCGGGCGGCGGCGGCCAGGGCGTCGGTGAGGGCGCCCATGCCGCCGACCGGGACGTCCCAGGCGCCGGTGCCGCCGCCGATGACGTGGTAGAGGAAGCAGCGGTTCTGCTGGAGGGAGGGGTCGTGGGCGTCGGCGAAGGTGCCGATGAGCGCGTCGGTGAGGACCACACCCCGCACCAGGTCGTCCGCGAAGTGCTCCTCGACGGCGACGCCGATCGGCTCCTCGAAGAGGGTCCGCCAGGCGTCCTCGTCGTCGACGCGGCGGCGCAGTTCCTCGCGGGTGGGCAGCGGCTCGGTGAGCGTCGGGAAGACCCGCTGGGCGACGCGCCCGGTCATGCCGTAGAAGCGCTGCCAGGCCGCGTACTCGCGCTCGCCGCCCGTGAGCCGGGCGAAGGCCTCCCGGGTGCGCTCCTCGCCCCCGCCCACGAGCAGCCCGGTCGGCCGCCCGCCGCGCTCGACGGGCGTGTACGAGGAGATGGTGCGGCTCTGGACGCGGAAGTCCAGGCCCAGGTCCCGCACGATCTTGTGCGGCAACAGGCTGACCAGGTACGAGTAGCGGGACAGCCGGGCGTCCACCCCGGCGAACGGGCGGGTGGACACGGCGGCGCCCCCGGTGTGGTCCAGCCGCTCCAGCACCAGCACGGACCGTCCGGCCCGGGCCAGGTAGGCGGCGGCGACCAGCCCGTTGTGGCCGCCGCCGACGATTACGGCGTCGTAGGCGTGGTGTCCCCGGTGTCCCTCGTGTGCAGGCATGGTTCTTCGTAACACGGGGCGATCAAGGTCGGCCAGGGGTGCGCCCGCGCCGGCCCGGCGGCGGGTCAGGGGCGGCGCACCCGCACGGCCAGGAAGGTCGGCGCGCGGTGCGTCTTCTCGTACCGGCCGGGATCGACCGGCCGGGCGTCCTCCGTGGCCCGCGGCTCCACCAGCTCCTCGAGGACGTATCCGGCGCCGAGGAGCTCGCCCAGGAACGTCTCCACCGTCATCCGCCGGTAGCTGATGGCGTGCCCCGCGCCGAACGGCAGGGTGACCCGGTCGTCGGCGAAGTAGGAGCCGCCGAAGTACATCCAGTCGGCGGTGGGGTGGGTGGTGGAGACGAGGAGGGCGCCGCCGGGCCGCAGGACGCGGCGGATCTCCGAGAGGAGCCGGGCGCGCGCCTCGACGTGGTGGTGGACGAGCGCCATCACGGCCAGGTCGAACGACCCGTCCGCCAGGAACGTCAGCGGTTGCTCCAGGTCGTGATGGTGGAGGGCGGCGGCGCGGTCGCCGAGCCGGGCGCGCGCCGCGCGCAGCAGGCTCTCGCTGCCGTCCACGCCGACGACCCGCGCGGCGCCCCTCCGCAGCAGTTCGGCGGCGTAGTGCCCGGCCCCGCAGCCGAGGTCCAGCACGTGCAGCCCGCCGACGTCACCGGCGAGCCGGAGCATGGCCGGGCGGTCGGTGTAGGCGTTGTAGACGCTCGTCGTCGCGCGGGCGGCGAACTGCTCGCCCATCTCGCCGTGGTACGCGGTCTGCGCTGTCATCCGCTCATCCAACCAGCTTGGACGGCGGGCCGGTTGGGCAGGCACAGGAGGTTCGCGCCGGCAGCGCGTCGTACCGGAAGGAGTCCCGTGACCACCGAGCCCCGCCAGGCCGCCGTCCTCCTGGTCAACCGGCGCGGCCAGTACCTGCTCCATCTGCGCGACGCGCACAGGCCGATCTGCGATCCGGGCACCTGGTCCCTGCCCGGAGGGGCCCGGGAGGGGGACGAGACGGCCGAGGAGGCCGTCGCACGCGAACTGCTGGAGGAGACGGGACTCGTGCTCGACGGCCTGACCCGCTTCACCGTCATCGACGACATCCAGGTGTTCCTGGGTGGTTGGGACGGCGATCCCGCGCTTCTGCCGGTCACCGAGGGCGTCATGTTCGCCTTCTTCGACGCCGCGACCACCGCGCGGCTGACGATGGCGCCGTGGGCGGCGGAGGTCCTCGCCCGCCACCGGGCCGACGGCACCACGCCGACGCCGCAGGCGCACGGGCGGCAGGCCGTCCGGAACGTCGTCGGGGTGCACCTCCACCTGGAGGACGACGGCCGGGTCCTGCTCGGCCTGCGCCACCCCGACTCGCCCTTCGCGCCGCTGCACCACCACTTCCTGGCCGGCCACTGCGAGCAGGAGTCCGCCGTCGCCTGCCTGATCCGGGAGGCCCGCGAGGAGGCGGGTCTCGTGATCGAGGCCCAGGACGTCGAACTGGCGCACACCGTCCACGTCGTGGACGCGCCCGGCGGGCAGCCGCGCCTCCAGCTCGTCTTCCGCGCCCGGCGCTGGCGCGGTGAGCCCCGGCTGCTGGAGCCGGACAAGTGCCTCGGCTGGGGGTGGTGGCCCCTCGACGCGCTGCCCGACCCGATGGTCCCCTACGCGCGAGCGGCCCTCGAAGGGATCCGCGACGGGCGGTCGTACACGGAGCTGGGCTGGGACTGAGCGCTCACCGCACGGCTCTGCGCGGTGCCGGACGCGCCCCGGGACCGAGCCGTGCCATGGCCCGGAGGATGTGCCTGGGCGGCAGCTGCCACCGCAGACGCGCGGGTACGGCGCGCAGGAGGGCGCCCGTGGCCCGCAACCCCCGGGTGACGGTGGCGGGCTGCGGGGCCCGTCTGCCGTACAGCTCGTGCGCGTACGGCGGCAGGGAGCCGTACGCCAGGTGTGCCACGTGCCGCCAGAGCAGGGCGCGTGCCGGGACGAGCAGGGGGTGCGTCGGCGGACGGAGCAGGAAGTCGTCCACCGCGCGTGCGTCGTCCCCGGCGGCGAGTTCGGGGCGCACCTTGTCGAAGTAGGCGTCCATCTCGGCCCTGTCGGCGGGCACGGCGTCGGGGTCGAGGCCCACCAGGCGGGCGCTGACGCGGTGTTCGGCGAGGTAGCGGTCGGCCGCCGCGTCGGTGAGGGGGTAGCCGGAGCGGCGCAGGACGTGCAGGTAGGAGTCGATCTCGGCGCAGTGCACCCACAGCAGCAGTTCCGGCTCGTCGACGCCGTACCGCTCCCCCGTGTCCGGGTCGGTCGCCGACAGCATGCGGTGGATCTTCCGCACCCGGGCGCCGGCCTTCTCGGCGGCCTCGGTGGTGCCGTACGTCGTGGTGCCGACGAAGGCGGCGGTCCGCATGAGGCGGCCCCAGGCGTCGCGCCGGAAGTCGGAGTTCTGCATGACGCCGCGCACCGCGCGCGGGTGCAGCGCCTGGAGGTAGAGCGCGCGGATTCCGGCGACCCACATCATGGGGTCGCCGTGCGCCTGCCATGTCACGGAGTCTGGGCCGAACAGCCCCGGGTCGCCGCTCATACCGGCAGTATGACCAGGATTCTCTGTACGGCGACGGCTTCGTTCACGATCCGTGCCCCGGCCTACGGCGCTGCCTGCCGAGGCGCGGGTGCGTCACGATCCCGCCACCGGGCTCCGGCTGGTCAGCCGCTGCGGTCCGTCGGCACCCGGAGGTGCGTGCGCCCCCGTCCCGCGGCCGAGAGGCCGTACGCCGCGTGCGTCACCGGGTCCTGCGGGTCGACGGGGGCGCGGTCGAGGCACGGAGGACGAGTTCGACCGGCGGATCGTTCGCCGGCGGCAGCTCCACGTCCGGCTTCTCGACGGCCCGCACCAGCAGCCGGAGCCCCTCCCGCGCCACGGCGTCGAACGGCTGACGCACCGTGGTCAGCGGAGGAGTCACGTAGGCGGACACGGGGATGTCGTCGAAGCCGACGACACTGACATCGTCCGGCACGCGCAGGCCGGCGTCCGACAGCGCGCGGATCAGGCCGATGGCCATGTCGTCGTTGGCCGCGAACACCGCGGTCAGGCCGCTGTCGAGGGCGAGTTCACGGCCCGCCGCGTACCCCGACGCGGCCGACCAGTCGCCCTCGATCACGGGCGGCTGCTCCCTGCCGCGCGCTGCGAGGGCCGCGCGCCAGCCGTCGAGGCGGTCCCGGGCGGCGAACCACTGCTGCGGACCGGCGAGGTGATGGACCGTCACATGTCCCAGGTCCAGAAGGTGTTCGGTGGCCGTCCGCGCCAGCTGCTCGGCGCCGACCCCCACGGCCACCACCCGGGGGCCGCCGAACGCGACCGGCGCGCCGAACACGAGGACGGGGACGTCGACGCTGCGCAAGACGGCTCCCTCGTCGATCGGTTCCGATACGACGATGCCGTCGACGCCCTGTTCCAGGAGCGACTCCACGGCGCCGGCCACACCTGCGGGGTCACCTTCGAGCGTGTTGACCACCCGGAGCGCGTACCCCGCGTCCCGGGCGGCCCGCTCGATGCCGATGAGCAGCGAGGCGGGCCCGTACAAGGCGGTCCCCAGCGTGACGACGCCGATCGAGCGGGTCCGCCCGGAGGCCAGAGCGCGGGCCGCGCTGTTCAACCGGTAGCCGAGTTCCTCGGCGGCTTCGAGCACACGCCGACGCACCTCGGCGGAGACGTAGCGCTCCCCGTTGAAGACCCTCGACACCGTCTTCTGCGAGACGCCGGCCAACCGGGCCACGTCCACACTGCGCGGCGCCGCGGGGCCGGTGCCCCGTCCTCCCACTCGCGTCATTGGTGTCTCCCGATGTCCGACGGTCCGAATCCTAGCCAGTCAGAGCCCTCGGCCCACCCCCGGCTGGTCGGCTGTGCGGCCGTGCTGTCCTGACCGCGCAGCCACGCCCGGGCCTCCGCCGACGACGGCCTGGAAGCCCTGCGCGCGACCCTCGCCCCCGACGTGGAGCGGACCGGGACGGCCGTTTCCCGCCGGCCGGTACCTACCGCACCCCTGACGGCGTCACCTCCCACCCATGGAGCGGCTCGCCAAGGAGTGGAACGACTGGATCGGCCGCGAAAGACCGGCCAGGACCCGCGCGGTGCGCCCGCGCGGGCCGAGGTCATGGTCCTTGCGGGAGAGCCCCGGGGGCGGGTCGGTCAGGCGCGTACCAGGCGGATCATGTTCCAGGACATGGGCTCGAGTTCGGCCCGCAGCACGCCGTCGGTGACGGTGGTGCCGGTCGCGGGGTGCGGGGCGACGCGGTCCGGCTGGTCCATGGTGTTGCGTGCCTCCGGGTCGGTGTCGGCCAGGACCAGGTGCTCGGCCACGGTGTGGGCCTCGACGCCGCGCAGGTCGATCTCCAGTGGCAGGGCGGTGCTCTGCCCGCGGTTGACGGCGAAGACGGTGACCGCGCCGCTCTCGTCGTCGGTCACGGCGGTGGCGTGGAGCAGCGGCACCTCGCCGAACCGGGCGGTGGGGTAGGTCGGGCTGTCCACCTCGACGCGCAGCACCCGGCCACGCCCGTGCGCCGACGCCTGGGCGAAGGGGAAGAAGGTGGTCTGCCGCCAGGCCGGGCCGCCCGGCTCGGTCATGATCGGCGCGATGACGTTGACGAGCTGGGCCAGTGAGGCGGCGGTGACCCGGTCGGCGTGCCGCAGCAGCGCGATGAGCAGCGAGCCGAAGACCACGGCGTCGGTGACGGTGTAGACGTCCTCCAGCAGGCGCGGGGCCTGCTGCCAGTCCTCCACCGCGTGCGGGTTGGGCCGCTCCTGGTACCAGACGTTCCACTCGTCGAAGGAGAGGTTGATCCGCTTCTTCGCCTTCAGGCGGGCGCGGACGTGGTCGCAGGTGGCGACGACGGACTCGATGAAGTGCTCCATGTCGACGGCCGACGCGAGGAAGGAATCCCGGTCGCCGTCGTCCCCCTCGTAGTAGTAGGCGTGCAGGGAGACGTGGTCCACCAGGTCGTAGGCGGCTTCCAGGACGGTGGCCTCCCACGCGGCGAAGGTCTCCATGCCGGAGGCCGAGCTGCCGCAGGCCACCAGCTCCAGACCGGGCTGGATCATCCTCATGGCGCGGGCCGTCTCGGCGGCGAGCCGCCCGTACTCCTCGGCCGTCTTGTGGCCGATCTGCCAGGGGCCGTCCATCTCGTTGCCCAGGCACCACATGCTGATGCCGTACGGCTCCTTGCCGCCGTGGGCGATGCGCTGGTCGGACAGCTCGGTGCCGCCCGGGTGGTTGCAGTACTCCAGCAGACGGACGGCGTCCTCCACCCCGCGGGTGCCGAGGTTGACGGCCATCATCGGTTCCGTACCGGTCTTGGCGCAGAAGTCCATGAACTCGCCCAGGCCGAACTCGTTGGTCTCGGTGGTCTTCCAGGCGAGGTCCAGCCGGACCGGCCGCTCCTCGCGCGGGCCGACGCTGTCCTCCCAGCGGTAGCCGGAGACGAAGTTGCCGCCCGGGTAGCGCACGGTGGTGACGCCGAGTTCCCGGATCAGCTCCAGGACGTCCTGGCGCAGGCCGTCGGCGTCGGCGGCCGGGTGGCCGGGCTCGTAGAGGCCGGTGTAGACGCAGCGGCCGAGGTGTTCGACGAAGGAACCGTACAGACGGGGATGGACGGCACCGATGCCGAAGGCCGAGTCGAGGGTGAAGCGGGCGGGGGTGGAGCCGGCGTGGGACAAGGGATTGCCTTTCGGGGCGTACGGCGGTCTCTCGCGCCGTACTGGACGAACAGGAGGAGCGGTCAGAGCGCGAGTGCGCACACCACCGAGGGGACGGGGACCGCCGGGCCGGCCGGCTGGAGGTCGCCCGAGTCCAGGACCCGCAGCACGGCGAGCGTTCCGCCGTGCTGGTTGGCGACGAGCAGATGTGCGGCGGCCCAGGTCAGACCGCGGGGCCAGGCACCGTCGGTGGGGACCTCGCCGATCGGGGTGAGGCCGGTGTCGGTGACCCTGAAGGCGGCCACCGTGTCCGCGCCGCGGTTGGTCACCCACACGTGGCGCCCGCAGGGCGAGGCGACGATTCCGCCTGGCTGGTTGGTGACGTCCTCGGCGGTCGTGGCGGCGACGTGCGCGATCTCCGTGAGGGTGCCCGTGTCGGGGTCGTAGCGGTGGCAGGTGACGGTGGAGGACAGTTCGTCCGCGCTGAACACCAGCTCACCGCCGGGGGCGAAGGCGAGGTGGCGGGGGCCGGAGCCGGGGCGCAGCCGGTTCACCGCCGTCCGGTGGAGGGTGCCCGTGCGGGTGTCCAGCCGGTAGGTGAAGACCGCGTCCGCGCCCAGGTCGGTGGCGAGGACGTGACGGCCCGCCGGGTCGACGAGCACCTGGTGGGCGTGGCTGCCCTCCTGCCGTCCGGCGACCGGGCCCGACCCCTCGTGGACGGCGACGTCGGTCAGCTCCAGCGGGCGTCCGTCCGCGTCGAGGCGGAGCACGCCGACGCTGCCGGGAGCTGTGTCGCTGCCGTAGTTCGCGGTCAGCAGCCAGCCCCCGTCCGGGTGGACGGTGAGGTGGCAGGGGTTGGCGCCGCCGCTGTCGAGCGGGGCGCCCAGCGGGGTCGGTGAACCGTCGCGCTGCCGGGCGACGGCGCTGACGGTTCCGGGGTCGGTCTCGTTCGTGCTGTAGACGACGTCGAGGGAGGGGTGCGCGGCCAGGAAGGAGGCTCCGCTGACGGCCAGGGGCGCCACCTCGTCGTCGTACGACAGTCGGCCGGTCGACGGATCGAGCCGCAGGGCGGCGAGCCCGGTTCCGGCACCGCCGGTGTCGGGGGTGTAGGAGCCGGTGAGGACGTGAACAGCTTGGTGCGAGGCGGGCGTTGGCATGGGGCTTCCCGGTGGTTCCTTGGATCGGGGCATGGGTGTGGCACAGTCCGCGCCCGGTCGGCGTTCAGCGGACGATGTCGTCGTGGTGGTCGAGCAGGTCCAGTTCGTGGCGCCTGGGCAGGCCCTCCCAGTCGCCCGTGGTGCTGACGGCGAAGGCGCCGAGCACCGCCGCCGTCCGCAGCCGGTGTTCCGGCGGCTGGCCGGCGAGCAGTTCCGCGAGGTACCCGGCCGCGAACGCGTCTCCCGCTCCCACGGAGTCGTGCACGGTGACGGGCACGGCGGGCTCCCGGTACTCCCGGCCGTCGAGGAGGGCGTACGCGCCCTCGGCGCCGAGCTTGACCACGGCTCCGGCGGGTCCGAGGTCGCAGATGCCCCGGGCGAGTTCCTCCGGGGTGTCGGCGCCGGGCACCACGAGCCGGGCCTCGTGCGGTCCCGCGAAGACCAGGTCGCTCCTGCGCAGCAGAGGCAGAAGCGTGCGCCTGGCGTCGGCCTCGCTCCACAGCAGGGAGCGGTAGTTGATGTCCAGGGAGACCGGGACTCCCGCGTCGACGGCGATGTCCACGGCGCGGGTGACGGCCTGGGACGGCCCTTCGCCCAGCGCCGGGGTGATTCCGGTGATGTGCAGGACCGCCGCTCCGGCGACGAGGTCCTCGGGGATGTCCTCGGCGGACAACCGGGAGCCCGCCGTGTGGGTGCGGTAGTAGCGCGTACGGCTGTGTGTGGCCGTACGGCGTTCCCGCAGCAGCAGCGAGGTGGGGGCGGGGTCGCGTGCGACGACCGTGGTGACGCCCTCCGCGCGGAGCTCGCGGAGAATGAGGTCACCGAGAGAATCGTCGCTGACGCGGCCGATCCAGGTGGCGGATCCGCCGAGGCGGCTGACCGCGACGGCGACGTTCGACTCCGCTCCGGCGAGTCCGAGGCGCAGACCGGATCCCAGGGCGAGCGGGCCGGTTTCGGGCGCGGCGAGGACCGCGAGGGCCTCGCCGACGGTCACCAAGTGACGTTGCGGGGTCGGGTGGTTCACCTGCGCGCCTCCTGAACAGCGGGCGTGGCCCGGATGGCGTCCAGCAGGGTGCGGGCCCTCGCGGTGACGGCGCCCAGGGCCTCCGGTGCCGGGTCCCGGTCGGCGCCGCGCAGCAGCGGGGAGCCGATGCCCACGGCGTGGGCGCCCGCGTCGAGGTAGTCGCGCGCCCGGTCGACGCCGACTCCGCCGACGGCGACGAGCGGGACGTGCGGCAGCGGGGCCCGCAGCTGTCGCAGATGGGCGGGGCCGCCGGTGCTCGCCGGGAAGAGCTTGACGGCGGCGGCGCCCGCCCGCCAGGCGGTGGACACCTCGGTGGGTGTCCAGGCGCCCGGGTAGCACGGAATGCCGCCGTCGGCGGCGCCGCGGATCACCTCGGTGTCCACGACGGGGGCCACCAGGAACCCGGCCCCGGCCGCGAGCGCGTTCCGCGCGTCCCGGGTGGTGATCACCGTGCCGGCGCCGACCGCCACCCCCGGCCCGAGTTCGTCCCGGATGGCGGCCAGTGCGTCGAGGGCGCCCGAGGTGGTGAGGGTGATTTCCAGGCAGGTGATGCCGCCCTCCGCGAGGGCCCGGGCCACGGCGGGCAGTCCGCTCGCGTCGGCCGACCGCAGGATGGCCATGACCCGGGTCCGGTCCAGCTGCGGGGTGAGGGCGGGACGCTCCGTCATGAACCCACCGCCGCCGGGGAGTTGCCGGTGCCCAGGGTGTCGGTCATGAGAAGTTCCTTTGCGAGATGGTGCGTCGGTGAACAGCGTCACTTGAGCCCGGAGGTGGAGATCCCGGAGATGAAGCCGCGCTGCATGATCAGGAACAGCGCGAGCACGGGTACGACGTACATCACCGCACCGGCGGCGACCACGTTGTGGAGTTGGGCCCCGTGCTGGTTGACGTAGCCGGTGGCGAGCTTGACCGCGAGGGTGGTGCGGGCGTCGTCCAGCAGCAGGGCCGGCGCGATGTAGTCGCCCCAGGTCCAGGAGAAGGACAGGATCAGGCTGGTGGCGATGACCGGCCAGGACTGCGGCAGGAAGATCCGCCAGAAGACGCGGATCTGCCCGCAGCCGTCGACGATCGCCGCCTCCTCCAGTTCCTTCGGCATGTTGGTGAAGAACTGCCGGAACAGGAAGATGAGATACGGCGCACCGCACAGACCCCACAGCACCCACGGCATGTAGGTGTTGATCAGGTGGAGCTTGGCGAACATCAGATAGGTCGGGATGAGCGTGATCACGCCCGGCAGCATCATCGTCGACAGCAGCACGCCGAAGATGGCCTTCTTGCCCGGGGCCTCCAGCCGGGCGAAGCCGAAGCCCGCCCAGGCCGAGGCGAGGGTGACGAGCACCGCGTAGACGACGGCGATCGTCAGCGAGTTGCGGGCGTAGCCGAGGTAGTCGAAGAGGGTCAGCGCCTCGCGGAAGTTGCCGAAGCTGGGATCGTGCGGCCACCAGTGGATGGGGAAGGCGCGCAGCTCGGACGCGTCCTTGAGCGCGGTGATCGCGAGCCAGCCGAAGGGGCTGAGCATCAGCACCAGGATGGCGATCAGGATCATGTAGACGGTGGTGCGCCGGGAGAGCACGCTCATCGGCCGCCTCCCATCGTGCGGGCCTTGGGCTTCGCCGGCTCCGGCTCCACGGAGTAGAAGACCGCGCCCTTGCTGAGCCTGAAGATGAGGAAGGTGACGACGCAGATGATCGCGAAGAGCACCCACAGCAGGGCGGAGGCGTAACCGTAGCGGCCGTTGGCGAAGTACTGGGCGAAGACGTGGATCATGTAGAAGTAGTTGCTCTCGGGCACGGACGTGACGCCCCTGGGCGTGGGGTCGAGCGCGATGAGCAGCGGCATGAAGGACTGGAGCGCGCCGATGATGCCGGTGACGACCTGGAAGAAGATCACCGGGGACAGCAGCGGCAGGGTGATGCGGGTGAAGGACTGCCAGGGACTGGCGCCGTCCATCCTGGCCGCTTCGTTCAGCTCCTTGGGGATGTCCTGCAGCCCCGCCAGCGAGATGATCATGCCGTTGCCCGCGGCCCACATCGTCAGCACGATCAGCACCCACCGGGCGTACGGGTCGACCAGCCAGGTGACGCCGTTGATACCGGCCATGTCCAGGGCGCCGTTCGCAGCGCCCGAGTCACGGTCGAAGATCAGCTTGAAGGTGAGAGCGGCGCCCACCGGCGGCACCACCGCCGGCAGGTACAGCAGGGTGCGGAACAACCCGCGGGCCCGGATGGGCTGGTTCACCAGCACCGCCAGCAGCAGTCCCGCCGCGATCGTCAGCGGCACCGTGATCGCGGTGAACACCCCGGTGCGCCACAGGGCGTTCATCGTGTCCGGGTCGGAGAAGACCTCCCGGTAGTTGTCCAGCCCCACGAAGCGCGAGTTGTTCGACAACCCGTCGGCGTTGGTGAAGCTCAGCCACAGCGCGTAGCCCAGCGGGAAGGCCGTCAGGGCCAGGAAGCCCAGGACCCAGGGCCCGGTGAACACATAGAACGCCCGCGCCCGGCGGGTCCGCAGCGAGGCCGGTCTGCGCGGCGAGCCGGCCGGCCGGCGGGCCGGGGACGACGCCGCCCCCGGCCCGGCGGCCTGATCGACGAGCTGGCCGGTGCTCACCCCACCAGCTCCTTGCCCTGGGCGATCTGCTCGTTCATGAGCCTGTTGAGCTCGTCGGCGACCTTGCCCGCGGACGTCTTGGCCTTGATGGCCTTCGGCAGCACCTTGTTGATGACCCCCTCCAGGGCGGTCAGCTGGGCGTACGGGGTGAACGACAGTACGGAGAAGTGCGCCAGCTCCTGCTCCTGCACCTTGAAGGCCTGCTTCTGGAACTCCGTGCCCTGCGGCATCCTCGAGCGCAGCGACGTCAGGCTGGGGATGCCCCAGCCGCTCGCGGCCCGCTCCTCGCCGGGCTTGCCCGCGAAGTAGTACTCGAAGAACTTCCAGGCCGCGTCCTTGTTCTTCGCCGCCTTGGGGATCCAGTAGCCGGTGGCGGCGAAGCAGGAGCTGACGCGGTTGCCGCCGAGCTGCGGAGCGGGTGCGAAGCGCGACACCTCGGCGACCTTGGGGTCGCCGCCGATCGCGCCGCTGAACCAGTAGCCGTCGCAGGCCATCGCCATCCGCCCGGCCTGGTAGGTCGGCCAGTCCCAGCCGTCCGGGTTCGGATTGGCGACGTTCGGGCCGATGTCGGCCCGCGCGTACTCCAGGTACCACGTCAGTGCCTTGAGCGCCTCGGGCGAGGACAGGTCGACCGACGCCAGGTCCTCGGCGAACAGGCTCCCGCCGGCCGAGGCCGTCATGCCCATGAGCATGGAGAAGGTTCCGAGTCCCGCGGCGCTCAGCCCGTAGACCTTGACCTTGCCGAGCCTGCGCTTGGTCAGCTGCTTGCCCAGGTCGAGCCACTCGTCGTACGACAGCGGCTCGGTCTCGCTGGGCAGATCCAGCTTCGCCGCCTCGAACATGTCCGTGCGGTACCAGAACATCTGGTCCTGCGAGTAGTCCTTGGCGATGCCGTAGCGGGGCCCCGCGCCCTGTTTCCGGCCGTCATAGCGCCAGACGTCGTTGACCGGGTCGAGGTCGGACGCCTTGAGCACCGAGCTGTCGGCGAAGTACGGGTCCAGGTCGGCCATCAGCCCGCGTGCGGCGAAGTACGGCGTCTCCACCGCACCCAGGCCGCGCACCACGTCCGGCGGGTTCTTCGCCGCCAGCATGGCGTTGAGCTTGGTCTCGTCCCGGACGACGAAGTTGATCTTTATGCCCAGCGCCGTCCCGGCCGCCTGGATGACCTTCTTCTCATCCTCGGTGGACATGACGGTGAGCGTCGTACTGCCGCTCTTCGAACCGCCGCCGCCCGATCCGTCGTCGACGGAGGCGGCACAGCCGGACAGCGCGGCCGCGCCGAGCGCGGCACCGGAGAAGGTGAGGAAACGGCGTCTGTCGAGGGACCCAGTGGTCGGGACGGGCATGCTGATGAGCCTTTCTGCGGGGAGTACGGCGCGTGCGGTGCATGCGGAGCTGCCGCGAGGAGCGGACAGAGGCATGGGTGGGCCGCGGAAGCGAGCCGGGAAGGCAGCGCCCGGCACGCTCGTCGGCGGTGGGGAACGTCCCGGGCCGGACGCGCACACGTCGTCGTACACGTGTGGCGGCGTCGGTCTCGGCCGACCGCGAGGCGACGGTGGTCGCGTCCGCGGTGAGCCTGCGGGGCACCTCAGGGCACACCCCACCCATGGACGGGATGGCTGAGATGTTGCCGTGGACGGGCTGACCGGTTTCTGTGGCTCTGCCCAGATGTATCGCTTATTTCCGTCTGAGGAAACCGGTTGACTGAAGGTGCGGCGAACGTTAGGTTGCGGCGCCAGAAGGTGTCAAGGGGATCGTCAAGAGGTCATAACAAGCCATCGACAACACACTCGAGTGGCCCGAGGCACACAGCGGAAAGGGAGACCCACATGCCGGAACAGCCCGTGAGGGCCAGGCTGGTGGATGTCGCGGAGAGGGCCGGGGTTTCCAAGGCCACCGTGTCGAAGGTGCTCAACGGCCGGGAGGACCTGTCCGTCCGGCCGGAGACCCGGCGCCGCGTCCACGAGGCCGCCGAAGCGCTGGGCTACCGCCCCCACTCCGGGGCCCGGGCCCTGGCCGGCGCCAGCACGCATGCCCTGGCCCTGCTCGTCCCCGCCCTCGCCAACCCCACGTACGTCACCATCGCCCGCGGCGCCTACCAGCGCGCCCGTGAGCTGGGCTATCTCTCCCTGCTGGCCGAGGACTTCGACGGGCAGGAAGCCGACGAGTCGTTCAACGACCTGGTGCAGGAAGGCCGGGTCGACGGACTGCTCATCGCCTCCGCGCGCCCCGGCCACCCCCTGCTGGACACCCTGAGCCGCAGCCCGGTCCCGCACGTCTTCCTCAACCGCTCGGTGGAGGGCTCCGGCCGGAACGTCACCATGGACGTGGCCCGTTCCAGCGTCACCGCCCTCGACCACCTGCACTCCCTCGGTCACCGCGCGGTCGGCCACATCGCGGGTCCGCCGGGCATCTCCCCCAGTGAGGTCCGCAAGGAGGCGTTCCTGCGGCACGCCGAGGAACTCGGCCTGTCCGCCGCTCCTGTCGCGTCCGGTGACTTCACCGAGGACGGCGGTGTGTCCGCGGCACGGGAACTGCTGCGTCCGGCCGACGGCGGTACCCGCCCGCCGGTCACCGCGCTCTACACCAGCTCCCTCGCCCAGGCCATCGGCGCCATGTCGGCGGTCCGGGACCTCGGCCTGCGGATCCCCGAGGACGTCTCCGTGGTCGGGAACGACGACCTGCCGGTCGCCGGCCACCTCTCCCCGCCGCTGACCACCGTGGCGATGCCCCTGTACGAGCTGGGCACCGCCGCCGTGGAGGCCCTGGTGGCCGACATCGAGGGGGCGCCCGTGGGAGACGTCGTCGTCCCCACGGAACCGCGCATGGTGCTGCGAGGCTCAACAGCGAGACCGGGAGAAGCCCCATGAGCCGGGCAGGTCTCACCCGCTTCACGGGCCGCACGGCCCTGCTCACCGCGGCCGCCTCCGGCATCGGCGAGGCCACCGCCCACCGCCTGGCCGCCGAAGGGGCGTCGGTCCTCGTCACCGACGTGGACGCCGAGGGCGCCCGCCGGGTCGCCGACAAGATCACCGCCGAGGGAGGACGGGCCAGGCACCGCGGGCTCGACGTCACCTCGGGCGACGCCTGGACCGAGGCCGTCGAGGCGGTGGCGTCCTGGACAGGTCACCTCGACGTGCTGCACCTCAACGCCGGCCGGAACCTCCCCGGGGCGGCGCACGAGCTGGACGACGCCGGCTGGCACGACCAGCTGCGTCTCTGCCTCGACTCGGTGTTCTACGGCGTCCGGGCCACGGTTCCCCTGCTGCGGGCCGCCCGTGGCGCGGTGGTCATCACCTCGTCCATCCACGCGGCCCTCGGTTTCAAGGGCTTCCCCGCGTACGCGGCGGCCAAGGGCGGCATCGACGCCCTGGTACGCCAGCTCGCCGTCGAGTACGGCGGGGAGATCAGGTTCAACTCCGTCCTCCCCGGGTCCGTGGTCACGGCCCTGTGGGCGCGGACGCCCGAGGAGTACAAGGCCCGGGCCGCCGCGCGCACCCCGGTCGGCCGGCTCGGCACCCCCGAGGACATCGCCGCCGCCGTGGCCTTCTTCGCCTCCGACGACGCCTCGTTCGTCACCGGCCAGAACCTGCTCGTGGACGGCGGCCGCAGCATCACCTCACAGGAGTAGCCCGGGGCGGCCGGCTGTCCGGCAACACCCCGCGCGACCGCTCCTCCCCGGCCGTCCTTCATCCCGTACACCCGCGACACCCCTGCCCGCACCCATCGGCCCCTCGGGCCGTGCACCAGGACCCGGAGGTCCGCACCATGAAGATCACTGGATACGAACTCTTCCTCGTCGAACCACGCTGGCTCTTCCTGCGGGTCGACACCGACGAGGGCATCTCCGGCTGGGGCGAACCCATCGTCGAGGGCAGGGCGCACACCGTCGCGAAGTGCGTCGAGGAGATGTTCGACCACCTCGTGGGGCAGGACCCGGCCCGCATCGAGGAGCACTGGCAGCTGCTCGCCAAGGGCGGCTTCTACCGCGGCGGCGTCGTCCTCAACAGCGCCCTGGCCGGCATCGACCAGGCCCTGTGGGACATCGCGGGCAAGACCCACGGTGTGCCGGTGTACCAACTGCTCGGCGGCCATGTGCGCGACCGGGTGCGGGTCTACGGCTGGGTCGGCGGGGAGACGCTCGAGCAGTTGGGCGAGTCGGCGGCCGAGCAGGTCGCCAAGGGCTTGACCGCGGTCAAGCTCAACCCCTGCGGCCAGCTGGAGCCGCTCGCCACGGCCGGTGCCATCAACGCCATCGTCGACTGCGTGAGCACGGTGCGCGAGGCCATCGGTCCGGACCGCGACCTGGCGCTGGACTTCCACGGCCGGTTCAGCGGGGCGATGTCCCGCCGGGTCCTGCCGTTCCTGGAGCCGCTGCTGCCGATGTTCGTGGAGGAGCCGGTCCTGCCCGAGTTCTCCCGGGACCTCGGCGCCGTGGTGCGCTCCACCTCGATCCCCATCGCGACCGGTGAACGGCTCTACTCCCGCTGGGACTTCCGCTCCGTGCTGTCGGACGGCATCGCCGTGGCCCAGCCGGACATCAGCCACGCCGGAGGCATCTCCGAGACCCGGCGCATCGCCTCGATGGCCGAGGCGTACGACATCCTGGTGGCTCCGCACTGCCCGCTCGGGCCCATCGCACTGGCCGCGAGCCTGCAACTCGACTTCGCCATCCCCAACTTCCTCATCCAGGAACAGGCGCTCGGCATCGGCTACGGGGACAGCAGCGGACTGCTGGACTACCTCGTGGACCCGGAGGCCTTCGCCTTCCGCGACGGCTACATCGAACGCCCGACCGCCCCGGGCCTGGGCATCACGATCGACGAGGACGCGGTCCGCGCCGCCGCCGAACGCGGCCACCACTGGCGCAACCCCGTGTGGCGCAACGCGGACGGCTCGCTGGCCTCCTGGTAGCGGCCCGGCCTGCTCTGTGCGCGCGCCTGGATCCGTGCAGCCCTTCAGAGAAGTCCTGTCGGGCCGGCGAGTCGTCACGTGTGGCGAATCTGTGCTGCCGGGCCTTCGGGGTGCGGCCGCGCGTCGGCGCCGCACCCCGTCGGTTCGTTCCCCTAGGCGCGGCTCCACTGCTGGTGGGCGTTGCCCAGCGCGGTCCACAGCCGCACTTTCGACCCGTTGGCCGTCACCCGGTTGGTGACGTCGACGGCGAGACCGTTGGAGCGCCCACCGAGTGATACGGACCAGCGCCTGTCTCCCCTGCCCCCGCAGGTGCGGGCGCCGCCGCGGGCTTCCGCCACGCGGCCGGGCGGGGCGGAACCCCGCCGACCACTTGACCACAGCGCCCGTAACCCCTCACGCCGCGGCGGAACGCATGGGCGTGGCACCACGTTTCATGCCGGCCGGCTCTCGACGACCAGCCCGGCAGCGTCAGGCGCTGAGTGCCGTGCGCAGGGTGGTGGCCATCAGATCGATGGCTTCCTTCCCGGCCGGTACCGGGCCGGTGTGGGTGAAGTAGTGGTCGACACCCTCGAAGCAACGGTGGGTGACCGGAACACCGGCAGCCTCCAGGGCCTTGGCGTAGGCGTCGCCCTCGTCGCGCAGGCGGTCGTGCTCCGCGGTGATGACGAGGGCGGGCGGCAGTCCGGCGAGGTCGTCGGCCAGTCCGGGCGACACCAGCGGATGGGCGAGGTCGGCGGGATCCGGGACGTAGGCGGCGGTGAAGATCCGCATGAGTTGAGGGGTGAGCAGGGGCTTGGCGATGGGTGACTGCTTGGTGGCCGGGTCGGCGAGCTGGTCGAGCGGTGCCGAGTCGATGAGCTGGAGGCGGGGCGTGAAGGTGCCGCGGTCCCGGGCCGTGCGGCAGACCGCGGCGGTCAGGTTGGCCCCGGCGCTGTGTCCGCCGACGGCGAGTCGCGAGCCGTCCCAGTTGTTGGCCGGGCCGTTCTCGGCCACCCAGGCGGTGACGTCGTATGCCTGGGTGACGGGTACGGGGTACGGCCGCTGCGGGGCGACGGCGTAGTCGACGTTGATCACGACGCAGCCGGCCGTGGCGGCTATGTAGCGGCAGATGTGGTCGTCCTGCTCGGGGCGGGCGACCACGAAACCGCCGCCGTGGAAGTTGACGTACACGGGGGCAGGGGCTGCGGCGACTACCGACGGGCGGTAGACGGTGCAGGTCACCGGTCCGGCGCCGGTCTCCACCCGAAGGGATTCCGTGCGCTTGGGGATGTCAGTGAAGCGCAGGTCCTTGTGCACGCGGCTCATCATTCGGCCGAGCAACAGCTGGACCCCTCTGGCCTGGATTCTGGGCGTGAATGGCACGGCTCACCCCATCAGTACAAGGTTCAAGTATCAGGATTCCTGATGATGGGTGTTCGCCGCTGATCGCGCAAGGGGGGCAGCAGGAGCCGGCTGCCGCCCCGTGACGCATGACGGCGTCCCGACAGTGGACTGCCGGACCTGGCTGTCGCCGAAGAAGCGCGACCAGCAGGACCGCGGCACCGCGCCCTCGGGGGGGCGGTGGACGGCGGGGGCCGTGCGGAGGCCCGGTGGGTGGGGCCTCACAACGCGGCCGCACCCACCGGGAGTTGATGAAGGGCGACGAGGAAGTCGTCGACCCCGAGCGAGCCCGAGGGCTGGCGCCCGGCCGCGGAGGCGATCAACCGCTTGCCCGCCTCCGGATCGACGTCGAGGTCGGCCGACGCGACCTGCCTACTCCCGCAGTATCTCGAACCGCCGTGCCAGAAGATCGACGCACTCACGAAGATCAGGCTGCGGCGGACCGGCGTGTTCCCGCATCACCACGATGGCCTGGATAGTGCGTCCAGCGGCGATGAGACCGTCAACCTCCGCTCGCGTCTCGGCCGACAGCCTGCTCCACAACACGTCATCCACACCTCCATTGAACCTGCTGAACAGCCCGCTCGACGCAGTGGCCCAACGGCGTGCCGGAGCTGTCCGCTCACACCACTCGGGCCCGGGCGGACAGCTCCGTACGGTTGCGGGCCGGTCAGACCAGCGGCCAGAGAGCTGTGGTGAGGACGAAGCCCGCGCATCCCATGACGGTCGTCAGGACCGTCCATGTGCGCAGGCCCGTCGCCACGTCGAGGCCGGCGAGCTTGGTGAACATCCAGTACCCGGCGTCGTTGATGTGGGACAGCGCGAGGGCGCCCGCGCCCATCGCCAGGGCCACCAGCGACAGTTGACCGGTGGACAGGTCGGCGCGGTGCAGCAGGGGGGTGAGGATGCCGGCGGTGGTGATGAGGGCGACGGTCGCCGATCCCTGAGCCGCGCGCAGGGCGAGGGACGTCAGGAAGGCCAGGAGCAGCGCGGGCAGGCCGGTGCGTTCCAGGACGTCGGCGATCGCGTCGCCGATGCCGCTGGCGACCAGGACCTTGCCGAAGACACCGCCCGCGCCGGCGACGAGGATCACCATGGCGACGGGCGGCAGTGCGGAGCCCATGACCTCGGCGATGCGGGCGCGGTTCCAGCCGCGGCGGGCGCCCAGGAAGTAGCCGCACAGGGCGACGTCGATGAGCAGGGCCACCATCGGGGCGCCGAGGACGGTGAGCACGGCACGCGGGGTGGAACCCTCGGCGAGCGTGTTCTGGCCGATGGTGCCGAGGAGGATCAGCAGGATGGGCGTGACGATCAGTGCCAGGACCATGCCGAAGGACGGCGGCCGGACGTCGGTGCCCGAGGGTGCGGGCTTGGTCAGTACGGCGGTGGCCCGCCCGCCGTCCGAGGGGCCGGGGCCCGGCTGCGCGGTGGTCGGCGGCCTGCCGCCTGCGGTCTCCGGTTCGCCGTACACCTCGGCGTGCACGGCCGGGTCCATCGGGTACTCGCGGCGGGTGAGGCGACGGGAGACGAGGTAGCCGAGCAGGACGACGACGGCGGTGACCGGGATGCCCATCAGCAGCACCAGGCCCTGGCTGGCGCCGATGGCCTCGGTGGCCGCGACGGCACCGGGATGCGGGGGCAGGAAGGCATGCACGGTGAGCATCGCGGCGCCCATCGGCAGCGCGTAGATCAGCAGGGGCCTGCGGGAGGCACGGGCGACTCCGTAGGCGATCGGCATGAGGATGATCAGGCCGACCTCGAAGAAGACCGGGATGCCCAGGACGAACCCGGCGACGGTCAGGGCGAGGGGTGTGCGGCGGGAGCCGAACTTCTCGATGAGGGAGTGCGCGAACGCGTGGGCGCCACCGGAGAGTTCGATGATCCGGCCGATCATCGCGCCCAGCGCGATGATCGTGGCGATGTGGCCCAGGGTGGCGCCCATGCCGTCCTCGATGGTCTTCACCAGGTCGGCGGCGGGCACGCCCGCGGCCAGCGCGACGCCGATACTGACGACCACGAGGGCGACGAACGGCTGGACCTTGGCTCTGAGGATCAGCAGGAGCAGGGTCGCGACTCCGGCGACCGCGATGGCCAGAAGGGTGGTGTGGCTCATCGTCCCTCCCCTTCCCGGTGGTTGGGCGACAGGACGGTGACGACGGAGGAGTCGTCGCGGGCGCCGAGTCCGGCGCGCTCGCCGAGCAGGTAGAGCTGTTCGGCCGCGGCGGCCAGGGGCACGGGGACGTGGGCGTCCTTGGCGATGCCGGTGACGATGCCCATGTCCTTGACGAAGATGTCGAGCCGCGACCTCACCTCGGGATCGGGGCCGTCGTCGTACGCCTGGACCATGCGCGGCCCGCGGTCGGCGAACATGAAGGAACCGGCGGCGCCGTGCTTCAGGCTGTCCACGACCGTGCCCGGGTCGAGCCCGAGCCCCCGGGCGAGCGCGATCGCCTCTGCCGCGGCGGCGATGTGCACGCCGGCCAGCAACTGGTTGACGGCCTTCATCGCCTGACCGTCGCCGGGACGCGGGCCGACGACCGTGAGCGTCGAGGCCAGCAGGTCGAGAACCGGCCGAGCCGTCTTCAGCGCCACGTCCTCGGCGCCTACGACGATCAGCAGGTCGCCGTTGCCGGCCCGCACCGGGCCGCCGCTGACCGGCGCGTCCACGGTCAGCACACCCCGATCGGCGAGCCGCCTGGCCGTGGCGCGTGCCGCGTCGGGGCCGACCGTGCTGGTGAGGATCACCACCGCTCCGGGGCGGAGGGCTTCGGCGGCGCCGTTCTCACCGAACAGCGCGCCCTCGACCTGCGCCTGGTCGCGTACGGCGAGCACGACCACGTCGGCGTCACGGGCGGCCTCGGCCGGTGACCCGGCGTCGCGGGCACCCTCGGCGGCCAGGACGGACCGCCGGTCGGCGGCGATGTCGAAGACGGATACGGGCAGTTCGCCGGCCAAGCGGCGTGCCATGGGAAGTCCCATGGCACCGAGACCTATGACGGCGGTGTGGGGACGGGGTGGGGCAGACATGTGTCCTCCTGGGGACAGAGGAGAGGAGCGGAAGAAGCGCCGGGGGTGGGGAGGGCCCTGGCGTGGGGAGATGCGCGCGGCTCGGGCGAGGGGGTGGCGCAGGCAGCGGCGGCACTCGGGGCGGCTCGCTGGGTGGTGCGATGCGGCGGGGGTCGTACGACGGTCCGGTGCCGTACGGCACCGGGGTGCGGTTGGTGGTCAGCGGGGCTGGTCCGGGGTCAGGCGATCCCTCCTTCGGCTCGGGGGTTCAGGCGGCCGATGACCTCCAGGGCGGCGTCCCGGACCGCGTCCCGGCCCGCCGCCCACAGGGAGACGACGTCGGAGCCGGGCAGCGCGGACGGGAGGGCCGCGCGGACGGCGTCCAGGTAGGCGCGGCGCAGTTCGGCGTTGACGTTGACCTTGGCGACGCCCCGCGCGAGGGCACCGTGAAGCTCTTCGACGGGCAGACCGCTGGCGCCGTGCAGGACGAGCGGGACCGGTACTGCCTCGTGGATCGCGGCCAGCCGCTCCAGGTCGAGGCGGACCGGGTCCTTGGTGAAGCCGTGGACATTGCCGACGGCGACGGCGAGCGCGTCCACGCCCGTCGCGGCCACGAACTCGGCCGCCTGCCGCGGACCGGTCATCGTCGCGGCCTGTGCGACGGCGTCGGTGGAGACGTCCTCGCCGCCCGGCAGCGCACCGAGCTCGGCCTCCGCCCAGGCGCCGTGGTCACGGGCCCGCCGTACCGCCTCTTCGGTGAGAGCGATGTTCTCGGCGAAGGGCAGGTGGGAGCCGTCGACCATGACGGAGGTGTAGCCGGCCTCCAGGCAGGCCGTGATCTCGTCCAGGTCCCGGCTGTGGTCGAGGTGCACCCCGAGGTGGGCGGCGGAGTCCTCGGCGGCGTCCAGCGCCAGCCTCATCAGGGCCTCGCGGCCGGCGTGCCGGAAGGGGCTGGAGCCTGCCTGGATCAGGACGGGCCGTCCGGTGGCCTCGGCGGCGGCCGTGATGCCCTGGACCGTTTCCAGGTTGTAGGCGACGAACCCGGGCAGGGCGCGACCGGCGTGCGCGGCCTGCTTGAGCGCGTCTGCTCCGTGCAGCAGCATCAGGCGCTCCTGAGCAGGTCGAGGGCGTCGGCGAGGGCGTCGTCACCGCCGACGTTGCCGGCGAAGACGATGTAGGGGATGCCGGCGGCGGGGCCGTCCACGGGCTCCCAGAGGGAGACGATGCCGGGCAGCAGCGTGCCCCTGGCCCAGGCGCGGCGGATCCCCAGGCCGTGGGTGGCGGTGTCGCTGGAGGTGATGCCGCCCTTGGCGATGACGAAGGCGGGCCGTCGGGTGGCGTTGACCCGGCGCACGGCATCGACGAGCGCTGCGGAAACCTTGCGGGAGATCGCCAGGCTGTCACCCGCGTCGGCACCCTTCACCAGCGTGCGGGAGGTGCGGATCACGGCGTCGGCCGATTCCAGCGCGCCGGCGGCTGCGGCCGCCACCTCGGCGATGTGGGCATCGCGCCGCTCTTCGTCGAGCAGGAGGGCCACGTCGAGTTCGTACTCGGCGATCCCGCCGCGCTCCCGAAGCCGGTCCAACTGCCGTGTCGTCAGGGAGACGTGGGAGCCGACGGCGATCAGCCCGTGCGGCGCGTCCCCGCGCGGCCGGCCCAGTTCAGCGGGGGTGAGCGGTGGTCGTCCGGCCTGTCCGGCGCGGGCCCTGACGAAGGACGGCCCGACCCGGTACAGCAATCGCGTCCCGCTCTCTTCCGCCTGCGCGAGGGCCAGGGACAGCACGCGCAGATCGTCGTCGCACACCGCGTCGACCACCGCCGTCCGCCCGCCGCGGAGCGAGGAGAGCAGCCGCGCGGTGTGCGTGGGACCGCCGCCGCGCAGGTCGTCGAGGGTGATGCGCAGGACCTCGTCAGCGGGCACGCGTCCGCCGGTCTTCTCGTCGACCCACTCGGGCAGCGAGGAACTGCGGTAGCCGAAGGTGGCATCGCGGGCGAACTCGCTCTCACCGACCGGCAGCAACCCGTCCGCCGTGCGCATCCAGTGGCGGGAGCCGACGGTCAGCCGGCCCGCCTCGATGTAGGCGGGCACCAGCACCACGCCGTCCGGTGCGCCGACGCCCAGCGAGGTGAGCTCCTCGGCGAGGACGTCGGTCTCCAGTGGGAAGTGGCCGCGCAGAGTCGAGTCGCCGCGGCTGGCCAGCACGTAGCGGGTGTCCTCGGCCGCCGACGCCTCGTGCAGGGCGCGGACCACTTCGCGGGTGCGGGCGGCGGCGTCCTCGGGCGACAGGCTCCGGGTGTTGGTCAGGATGAAGGCGGCGGTGCTGTCCTGGCTGAGCGCCCAGCGAAGGTCGTCCACCGACCAGGAGGTCAGCACCGGGACGTCGGCGACCGTCTGGGTTCCGGTCGGGTCGTCGTCGAGGACGACGAGACGGGGGCCGCCGGATATGCGGGCGGCCACGTCGGCGGCGCTCACCTCGCGGACCGGCGGGAGCCCTTCCAGCACCGCGGCCTCGGGGACGGGCCGCGTCTGGGCACGGACGGGTAGGGACATGGCGAATTCCTGGTCTGTGACGGGGAGTTGAGCGGAGTGTCGGAGGGAACGTCAGTCGAGGTCGCGTTTGATCACGTGGGTGCGCAGGTCGTCGGCGGTCTGGTTCATGTGGCCGTCCATGGCGGCTCGTGCGGCCTCGGGGCTGCCGGACTCCAACGCGGCGAGCACCGCCTCGTGGTGCGCGATGGCGTGGGTCCGGATCTCGGGGACGGCCGACGTCTCCCGGCGCCCCTCGACGAGCAGCGGGCCGAACGGCTCGAACAGCAGCGGGACGAACAGGTTGCCCGTCGCCCGCATCACCGTGTCGTGGAAGTCGATGTCGGCCTGCACGAACTGCTCGGTGTCGCCCGCGTCGGCGGCCTCCCGCATGAGCGCCAGGTGCTGGCGCAGCACCTCCAGGTCCTCCTCGGTGCGACGGGAGGCGGCCAGTTCGCACGCGCCGTTCTCGATGAGCCGGCGTGCCTCGATCAGCCGTTCCGACAGGGCGCCGCTCGCGCCGCGCGACGCCGCCCGCACCACCGGTTCCAGCGCGGTCCAGCGGTCCGGCGGATTGACGTAGGTGCCCCGGCCGCGCACCACCCTGACGACGTTCTGCGCGCGCAGGTGCTTGACCGCCTCGCGCACGGTCAGCCGACTGACCCCGCCCTGCTCCGAGAGCTCTCCCTCGGGCGGGAGGGCGGAGTCCGGCGGGTACTGGCCGTCGATGATCGCGGTGAGCAACTGCTCGGCGAGGTCGTCCGAGAGCGACATGGCGAGAACCTCTTCGTTCGTGACGCGTTCGATGTTCACATCTGACGTCAGACATCTGATGTCTATGTGGCCGTAACGATGGCACCGGAGGGAGGGTGCGTCAATACCCCGGTCCCATGCCGTGGAGAGCACGCCGGCCCGCCCGTCGGGTACCCCGAGGGCCGCCACCGCCAGGGCAACCCATGTCCGCCAGGGGCCGGACCACCGCACCGTTCCAGGAGGAGGAAGCAGCCCAGCACCCGCTTGGTCGCGGCGACCTCGCGACCTCGTCCGCGCCCGGCGCCGAGCCGTGCGCGGCCTCGGTGTTCCGCGCGTGCGGCGCGGGCCGGGCGACGATCGAGCGCATCGCGATCGCGCTGCACGACGGCCGTCGGTCACGGCCTTCGCGGCCTGGACGGCCTCGTGGAGCGCGGCCGGGTCCAGGTCGCCGTTCTCCTGCGGCTCCACCCGCCGCACATACCGGCCGTGGGACCGGCGATGCAGTGGACGAAGGGGTCGAAGGGGGACTCGTCCTCGGGGGTCTCCGGGGCGAACAGACCGCGCTCGTAGCACAGGAGTTCTTCGTGAAGTTCGCCGAGTTCGACCTCACTCCGACGGGCCGGATCAGCAACATGGTCAAGGACCTGGACGCCGCCCGCGACTACGCGCGCACGGCCGGGGTACCGCTTCCGGTCACCACCGCGGTCTCGGAGCTGCACCGCTGGCTGGCCGCCACGGGCCACGGTGACGCCGACAACGCGGCGCTCATGCACTACTACGGCACCCCGGCGGTGTGCTCATGAGCACTTCCTCCGGAGCAACCGTCGTGCGAGGCCCCGCCCTCTTCGACCTCACCGGCCGCCGGGCCCTGGTCACCGGCTCCAGCAAGGGCATCGGCCTGGCCCTCGCCACCGGGCTGGCCGAGGCCGGCGCCGAAGTGGTCCTCAACGGCCGGGACACCGCGGCCCTGGAGCGCGCCCGCGGGGAACTCGCGGCACGCACCGGCACGAAGGTGCACGCCGTGGCCTTCGACGTCACCGACGAGCCCGCCGTCCGGCAGGCCCTACGCGAGATCGAGGACCGGATCGGCACGCTGGACGCACTCGTCAACAACACCGGCGTGCAGCACCGCGAACCGCTGCTCCAGGTGTCGGCGGAAACCTTCGAACGGGTCGTGAACACCAACCTCACCAGCGCCTTCATGGTCGGACGCGCGGTGGCGACGGGCATGGTGGAGCGCGGCCACGGAAAGATCGTGAACATCTGCTCCGTGCAGACCTGGCTGGCCCGTCCCGGCATCGCGGCCTACCCGGACCTGCTCACGCCGGACGAGATCGCGGTCTATATGGGCGCCTACCAGCAGCCGGGGGCAGTGCGGGGATCCTCCATGGACTACCGTGCGGCGCCCCAGGACGCCGCCCAGGACCGCGAGGACGCCGACCAACTCATCGACTGCCCGGTACTGACCATGTGGGGCGAGGACCTCAGCGCCGTCGGACAGCTCTACGGCTTCCTGGACGTCTGGAAGGGGCTGGCCCGGAACGTCCGCGGTGTGCCCATTCCTCAGCGCGGACACCTCTGCCAGGAGGAACGCCCCGACGTCGTCAACGGAGAACTCCTCGACTTCCTGACGGGCCGGGACGGATGATCCGACCGGTCCACCTGGGCGCGGCGAGCGCAGGACGGGGGCGACGCAGGATCGGGGTCGGGTCCGAGCGGGCACCGGTCCTCGTCCTGCGCTCGCCGTCCCCTCAGTAGGTCTCGGAGTCGGGGATCAGATGTATCGCGGCCTCCTCGGCCGATGCCCCGGCGCCGTCCAGACCCATGTCAGAAGCGATCAGGTCGGATTCGGTGTTCTCATGGCTGCCCTCGTCCGGCGCGACCAGCCGTCCGGCGCGCTGGTCGCCGACCTCGTAGTCGATGAGCTCACCGTCTGTGTCCCAGGTGTCGCCGATACCGTCGCCCTCCGGGACACCGATGTCCGGCAACTCCTCGGAAAGACGCTCGTCCAGACTCTCCCCCCGCCGCTGCTCCGACGCCGTGACACCGGTGTGCTCCACTCCCCAGGGCCTCTCCGGGGGCGAGTAGCCCTCATCCAGGGCCTGGTCGCCGCTCCGGTAGTCCAGGGTGTCCGACGCGTCGAGCAGCCCGACGTCGTCCTGCACCTCGGAACCGTCCGGCTGGTAGACATCGTCACCCATCGCTTCGTCGGCCACTTGCGCTCCATCGTTGTTCGGGGGCTGGAGGGCTGGGGGTAGCCACCCCTCACCAAGCCCGTCTAGTGCACCGCGCCGTCCCGGCGAAGACGGTGAACGGGACACAAGTGTCCCGCCCTGGCTCCCTCGCCACCTCCCCCGAAGTCGCAACCGTGCGCTCCTGAGCAAGAAGTGAGCGCGCGGAGGACGCCGCCCGCCGGGTGGCCGTTCCCGGGGGCGCCGCGAGTTGGGCGCTGGGGGCTCGTTCGTCCGATCTGCGCTTCGACTGAGGCGGCCGCGATCGAGTCTTGTCCATCCCGAGAGATCCGGGCGCAGTGCTCTCTCGGGCAACATCTCGTGCATTTCTCGGCACGCTGCTCCTATTTGCAGGATTTACGGTCATTCAGACAGCATCCGCCCTTAGGAAACCAGCGATCGGGGGACGTAATGAGTCACCCTTCTTCGGGTGCAGCGGCCGGGTTCTCGGTCGTCCACGAGGTGATGGTGCGCGCCAGCGCCCCGGACCAGCGACCGGTGCCGCTGCCGTCGACGCTGCGCTACGACAGCACCGACCCCTACGCCGTGTGTCTGTCCCTCGGCGCGCCGTCGACCCGCACGGTCGACCGGGTCTTCGCCCGCAGCCTCCTGTCGGAGGGCCTGCGCCGGCCGGGGGGTGCCGGAGATGTACTGGTGATCCCCCGACATCGCTGCCATCCGGGCTCGGTGCGCATCGTCGTGAGGTCCCCCGCGGGGGCGGCGCTGCTGGAGATCGCGGTGTCGGCGGTCACCGCCTTTCTGGAGGCGACCCACCGGGTGGTGCCACCCGGCACGGAGGAACTCCACATAGACCTGGACCGCGTCGTCGCCGAGCTCACGGCGGGGAGTGAGTGAGGAACCAACGGCAACCAGCGGGCCACGAGAAGCAAAAACGAAAGGCTCGATATGGAGCGCGACGCCGGCCCGGATTTACGCAGCGAGATGGAGAGTCACGTGGCACTGTTCGAGCCGGAACCGGGAAAACTGCGACCGCGGAAAAGCGAGGGCCCGGCCGTCGACCGAGTGACTGACTACCGGGCGTCCGGCGCGCCAGGCGCCCTGATTGAGGATCTGGTCCGTCTGCTGGGGCCCCGCGAGGTTGTGGCACGCGCTCGCCGACCTGGTGGCCTGACGGTCGGCCAGGACATCTCCGAGCCGGTTGTCCAGATGGCCGGGCCGACTCCCCAGATCAGCCTCGGCAAGTCCTATCCGGGCTTCGCACCCACGGGGCCTCGGGCTGGTCACCCCGGACGGGTTCGAGAAGCCCGACGATCTGGAGCTGACCTGCGCCATCAATGGTGAGGAGGTGCAGCGCGGACGCACCCGGCAGAGCGTCTTCTCCATCCCGGCCCTCATCGCCAAGCTGTCCGGGGTGCTCCCACGGCTTCCGGGAGACGTCATCTTCACCGGCACTCCGGCCGGTGTCGGTCTCGGCCGCTCGCCGCAGCGCTGGCTGGCCGCCGACGACGAACTGGTCAGCGCCATCCAGGGCATCGGCGAACTGCGTCAACGGTTCGTCGGCTGACCACACACGAGCGCATCCCGACGTGCATTCGATCAACGCCCGCCTGGCGCCGCGCCCCCTGCAACCAGGGATCAGCAGACGTATCGCCGAGCTCGAAGCAACAGAACGGAAGAGAAGCACATGCCAAGAACCCTGAAGGGTACGCGGACCGGCCTCCTGGCCGTTGCCGTGGCGACGGCCCTCGCCATAACTGCCGCAGGCCCCGCGACCGCGGCCACCGCCCCCGTATCGCACGTCCATTTCGTGTCGCATCTGAACATGGCCGAGGGACAGCGGCCGGAGAACATAACCCTGGAACCCGGCGGCGGCGCCGATGTCACCTTCGCCTTCAGCCGCCAGGTCGCCCGGGTCGGCCCCGATGGCCAGGTGCATGTCCTCGCGGCCCTGCCGGTGCCCCCGGCCGGCGCCGACACCCCTGCCCTCTCCTCACCGTTCCTCGGCGGGATCGTCCGCGCACACGACGGAACGCTGTACTTCCTGTACGCCACCGGCAGCAGCGACCTGACCGGCCTGTGGCGCCTACGCCCGGGCGGTACCCCGGAGCGCATCGCCGCGCTCCCGGCCGACAGCCTGCCCAACGGTCTTGCCCTCGACAAGCAGAGCGGCCTGCTGTACGTGGCCGACTCGGTCCTTGGCACAGTCTGGCGGGTGCCGACCACCGGGGGCGTGCCCACCAAGTGGGCCACCGCGCCCGAGCTGGAAGCCGCCGGCTTCCTGGGAGCCAACGGCATCAAGATCCACAAGGGTGCGGCCTGGGTGTCCAACCTGGACAAGGGCACCGTGCTGCGCATCCCGATCACCCGCCACGGCACCGCCGGTCCCGTCGAGACCCGGGCCACCGGCCTCGTCAACATCGACGACATCGCGTTCACCGGCGCCGGTGACACCCTGCTGGCCGCGATCAACGCGGACAACGAGGTCGCCCTGGTCAGGCCGGACGGCAGCCACACCACAGTGCTGACCGCCGCCGACGGGCTCGAGAACCCGACTTCACTCGCCGTACGGGGCACCACGGCCTACATCGCCAACGGCGCCTACTTCACCAACAACGACCCCAACCTCCTCGCCGCCCGGATCAGGGCCGGCGAGTAGGGCCGGCGAGTAGGGCCGACCCGGGGCGGTGCCCGCCGAGACCGTCCGGGTCGGCCATCGGACGTGCGCCGCCTGCGGTCGACGGCCCCCAATGCCGTCGAGGTCACGGAGGGGCACGTCGCTGGAGAGCCGAATGCACAAAGAATCACCGAGCAACAGGACCATGTGATGGGGAAGCAGAACACAGAGCCACAGGCAGCCGCCACACCGGCCGAGTTCGACCCCGACGCGTTCTTGGTCGTCCCGGCCAGGACGTTCGAGGACCTGCGCATCGGCGAGGTCTTCCGGGCTCCCAGCCGCACCCTGACGGACGCGCACACCGCGGCTTTCCAGACGGTGTCCGCGGACAATCACCCGGTGCACTACGACGCCGAGTGGGCGCGCAAGCACGGACACTCCGCACCGGTGGTACACGGCCTCCAAGTGCTCGCCTTCACCGCACCGGGGGCCACCTTGTTCCCGCACCTCATCGGTGAGGTGTTCATCAGCTTCCTCGAAGTGTCCTGCACCTTCCTGGCCGAGGTGCACTCCGGCGACACCCTGTACCCGGCGCTCACCATCACCGGCCTGGAGCCCAAGGGCGACAACGGCATCGTGGTCACAGCGGCCACCATCCACAACCAGCACGGCCAACTCGTGCTGTCCGGGCAGCACAAGTACCTGCTGCGGCGTCAGTAGGCCGTGGAGAACGACCGAACTGCCCGACGTTCGTGCGCGCGACAGGTCGCGTTACGTCGATCCCAACCTGCTCACCCCCGCTCCTGCCGGGCGACGGCGAGAACCTGATCCACGCCACCCCGCCCCCCTGGTAAGGACCATGCGGGCCATTACCGGGGGACACGCATGACGGCCCGTCCTGCACACCGAAGAAGGTAGAAGATGACGCACCGTAGAGCTGTGCCCGCCGCACTCGCCTGCTGCGCAGCGCTGGCAGCCGCACTGACTGGTTGTACGAGCACAGGCACGGGCAGCGCCGCAGGCGGCAGCCCGGCTCCGAGCAACTCCGGAAACCCGTCGTCGGCCACCGGCTCGGGGTCCGCCAACGGCGGCACCGCCGACTCGTCGGACGGACCAACGCCGACGCCGACCGCGTCCGCCGCTCAGGCACCGCCTGCAACCCGATGCCATAGCTCCGAGCTGCGGGCATCCATCGGCCCGAACCACCCGGGAGCCGGGCAACAGAACTTCGCCGTCATCCTGGTCAATGGCTCCCACCGCACCTGCACCGTGTACGGATTCCCCGGTGTGGCGTTCGTCAACAGTGCCGGCGAGGCCGTCACACCGGACCCCGAGCGGACCACCGGGCAGGAGCAACGGATCGTGACGCTTGCCCCGGGAGCGAGCGCGTGGTCGGCGCTGGTCTTCACCAATCCGGCGATCTCCGGGGTCACCACCGTGACACCCGCGGCCGTACTCGTCACCCCGCCCGACGAGACGGAGTCGATCAGAGTCCGCTGGACCGGCGGAAAGGTGTCCAACACGGGTAAGGCGTCGGTTCCCCAAGTGAGTCCCGTCAGGCCGGGCGACGGCGGCTGACTCCCATCCGGCCACACCCTGGCGTCGGCTGCGCCGTCAACCGCCGCTCGCCAGGGAGCCCACCTCTGGGCGAAGGCCGCGCACTGGTCGAGCACCGGGCAGGACCGGCAGATACGCAGGGCCCGCTACTCGCGGTGGCGCCGGGCGCGGCCACGTTCGCCGGTGGGCGAGACGAACACGGTCGAAGCCATGCCTCGGCAGGCCGCGTCGGCGTGCCACTGCCAGGAATCCAGAAGGGGGACAAGGCCACGGGTCCTCATGGGCGACTTCATTGCTCGGGGACGACGGGGCGTTGCGGAGGGGCCGAGGTGTGGTGGGCCCAGGGTGGAGAAGCTGATTCGCCCGCGACAGCTGTGTGAATCCTCGGGGGTTTCGGGGTCGGGGACGGCTGTACGGGTGCCCCGACCCCGAAACGTGGGAACAGCGCTGGGGGCGCTTGCGGCGGCTGCGTCACACAGGTCGGAGGCGACCGCGTCAGGAGCGGCCGGCCGCTCGGGCAGCGTCGAGGATGACGTCGGTCACCGCGTCGGGCCGGGTGATCAGTGACAGGTGGCCGGCGTTGACCTCGGTGATGTGAGCGCCCGCACGGGTGGCCATAGCCAGCTGCTCGGCCGGCGGGATGACGTGGTCGGCGGTGCCGACCACGGCCCAGGAGGGGATGGTCTGCCAGGCGGGCGTACCGGACGGTTCAGATCCGGCGCTGACGGCGAAGGGGCGCTGGCCGACCGCCAGGAGCTTGGCCTGGGCGCTGGGGACGCCGTTGGCGAAGCAGTCCGCGAATCCCTTGTAGGCACCGTTGGGTGCGGTCTTGAGGTAGGCGTCGTAGTCGCCCTCGGGCGAGCCCGGGTAGGGCACCAGGTTCAGGAACGTCGACGGGTCGGCGGTGACGCACGAACCGGGCTGGGCGGCGTTAATCCCGGGATGCCGTGACTCTGCAACTCGGCGATGACCCCGGACCAGCTGGCCGCGTCGGCGAAGGCGCCGTGAACGAGAACGACGGTGGGAGTGGAGGTAGTCACGTCAGGGTTGTCTCTTCGGGTTCAGGCGTTGTTCAGGGCGGCGCGCAGGGTGCCGACGGCCAGCGTGATCGCTGCCTCGGCGGCGTGGGTCCCGCGCAGGGCGTTGAGCATCACGAAGTCGTGGATGATGCCCTGGAAACGCACGGCGGTCACCGGGACACCCGCCTCGCGCAGCTTGTTGGCGTACGCCTCGCCCTCGTCGCGCAGCACGTCGGCCTCGCCGGTGATGACCAGGGCCGGGGGAAGGCCCGTGAGCTGCTCGGTGGTGGCACGCAGCGGCGACGCGGTGATCTGGGCGCGTTCGGCCTCGTCGGTCGTGTACTGGTCCCAGAACCACTGCATGCCGTCGCGGCGCAGGAAGTAGCCGGTGGCGAACTGGTGGTAGGAACCGGTGTCGAAGCTCGCGTCGGTGACCGGGTAGAAGAGGATTTGCTGGACCAGGGGGACGTCGCCGCGCTCCTTGGCCATCAGGGTCAGGGCGGCGCTCATGTTGCCGCCGACCGAGTCTCCGGCGACGGCCAGCCGCGTACCGTCCAGGCCCTTGAAGGCGCCCTGCTGGACGACCCACTGGGCGACCGCGTAGTTCTGCTCGATGGCGACCGGGTAACGGGCCTCGGGCGACAGGTCGTACTCGGGGAAGACCACGGCGGCGCCCGCACCGACAGCGAGTTCCCGCACCAGACGGTCGTGGGTGTGGGCGTTGCCGAACACCCAGCCGGCACCGTGGATGTAGAGGATCACCGGCAGGGTTCCCTCGGCACCCGCAGGCTTGACGATGCGCGCCCGTACGCTGCCCGTCGGACCGCCCGAGACGGTGATCCACTCCTCGTCGACCTGCGGCTTCTCGATCTCGCCGGACTGCACCTCGTCGACGGCCTTGCGCCCTTCCGCCGGGGGCAGGTCGAACAGGTACGGCGGATTGGCGGTCGCCTCCGCGAACGCGGCCGCTGCGGGCTCCAGCACCGGCTGAACCGGCTTGACGGTGTCGGGCATGTGAATCTCCTGAATTGGTCATGGGGACGCCGGCCCTTCCGGCAATACGGCCAGGATCCAGCGAAGGACGTTCCCGGAGCCGCTGTTCGCCACGCTAAACCGCCGGGCCGTGCGGCCATTGCCCGTGGGTGCACCCCCGCTGTCCTCACAGTGCACAGCCGGCTTCGGGCCTCTCGAATGACTTTCAGAACATGGATGAGTTAGTGCACTGTGAGGCCAAGTCCTGTGCACTGGCAGGACATGATGGGCACATCGGTCGCGTCTATGGTGATGACCATGCAACCGCGGCCCCTCATCCACAGGGCCTGCCCTTGTTCTCAGGGCACGACGAGTGTCGGTGGAATTCACTCGGTTCGATTCGAGCAAACGGGCATTCGAGCATGACTGAATCGCCAAAGTCCGCCGCTACCGGCCATGACTTGAATCGAAGTCGCTTTCCCGGAGGGGGTTTCAAGAGATGTCAACCATGCCCGTCGGCGGACTGGTTCCGCATGCCATCGACGATGCCGCGGACCTCATCGTCCGTAACGCGAAGATCCACACCGGCGACCCGAGCCGCCCACATGCGGAGGCGCTCGCCATCCAGGACGGCGTCATCACGGTCGTCGGTGACGACAAGGACGTCGCTCCCCACATCGGAGCGGGCACGAAGGTGGTCGACGCGCTCGGGCGACGGATGATCCCCGGCCTCAACGACGCCCACCTGCACGTGATTCGCGGGGGCCTCAACTACGTACTGGAGCTGCGCTGGGACGGCGTGCGCAGCCTGCGTCAGGGCCTGGCGATGCTGCGTGAGCAGGCCGCTCGTACCCCCAAGGGCCAGTGGGTACGGGTGGTCGGGGGCTGGTCGGCCGAGCAGTTCGCCGAACGTCGGCTGCCGACTGTTGCCGAACTGAACGCCGCCGCCCCCGACACCCCGGTGTTCGTCCTGCACCTGTACCAGTCGGCGGTGCTGAACCGGGCGGCCCTCAAGGCCGCCGGATACACCCGGGACACACCCGACCCCAAGGGCGGCCAGATCGTCCGGGGCCGGGACGGGGAACCGACGGGCATGCTGCTGGCCGCTCCCAGCGCTCTCATCCTTTATTCGACCCTGGCCAAGGCGCCGGTGCTGGAGGGCGAGGACAAGAAGACCTCGACCCGTCATTTCCTGCGCGAGTTGAACAGATTCGGGCTGACCTCGGCGATCGACGCCGCCGGCGGCTTCCAGAACTTCCCCGACAACTACAGCACCGTCATCGAGTTGGCCAAGGCCGGACAGTTGTCGCTGCGTATCGCCTATCACCTGTTTCCGCAGACAGCGGGTCAGGAGATCGACGACCTCGCCCGCTGGATCGAAATAGCCCGCCCCGAAGACGGGGACGAATGGCTGCGCCTCAACGGCGCGGGCGAGAACCTCACCTGGGCGGCGGCGGATTTCGAGAACTTCGCCCAACCGCGTCCGGAACACACGCCTGATTTCGAGGCGGAGTTCGAGAAGGCGGTCCGTCTGCTCATGGAGAACGGGTGGGGCTTCCGGCTGCACGCCACGTATGACGAGACCATCCGCCGCGATCTCGCGGTATTCGAGAAGCTCGCCGCGGAAGGGCTCTTTCCTGCCGGAAACCGATGGCTGTTCGATCACGCGGAGACCGCCTCTCCGGACAGCCTCGACCGCGTCGCCGCCCTCGGCGGCGCGATGTCCGTGCAGAACCGCCTGTCCTTCCAGGGCGAGGCGTTCGTACGCCGTTACGGCCCCGGCGCCGCCGCGGACGCCCCGCCCATCCGGGCCATGCTGGACCGCGGCCTGACCGTGGGCGCCGGCACCGATGCCACCCGGGTCTCCACCTACAATCCCTGGGTCGCCCTGCACTGGCTCGTCAGTGGCCGCACTGTCGGCGATCTGGCGCTCCGCCCGCCGACGAACCGCGTCGACCGGCAGACGGCGCTGGCGATGTTCACGCGCGCCGGCGCTGCACTGACCGGCGAGGACGAGGTCAAGGGCGTGCTCCGGCCGGGATGTTACGCGGACCTGGCGGTGCTGTCCGAGGACTACTTCGCCGTCCCCGAGCCGGACATCGCACACATCGAGTCGCTGCTGACGGTGACCGGTGGCCGGATCGTCTACGCCACCGCCGAATACGAGGGGCTCGACGAGGAGCTTCCCCCCGTCAGCCCGGCCTGGAGCCCTGTGGCGCACTTCGGCGGCTACCAGGTGTCCCGCCGGGCGGCCCTTCCCGGCGCTCACCAAGCGGAGTTGCTCGGCCAGGCCATCGCCGAGTCGGAGCAGCACCGGCAGTGGCGCATCGCGCGCGGCCTCACCCCGGACGCCGTGAGCACCCCCTTCGATCCCTGCTTCGTCCTCTGAACTCCCGGAAGGGGTTGGGCCCTTGCGCCGCCCCTTCCGGGACACCCACGAGCTCCGTCCACCGGACGGTTCTTCCCACGGCACGGACAGCAGTCCGCGCCGCCCCTTACCGAGAAAGGCTCACCCTCATGGTCAACATCGCCGAGGTCACCGCGGCCCCCAGCCCCGACCTGCTCACCCCCGACAACTGCGCGGTCCTGTTCGTGGACCACCAGCCGCAGATGTTCTTCGGCACCGGCAGCGGCGACCGCACCGCGATCATCAACTCCACCGTGGGCCTGGCCAAGTCCGCCAAGGCGTTCGACGTCCCGGTCGTCCTGAGCACCGTGGCCGCCGAGTCGTTCTCCGGCCCGATCATGCCGCAGCTGGCGGCGGTCTTCCCCGAGCAGAAGATCATCGACCGCAGCACGATGAACGCCTGGGAGGACCTCGCCTTCGTCGAGGCGGTCAAGGCCACCGGCCGCAAGAAGCTCGTCATCGCGGGTCTGTGGACCGAGGTCTGCGTCGTCCTGCCCGCGCTCTCCGCCATCGCCCAGGGCTACGAGGTCTACGTGGTCACCGATGCGTCCGGTGGTGTCAGCCCGCAGGCCCACGAGCACGCGATCCAGCGCATGGTGCAGGGCGGAGCGGTCCCGGTGACCTGGGTGCAGGTGCTCCTGGAGCTCCAGCGCGACTGGGCCCGCACCGAGACGTACGCCGCCGTGGGCGACGTGGTCAAGGAGCACGGCGGCGCCTACGGCCTCGGGATGGTCTACGCGCAGGCCGTCATCGGCGCTCACGCCGCCGGCTGATCGCGCCGGTTCACCCCGCAGTGACGACGTGAGTCAGGAACAGGCAGGAACACGATGGACGCTGGACTGTTGATCCTCCGGCTGGTGGTGGGGTTGCTCATCGCCGGACACGGGGTGCAGAAGGTGAGCTTCCGGCTCGGAGGCAACGGATTGGCGGGCGGGACCGAGGAGTTCCGCCGTGACGGCTTCCGCGGCGGTCGTCTGACCGCGCTCGCCGCGGGAGGCAGTCAGATCGGTGCCGGCCTGCTCCTGACCGTCGGACTGCTCACCCCGTCGGCCGCCATGGCCGCGATGGGTGTGATGACGGTCGCGGGCACCGTCAAGTGGTCCAAGGGATTGTGGGTGCAGCACGACGGCTACGAGTACCCGTTGGTCCTCGTAGCCGTCTGCGCCGCCTTGGCCCTCACCGGGCCCGGGCGTTGGTCCCTCGACCAAGCACTGGGAATCACGCCGTGGCCGGTGTGGGTCGCCCTCGCAGCGATCGTGATCGGCCCGGCAAGCGGACTGCTCACCCGCGCGGTGCTGCACCGCCCGCCCCTCGCAGTGGAAGGGAAGTCGTATGCACAGGCTGCTGAGTGACGCGGTCCGTACCCTCAAACCGGCCGGAGAGGACCGTCACGGTCCCCTGCCTCCCCTCTTGCTGATCCTTACCGTGGTCACCGGCCTGGTCGACGCCGTGAGCTATCTGGCCCTGGGCCATGTCTTCGTCGCCAACATGACCGGCAACGTGGTCTTCCTGGGGTTCGCGCTCGCGGGCGCCCAGGGCCTGTCCGCGCTCGCCTCCGTGGTGTCGATGGTCGCGTTCCTCGTCGGCGCCCTCGCAGGGGGCAGGCTCGGCACCCGATTCGCCGCGCACCGCGGGTACCTGCTGAGGACGTCGACGGCCGTGCAGACGGTCCTGGTCGCGGTCACCGTAGCGGTCGCCGCGGTGGCGGACGGCCGGGTCACCACCGGCGTCCAGTACACCCTGATCGTGTTCCTGGGGCTCGCCATGGGCCTGCAGAACGCGGTCGCCCGGCGCCTCGGCGTCCCGGACCTCACCACCACCGTGCTGACCCTGACCCTGACGGGGCTGGCCGCGGACTCCACCCCGGCCGGCGGCGCCGCACCGCGGCCCGGCCGCCGGATCCTGTCCGTACTGGCCATGTTCCTCGGAGCCCTCATCGGCGCCGAACTCCTCCGGCACGGCCACCTCGTCCTCACCCTGGGCCTCGCTCTGCTGCTCCTCGCGGTCACCTCCGTGACCATTCACCGCCTCTCGACCGCCGACGCCGCCTGGGCCCGGCCGGCGTAAGAGCGAGGGGGAGAGAACCACCCCGGGCCACTGCGCTACGGGACCACAACCGATGCAGTCTCAGTCAACGGCCTCCGCTCAGCGGTTCCTACGCTCGAAGGCCGACTGCACCCGCCGGCCACAATCGGCATCGCCCGGGCACTTGCATCCGCCCCCTGCACAGGCATGGACCACCATGAGCGTCGTACCATCGCCACCAGAGCTCTCAAAGCCCTCAACGCCGGATTCGCCCTGGGCACCGCTCGCGGCGCGCGTCTTCCGGGCGCTGTGGATCGCCCAACTGGTCTCCAACATCGGCAGCTGGATGCAGACGGTGGGCGCCCAGTGGCTGCTGATCGGGGACAACGCGGCTCTGGTGACGCTCGTTCAGACGGCCTCCAGCCTTCCCATCGTGCTGCTGGCCCTGCCCTCCGGTGTGATCGCCGACCGTTTCAACCGTCGTACGGTGCTGCTGACCGCGCAGTTCGCCATGCTCGCGGTCTCCTGTGTACTGGCGGCGCTGGCCTTCATGGACGCCCTCACTCCGGTTCCGCTGCTCGCGCTCACCTTCCTTCTGGGCTGCGGCACCGCCCTGATGGGCCCGGCCTGGCAGGCGATCCAGCCGGAGCTGGTGGAACGCCGACAGCTCCCAGAGGCGGCCGCGCTCGGCGCCGTGAACATGAACCTGGCCCGCGCCCTCGGACCCGTGCTCGGTGGCGTGGTGGTCGCGGCGGCGGGCGCGGGGTGGGTCTTCGCCTTCAACGCCGCCTCCTACCTCGGCATCGCGGCCGTCCTCATGCTGTGGCGGCGACCCGCGACGGCCTCTTCCGCCGGCGGGGACGAGAAGCTACTGGCCGCCCTGTACGCCGGTCGCCGCTATGTGTGGCACGCGCCGGGCGTCCGCCGAGTCCTCCTGCGCACGGCCCTGTTCATCCCCGGCGGCGCCGCCCTGTGGTCACTTCTCCCGGTGATCGCGAGCCGCTCTCTCGGCCTCGGCTCGGACGGATACGGGCTGATGCTGGGCGCGGTCGGCGTGGGCGCCGTGGCGGGCGCCTTCGTGTTGCCGCGGCTGCGTCGCGTCCTCGGTGCCAACGGCATGCTCGGCGCCGGCGCCCTGGTCTTCGCCTGCGTCCTGGCGGTGCTGGCAACGGTCCGGATTCCATGGCTGGTGGTGGTCGTACTGCTGCCCGCCGGTCTCGCCTGGATCGGCGTCCTGTCCACCCTCAACGCGGCCATGCAGACACGTCTTCCGGGCTGGGTCAGGGCTCGCGGACTCGGCGTCTATCTCCTGGTCTTCCAGGGCGGTCAGGCCCTGACGGCACCACTGTGGGGTGGCCTGGCCGACTGGCTGGGGCTTGCCGCCTCCCTCCTGGTCGGCAGCGTCCTGATGCTGGTCAGTGCGGTCAGCGTGCGCCGGTGGCCGCTGCATGACGCCGCCCACATCGACCCGTCGCCGTCCGACCACTGGCCCGCTCCCCCTTTGGCGTTCGAGCCCGGACCCACCGACGGCCCCGTGCTGGTCTCCGTCACCTACCGGGTCGCCCCCGAGAGCCACGCCGCTTTCACTCAGCGCATGGACCAGGTCGCCCGTTCACGACGGCGCACAGGTGCTTTCACCTGGGGTCTCTACCAGGACGGCAACGATCCGGAACGGTTCGTCGAGAACTACCTGGTCGCGTCCTGGTCGGAGCATCTCGCCCAGCACCACAGCCGGCTCACCGCCACCGACCGCCGCTACGAGGAGCAGGCTCGCCGACTCCTCGTCCCGGGCACCGCGCCGGAGGTGACCCATGCCTTCGACACCGCGTCGGGACCCGTCGTACCGGATGCGGGCAACGCCGTCTCGGCTCCACGGCTCGCCCGCTTGCCGAAGGAGTAGGGTCTGTCCGGCGGATCATGTGACTGCCTCGTGTTGGGGCCATTGTTCTGGTCGTGGGGCGGGGTGACCTGACAGGCGACGAGTGGGCGCGACTTGCGCCGCATCTGCCGAAGTCCGGGCATCGGGGCGGGCGCTGGTGTGATCACCGAACGGTGATCAACGGGATCTTGTTCCGGATTCGCACGGGCGTCCCCTGGCGGGACCTGCCCGCGCGATTCGGGAACTGGAAGACCGTCTATGAGCGCCATCGCCGGTGGTCCGCAGACGGCACCTGGGACCGGATCCTCCAGGCCGTCCAGACCGATGCCGACGCCCAGGGCCGGATCGATTGGAGCATGGTGAGCGTGGACTCGACCTCGTGCCGGGCCCACCAGCACGCGGCCGGGGCGCCGCGCAGAGCACCACGGATCCCAAAGAGGAGGTCATTACCTCGGCAGCACCGCTCCGACGAAGGACTCGGCCGTTCCCGGGGCGGGCCTGACCTGCAAGATCCACCTCGCCGGGGAGGGCGGTTGCCGGCCGCTGGCCCTGCTGGTTACCCCCGGCCAGTGGGGCGACAGCCCGCAGATGATCCCCGTCCTTGAGCGTATCCGGGTCAAGCGCCCCCGCGGAGGGCACCCGCGCACGCGACCCAACCACTTGGGTGGTGATAAGGCGTACAGCTCTCGCCGCAATCGCCGCTACCTGCGTCGACGCCAGATCAAGCACACCATCCCCGAGCCGAGGGACCAGCGTGCCAACCGCCGGCGGCGCGGCAGCCGGGGAGGCCGACCCGCCGGCTTCGACAAGGAGATGTACAAGCGCCGCAACGAAGTCGAGCAGACGATCAATCGGCTCAAGCAGTCCCGAGCCGTTGCCACGCGTTACGACAAGCGCGCATACGTGTTCCACGGCACGATCACCCTCGCCTCGATCAGGCTGTGGTGCCTCCCAGACCGCTACCGCACGGAGCAGTAGAGCCGAGCTCCCTGGCCAGTGGCAGTGCGGGCCAGAGATGCCAGCTCAGCAAGGTGGCTGACGGCCTCGCCTTCCTCGACCAACTCCCCATCAGCCTGCCGCAGGTGCGACCACTTGCGAGCTACTTCTTCAAGTCGCAGCGGATCCTCAGTCGCGAGCAAGGCCTGGAGCCGCTCCGAGATCACGAAGACGTAGCAGCCATCGTTCGTGATCTCAGTCAGTACCTGCGGCTCGCCGGCCCGCATGAGCTCTTGCGGACTGTCTCCAGTGAAGAGGCTCTCCCACTCGACTACGGCGTCCGAGGGATCGTAGATATCCACAGGAACGATCTCGAACGCTCTGCGCGGGCTGAAGCCCTTGACCGCAGCCGCCGACTCGTCATCGGGCGCGATAAAGAAATCTGCCCACTCATCCACTCCAGCATCATGCCCGGCATCCAGGCCACGTGACCAGTAAGATCCGCCGGACAGGCCCTAGGCGGCACCAGCCGTGCGCCACTGGACAGCACCGCATGCGCTTCTTGGCGAGCAGCCGGGCGGGACCGCGCCTGGCATCGCTTGCGTGCCGCCGCCCACCACGGCATCCGGCAACCGCAGCGGGCGCGAGACACCGCTGTTCGCGGCGAGCATCGAACGCGCCGCACCGGCTCAGCGGCTTTCCAGAGCCCAGCGCTCCGAACGCCGTGTGTTTCGTACTTCCGGAGCGGTCCCTGCGGCGACCGGTCCTCGCCACAGCGACAGCACTCCGGTGAGAAGTCCCGCGATGTGCGAAAGGCTGTGTCGCGCTCAGGGTCGCGGAATGTTGCGCAGGTTGGCCCGTGCCAGATGAACCATGCGTCCGACGCCGCCGGTCAGGATTGTCCTGCTCGCCGACAGGGCGAAGCCGCTGATCTGATCGGCCGTGATCTTCGGCGGAACAGCCAGCGCGGCGGGGTCGGTGACGACGTCGACCAGCGCGGGCCCGTCATGGGCGAAGGCCTCGCGCAGCGCGTCGCGTACCTCGGTGGGCTTCTCCACCCGGATGCCGCGTGCGCCCGCCGCCGCGGCGATGGCGGCGTAGTCGGTGTGCGCGTAGGTCGTGCCGTGCGGGGGCAGGCCGTCGACCAGCATCTCCAGGTCGACCATGCCCAGCGAGGAGTTGTTGAAGACCACCACTTTCACCGGCAGGTCGTACTGGACGAGCGTGAGGAAGTCGCCCATGAGCATGGAGAATCCGCCGTCGCCGGAGAGGGAGACGACCTGCCGCCCGCGGTCGAGGAACTGCGCGCCGATGGCCTGCGGCAGCGCGTTGGCCATCGAGCCGTGCACGAACGAGCCGAGGATGCGGCGCCGGCCGTTCGGCGTCAGGTAGCGGGCCGCCCACACACAGCACATCCCGGTGTCGACGGTGAAGACCGCGTCGTCGGCGGCTTCTTCGTCGAGAACCGAGGCCACGTACTCGGGGTGGATCGGAGTGTGCTTCTCGACGTTGCGCGTGTAGGCGCTCACGGTGCCTTCGAGTACGTGGGCGTGCCGCTCCAGCATGCGGTCGAGGAACCGACGCGTCGACTTCTCCCGCACCGCCGGGGTGAGGCACCTCAGTGTCTCGCGCACGTCTCCCCAGACGGCGAGGTCGAGTCGAGTACGCCGCCCGAGCCGCTCGGGCTGGACGTCGACCTGCACCGTCCGCACATGCTGCGGCAGGAAGTCCGTGTACGGGAAGTCCGTTCCGAGAAGCAGAAGCAGGTCGCACTCGTGCATGGCCTCGTACGCCGCCCCATAGCCGAGCAGGCCGGACATGCCGACGTCGTACGGATTGTCGTACTGGATGTGTTCCTTGCCCCGCAGCGCGTGTCCGACCGGTGCCTTGACCTTCTCGGCGAAGGCCATCACCTCGGCGTGGGCGCCGGCGACGCCTCGGCCGCAGAACACCATGACGCGTTCGGCGGAGTCCACCAGCCGCGTCAGCCGGGCGATTTCCTGGTCGCTGGGGCGGATGGCGGGGAGGTCCATCGGCATGGCGAGTTCGGCGGCCGCGTCGGGAGAGTCCTGGGCGGCGGTGTCGCCGGAGAGGGACACGACGGACACGCCGCGCCGGCCGACGGCGTGCTGGATCGCGGTCTGCACCACGCGTGGCATCTGACGGGGCGAGGAGATCAGTTCCGAGTAGTGGCTGCATTCCGCGAACAGCCGGTCGGGGTGGGTCTCCTGGAAGTATCCGGTGCCGATCTCTCCGCTGGGTATCTGGGCGGCCAGCGCCACCACCGGCGCCATGGAGCGGTGGGCGTCGTACAGACCGTTGATCAGGTGGAGGTTGCCCGGTCCGCAGGAGCCGGCGCAGGCGGCGAGCCGGCCGGTGAGCTGAGCTTCGGCACCGGCGGCGAAGGCCGCGACCTCCTCGTGGCGGACCTGGATCCACTCCACGGCGTCGTGTCGTCTGACCGCGTCGACGACCGGGTTCAGGCTGTCCCCGACCACGCCGTACATGCGGCGCACGCCGGCGCGGGCCATGAGGTCGACGTACTGTTCCGCGATGGTCTGCTTGGCCATGGCACTCCTCGGATCCCAGCACCGCGGCGGCCTCGGTCGTGCGGTGGCACGAGCGGACCGCGGTTCGTCCCGATCACGCTAGTGAGGAGGCAGAGGGGGCGATTGACCGTCCGCGCACGAGATCGGTCCGGCAGCGCACCGGCCCGCCGCCGATGGCGCTGTCAGCCCAGTTCCGCGTCCAGCCACCGCAGTATGTCGGGCGTCACCGGGTCGGTGATGTCGGCGAACTCGTCATGTTTCTTCAGGTACTTGGCCACGTAAGGGCACACGGGGACGATCCGCTTCCCCAGGTCGCGGACATCGGTGAGCGCCTGCTGGACCAGCTGCGCGGCCAGGCCCTGCCCGGCATGGGCCTCGTCGATTTCCGTGTGGTAGAAGACCCGCTGGTCATCGTGGTCGCGGTACGCGGTCAGGCCCGCGCGCTCGCCGTCGACGAGGATTTCGTAACGGTGCCTTGCGTCTACCCGCTCGACGATCGGAGCGGTGGAGGACTGGCTCATTGGGTGCCTTTCAGGAGCGGTGTGACTTTCAGGGAAGATTCAGTGCCGCGGTGGGTTCCTGCGCGGCGTGATGACGGCGTTCGGCAGGACCGGCGCGGCAAGACGCTCCCCCGGGTATCCGTCGACCGCTCCGAAGCGATCGGAGGAGTTCTGCCAGGCCTCGCGGGCCTGGACGATGTCCTCGTGGCTGCGGCCGATGAAGTTCCACCACATCACGATCTCCTCCTCGAACGGGGTTCCGCCGGGCAGGACCGCCCGAGCCGCGTAGTCGGACTCGTTCGACAGCGTCAGCGCGCCGGTCCCGGGGTGGACATAGCCCAACTCCCCCGGACTCAACGGGGCGTCGGCCACGCGGATGCGCCCGTGGTCGACGAGGACGCCATGCTCGAAGCGGGGGGTCCACGGACAGCGTGAGCGCCGCATGCGGCTCGAGGACGACTTCGGCGCCGAGCAGGGGCGTGAAGGTCCGCACCGGCGAGGCGGCTCCGGCGAGGGCACCCAGGAAGACCCTGATCTCGGCCCCGACCGCCGGCACCGACGTTAAGGCTGTGGGACGGCGTCCCGAGTCCCTGAGCGCACGGCTGTAGGCCCGAGAGTGAACACCTGGGACGGACCGTGCTGTCGGTGCACTCACGGGCACCGCCGCATGCGCTGGTGGGCAACTCTCCTTCGGCTCCGGGGCCTAGCGTCGCCGACGTACCCACAGCACGGCACCAGGAGGCGCGCCATGACCACCAGTTCCAAGCCCACGAGCAGCCAACCCTGGCTGCATCAGAAGGGCGCGATCATCCAGGAGTTCGGGACCGTCAAGCAGTTCCCGCTCGGGCTGTCGCACGACGCGCGCATGTACTCCTGCCAGCGCCTGAACAAGGTCCTCGCGGACACCCAGATCCTCTACGGCCTGTACAAGAAGCACCACTGGCTCCTGCGTGGCGCGACCTTCTACCAACTACATCTCCTCCTGGACAAGCACGCGGGAGAACAGCTGGAACTCGTCGACACGATCGCCGAGCGGGTCCAGACCCTGGGCGGGGTCGCCGTGGGGGATCCCCGGCACGTCGCGGAGATCACGTCGATTCCGCGCCCGCCCGACGGCGTGGAGGAAGTCCCGGCCATGCTCTCGCGGTTGCTCGAGGCCCACGAGACCATCCTGACGCAGGCCCATGACGCGGCTTCACGGACCGCCGAGCTGGGCGACGACGGCACCAACGACCTCCTGGTCTCACAGGTGATCCGCACCGGCGAGCTGCAAGCCTGGTTCCTGGCCGAACACCTGGTGGACACTCCCCTGGTCCGCACCTGAGCACCATTCTCCGGGGCGGCGCCGCTGGACCGGCCGACCGTCGATGATGCAGCCGATGCGGTCTTCGACAGGCTGCCGGATACGGGGCCGCCGCCCCTCACTTGATGGCACCACTGGTGGCCCCGGCGGCGACGTGGCGCTGAGCGACCACGAGCAGCACAGCCGCCGGGGCGGACGCCAGAACCGCGGTGGCCATGATGGCGTTCCACTGGTTGGTGTGAGCGCCGATGTATTCGTAAATGCCGAGGGTGATCGGCTGGACGTTCTCCGTTGTGGTCAGCGTGAGGGCGAAGAGGAAGTCGCTCCAGGTGAAGAGGAAGGTGAAGAGGGCGGCAGTGATCAACGAGTTCGCGCTCACCGGGAGCACTACGGAGCGGAACGTGCGCAGCCTCCCGGCGCCGTCCATGCGTGCGGCCTCGATGATCTCCCTGGGAATGCCCTGCATGAACGACCGCAGGATGATGATGGCGAAGGGGACCCCGGCGGTGGAGTCGGCGAGGATCAGTCCGACGTAGGAGTTCAGCAGTCCCAGGTCGTTGTAGGCGCTGTAGAGCGCGTTGGCCACGACAATTCCCGGCACCATCTGGGTGATCAGGACGCCGAAGAGCACGAAGCTGGTTCCCCGGATGGGGAGGTGGGCCAGCGCGTAGGCCGCCGGCGCGGCAAGCCCGAGGCTGAGCGCGACGCTGCCGAGGGCCACGAGGAGACTGGTGACGAGGTTGCGTCCCTGGTCGCGCAGTGCCGTGGCGTAACCGCTGAAGTCCGGGTGGAAGGGGAACCAGCCCCCCTGCAGTGTGTTGCCCGCCGGCTGCAGGGAGGCGTTCACCATCCAGTAGACGGGAAACAGCATCACCGCGAGCAGGACGATCCCGACGATCGTGGACGGCCAGCGACGGTTCGGTGCGCACTTCACGGGATCCCCCTCAGGTGTGCTGGGCGCGCCGGTGGGCGCGCAGATAGACGAAGGCGAAAGCGAGCGAGATGGCGATGAGTACGTTGCTCATCGCGGCGCCGCGCCCGAACTCGAACTGCTGAAAGGACAGCTCGTAGGACTGGGTGGCGAGGGTCTCCGTGGCGTTGGCCGGTCCTCCGCCCGTCACTACGAGGATGAGGTCCAGCACTTTGACCGTGTAGACCACCCCCAGCACCAGCACGACGTTCACCACGGGGCGCAGCAGCGGCCAGGTGACATGGCGGAACAAGGCCACCGGGCCGGCGCCGTCCAGCTTCGCCGCCTCGTACAGATGGACCGGGATGTCCTGCAGGCCGGCGTACAGAATCGTGGTGTTGAAGGGGATGCCCACCCAGATGTTGATGAGGATCACCGACACGAGCGCCTCTGAGGTGCCGGTGAGCCAGGGAATGCCGGACGACAGGAGGTGGAGGCCGCGCAGCGCGTCATTGACGACTCCGGTGTCGGTGTCGAGCATCCACCTCCACGTCGTCGCGGAGACGACCAGCGGCAGCAGCCACGGCAGCAACAGGAGCGACCGCAGAACGCCGCCGAGCGGGAAGCGGCGTTGGAAGAAAAGGGCAAAGGCCAAGCCGAGCACGAACTGCCCGATGATCGAACCAGCGGTGAACAGGACCGTCGTCAGCAGGGCCTTGGAGAACAGGTCCGACGACAGGATCTTCGCGTAGTTCTGCAGCCCCACGAAGCGCGCGGCACCGGTGTAGAACGTCGTGGTCGTGTACTGCTGGAAGCTCATCACGACGTTCTCGACGATCGGGTAACCGAAGAACAGCAGCAGGTACGCCACGGCGGGCACGATGAACATCCACTGGGCGATCGGCTCCCAGAAGCGGGCCCGGTCCCTGCGGTGAGCGGCCTCGCCCTCCTCCTTTTGCGCCGAACCGTTGGCGGATGTCCCCGCGGCGACGGCACCGTCTTCCTGTCCGCTGCTCCGGAGGATCGGGGACCGGTCAGGAACCGGTCGCGATCTGCTGCGCATGCTTGAGTGCTTCCTCCGGTGTCTGCTCGCCCGTCAGCGCGGCCTGGATGGCGGTGTATATCCCGGTCGCCGCTTTGGGCCACTTGACGCCGAGTTCGCCGGTACGGGCTCGGGCGCTCCCAACGCTTTTGATGAAGGCAGCCATCGAGGGGACCTGCTCGGCATACCGGGACGCGACCGCGGCGCGGGACGGCACGGTGAAGTACTGCTTGGCCACGGCGAGCATGTTCGTGGGGTTGTTCAGGCAGGCGAGTACCTCGGCGGCCTTCTTCTGCCGAGCCTTGGAAGCGGTCTGCGGAACCGTCCACACCTCACCGCCGAGCGGTGTGACAAGGGTCTGCCCCTCCTGACGGACGGGGATGGGGGCCACACCCCAGTGCAGGTTCTTGTCCTTGTTCAGGTCGGAGATCCGCCAGGGACCGTTGACCATCATGGCTGCCTTGCCGGCGACGAACTGGTCGTGGACATCGGCCTGGGTCCAGTTCAGTACCGACTTCGACATGGATCCGCTCTTGACCAGGTCGACCCACAGCTGGAGTGCCTGCGCGGCCTGCGGGGTGTCCAGCTGCTTCTCGTCCCCGCCGTTGGACCACAGGAACGGCAGGAACTGCCAAGTGCCCTCGAACGTGGCGTTTGCGTCGACCGCCATGCCGTAGCGCCCCGGGCGGGTCAGCTTGGCCGCCGCCGCCTTCAGCTCGTCCCAGGTCCTCGGCACGGCGACACCGGCCTCGGCGAGCATGTCCTTGTTGTAGGTGAGGGCGATCGTGCTGACGGTGGGCGCCAGTCCGTACACCTTCCCCTTGTAGGTGCCGGCCGACAGGATGCCCTTGGCGAAGCCGCCGGAGTCGATGCCGTACTGGTCCAGCGGGGTCAGCGCGCCGGTCTGTGCGATCTGCTGCATGTCGGGGTTGTCCAGCATCAACAGGTCGGGAAGGGTTCGCGACGATGCCTGCTGCAGGACCTTGGGGACGAGCGACGCCCCCGGAACGCTTCTGTGCTCGACCTTTACGCCGGCGGTCTTGCCGCAGGCGGTGAGCCGCTCACCCCATTGGGCGTGTTCGGCTGTGTCGGTGTAATAGTCGAGCGCGGTGATGGAGGTCACCTTGCCTGTGGCGGATCCGTTGCCGGTTCCGCTATCGCACCCGGTGGCAGCCAGTGCCAGAGCGACGGATCCGAAGAGGGCGGCGATCCGCCGCGCCGGCGGTCTGACCGGAGAGATCATGGTGGTGCCTGTTCCCGATTGGCGTCTGTGACTGAATGTCCATCTCGGGAGGTGAGGGACGAATCCGAGGTCCCGTGACGACTCGGTCAGAGTAAGCGCATGGAAGAGGACCAAAGCGTCCGGGCTGGTTACAAAACGGTCTACAGCAGCGTCTGCCGGTGAACGTCAAGCCCAGCGTTTACCCAGGTGAGGTGCGAGGACAGGGCTGCTGCGGCCATTGCGCTGCTCGACGGTGGCCGTCCCGCCGCACAGCGACTCGGGGAGGACGCAGTCCCCGGAGAGACTCCGCGGTTGCCCCCTCATCCGCTCACGAGGATTCTCGAAGCCCGTCGCCGCGCCCCGTGCTCTGTTCGGCGGCTTCCCGGATCATCGCTGCCACCGCGCCGGGCTGCGACAGCACAACGGCGTGCGAACCGTCCAGCAGGTATTCGATGGCCGCCATGCGCTGTGCCATGAAGCGCTGAGCGGTGGGGTTGAGCATCCGGTCGGCCGCCGCGATGCCATACCAGGACGGCTTGGAGGCCCATGCCGGCCGGCCCGATCTACCGGTCAGCGCGCTCCGGGCGATCGGGCGTTGCGTCACGGCCAACACATGGTTCATGTGCGGCGGCAGGTCCGCGCCGTACACCTGCGGGAACCGTTCCTTACGGATGTACAGCTCGCTTTCCGAGCCGGCGGAAAACCGGGTGGGTAAAGCGGCGGTCAAGGTCGCGTCGGTCACCGGCATGGGGGCGAAGCGGCTCGTGATGTCCAGGACGCACTCTCCGGCATCCAGGCCGAACGCCGCGACGTAGCACAACGCCACGACGTTGTCGGCGTCGGTGGCGGCATGGGTGATGACCGCGCCACCGTAGCCGTGGCCGACGAGCACGACCGGGACCTCGATCTGGCGCACCACGCTCCGGATGAAGGCGGCGTCGTGCGCCAGGCCGCGTAACGGGTTCGCCAGGGCGCGCACCGTCAGTCCGGCGGCGTGAAGGAGGCTGATGACCCCCGCCCAGGACGAGGTGCCGGCGAACGCTCCGTGAACGAGCACGATCATCACCGGTACGGGGGTAGGTCCGTGCATGCTGGTGGCCTCCGAGTGAGCTTGGCCCCCCAGCCAAGCTCACTCCGGAACGACTCGCATCGCGTGAATGCACCAACAAGTCCGCTCAGTCGTCGCGCAAGGCCATCACCATGTGGGCAAGCTGCACGCGGGAGTTGATCGACAGTTTCCGGAAGGCGGACGTCAGGTGAGTGTTGACCGTATGCGGGGAGACGACGAGCAAGTCGGCGGCCGACCGGTTGGTGTGGCCCGCGGCGATGAGGCGCGCGACCTTCTTCTCCGAGGTCGTCAGCGCCTCCCATCCCTGGACGGGGCGTTGTCTTCTCGCTGCCTTTCGGCTGCCGGCCCCCGCACCGTTCAGATCGCGCTGTATGCGTGCCGCTGCGGCGTGCGCGCCTGACGCGGCGAACATGGCATGGGCATCGGTCAGGGCGGCCACTGCCTGAGGTTTCCGGCCCGCTGCAAGGAGTGCCTGCCCGAAGTCGGCGCCGGCGGCGGCCCTGACCAGCGGGCGAGGGCTTGCCTCGAGCAGGGCGACGGAGCGTTCCAGTAGGGCGAGATCGTTCTTCACGAGCCCGAGGGCCTGCGCCGCGATACCCGTGGCGGTGGGTACGGCCGGGTTGCGGGCGGCGTGGGCTTCGGCCTGTGCGGCCAGGTCCTCGGCGAGCCCGTGGTCCTCGCCGCGCAGGGCCATACGTATCGCGGAATCGACCCAGGTGCGCAGCAGCCGCCAGCGCATGAAGGAACCTTCCTGCTGCACCTGCCGGATCTTCTCGACGGCAAGCCCGATGTCCCCGTCGCCCTCGGCGAGCACCGCTTCCAGAAAGCGGACCGCGGCCGTGTTGCCCGGGTTCGGTTTGTTCACCAGTCTTTCCTGCGCTGCGGCCAGGTGCTGCCACGCCGCTTCCCGGTCGCCGCGCAGAAGGGCGATCCGGGAGCGGATCACGCGAGCGTTCAGCTGCTGGACGGGTACCTGTACGTCGTCTTCCAGGCGCTCCATGGTCACGAAGGCCGCTTCGGCGTCGTCGAGCCTGCCCAGCCCCAGATGCTGCTGACCCTGCGCCCACAGCAGCATCGCCTCACGGTGCGATCCGGCATCGTCTGCCGCCCTCAGGAGCAGCCGTTCGCCGGACTCGAAGTCGTCCAAGTGCTGGTACGCGACGATCTCCTCGGGAAGGAAAGCGGAATCGACCGCGCTGAGCGCGGTGAAGCGCTCCAGCGCGGTGGCGTTCTCACCCGCGTTGAGCGCGATCTCGCCGAGCCCGAACAGGGAAAGGACGTGCGCCTCCCGGTCGCCGACCGCGATGGCGGCACGCAGCGCGTTCTCGCCCGCCTCACTCGCAGCGACCAGATCGTGGCTCCGGGACAGGGCCAGTGCGCGCAGGGCGGCCAGCCGCGCCTCGACCTCCCGGGCGGCGCCCCCGATCGAGAGGGCCGTTTCGGCCCGGCGGCGCAACTCGTCGGCGAGATCCAGGTTCCACAGCGGCCCTCCGAGGACGGCCTGCAGCCGGCCGAACGCCTCCAGGGGCGGTCGGCCGGCCAGCAGTTGGTCGCCGACCGACAGCGCGTCTCGATTCCTGCCGGTCCGCGTCAGGCAGACGATCGCCTGCTCCCCCACGTCGAACCTCAACGGCCGCGTGGCCGGCACCAACTCCAGGGCGCGCGTCATGAGGTCGGCCGCGAGGCCCGGCGTGACCGGCAGTACGTCGTCAGCGGCTCGCCGCAACAGGGCCACCGCTTCCTCGTCCCCCGGCAGGGCGCCCCTGAGGATGTGCGACACCGCGTCGATCGGCTGATGGCCCGCGGCCACAAGGTGGTTGGCAGCCTCTCGGTGCAGAGCTTTCCGGGCCGAAGGCGGGATGTCCACATAGACCGCCTGGCGCAGCAGATCGTGCCGGAAGACAAGATGGTCGCCGTCGTCGTCCAGGAGTCCGGCGCGCACCGCCTCGTCGAGCGCCTCGATCAACGTGGCGGACGGTTGGCCGCAGAGCGCGGCGGCGTCGTGGAAGCCGAACCTGCGTCCGAACACCGCTCCCATCTGAAGGAAGCGCAATGTGTCCGTCCGCAGGGACCTGAGTCTGCCGCGCACACCCACCACGAGCCCCGGAGGAACGGACTCACCCGAGCCGCCGGCAGTCCGTAGCCCGGCGAGCATCTCGACTGCCAGGAACGGGTTCCCGCCGGCTCCTTCGAGCAGTTCCCGTACCCGCTCGTCGACGGCCGCCCCCAGTGTGTCGCCGACCACTTGGCCGATGGCCGCGCCGGACAGTGGGCCCAAGGGCACGGTGACCGTGGGGAGTTCGTCCTGCGCAGCCGCGACGATCTCCTCCGCCGGCCCAGGGAGGCCCTGTCGCCCGGTCAGCATCCACAGCACCGGCGAAGTCCGCAAGCGGGTCGGCAGCTGCTTCAGGGCGAACATGCTCAGCGAATCGGCCCATTGCACGTCGTCCAGGGCGATCAGCACCGGCACGCTGCCTGATCTGGCTTCGATCGCTTCCGCGAGGCGCTCCACCAGCCAGATCCGCTGATCATGATTGCGCGCGAGATCGGCAAAGGCATCGCCGGACAGCAGTGGCTGATCACCGTGCAGGACGCAGGCCGCCAGCGATGAGAGCGGCACGATGTGATGCAGCTCATCGGCCTTGCCGAGGCCGACCGAGAATCCCGCTGACCTGGCTCTGGTGACGGCCTCGGCGAGCAGCGTGGTCTTGCCGATGCCCGGTTCGCCCCGGATCAGGGTCAGCGCGCCGCTTCCGGTGCGGACCACCGAGGCGATCAGCGTCTGCAGCTCTTCGAGCTCGACCTCTCGGCCGCGCAGACCGCTTCGGGACAGCGATCCGCCTGACCTCGCCACTCGTGCCACTCCCAGTCCGCACTCGCCGGCCGGAGCCGGGCTCATCCCATGCCGACGGCTACCTCCGCCCCTTCGGCGTCGGCTGCTGGTGCCGGAAGACGGCTCCGGCAGGTGCCGACGACGAGCCGGGGGTCCACTATGGCAAGAGCGGCAGCTCAGTGCACAACTCGGTACATAGGGTGAGACAGCCATGCCGCCGGCGGAGCCCTGGCATGGCTGGGCGGGATGACGTTGCGGGCCCCGTTACCTGGCTACGGACACTTCCTCGCCTCAGGCCACCGCGGCCTCCGACACGCAACTCGGCGACGGAGGAATACGAAGCGCTCGCGCCGCAGAGTCCCGCCACTCGGCGGGGGACAGCCCATAAGCGTCCCGGAATACCCGGCTGAAGTGGGCGGCGCTTGTGAAACCCCACCGGCGAGCCACTGCGGCGATGGTCCGGCCTGCGGCCTCCCGGCGGGCAAGCTCACGTCGGCACTCCTGCAGCCGACGGCGCTGGATCCATCGGCTGACGGTGACGTCCTCGGTCTGGAAGAGCTTGTGCAAGTAGCGTACGGAAATCTGGTGTGCGCGGGCTATGGCGTCCGGCGTCAGGTCCGGATCGGCGAGGTGCCGGTCGATGAACACCTGGATCCGCGGCAGCAGTACCCGGGTTCCGCTCGGCGTGTCACCTACCTCCTGGTGAAGTCGCTCTCCGACCAGGACGGTGAGGAGGTCGACGACGTGGCGGTCCAATACTTCACCGGTGGCCGACGGGTACGTTGCCGCCGTGTCCACGAGCTGGGTCAGAAACGGTGACAGCAGTGAGCCCAACGTCGTGTCGGGGCGGACGGGTGTCGCTGTGAGCCGTTGCAGGTCGGACTCTCCCAGGCCCAGGAGCCACTGCGGTAGGACAAGGGATTTCGTCTGGAACGGATGGGGGAATTCCATCCGCAGCGGGCGTGCCATGTCACAGAAGACGATCTCCCCGGGATGCAGGTGGACCTCGCGGGCGTCCTGCTCGACTCTGGCGACGCCTTTGACCAAAAGCTTTACGACCAGGTGCTGGTCTTTGCTCCGCGCGATCAGCTGCGGAGTCCGCCGCGCCCGCAAGGAATCGCCCTGCACCGTGGCGACCTGCAGATGGCCCAGCCGGGACGTTCGGATGGTGCCCGAGCAGATCTCGTCCGGGACGGCAATGTCCATTGCGGCGAACGTCTGGGACAGGGCTGCGCGCCAGTACGTCAGTCTTTGGTCGGGGGGCACCGAATCCGTGGTGTAGAGGGTGTCCGAGAGCTGCCTCCCGGGTTCCGGTGTCGATGATTCCGGCGACATGATCTCCGCCCTTCAGCCGGTGTGCTTTCTGGACACCGTGCCAACGGGCGTGTGTCGGCACATCGCGTGAATCCGCTAGATCAGGGACGTGAGACGGGCTGGCCGGGAGGCGGCTGCGCTGCCCGCAGCACAGCGCAGTACGGAGGCCGACGACGCCGACGTGCCGGGCTGCGCCCTCTGACAGGGGCCGGCATGTGCGACAGTGCACGGTCCTGTCCTGACCGCGCACAGCCCTTCTACGTCGCTTCTTCATGTGGTTACCGTCGCGGTAGCTGGACTGAGCAGCGTTGCCGTTCCCCAAAGACAACACGGCGATGAGCCACAGAACCCGCGTGCGCTACGTGACGTGTGGGTGCGGCTCTCGCAAGGTCGACTCCCGCAAACCACGATGCATAGAGGTGTGATCGTTGGCGAAATGGACGAGGCGTGAGGACGAACGGCTCCTCACGGAAGAAGCCGCTTTGTCGCGGACATCAAGGTGCCGGGGTGTCTGGACGCCGCATGTGTGAGAAGCGAGGCCGCTCACGGCGTGCTGCGCGGGGTGGACTGCTCGGCGGCCCGGGAGTTTCCGGATGTCGTGGGCGCCTGGTCGGCCGCTGACCTGCCGGACCTGCCCGCGGTTCCGTACACCCTGCCGGCCGGGCTCTCCACGCAGGAGGCCGTCGCGGGCCGGGAGTGGCCGGCGCTGGTGAAGGACCGGGTGCGGTACCCGGGCGAGGCGCCGGCGGTCGACCCGGGTGAGGGCGCTGACGGGCGGGGACGGACCATCGCTCCTCACTGACATCGAATTCCTGCCCCGGATTCCGTGGTCCCAAGTCCATCTCTGATCAAGATAAACAACATCTTGGATCATCGCTTGGAACGGGGAAGCCGGGGAGTCTGACCGAGCGCTGTTCCGCCTGACAGCAGCGCAGGAGCTGCTCGACCGCCGAAGGCATCCTCCCGAGCCGGCCCGACCCGGCTCCCCGTCCTGAAGAAGGTCCCAGTGTCCCAGTCATCCGATCTCCACAGCTCCCGTCGAGACGGGACGAGCGCCGAGCCCGCACATGGTGTGCCGGGCTGGTTGGTAGCGCTGCTGGCCGTCGCCTCCGGCATGACCGTCGCCAACCTGTACTACGCCCAGCCGCTGCTCTCCTCACTGCGTGACGCCTTCCACGTCAGCACGACGGGCGCGGGTTGGCTGATCACCCTCACCCAGGTCGGCTACGTGGTCGGCATGCTCTTCCTGGTCCCGCTCGGCGACCGGTTGGAGAAGCGCCGCCTGATCACCGTGCTGCTGGCGGTCACCACGGTCGCCCTCGTCACGGCCGGACTCGCCACGAACTTCCCCCTGCTGCTGACCGCCTCCCTGATCAGCGGCGCAACGTCGGTCGTCGCGCAGATCCTCGTGCCCTTCGCCGCGAGCCTCGCCCCCGACCACGCCCGCGGCCGCATCGTCGGACGCGTGATGAGTGGCCTGCTCACCGGCATCCTGCTCTCCCGGACCCTCAGCAGCCTGGTCTCCGATCTCGCCGGCTGGCGCGTCGTCTACCTCGGCTCCGCCGCGCTCATGGCTCTCCTCGCCCTGGCCCTGCACGCTGCTCTGCCGCAGCACGCGCCCACCACGAACATCCCCTATGCCCACGTGCTGCGCTCCACCGTCCAGCTGGTGCGCACCCATCCAGAGCTGCTGCGGCGCGGGCTGTACCAGGCGGCGATGTTCGGTTCGTTCAGCGCTTTCTGGACGACCATCTCGTACGTCCTCACCGGGCCCCGGTTCCACTACTCCGAGGTGGGGGTCGGCATCTTCGCCCTCGTCGGAGCGGCCGGAGCCGCCATCGCCCCGGCCGCCGGGCACTGGGCCGACCGCAAGCTGACACGGCCCGCGACCGGTGCCGCACTCGCCCTCGCCGCCGTGGCGTTCTCGCTCGCCGGCTTCGGCCAGCACAGCATCGTCCTGATCGCCCTGGCCGCGATCCTGATCGACATGGCCGTACAGGCCACCCTCATCCTCGGCCAGCACACCATTTACCAGCTCGACCACACCGCCCGAGCCCGCCTCAACAGCGCCTTCATCGCCACCTTCTTCCTCGGCGGCGCCCTCGGCTCCCAACTCGGCTCCCTCATCTACAACGCCGAGGGCTGGAACGCCGTCACCGCCCTGGGCGCAGCCCTGCCCCTCCTGGCACTCCTCTACTGGACCACCGAACGCCGTGACGCCGACGGCCACCTGCGGTGACTTCGAGTAACGCGTGCCTTTGAGCAAGAGGTCGGCGATCCGCCTTCGATGCGGCAGATCGCCGACCTTCACCCAGGTGAGGCCAAGAGGGACGCGAAGGACCGTTCAGCAACGCCGACATGGCCCGAGCGATGCCCACCACGCTACGGGCCATCGACGGCGACGCCGAGACGCTTGCCGAGCTGGAGGGTGGACATACCATGCACGAAGCTCGTGCCCTGGTCGGAGGAGCGCTGCGTCACCAGGAGGCGGATGATGGATCTCCGGCAGATGGAAGTCGTCGTCGCGGTGGCGGACGCGGGTGGATTCACCGCGGCGGCGAAGCGTCTGCACGTAGTCCAGTCCGCAGTCTCCGGGACGGTGCGCGCCCTGGAACGTGAGCTTGGAACCCCCCTGTTCACCCGGACCACGCATCGTGTGGCGCTCACTCCGGCCGGCGAGGCGTTCGTACCTGCCGCACGAGCAGCGCTGCGCGCTGCCGAACTGGCGCGCGAGGTGGTCGCCGCGGCCACGGGTGAGCTGCGTGGCCGGGTGACGGTCGGCACGATGCAGGGCGTCTGGGCGGGACTCCACCACGCGCTGGCCGCGCTGCGGGCGGAACACCCCGCAGTGGTGGTCCACCTGCGTCAGGCGGCGGTGGCCGACATCCGGCAGGCTCTGCGCGAGGGCACGGTGGACTTGGCGGTGGTAGCACTCGACCGCCAGCAGCAGCGCGGACTGGTGACCCGCCTGCTCTCCCGTGAGGAGATGGTGCTGGTGGCCTCACCCCAGCGGGACCTCGCCGCGAGAACTCCGGAGGGCACCATTGAACCGGATGCCGTCGCCGAGCTGCCCTTGGTGGACTTCAGCCCCGGCTGGGCGATCCGCCACGCGGTCGACCGGGCGTTCCGCGCCGCCGGCGTCGACCGCAAAACCACGTTCGAGGTCAACGACATCGTGGCCGCGTCCGAGCTGGTCCGCAACGACCTGGGCGTCTGCATCATGCCCCGGTCCATCGCGACCCGCTTCCCCGACCTGACGACATACCGGTTCGCCCGGCATGCACCGAGCTGGAAGGTGATGGTGGTACGCCCACCCGGCGAGCCACCCGCAGCCGTAGCCGCACTGTGGCGGCACATCAGGTGACCCCCGGTCCCCCGGCGGCGCTCCCCCTATGCGACGCGGCAGGCACGACGAGTCGATGCGGACAGCCGCGGGGACGCGCACCCGGTCGGCCCGATCTGCAGCAGCGCCCGCACGGTCCGCGCGGCGGCCGTGACCATCTTGACCGGCCGTAGGGCCGGTGACGTGCTCCAGCCGCGGCTGGACCCGCGTCGCCGCCACAACACGCCGGCCATCCTCTGGCACGCAAGCCATCAGCATCCCCGCGTACCGCAGCCCATGGTTCATCCGGACAGCCCCGCAGGGACACCGGTGCGCGTATCGCCGACCGTGCCGAGTGTGCATCGCTGCCGCCATGTTCGCGACAGCGAGGGGCGGCATGTTGTCCCCGAGCCGGCCGTCACTCACTTCCCGCCATGAGTTCGGCCACGACACGGTCCAGGTCGATGTGGAGTCCCTCCGTACCCGGTGGCACCACCCTGTCGGTGTGCGCCAAGAACGCCGCTACCGCCGAAGCCGCGATGTCCAGCAAGGCGGCACCCGCGGCGGACCTCACGACTATGCGCACCGAGTGCCGATGGCGGCAGTGCCGGGGTATCACCAGGACGTCGCCGACACCCACCGGTCGGCTCCATCCCTCCGACAGGAGACTGCGGGCGAAGACCCAGTCGACCGTGCCGGTCGACGTCCCCCCGAGGGAGAGGCACACGGCGTAGGGGTCTGTCCTGTCGTAGCGCAGCTCGGCGGGCAGGGATATCGGCGGTTCCTCCGCGACGACGACATGCACGACGACGTCGTGAGTGACCGAGGTGCCATCGGCGGCACCGGGAAACGGCTGAGTCATTTCTTACCTCGATCAGCGACTGTTCTTTGGGGGGCAGCGCCTACGCAAATGACCCTAAAGTCGCCAATGGAAGTAGCTTGTCGTAGAACGTACGACGTATTGCCCGTGAGAGCCCCGGGCGCGGACTTCCACGATCGGTGATTCCCAGACGGGCACGGCTATGGTCTGTGGGTGTCGCGCCACTCGCTGGGGGACATCCCATAGGCGGCCCGGAACACCCGGCTGAAGTGGGCGGCACTGGTGAAACCCCACCGGTGCGCCACCGCGGCGATGGTGCGATTCGCGGCCTCGCGATGAAGCAGATCCCGTCGGCACTCTTCCAGGCGGCGGCTCTGGATCCAGCGACTGACCGTGGTGTCCGCGCCCTCAAAGATCTTGTGCAGGTAGCGCACGGAGATGTGGTGGGCCCGGGCGATGACCTCCGGGGTCAGGTCGGGATCGGCCAGGTGCCGGGCGATGAACGACCGGATCCGCAGCAGCACCGCCGCATCACCGCTCGGTGTCCCCTCGGAGATCCTGCCGAGTTGTTCATCGGCCAGGACGGTCAGCAGGTCCACGACATTGCGGGCGAGCAGCTCACCTGTGTGCGGTCGATACGATCCCGCGGTGTCCGCGAGCCGGGACAGAAGGACGGACAGCAGTCCGCCGAGTGCCATGTCGGAGCGAAGGGGAGATGCTGTGATCTGGCGCAGGTCCGATTCGCTCAGCCCCAGAACCTGCCGTGGCAGAACAAGGGCTTTCGTCTGGAAGCACTCGGGAAGGATCAGCCGAACCGGCCGTGCCATGTCGTAGATGAAGACTTCCCCGGGCCGTACGCCCACGTCGCGGGCATCCTGCTCAAGTCTGGCAACACCCTTGCTCAGAAGCTTCACGACCACGTACTCGTCCTCGTCGCCCTGTGCGATGAGCCGCGGCGTGCGCCGGGCTTCGAGGGGATCGCCGTCCACCGTGGTGACCTGGAGCCCGCCCAGCGGTGCCGTGCGGATCGTTCCGGAGTTCACCTCTTCGGGGACGGACATGTCCACCGCGCCGAAGGTCCGGGACAGGGCATCACGCCAGTACTCCCGTCGTCGGTGGGCAGGCACCGTGTCTGTGGTGAGGAGGTTGCCGGCGAAGCTGTGTTCATCGAGTCGCGGTGCGCCTGGCGTCATATTTCTTACCTTTCAAACTTCAATGACTTCACCACCGAGCCTGGGGCCGGTCCGCGCCCGGGGCATCGGCACGATGACTGCGAAGTGACTGTGGCCGGGGGCTCTGCGTACGCCGCACTCTCGCTCGGGCCCCCCGCACCCCTGACGCACATACAATGCTTTTTGCTGATCAATGCACTGGGTCTGGAGGGCATCGGGTGTCGGACCACGAGCTATTCGGCAGAGACGAGGAGTTCACCGCTCTCGACGCCCTCATTGATGGACTGCCCAAGACAGGCGGGGCGCTCGTGGTCCGCGGTGCTGCCGGCATCGGTAAGTCCGCGCTCCTTGCACGGGCCGCGCGCCAGGCCGAGCGCTCGGGAGTCACCGTGCTCACCGCGACCGGCGTGGAGGCCGAAAGCCATCTGCCCTTCGCCGGGCTGTACCAGCTGACGCGAACGATGCTGGACCGAGTCCCAGGTCTGCCGCCGGTTCAGGCGGAAGCGCTGCTGGGGGCCTTTGGAATGGCCGAGCCATCCCCTACGGGGAGTGCACCGCAGCTCTTCATGATCGCTCTGGCCACGCTCGACCTGCTCGGCGAAGCCGCCGGCCAAGCACCCATGCTGCTGATCATCGACGACGCGCAGTGGCTCGACTCGCCGACCCTGGACGTTCTCGCGTTCATCGCCCGACGGCTCGGGCCCGAACCCTTGGGGATGCTCTTCGGCATCCGCGACGGGCACACCACGTGCCTGGATGCCCTCGCACTGCGCGAGCTCCGGCTCCGCCCCCTGACCACGACCGATGCCGGGGCCCTTCTGAATGCCGTGGAGCCGCAGCTGGAACCGCCGCTCCGGCACCGGGTGCTCGACGCGGCCGCGGGCAACCCCCTGGCCCTCATCGAACTGCCTGCCGCGCTACGTGAGCAGGGAGCACCGGCCGAGGCACTGACCTCCTCAGCCATCCCTCTCACCGCAAGACTCGAACAAGCATTCACATCCAGGCTGCTCGACCTGCCGTCCGACACAAGGAGCATGCTGCTCGTCACGGCCTCCGACGACGAAGGGGCGCTGGGAGAGGTGCTCGCGGCCGCTTCGGTACTGGCGGGCACCGACGTCTCGCCGGAATCCTTGTCCCCCGCGCTGGCGATCGGCCTGGTCACCGCGGACGAATACCGGATCCGGTTCTGCCACCCTCTCGTGCGGTCGGCGGTCCTCCAGACCGCTTCGCTTGCCGAGCGACTCGCCGCGCACGGCGCGCTGGCCACGGTCCTGGACGGTCAGTCCGACCGTCAGACCTGGCACAGGGCCGCGGCCAGCGGTCGGCACGACGAATCCGTCGCCGCGGAACTGGACGAGACAGCCGCCAGAGCAGAGACGCGAGGCGCGCCGGCCGTGGCCCTGGCGGCCCTGGAACGGTCGATCGCACTCAGCGAAATCCCTTCACACAAGGTAAAACGCCTGCTCAAAGCGGCAGAATTGGCCCTCGACCTCGGCAGGACGGATCAGGCCGCGGCCCTTCTGCAGTTGGCGGCACCGCTGGCGGCAGACGTGCTGGAGCGGGCACACACGGTGCTGCTGGGCGAGGGACTCGAAATCGATGTGTCGAAAAGCATCCCTCGGCTGCACCTCCTCCTCACCACGGCGGAGGAGGCGGCGACCGCCGGTGATCCCGAACTCGCGCTGCGGCTTCTCCGAGCGGCAGCGACACGATGCTGGTGGGACAACCCGGGGCGCGCTCTGTGCGAGCGTGTGGTGGCCGCGGCTGAGCGGCTGCCTGTGCCGGAGCTGCACCCAGATCTGTTGTTCGTCCTGGCCGGCGCGACTCCGCTCGAGCGCGGCGCGACGGTGATCGAGCGGCTCGAGCGCCTGGAGAGGGAGGGCGGCTACGACGCCTCCGCCGCCACCACGCTCGGTACGGTGGCCACGATGGTCGGTGGCTACGACCACGCGGCGGGCTTCCTCCGTCAGGGGGCGGCCGGTCTGCGGGCCCAGGGACGGCTGGGACTCCTCGCCCAGACCTTGGTGTCCTTGTCGTACACCTCGGCGCACATCGTGGACTGGGAATCGGGCCTGCCGAGCGTGGCGGAGGCCATCCGGCTCTCGGAGGAGAACGCCCGGCCTCGCTGGCTCACCGGTGCGCTCATCGCGAAGGCCCAGTTCTCGGCGGTACTCGGGGACCTGGAAACGGCGCAGGCCACCAACGCACAGGCTGAACGCCAGGGACTCGCCAGGGCGAATGCCGGCCACCTCGCCTTCATCCAGATCACGCGAGGCATGATCGGACTCGCGGCCGGCCGTCACGCCGAGGCGTTCGCCTGCGTGTGGCGGGTCTTCGACCCCGCGGACCCCGCGCACCATCCCTATCTCCAGACCATCGCGATCACGACGCTCGCCGAGGCCGCAGTGAGCGACGAGGAACGCGCCGTGGCGCGCGACGCCCTCAGCCGGCTCGACGCATCGGCCGCGACCACAACGGCCCGGCTGATCAGGGCGAACCTGGGGTTCGCGCACGCCCTCCTGGCAGACGACGAGGACGCCGAGGCACCGTTCCGGTCGGCGCTCGATCTGGACCTGTCCCGGGATCCCTTCACGCGGGCGCGCCTCCTGCTCGCCTACGGCGCATGGCTGCGGCGTAGACGCCGGGTGATGGAGTCCCGGGTGCCCTTGCGCATCGCCAGGGAGTCCTTCGCCTCGCTGGGGACTCGCCCCTGGCACGAGCGCGCGTGCCAAGAGCTCCGCTCCGCGGGCGAGGGTGGCACGCAGAGCATGCCCGCGGACTGGGATCTGCTCACACCGCAGGAACTGCAGATCGCGCAGCTGGCCGCGACGGGGCTCTCCAACCGGGAGATAGGCCAGCAGCTCTACCTCTCACACCGCACCATCGGAGCACACCTGTACCGGATCTATCCGAAGCTGGGGATCTCCTCCCGTGGCCAGTTGCGGGACAAGCTCCAGCTGGGCGGATGGTAACTGGATTCCGACGGCCGCGGACCGCGCCCCTGCTTTCACCAGCTTCCACCTTCGGCTTCCTCCAGCCCGAGCGCGGCAGGCCCCGGCTCGGTCGGTGAATCCGCGTCCCCGTTCTGTGGCCTGCGGGGTCGGCCTCAGTCGAAGCGCAGATCGGAGAGCTGCCGTTCGAGCGCGGTGATGTCGTCCTCGGGCGCCTCCTCGGCCGGGCGGGCGGCCATAAGCGCGGCCAGATCGCCACCCGCCCGCCGTATGCGCGCGGGTAGGCCCGCGGTGTACTCGTCACCGCCGGATCCCCAGTCCTCGGACGCCGCGTAGACCGCGGTGGGTACGACGACGGCACGCAGGTAGGCGAAGAGCGGGCGGAGGGCGTGTTCCAGGACCAGGGAGTGGCGGGCTGTTCCTCCCGTCGCCGCGACGAGGACCGGCGTCCCGGTGAGGGCGTCCGGGTCGATCAGGTCGAAGAAGGACTTGAACAGCCCGCTGTAGGAGGCGGTGAACACGGGGGTCACTGTGATCAGGCCGTGCGCGCCCGTCACCGCGTCGATCGCGGTGGCCAGTTGGGGCACCGGGAAGCCAGTCACGAAGTTGTTGGCGACGGCGACGGCCAGTTCCCGCAGCTCGATGACGTCGGTCTCCACGTCGTGGCCCTGAGCGGCGAGTTCACCGCGGGCCGACTCGGCGAGACGGTCCGCGAGCAGGCGCGTGGAGGACGGGGTGCTCAGGCCGGCGGACACGACTACCAGCTTCATGCGGCCGTGTCTCCCTTCGAGGGCGCTGCGGTGGCCACAAGGGACGCGTGTGTCGGCGCGTCCGGCACGTCGGCCGAGCGGCCGATCGCGAACTCCTTCCGCAGCACGGGCACCACCTCCTCGCCAAGGATGTCGAGCTGTTCCAGAACGGTCTTCAGGGGCAGACCCGCGTGGTCCATCAGGAACAACTGCCGCTGGTAGTCGCCGACGACCTGACGGAAGGACAGCGTCCGCTCGATGACCTCCTGGGGAGAACCCACCGTCAGCGGCGTCTGCTCGGTGAACTCCTCCAGCGACGGCCCGTGCCCGTACACGGGCGCGTTGTCGAAGTAGGGGCGGAACTCCCGTACGGCGTCCTGGGAGTTCTTGCGCATGAACACCTGGCCCCCCAGTCCGACGATCGCCTGTTTGGGCGTGCCGTGCCCGTAGTGCGCATACCGTCGCCGGTACAGCTGGACCATCTGCCTCGTGTGGTCGGCCGGCCAGAAAATGTTGTTGTGAAAGAAGCCGTCGCCGTGGAAAGCCGCCAGGTCGGCGATCTCCGGGGAGCGGATCGATCCGTGCCACACGAACGGCGGTACGCCATCCACCGGACGGGGCGTGGACGTGAACCCCTGCAGGGGCGTGCGGAACTTGCCCTCCCAGTTCACGACGTCCTCGCGCCACAGCCGGCGCAGCAGCGCGTAGTTCTCCTTGGCAAGGTTGAGGCCCTGCCGTATGTCCTGGCCGAACCACGGATACACCGGGCCGGTGTTGCCGCGCCCCATCATCAAGTCGACCCGGCCGTCGGCCAGGTGCTGGAGCATCGCGTAATCCTCGGCGATCTTCACCGGGTCGTTGGTGGTGATCAGCGTCGTGGCGGTGGAAAGGATCAACTTCTCGGTACGGGCGGCGATGTAGCCGAGCATCGTGGTCGGCGACGACGGCACGAACGGCGGGTTGTGGTGCTCACCGGTCGCGAAGACGTCCAGGCCGACCTCTTCCGCTTTCAACGCGATGGCGACCATCGCCTTGATGCGCTCGTGCTCCGACGGGGTACGGGCGTTGGTCGGGTCGGGGGTCACGTCCCCCACCGAGAAAATTCCGAACTGCATGGGGGCCTCTTCGTTCCGGCAGCTGTGTGGGTGCCCGAAATGTAGGCACCGGCCGGACGGCCGTCATGCCTGTGCGTGCAGCGGAGCTTGCCCGTCAGCGCCCTGTCTCGGTCCGTGTGGTGGGCCGCTGCCTGTCTGACCGGAAGTGTGCAGCGGTGGGCAAGTGCCCGGCGCTCGCAGGCAATCGTCGTAGCCGCTCAGCCGTCTAGCGTGTCAGTGCCACGGGGCGGCGACCGCGTCCTCTCCCCCTGGCCGACTCGGCCGCCGCGACGGACCCGGTACGCGACAGCGGCCCCCGGCGAAGGCCCACCAGGGCGCCCCGTGCCTGATGCCTCGCCCAGCGCGGGCCGTGAACACGCGCGAGCCCCGCCAAGAACCGCCGCCTCCCCTGGAGTACCCATGGACTCGTCAACCGTCGTCGAGCTGTCCCGATGGCAGTTCGCGATCACCGCGATCTTCCATATGACCTTCCCCGCGCTCACCGTCGGCCTGTCCGTGCTCCTCGCCGTCGTGTACACGGTCTACGTGCGCACGGGGAACCCCCTGTACCTGCAGATCTTCCGGTTCTGGAAGAAGATCTTCGCCGTCGGCTTCGGCCTGGGCGTGGTCGCGGGCACGGTGATGACGTTCGAGTTCGGCCTCAACTGGGGCATGTAGGCCCACGCGGTCGGGCCGATCATCGGAGTCACCATCGGCATGGAAGTGATCACCGCCTTCTTCCTGGAGGCGGGGTTCATCGGCCTGATGCTCTACGGGGACGGGCGGATCCGCCCGCGCACCATGGCCCTGGCCAGCTGGATGGTCGCCTTCGGAACGCTGCTGTCCACCACCTGGATCCTGTCGGCCAACAGCTGGATGCAGGACCCGGTCGGCTACCAGAAGGTCGCCGGCCAGTTCCACGCCAGGGACTGGATCAGCATCCTGTTCAACCCCGCCTTCGCCCACCGCTTCCCGCACATGCTGCTGGCCGTGCTGATCAGCGCCGCCTGGTTCGTCGGCGGAATCTCCGCCTGGTACCTGGTGAAGAACCGGGTCCAGGCCCAGCCCATGGCCCGCCGCTGCCTGTCGATCGCGCTCGGCGTGCTGGGCGTTCTGATGCCGGTGCAGCTGTACGTGGGAGACGGCACGGCGGTCTTCATGGGCCAGCACCAACTCCCCAAGCTGGAGGCTTTCGAGGGCAACTGGAAGAGCGACAACAACGGCTACAACGTGCTGATCGTCCCTGACACCGACAAGGGCGAGAACCGGCTGCAGCTCGGCATTCCCTATCTCGGTTCGGTCATCGCCCAGGACCTCAGCGGCAAGACGACGACGCCCGGACTGCTGCAGACCCCGCCCGACGAGCGCCCCAACATGTGGACCACCTTCTACGGCTTCCGCGCCATGTACTTCACCGCGCTGCTCATGTTCGCCACCGCCTTCGCGGGCGTCGTCCTGCGCATGCGGCGCCGCCTGTTCGACTCCCCACGCTTCCTGCGGTGGATGGTGTGGATGACCCCGGCCGGGATCATCGCCATCACCGGCGGCTGGATCGTCGCGGAGACGGGCCGCCAGCCCTGGGTGGTCTACGGCCAACTGCGCACCGCCGACGCGGTCTCCCACCTGACCACGTTCGAAGTCGCCGCTAGCTTGATCGGTTTCGTCCTGCTCTACGTCACTCTGCTGGCCATCTGGGCCCGCTACATCGTCCGCACGGTCAAGGCCGGCCCCGAGGCACTGGCCACCGGGCCCGCCTCGCCCGACGCATCGGAGGCCCTCGTTGCTTGAGTACGCCAGTTACGCCCTGGTCCTCTTCTCCCTCGCCATGTATGTCGTACTCGACGGTTACGACCTCGGGGTGGGCATGCTCAGCCTGGCGGCCCGGCCGGAGCGCCGACGGGAGTACGGCGAGATCGTCGCCACCGCCTGGGACGCCAACGAGAGCTGGATCATCCTGGCCGGCGTCGTCCTCTGGGCCGGCCTGCCGGGCGCCTACGCCGTGATTCTGCCCAGCGTCTACCTGCCGTTGATCGGCATGCTGATCGCCGTCATCCTGCGCGGGCTGGGCCTGGAGATGCAGAGCGCGGCCGGCGGCTACCGGCGAGGATGGGCGCTGCTGTTCGGCGGGGCGTCGCTCGCTGCGGCCGTGTGCCAAGGTCTCGTCCTCGGCGCCGTGCTCACCGGCCCGCACCAACGCAACGGCACCTTCCAGGGCGGGGCCTTCGACTGGCTCAGCCTCTACAGCGTGCTGTGCGCGCTCGGCCTGGTCGCCGTCTACCTGCTGGCCGGGGCCGCCTGGCTGCAGGACAAGACCGAGGGCTGGTCGCGGTCGGGCGTCCGCCGCACCGGACGGTCGCTGCTGATGCTCACCGCCGTCATGGCGGTCGTACTCGGCCTGGTGCTGCCGAGCGCCGACCCGCAGCAGTTGCAGCTGGGCCAGCCCGGGCGGGCCGTGTTGTTCTGGCTCGCGGTCGTCGCCGCCGTCGTGGCCGGTGCGGTCGCCTGGTACGGCTTCGGCCGGCGCCCCGACTGGCGGCCGTTCGCGGCCGTGGCCACGCTGATGACGTGTGGGCTGCTGGGCTTGGCGGTGGTCTCCGTACCGGTCGTCGTACCGCCCGGGCTCACTGTCCATCAGGCGGCGAGCCCGCACTCCTCCCAGCTCTTCCTGGTCCTGGGCGTCGGGCTGTGTATGCCGTTCGTACTGGCCTACAACATCTACGCCTGGCGGAGCTTCCGCGGCAAGTACACCGATCCGGTGGAGCGTCCGATCCCGCCGCTGCACGCCCGCACGTACCCCTTGGCGGTCTCTCTCGCGCCCTCCGGTACCGCGCGGACGGTCGTGCGGCGGACCCTGCTGGTGATGCTCGGCATCCTCGCAACGGCCCTGTCCCAGGACGTGTTCGGCGGTGTCGCCGACTGGATCGGCCCCGTCGGCGTCACCGTCCTGGGCTGCACGGCGCTGGCCGCCTGGATCGTCGGCGACCGCCGGGACCGGCGCGCCGGGTACTTTCACCCGGACCTCGCGAATGTCGCCGACATCGCGGACATTGATGGCTTCGAGGCGGAGACCACCTCGTGAGCACCACCGCCGTGCTCCTGGACGAACTCGCCGCGGACCGGGCCGCGGACCCGGTGCCCGCCAGGTTGCAGGAATGGGCGGCCGTCGGCGGGCGGGAGCTGCGTCGCGCGGGCCTGCTGCGCGGCGCGGCCCCGCTGGGCACGGTCATCTGGGCGGGTGGGCTCTCCTGGGGCGCCCAGCGCGGCCTGTCCGCGTTCCAAGGCGCCCCCTACCCCGCGGCGGCCGTACTCCTTCCCGCCCTGCTCATAGCAGTCGGCGTCGCGCTGCGCGCCGTACTGCTGGCCGCGGGCGACGCGGCGGCCGCGCGCGGCTCCCGCACCGTACGCGAGACCCTGCGCGGCCGGCTCATCGAGACGGCGCTGCCCGCCCGCGGCCCGGCCCGCACCGACCTGGACGACGCGGCGCTGGTCCAGGCCGTCGACGGCGAGGTCGGCCAGCTGACCGACTGGCTCACCGACTACCTGCCCGCGCGGACCACCATGCTGCTCGGCAGCGGCCTCACCCTGGCCGCGATCGCCTCCCGCAGCTGGTTCGTCGCCCTACTCGTACTGGCCGCCACCCCGCTGCTGCCGGCCAATGTGAAGGTCATCGGCCTGGGCACGCAGACCGCTGTACGAGCCCAACTGACGGCGATCCGCACCCACCAGGCCCGGCTGCTGGACCACCTGCGCGGGCTGCCCACCCTGGTCGGGCTCGGGGCACACGACCAGGCGGCGGACGCGCTGGCCCGGCACGACCGGGAGGTCGCCGGCCGCACCGAGAAAGTACTGCGGATCGCCTTCCTGTCGACCGCGTGGGTCGAACTGCTCATCACCGGCACCCTCGCCGTGGTGGCGACCTACTGCGGACTGGTCCTGCTCGACTACCTGGACCTGCCCGTCGTACCGGACCACATGAGCCTGTCCGCCGCGCTGTTCGTCCTGGTCCTGGTGCCCGCCTACTTCGCGCCGACCCGGGACCTGGCCGCCGGCTACCACGCCCGCGCCCGGGCGACCGCCGCCGCCGGCTTGCTGGCCCAGGTCCTGGACGCGGACGCGGATCGCGAAACCGTGCTGCCACCCGCCCGGCATGCCCGGCATGCCCGACGTGCCCGACCTGCCGCGGCGCCACCCGGGGTGTGCCTGGAAGCCGTCACGGTCCATCACCCCGGACAGGACGCACCCGCGCTGGACCGTGTCAGCGTGTACCTCGCACCGGGGCGGTGCCTCGCCGTCACCGGCCCCAGCGGGGCCGGCAAGTCCACCCTGCTCGCCGTCGCGGCCGGGCTGTACGCCCCGCACGGTGGACGCGCCCTCCACCTGCTGAACCGCCTTCCGGTTTCCGCCGACCCCAGCCGGGTCGCCTGGGTGGGCCAGCCCGCGCACCTGCTGCCCGGCACCCTGCGCGAGAACCTTCTCCTCGCCCGGCCCACCGCGAGCGACCATGACCTGCTGGACGCCGTCGCCTCCCTCGGCTTCGAGGACCTCCTGGCCGCGCTGCCGCAGGGGCTGGACACACCGCTCGGCGAACGCGGCACCGGCCTCTCCTCCGGCCAGTCCCAACAGCTGGCTCTCGTCCGGGCGTTGCTGCGGGACGCACCTGTGCTGTGCCTGGACGAACCCACCGTCCACCTCGACCCGGAGGCGGAGCGGCGCGTCCTGTCCGCGCTGCGCACGCTGGCCCGCGACCGTACGGTCCTGCTCGCCACCCACAGTCCCGCGCTGTTGCCGCTGGCGGACCACGTCATCACGCTGGACCACGGGAGGGCCCGATGAACCGGATCAGCGCCTGGCGGCTGCTGCGTACAGCGGCTCCGCGCCGCGCCCTCCTGACCGGCATGCTGTTCGCCGCGGCGGCAGAACTCAGCGGCGCAGCACTGCTCGGTGTGTCCGGCTGGTTCCTGACGACCTGTGCCGTGGTCACCCTCCAGGCCAACACCACCTGGTCCTGGATGTACCCCTCGGGCGCCGTCCGGGCACTGGCCCTCACCCGCACCGGTCTGCGCTACCTCGAACGCCTGGACAACCACCGGACACTGCTGGCCACCCAGGTGGCCCTGCGAGCTCGGCTGGCCCGCGGCGCTGCCCGCCTCACCCCTCGCGAGTTGCGCGGACAACGCGACGGGACATTGCTCACCCGGCTCACCGCCGATGTGGAGACCGTCGCCAGCCTGCCCGCGAACGTCATCGCACCGCTGGCGGCAGCGGTCACCACCTCGTGCCTGGTCGTGACACTGCTGCTATGGGCCATGCCGGTACTGGGCGTGGCCGAACTGGTCGTCCTGGCTGTCGGCTTCGCCTGTGTCCGGCACGCCGACCACCGTGCGCGAACCCACCTCGCCGAGGCCGCGGAGGCCAGGGCCGCACTCCGTTCTGTGCTGCTCGGCAGCCGGGCGGCCTTCAACGAACTGCGGTGCCTGGACGCCCTGCCGCAGGCTCAGCGGACGGCGACGAGCGCCATGGCCGACGTCGAGTCCGCCGAGTGGGCCGCTGCCCGAGCCGAGCGGCACGGGCGACTGGCGCTGCGTCTCCTTGCCGCCCTGGGGCAAGCGGCGGTGTTGGTCATCGTCCTGCGCGCCGCCCCGGCCCAGCCGATCGCCGTCGCCGTGGGCGAGGTGCTGTTGGTGGCCGCCGGGTGGGAGCTCCTGGAGAGACTTCCCCGGCTGATGCAGCACCTGGCTCAGGCCGGGGACGCAGCCGGGCGCCTCGCCGCTCTCTCCGCCGAGGCGCACCCGGCGGGCCGACGGCGGGAGGCCGTCCGCTCCGTCGAGACGGATGGCCTCCCGCTCCTCGGTTCGCCCGCCGAACTCGCGATGACCGTGCGAGGCCCCGGACTGGTCCTGGTCACCGGTCCCAACGGCAGCGGGAAGTCGACGCTGCTCGGCCAACTGGCCGGGCGCGTACCCGCCCCTGCCGGCACGGTCCTCCTCGACGGCACGCCCGTGCACGAGTTGCCTGCCTCGGACATCGCCGCGACGGTCACCCTCGTCGAGGCCGACGACTGGCTGGCCGACGACACGGTCGCGGCCAATCTGCGTCAGGCGGCACCATCGGCCGACACCACCGCTCTGCGGACCGCACTGAGAGTGGTCGGCCTGTCGGCCTTGTCGCTCGACAGACCGGTGGGCCCCGGCGGACGCCTGCTGTCGCAAGGTCAGCGCCGGCGGCTTGCCACGGCGCGCGCCGTACTGGGACATCCACCGATCCTGATGCTCGACGAGCCAGTGGCCGGCCTGGACCGCCCCACAGCCGAGGCACTCCTGGCCGCACTGCCCGAGGCACTGCCCGAGACCGCACTGGTGATCGCCCTGCAGGAGCAGGACCTTGCCATGCTCAAGCGGACACCGACCGTGGTCGTGCGGCTCGGCCAGGCCGCCGATCGACCGCTCCGGCCTGAGAAGGTGGCCTAGCAGGACCTACCAGCGGGGACAACAGCCGCAGACATACCGAAGCCGGGCCACCTTCGACGGGCGGCCCGGCTTCCGTGCGGTCACTTCCCCAGGAAGGTGAGGAGTGCCGCGTTGACCTCCTCCGCGTGGGTCCACAGCAGGCCGTGCGGGGCGCCCTCGATCTCCGCGTAATCGGCGGACGGGAGGGCCTTGTGGAACGGCCTCGCGGTGCCCTCGACGGGCAGGATGCGGTCGCCCGTGCCGTGCAGGATCAGGGCCGGCACGTCGATGGCCGGTATGTCGGCCCGAAAGTCGGTGTACCAGGTCGACGGCGCGGCGGCCGCGGCGAAGAAGCCGGCGCCCGCGGCGACGTTCCAGCTGTTGCGGACGGCCTCCTCGCTGATCCTGGTGCCAAGGTTCTCGTCGAGGTTGTAGAAGTCCTGGTAGAAGGCCGTGTAGTACGCGTAGCGGTCCGCCTTGACGGCCGCGACGACACCGTCGAAGAACTCCTTCGGGGCGACCCCGTCCGGGTTGTCGTCGGTCTTGAGCAGGCAGGGCTCCAGCGAGGACAGGAAGGCGACCTTGGCGACCCGGGCAGAGCCGTAAGTGGACACGTATCGGGCGACCTCACCGGTGCCCATCGAGAACCCGACGAGGACGGCGTCCCGCAGGTCGAGGGTCTCCATCACGGCGTTCAGGTCGGCCGCGAACGTGTCGTAGTCGTAGCCGGTCGTCGGCTGGCTGGACTGCCCGAACCCGCGGCGGTCGTAGGTGATCACGCGGTAGCCGGCGGCGAGCAGCACGGCACTCTGCCGCTCCCAGGAGTGGCCGTCGAGCGGGAAGCCGTGGATGAGGACGACCGGCTGCCCGGATCCGTGGTCCTCGTAATAGAGGTCGATGGCGGTGGAGTTCTCCTGGCCCACGGTGATGTACGGCATGCGTTGCTTCCTCGTTTCCGGGTGATTGGCAGGTAACTCGGTCACGCTAGGCCGGACGCCGCGCCGCCAGTGGTCGCACAGCGCACCACTCCTTGCCCGCAGGCGCAGCGATCACGGGCGCGTACAGAACAGCGTTCGGGCGCTCACAGGCAAAGCGTCTTCGCCATTCCTCCTTACGGTTTCGTTCGTGCCTGTGGTGTTCCGCCCCTGACCGGACGTCATGCGTGGATCGCCTCTCGGCGCGCTTCCCCCTACCCCTCTCCACAAGGAGTTGTGCATGTCCCGTTCCGGTAGCCCGACAGTCGTCCTTGTTCACGGTGCCTTCGCCGACGCCTCCAGCTTCTCCCGTGTCATCCCCGAGCTGATCGCCCGCGGCCTGGACGTGGTGGCCCCGGCCGTACCCAACCGCAGCCTGCTCGGTGACGCCGCCTACATCGCCTCGCTCGTCCGCCGGATTCCCGGCCCGGTCGTCCTGGTGGGCCACTCCTACGGCGGTGCCGTCATCACCGTCGCGGGCGCGGAGGACAACGTCGCAGCGCTGGTCTACCTGGCCGGGTACGCCCTGGAGGAGGGCGAAAGCCTCGGTGAACTGCAGGGCCGCTTCCCGGATTCCGGCCTCGCAGACGCGCTCGTCTTCACGCCCTTCCCGATCGAGGGCTCGACCACGCCCGGCACCGATGTGTCCGTCCGGATCGACAAGTTCCCGTCGATTTTCGCCGCCGACGTCGAGCCCCGTCTCGCCTCCGTGCTTGCCGTCTCCCAACGCCCGCTGGCCGCAGAGGCATTCGCCGAAAAGGCCCCGGTCGCGGCGTGGAAGACCAAGCCCTCCTGGGGTCTGGTCGCCTCGGCCGACCGCACCATCAACCCCGATGTGGAGCGCTACGGCTACCAGCGAGCCGGAATGACCACCGTCGAGGTCGACTCCTCGCACCTGGTGATGCTCGCGCACCCCGAGCGGGTCGCCGAACTGATCCACGAGGTGGTCCGGGCCACCGCCCGGTGAACCGTCCCACGCCCAGCACGAGCCCCTTGACACGACCGTAGAAAGCGAACGATGAACTCACCGATCTCACGCCGCACCGTCACCGTTTCACTTCTGGCAGGCGCCGCCGCCCTGGGAACTGCGGGCGCCGCGTTCGCCACTCCCTCACCGTCACCGACAGAGGACCTGCCGTCCCACCGACACCGGCATGAGCAGCCCACCATCGTCCTGATCCACGGCGCGTTCGCCGACGCCTCCAGCTGGAGCGCCGTCGTCGAACGGCTCCAGCGGCAGGGCCACCATGCCCTCGCGCCGGCCCTTCCCCTCCGCGGGCTGGCCAGTGACGCCGCCTACATCCGCAGCGTGCTGGAGAGCATTCCGGGACCGATCGTGCTCGTGGGTCACTCCTACGGCGGAGCGGTCATCAGCGCTGCGGCTGCAGACGCACCTCGGGTCAAAGCGCTCGTCTACATAGCCGCCTTCGTACCGGACATCGGCGAAAGCGCCCTGGATCTCACCGGCAAGTACCCCGGAAGCACCCTGGCGCAGGCCACAAGCACCCAGTACTACCCGCTGCCCGGAGGCGGCGAGGGCGAGGAACTGATCATCAAGCAGGAGCTGTTCCGGGAGCAGTTCGCGGCCGGCGTGCCTGCCACGACCGCTCAGGTGATGGCGGTGGGGCAGCGTCCGATCGCCCTGGCCGCGCTGCAGGAGAAGGCCACCGCGGCAGCATGGAAGAAGCTCCCCAGTTGGTACCTCGTCGCCACCGAGGACCGCAACATCCCTCCGGCCGCCGAGCAGTGGATGGCCGAACGCGCCCACGCCCACACTGTCAGGGTCCGCGCACCCCACGCGGTCGCCGTGAGCGACCCGGCCCCCGTCACCGAACTGATCCTCCGCGCCGCCCGCTCGGCCTGCTGAACAGGCCACCCTTGCAGGCGATCGCTGATACAGGTGGCCTGACCTGAACAGCAAAATCCCCACCTGACACTCGGCCTCGCATGGCGCCGCTGGCCGAGCGCGGTGGTCGCCGGTGGGAGGCCGGACGCGGCTCTCCCGGCAGCGCGACGTGGGGCGTCCCGCTGTGGAAGCCCGTCTCGGAACATGTACGGAGACCAGCGTCCCCGTAGGACGGGACTCGTACGTCGGGGTTCGGTGACAGGTCATCCGCCGACGCCCCGAGGCGAACGGCGATCACGTCCTCGCACGGTCTCGTGTCCCGCTTGTCACGTCCGGTGTCGGCGGAGCGCCGGGGTAGATCAGGTCTCCGAGTTCGTCCGGGCTGCGGCGGGCTCGATCAAGCGACCGGGGCTGACGCCCACCCCCTCGGCCAGTGCCGGAATCGTGACCGTGGCGCTGCAGGCGACGCTCTGCTCTGGTCTGCGCCAGGCAGAGCGGCTGACCGCCCAGTACGGTGCGGACCTCGGCACGATGCTGACGTGGGCCGAAGCCACCCAGACCGATCACCTCCTGTGTGTTGCGCTGGCCCTGAGGAATTAGCAGGTCAGCGGGCCCAGGACGCCAACAGGCCAAGCCCATCGCGCGTCAGGCCAAGCGCTCCGCTCAGTGCCAACCATCCCGCTTTTGTGCCAACTAAAAAGCCTCGTCACAGCAGTGTGACGAGGATTTTTAGTTGGCACAAAAGAGGGGTAGTTGGCACCAAGATCACCAGCCTGTCAGAGGTGTTGGCGCATCACCTCTATGCATGTGGCTCGGGCCGCGTTCGATCGGTCCCGGGGGTACGGGATTCGGAGGTTCATGCCGCTGTCGGTGGTGATCGGTGGGTGCTGCCAGGCGAGGCTCATCTGCGCGCCGGCTTCCGCTCGCGCCGTGGCCACGAGGGTCGCGTAGGGGCCCGCGACGGTTGGGGCCTCGATCTGGAGCCACGCTTGGTGGAAGGCCATTCGCGCCAGCAGACTGCTGACCTCGTCGGTGAGCTGCTGTCGTACGGCGGACGAGGACTCGGCGCGGCGCCGTATGCGGTACGGCATTTCCAGGTACTCCTCGACCGCCGTCAGCGCCTCGGCGAAGGTCTTGGCCCGGCGTTCCCTTCGCACGGCCCGCTGGTTGAGGGCGTAGGTCAGGAAGGCGCCGAAGAGGGCGATGCAAGGGACGATCAGTGCTGCTGTCTCCGCCCAGGTCCATTCGTCGCCCGTCGCCTGTCCCGCCGCGAAGACCTCCACACATCACTCCCCGGCATGCCGTGAGGCGCATCCTCCACCAACCACCGGCCGCCGTGCTCACCGCCGGTGAGCCGCCAGTAGTGTTCGAGGAACAAGTGTGTGCGGACTATCTCGATGAGGTCCAGAAGGCCCTTGGCGCTGGTCCAGCGTCGCTCTTGAGGGTCGAGCGGGTGCCAGAGGCAGAGTGCGCCGTCGTGGGAATAGCGGTGCTTCGACGGAGCTCCCGGTTTGGCGTGCACCCGCGGGAAGTCCCGGGGATCTTGGCCGTAGGTCGCATAAGGCGGGTCCTCGTAGAAGCGCACCTTGACGCTGACCGGGGCGGGTTCACCTATGACGTCGAGTCCGGACAGTTCGTACGTCAAGGAGCCCCGATGGTACGTGTGACGGAGAGCGGAGCCGAATCGTCGGCGGGCGTCTCGTTCGAGCGGGGCCCACCAGGCAGGCTGGACCCCGTACCAGACCGGCACGGCGTCAGATTCCCCAGGCGCGGGTCGGAGTGACGAGTCCGACGGCGAGGCCCAGACCAGTGGCGGCCGTCCCGCCCGCGCCTACGGCCATGGGGAGACGAGCGGCCTCTTCCTCCGTGGGGTCCGCGTCCGGGATGAGGTCCGGGAGGACCTGATGCAGGGCGTGCTGAGCGCTGAGTGGGCGTCCGTCCCTCTCATGCTCGATCGCGAGGTCGATGTAGTCGCGGGCAGCGCACAGCCGCTTGTGTACCTCGCGGCGCGGCATGTTCAGAGGAATGGCGCCGGCCACACCGGCCGGGTCTGGCGTCGGTCCCTTGTCGATCTCGTCCGCCGCGTAGGTGAAGAAGATCCGGAGTGCGTCGATGAGTGGCATCGGCTGGTCGAGGCACCCTAGCGCAAGCGCCTTGATGTTCCAGGAGCACATGGGCTTGCTGTGCTTCGCGTTCCAGTGCTTGAGCAGCCGGACTGTACGAGCGAACGCGACCTTCGTGCCGGCAATCGCTTCGAGCACCATCCGGGTGTGGGTGACCGGGTCAGCACGGTCCCACTGGTCCGCGATTTTCGTGTTCGGGATGTACAGCCCGCAGCCGGAAGGATGCGGGATCGCGGTCATGATGTCCGCCGTGAAGTCTGGCTGTCCGTACGTCACCGGGTCGCCGAAGCGCACGAGGACGGCGCGGCGCCGGCCGGCGACTTCGATGGTGAGTTTCGGGAACTCGTCGTCGAGATCCTCGTGCACCACATGGCGCACTTTCTCCATCAGGGACAGGGCGCTCTTCTTGCCCGGGCCGTACGGCTTGGCGTCCGTCTTGCTGAGCACGACGCCCAGGTCGACGTCGGTGAGGGGCGTGTTGGCGTCGCCGTGTGCGACGCTCCCGTTGAAATACGTGGTCGAGCCGGGGAACGCCCGGCGCGCAGACGCAGCCAGGAGTCGGCGGCGGCGCCTCGCCTCGTCGACTTCCTCGGCGGTTACCTGGATCTTGCGGCGTCCTTCGTCGAGAAGTGACGCCAGGGAGTTGTTACTAGCCATCGGTACCTCCGGTATGCGGCTGGCGGAAGACGCGAGTTGCGACTCACGCCCCTGTACTTGGCGTGCTACCTCTCGCGGCGGACGCCCTTGCACGGCCGGCCGCCTGTCTTGCCGTCCGTGAACCTGCCGTTCTCGCCCCGCTTCGTCCATTTGCACGTCTGTGAATTCCAGACCTGGCTCCGCTGAGAGACGCTGCCACGACGGGAGCCTTTGCCGGTGTTCGTGGCCACGCCTCCACCACCCTTCGTGTCGGACCATCCGTTCGCTTGCGAGATCGGCATTGATTCCGATCTTGCAATCTGGAGGGTAAGGGGTGCGCTTCGACTTTCGCAAGCGTTTCCTGATATGCAAGGATGGGGTCGAAGGGAGGAGATCGTGAGCGAGCGGAACGCTGCAGGACGGTTTGACGCGGTCGCGTTTCACACGGCCCTGGATCGCACGCGTCAGGACCGCGGGCTTCTCTGGAAGGACGTGGCTCAGCAGGCTGGCGTGAGCGCTTCGACGTTGACGCGGTTGGCGCAGGGGCGACGACCCGATGTCGACGGGCTCGCGGCCCTCGTCACGTGGGCGAATCTGAGCGCGGATGACTTTGTCCGCCGGAGCGACGAGCCGCGCAGCCCGGACACTCTGACAAAGGTGGCTACGCACCTGCGGGGCGACCGAAATCTCACGCCCGAGGCTGCGGAGGCCCTCGAAGCTCTGATCACCGTTGCCTACAAGCAGTTGGTGTCTGATCGGCCAGAGTAGGGGAGCTCCCTATGGCGTTGCGTCATGGCTTCAAGGCTGAAGCCAACCGCCTGGCAGTGCAGATGCGCAGAGAGTTGGGGCTCGGCCCCGCCTCACCGCTCGCGCCTTCGCGGCTTGCCAAGCATTTGATGATCCCTGTCCGGATGTTCAGCTCGGCCATAGCGGATGACCCTCGCATTGAGCGACTTCTCACTACCGAACGGGAAGCCGTGAGTGCTCTCACCGTGCACGCTGGTTCCCGGCGACAGATCTGGGTGAACGACTCGCACGACATGGGGCGGCAGAACAGCTCGGCCAGCCATGAGATCGCCCATGCCCTCCTGATCCATCCACCCGGCCCGGCGCTCGATGTGCGCGGCTGCAGGCACTGGGACGGGGACATCGAAGAAGAAGCGGACTGGCTGGCCGGCAGCCTATTGATCACGAATGAAGCTGCGTGGTCGATCGCCAGAAGCGCGCTCAGCCCTGAGGCAGCGATGTTCCGGTTCGGGGTCAGCAGGCGGATGCTGACGTGGCGCATGAACATGAGCGGCGCGAGCGCTCGGCGTGATCGGTCCGCGAGTTGAATTGGTGCCTGGCTGTGCCGACGAGCGCGCCAACCCGCCATGACCTGGGTTACTGGGGCGGGCATCACCGGCCATGACTCAGCCGAACTGGGTCTCGCCGACCCCACCACAGTGGGATCGTTCTCGACCAGACGATGAGGTTTCCCTGGAAACCGGGGCGGCGGGCCTTTCGGTGGCGGCCGACGGAACCGGCCCCGCATGCTCAACCCCCGCTGTGATCGCAATCCCTGCAGCTACTCGAGTTCCGCGGCGCGGAGTAACCGCTCGGAGCGGGATATTTCGCAGTGTGTATACGGCAAGGTCGCATTCGAGCCGCTGCCGACCGTCTGGTGATAGCTGACGAGCCTTCGGCGGAGGGCCAGCCTGCTCCTACGGCGATGGGGACAGTGGAGCGGCCCGCGGTGCGTGGGCTCCTCAACCCGGTCCGCCCAGCATGATCTTCCACACCCGGGTGGCGACCTGCAGGTTGAGGCGGTCCTCCACGCTCGTGAGGTCATGGCCGCTGATCTCACGGATGCGCTGGAGCCGGTAGCGCAGCGTGCTGCGGTGGATCGCCAGGGATTCGGCGGTCTCGGCGTAGTTGCCACCGCAGTCGAAGTACCGGGACAGGGTCTCCACGAGAGCCGTACGGTGCCGGCCGTCGTAGTCGACGAGGGGTCCGAGCCATTCCCGAACGAACGCCTCCAGCTCCTGGTATTCGTTTCCAGGCCCCAGGATGCGGTAGAGGCCCAGATCGTCGAAGAACGTCGTGCCGTATCGCCTTCGGGACCGGCGGCGTACCTCCAGGGCGCGCAGTGCTTCCTGGTAGCGGCCGGGGATACCGTCCGGGGTGTCGCAGCGGGCACTCACCCCGATCGTCCCGTCCGGTGTTCCGGTCTCCCGGGCGATCGTCTCGTACAAGGCGTGGTCGTGGGGGCTGCCCTCGGCGACCAGGACCACGTGGTCGGAACGCCGAGTCACCAGCGACGGCATGCCCACGGCCGAAGCCGCCCGGCCCACGGTCCGCGCGAAAGCGTCGTCCGCGACCTGGTTCCTCCACTGCACGACGACCACGTACTGGATGCGGTGCAGGTCGTGTCCGAACGCCTCGGACCGGGCGTAGGCGCTCGCCTCGTCCGTGCCCCCCAGGAGATCGTCGACCAGTTCGCGGCGCAGTCGCAGCTCGACCTCCGCCAGACGGCGCAGGTGCGACAGTTCCACGGCGAGTGACGTGGCGGCGTGCTCCAGCGCGAACACGGTGTAATCGTCGGCGTCGTCCTCGGGATCGACCAGGGCCAGTACTCCGAGGACCTCACCGCGGGGGCGTACCAGGGAAATCAGCCGGTCGTTGATGCGCACGGACCCGCCTCTCCGGGCGACCCCCTGGAGCATCTCCTCATGACGTGCGGGGTCCGGTTCCGGATAGGGGTCGGGCCGGCCGGGACCGGTCCAGGACCGCAGTCGTCCGAAGCGGTCCTCCACCAGCACGGGAAATCCGGTGAGCTCATGCAGTGCGCTGGTGATGGCCTCCTCGCCGCCGCCCGAGGCCGCGACCTCTGCGAGGGCCTCGTGCACGGCCCGCTGATATCCCAGCTCGACCACGAGAGAGATCAGCCGCCGCTGGAAGGCTGCCCGTTCCCGTCGCAGTCGGTGCAGCTCCAGGGCGTCTTCCCGCTGGCGGCGGTGCGCGACGGCGACGGAGAGGGCCGCGGCGGTGAGGCGTACGAGCGTGGCGAGCAGGACGTGCTGGGCTTCGGTGGGCCGGGACCGAGACGTCACCACGAGGTAGCCGTGCAGTCCACCGGGTCCGTGCAGGGCGAAGGCCCTGCCCCTGGACCGGCCGGGAACGGTTACGGGGACGTCCCGCCCTGTCAGCTCTCGCACCGTCCGGTCGACGACCGACGCATGACCCGGCCCGACCTGCGGGCTGGGCACCATATGGCCGTGCACCCTGAGGTAGCCGGCCTCGGCTCTGTACGGGCCGACAGCCGACACGTGGTTCATGGCCAGGCGCACGATCTCGCTTTCGTCCCGAGTGTCGAACAGAGCGCGAGAGACTGCCGGCCAATTGTGGGATGCCAGGGTGGAAAGGGGCGGGCGAGACCCGCGCCGCGAGATCGTGGGGTGCTGTCCCAGACGGCCCGGCGGAAGGCCGCCTTCCCGGTCCGGGCGGCGTCGGTACACGCTCCGGCCCCTGGAGCCGGCCATGGGATTACTCCCTTCCCTGAGCCCCCAGAGAGGTGACAGCGCCTCTTCCTCTACGCCTTCCCCGACCAAGGTACCCGAGATGTCCGGCGTGTCCGCTCTCGTGCTCGCGGGGGGACGGGCTCCGTTGTTCTTTGACCTGCCGGGCGCAGGCGCAGAGCTGCTCGGTTCGCGAGTCTGGGGGCGTGCCGGGGCCGCCGTGCACACGGGCAGGAAGGACTGGGCGATGAGCGAGCAGCCTCGTAGGCCCGTTGCCACGTACGAGACGTACCAGGAAGCCGAACGTGCCGTCGACCACCTCTCGGACCAGGGGTTTCCCGTACAGCGGGTGGCCATCATCGGACAGGACGTCAGGCTCGTCGAGCAGGTCGTCGGCCGTATGGACTACGGCAGGGCCGCCCTGCACGGAGCGGCGAGCGGGGCCCTTCCCGGAGCGCTGATCGGCTGGCTCTTCGGCCTGGTCGACTGGGTGGACCCGCTCGTATCCGCCCTGCTCGTCGCCCTCTATGGCCTGATTTTCGGAGCGATCGTGGGCGCGCTGTTCGGCCTGCTGCTGTACGCCCTGCAGGGCGGCCGACGGGACTTCGCCTCCGTCCGCTCGATGCAGCCCAGCCGGTACGACGTCGTCGTGGACGAAGCGGTCGCCGACGAGGCGGTACGGCTGCTCGGCGGGTTGCGGACCGCCGGTGCCGGTGGACGTCCCGCCCCTACCTGAACGATCGGATCCGCAGTGCCGGCGCTTGCCGCCGCACGGGAGGAGTTCCTCATGGCCAAGGCAGTGGGCATCGACCTGGGCACCACGAACTCGGTGATCGCCGTGTGGGAGGGCGGCGAAGCTTCCGTCGTGCCCAACACCGAGGGCAACCGTACGACGCCGTCCGTGGTGGCCTTCACCGACACCGGGGAACGGCTGGTGGGCCAACTGGCCCGGCGCCAGGCGATCCTCAATCCCAAGGGCACCATCTACTCGGCCAAGCGGTTCATCGGCCGGCACTTCGACGAGATCCCGGACGAGGCCAGAGCGGTGGCGTACGACGTCGTCGAGGGCCCGGGCGGCGTCGCCCGCTTCAAGGTGCGCGACAAGCTCCATGCGCCCGAGGAGATCAGCGCCCAGGTGCTGCGCAAACTTGCCGACGACGCGTCCAAGCAGCTCGGGGAACGGGTCACGGAGGCGGTCATCACCGTGCCCGCCTACTTCAACGACGCCCAGCGCACCGCCACCAAGGACGCCGGGCGGATCGCGGGACTGGAAGTGCTGCGGATCATCAACGAGCCGACCGCCGCCGCCCTGGCCTACGGCATGGACAAGAAGCAGCACGAGACGGTGCTGGTCTTCGACCTCGGCGGCGGCACGTTCGATGTGAGCATCCTCGACGTGGGCGACGGCGTGGTGGAGGTGCGTTCCACGGCGGGCGACAGCCACCTGGGCGGTGACGACTTCGACCGGCGTCTGGTGGATTACCTCGCGGACGACTTCCAGAAGGAGAACGGCATCGATCTCCGCAAGGATCCGCAGGCCCTGCAACGCCTGTTCGAAGCGGCGGAGAAGGCCAAGACCGAGCTGAGCTCGGTGACGCAGACACAGGTCAGCCTGCCGTTCATCACGGCCGATGCCTCGGGGCCCAAGCACCTCACCGACTCGGTCATGCGGTCCACGTTCGAGCAGATCACCAGCGACCTCGTGGAGCGGTGCCTGGGGCCGGTCCAGCAGGCCATGGCCGACGCCAAGGTGGGCGAGAGCGACATCGACGAGGTCATCCTCGTCGGGGGTTCCACCCGTATCCCCGCCGTCCAGGCCCTCGTGCGCCGGCTGACCGGCGGCAAGGAACCCAACATGAGCGTCAACCCCGACGAGGTCGTGGCCCTGGGTGCCGCGATCCAGGCCGGGGTGCTGAAGGGCGAGGTCAAGGACGTCCTGCTGCTCGACGTCACGCCTCTGTCTTTGGGTGTCGAGACACGCGGCGGCGTGATGACGAAGATCATCGAGCGGAACACCACCATCCCCGTGCGCCGCACCGAGACCTTCTCCACCGCCGAGGACAACCAGCCCGCCGTCGACATCGTCGTCCTGCAGGGCGAGCGCGAACGGGCCGCCGACAACCGGGTGCTCGGCCGCTTCCAGCTCACCGACATACGCCCGGCGCCGCGCGGCGAAGCGCAGATCGAGGTCACCTTCGACATCGACGCCAACGGCATTCTCAACGTCAAGGCCCGAGACCGGGACACCGGCAAGGAACAGGGCATCACCATCACCGAGAGCTCCAACCTCGACCGGAGCGAGGTCGAGCGCATGGTCCAGGAGGCCGAGCGCAACCAGGGCGAGGACAAGGCCCTGCGCGAGGCCGTCGACGCCCGCAACGAGCTCGACGCCGTCGCATACCAGGTCGAAAAGCGCCTCGCCGAGCTCGGCGACGCCGCACCCGCGCACGAGAAGTCACGCGCCGAGATGCTGGTGTCGGATGCCCGGGCGGCGGTCAAGGAGGAGGCAGGCGTGGAGCGGGTGCGGCCCCTGACCTCCGAACTCCAGCAGGTGCTGGCGGGGCTGACGGCGCATCAGGCCGGCGCCACCACGGGCGGTCCCGGCCAGGACGCCACCGGGGGTGGTGCGACCGGTGGCGGCCCGAGCGGCGGTGGCGGTGACGACGACGTCATCGATGCCGAGTTCGACAAGGACTGAGGAACCGCCATGCCGATCCACCCCAGGGAATCCGACCCGGCCGTGCCGGACCCGGCCGACCCGACTCCGGAGGGCGCCGTACGCCCTCCCCGAGGGGATCTTCCGCGCTCGGGCCCGCCGACCGGGCCGGGGTCTGACACGGACGAGGAACCCGGCCCCGACGCGGCCGGCGGCCCCGCACCGTCCGAGGACGAGCCCACGGCCGAGCTCAAGGAACTCGAGGACCGCTGGCGGCGCGCGCTCGCCGACCTCGACAACCTCCGCAAGCGCCACACCAGGGAACTGGAGCGGGAGCGGACGGCCGAGCGGTCCCGCACGGCCGCCGCCTTCCTGCCCGTCCTGGACAACCTCGAACTCGCCCTGACCCATGCGGGATCCGACCCCGGCGCGATCGTGGAGGGCGTCCGGGCGGTCCGAGACCAGGCGGTGAACGTCCTCGAACTGCTCGGCTACCCGAGGCACGCGGAAACCGGCGTCGCTTTCGACCCCGCCCGGCACGAGGTGGTCGGCGTCGTCCAGGACCCCGACGCCCCACCGGGCACGGTCGTCGAGGTGCTGCGCCCGGGCTACGGGGACGGGGAACGGCAGCTCAGGCCCGTCGCCGTGACTGTCGCGAAGCGGGAGTGACCGGTCATGACACGGGACTTCTACGAGGTGCTGGGCGTGTCACGGACCTCGAGCCAGGACGAGATCCAGCAGGCATATCGCCAACTCGCCCGCAAGTACCACCCGGACGTCAACAAGGACCCGGGGGCGGAGGAACGCTTCAAGGACCTCAACGAGGCGTACAGCGTCCTTTCGGACCCCAAGACACGGGCCCGTTACGACCGCTTCGGTGAGGACTTCCGCAAGATCCCCGAGGACTTCGACGAACGGGTCGCGGCCGGAGCGGGCGGCGGCTTCCGCGCTCGGAGGACCGCTGGTGCGGGCGGCCCCCGCGTCCGGTACACCGGCTTCGGCGACGACTTCGCAGCGGAGGGCGTCGACATCGAGGACCTGCTCGGCTCGCTCTTCGGAGCAGGCGCCGCCCCCGGCGGTGTACCAGGGGCCGACCAGGAGGCCGAGCTGCCGCTCACCGTCGAGGAGGCGTACAGGGGCGGCCGCCGCACCCTCACGCTCGCCGGTCCCACCGGGCAGCCGCGGCGGTACGAGGTCGACGTACCGCCCGGCGTCACCGATGGGCAGCGCATCCGTCTGGCGGGCGAGGGCGGCCGGGGCAGTGGTGACGCGCCCGCGGGCGACCTGTACCTGCGGGCGCGTATCCAGCCCCACCCCCGGTTCCGGCTGGACGGCCGCGACGTCCACGTACAGGTCCCCGTCACCCCCTGGGAGGCGGCCCTGGGTGCGACCGTGCCGGTGCCCACCCCCGGCGGCGGCACGGCCAAGGTCACGGTGCCCGCGGGCTCGTCCAGCGGCCGGCGACTGCGGCTGCGCGGCGAGGGCATGCCGAACCCGCGTGGCGCGAGCGGTGACCTGTACGCCGAACTCCGTGTCATGGTGCCGCCCGCCCTCGGCGACCGGGAGCGCGAGCTGTTCGAGGAGCTCGCCGCCACCTCTTCGTACGACCCCAGGAGGACGTGATGAGCGACCGACCCTCATGGGCGGCGACCGGCGGTCGGACCGCCCGGGCCGACGCGGGCGGGCGTCCCGCACGGACGAGCGCCGGGTCAACGGCCGTGCGGTACGCGCTCGTCCCCGCCCCCAGGCTCTCCCTGGACACCGTGGCCCGCCGCTCGGGCCTCCATCCCGACATGGTCCGCCGGTTCGTCGCCCTCGGACTGGTCGACGCCGAACGCGACGCCGCGGGGCACCTCGTGTTCGACCCCGCGGCCCCGGCGGTCCTCGCCCGCGTCCAGCGGCTGCGCTCCGGACTCTGCCTCAACTACGCATCCATCGGTCTGGTGCTCGACCTGCTCGACCGCATCAGCCTGCTCGAAGCCGCACTGCGCGACCGCGGCAGGAGGAGTGACTCACCCCCATGGACATGAACCGTCTCACCCAGAAGTCACAGGAAGCCCTCCAGGAGGCGCAGACCGCCGCCGTCCGCATGGGCCAGACCGAGGTAGACGGTGAGCACCTGCTGCTCGCGCTCCTCGACCAGGAGGACGGCCTGATCCCCCGGCTGCTGCAACAGGCGGGCAGGGAGCCCGGGGAGCTCAGTGCGGCTGTGCGGGAAGAGCTTTCCCGCCGGCCCAAGGTGACCGGCCCGGGTGCTGCGCCGGGCCAGGTGTTCGTCACCCAGCGCCTGTCCCGGCTGCTCGACGCGGCTGAGCGGGAGGCCAAACGACTCAAGGACGAGTACGTCTCCGTGGAGCACCTCCTGCTCGCCCTGGCCGAGGAGGGCTCGTCCACCGCCGCCGGACGGCTTCTCAAGGAGCACGGCATCACCCGGGACTCGTTCCTGAGCGCGCTCACCCAGATCCGCGGCAACCAGCGCGTGACCTCGGCCAACCCCGAAGTGGCGTACGAGGCCCTGGAGAAGTACGGCCGCGACCTGGTCGCCGAGGCCAGGGACGGCAAACTCGACCCGGTCATCGGCCGGGACGCCGAGATCCGCCGCGTCACCCAGATCCTCAGCCGCAAGACCAAGAACAACCCGGTCCTCATCGGCGACCCCGGCGTCGGCAAGACCGCCATCGTCGAGGGCCTCGCCCAGCGCATCGTCCGCGGCGACGTGCCCGAAGGACTGCGCGACAAGACCGTGTTCGCACTCGACATGGGCTCCCTGGTGGCCGGGGCAAAGTACCGGGGTGAGTTCGAGGAACGCCTCAAGGCCGTGCTGTCCGAGGTGAAGGCCGCCCAGGGGCACATCCTGCTCTTCGTCGACGAACTCCACACCGTCGTCGGCGCGGGCGCCGCCGAAGGAGCCATGGACGCGGGCAACATGCTCAAGCCGATGCTCGCCCGCGGCGAACTCCACATGATCGGTGCCACCACCCTCGACGAGTACCGCAAGCACATCGAGAAGGACGCCGCCCTCGAACGCCGCTTCCAGCAGGTCCTGGTCGACGAGCCGAGCGTGGAGGACACCATCTCCATCCTGCGCGGACTGCGCGAACGCCTGGAGATCTTCCACGGCGTGAAAATCCAGGACACCGCGCTGGTATCCGCGGCCACCCTCAGCCACCGCTACATCACCGATCGGTTCCTGCCCGACAAGGCCATCGACCTCGTCGACGAAGCCTGCGCCCGGCTGCGTACCGAGATCGACTCGATGCCCGCCGAACTCGACGAGATCACCCGCCGCGTCACCCGCCTGGAGATCGAGGAGGCCGCCCTCTCCAAGGAGACCGACCCCGCGAGCAAAACCCGCCTGGAGGAGCTGCGCAGGGAACTGGCCGACCTGCGCGGCGAGGCCGACGCCAAACACGCCCAGTGGGAGGCCGAACGGCAGGCGATCCGCCGCGTGCAGGAGCTGCGCCAGGAACTGGAGCAGGTCCGCCACGAGGCGGAGGAGGCAGAACGCGCCTACGACCTCAACCGCGCCGCCGAACTGCGCTACGGCCGCCTCCAGGATCTGGAGCGCCGGCTTGCCGCAGAGGAGGAGCAACTGGCCGCGAAGCAAGGGGAGAACCGGCTGCTGCGCGAGGTCGTCACCGAGGAGGAGATCGCCGAGATCGTCGCCGCCTGGACCGGCGTTCCCGTCGCCCGCCTCCAGGAGGGCGAACGTGAGAAGCTGCTGCGCCTCGACGAGATCCTGCGCGAGCGCGTCATCGGCCAGGACGAGGCCGTTCAGCTCGTCGCCGACGCCATCATCCGCGCCCGCTCCGGTATCCGCGACCCTCGCCGCCCCATCGGCTCGTTCATCTTCCTCGGCCCCACCGGCGTCGGGAAGACCGAGCTGGCCAAGACCCTCGCCCGGGCTCTGTTCGACTCCGAGGAGAACATGGTCCGCCTCGACATGAGCGAGTACCAGGAGCGGCACACCGTCAGCCGGCTGATGGGGGCCCCGCCCGGGTACGTCGGCTACGAGGAAGGCGGACAGCTCACCGAGGCCGTACGCCGCAAGCCGTACTCGGTGGTGCTGTTCGACGAGATCGAGAAGGCGCACACCGACGTCTTCAACACCCTGCTGCAGATCCTCGACGACGGCCGCATCACCGACGCCCAGGGCCGCACCGTCGACTTCCGCAACAGCGTGATCATCATGACGTCCAACATCGGCTCCGAGCACCTCCTCGACGGCGCCACCGCGGAGGGTGAGATCAAGCCGGACGCCCGCGCCCTGGTGATGGGTGAGCTGCGCGGGCACTTCCGCCCGGAGTTCCTCAACCGCGTCGACGACATCGTACTGTTCAAGCCGCTCGGCGAGCGGCAGATCGAGCGGATCGTGGAGCTGCAGTTCGACGAGCTGCGACGCCGCCTCGCCGAGCGTCGCATCACCGTTGAACTCACCGAAACAGCCCGAGAGTTGATCGCCCACCAGGGCTACGACCCGGTGTACGGCGCCCGGCCGCTGCGGCGTTACATCTCCCACGAGGTCGAGACGCTGGTCGGGCGCGCCCTGCTGCGCGGCGACGTACAGGACGGCGCGAAGGTCCGCGTCGACGCCGAGCACGGCGAGCTGGTGGTCACCTACGACCAGCCCGAGGACGAGAAGGGAGCGAGGGCGGCATGAGCACCGTGCAGGCCACCAACATCACCTGCCCGCACTGCGGGCGCACCAACCGGGTACCCGTGGCCGCCGAGGGCCGCCCCACGTGCGGCAACTGCAAACAGCCGCTGCCGTGGATGGCCGACGCGGGCGACGACGACTTCACCGAGGTCGTCGAGCAGGCCACCGTGCCCGTCGTCGTCGACCTGTGGGCCACCTGGTGCGGCCCCTGCCGCATGGTGAGCCCCGCGCTGGAGAAGGTCGCCGCCGATCTCGCGGGAAAGATCAAGCTGGTCAAGGTCGACATCGACAAGAACCCGCGGCTGGCGCAGCGGTTCGAGGTCCAGGCGGTACCGACGCTGTTGGTCCTCGACAAAGGACAGACCATCGCACGGCAGGCGGGTGCCGCACCTGCCCCTGCCCTGCAGCGGTGGGTGGAGCAGTCGATCGCGGGACGCGAACCGGCCGGGAAAGGATGATCAGCCATGACCGTACGAACCGACCCCCACCTCGCGCTTGTCCGGCCGGTCCAGCCACTGACGCCCGAAGGGTGTCAAGAGTGTCTGCTGCTCGGCTCCCCGTGGGTCCACCTCAGGCTCTGCCTGACCTGCGGCCACGTCGGCTGCTGCGATTCCTCGCCGAACCGGCACGCGCGCCGTCACGCCGCCGCCGACGGCCACCCGATCGTGGCGTCGCTGGAGCCCGGCGAGGACTGGCGGTGGTGCTTCGCCCACGAGGCGTTCGTGTGATGGCCGGCGACGAGACGCGGCCGGGCGCAGCGCCTGTGCCGGCCGAGGCGGAGGAGAGCGTCCCCTTCGAGACCGCTGACATCTACGGCGCCTATCCCCGCCTGCCGGATGACCAGATGGCCCGTTTGGCGCAGCACGGTCGGCGGCGCGCTGTTGACGCCGGTGATGTGCTGATCCGGGAGGGGGAGCCGTGCGAGACGTTCTACGTCGTCCTCAGTGGTTCGGTCGCCATCGTCGAGGGCTACGGCACGACCGGTGAACACCTGCTGCGTGTGCACGGCCCCGGCCGCTTCATCGGGGAACTCGGTCTCCTGAACGGGCAGGTGGCCCTCTACACCGCCGTGATCAGGGACCCCGGTGAGGTCCTCGCCCTGTCCATGGATCAGCTGCGTGACCTGGTGACCCGGGACTCCGTCCTTGGCGATGTGGTTCTGCGCGCCTGCCTGGGCCGGCGCGCTTTGCTCGTCGGGCAGGGCGCCGGTTTCCGCATCATCGGCTCGCGCTATTCGCCCGATACCCGGCGGCTGCGCGAGTTCGCCGCCCGCAACCGGCTGCCGCACCGCTGGATCGATCTGGAGACCGACGAGGAGGCCGACGAGTTGCTGCGCCGCTTCGGCGTCGGCCCGGCGGAGACACCGCTCGTCATCTGGCGGGACACCACTCTGCTGCGCAACCCCAGCAACGCGGAACTGGCCCGGCTCATGGGCCTGCCCTCGCTGCCTGCCCGAAATCATCACGGCGATCTCCTGATCATCGGCTCCGGACCCGCTGGTCTCGCCGCCGCGGTGAACGCCGCCTCGGAGGGCCTGGACACAACCGTGGTCGAGGCCATGGCCAGCGGCGGCCAGGCCGCCACGTCGTCCCGCATCGAGAATCTGCTCGGCTTCCCCTCCGGCATCTCCGGCGCCGAACTCACCGAACGCGCTGTGCTCCAGGCCGACAAGTTCGGCGCCAGGATCAGCGTCCCGGCGGAGGCGGCTCAGGTCGAACCGCGGGACGGGCACTACGCCGTCGGGTTCGCCGACAGCAGCGAGGTCACCGCCCGCACAGTCGTCCTGGCCACCGGCGCTCGCTACCGCCGCCTCCAGGTGCCCGGTATCGAACGCCTGGAGGGAACGAGCGTCCACTACTCGGCGACCGTCTACGAGGCCCAGCAGTGCCGCACCGACCCGGTGGCCGTCGTCGGTGGAGGCAACTCCGCAGGCCAGGCCGTGCTCTTCCTGGCCGGTTACGCACCGCAGGTGTATCTGCTCGTCCGTGGGCCGAACCTCGAGTCGCACATGTCCCGCTATCTGATCGATCAGGTCGAGCGCCACCCGCGGGTGCGCGTGCTGCTGCACACCGAGATGACCGAGGCACTCGGCGACAAGGTGCTGGAGGCGGTCACCGTGGTCGACCACCGTAAAGGCGAGCATCGCCACCTCACGGTGCGCGCCCTGTTCGTCTTCACCGGCGCCGACCCCCACACCGAGTGGCTGTCCGGCGCGCTCGCCCTCGACGCGCGTGGCTTCGTGCTCACCGGCGCGGAGGCGCAGGCCTGCTCCGTCCCCGAACTGTGGCAGAGCCAGGGCCGCGACTGCCTGACGTTGGAGACCAGCCTGCCTGGCGTCTTCGCCGCAGGCGACGTCCGCAGCGGCTCGGTGAAACGCGTGGCCTCCGCCGTCGGCGAAGGCGCGATGAGCATCCACTTCGTGCACCGCTACCTGGGCCACACGGCCACGCCCGGCGCCACCGACAGCTCACCGCACACCCGTCCAAAGGAGTCCGCTTGGCTCGCATGACACCCAGCGGGCGACGAGATCACGAGAAGGAGAAGGAGGCGATGGGAATGGCCACGCCCGTCCGGCGCCACCGCGGTGGCGCAGTGCAGGACAGGCCCCTTGGCTGGGCACGCAATCCGCTGACGGAGTTCGACCAACTGCTCAGCGAGATGAGCGGACTGATCGAATCCACGGTGGGAGGCGCGGCGCCCGCAGTCGCGTGGACACCCCTCGCGGATGTCACGGAGGCCGACGACGCCTTCCACATCGAGATCGAACTCCCCGGCGTCAAGAGCAAGGACATCGACGTCGAAGCGAACGGCCAGGAGCTGGTGGTCACCGGAGAGATCAAGGAGAAGGAACGCAAAGGCGTCCTGCGCCGGAGCACCCGCCGCACCGGAGCCTTCGAGTACCGGCTGCGGCTGCCCGGAGAGGTCGACACCGAAAAGATCAATGCGCAGATGTCGGATGGGCTGCTCACCATCACCGTCCCCAAGGCCGAGGTCGCAAAGCCCCGGCACGTCGAGATCAGCGAGACGAGTGAAAGCACCGGGAGCAGCGGCTGAGACGCGAACGCCGCGGTTCCGGACACCCGTCCGGAACCGCGGCCGGGCCGGCGAGGCTCGACATCCGGGGTGACTCATGAATGACGTCCCTTATCACAACCCCTCACGGCGGCGGAGGCCAGGCATGTGGCTCACCACCGGCTCCCTTTCGGCGCCGCAGACGCCAGGCGCGCAGAAGCCGAAGGGGGAGCAGACCCAGCGGGGCTCGCCGGCCCATGTCCGCCTGGTCCTCGCGGTCGAATGCCACTGCGTAACGCTCGGCGTCCTGGGCCGTCGGATATCGCTTGCTTCCCTCCGCTCCGCACCCACGCGCGCAGTGCCAGAGCATCGTGTCGCCCTGATGGCGAAAGCGAAAACGGTGTCCCAGAAGGTGGCAGCGCAGCACAGAAGACCACCCTAGGCGGATCGGCCCATTCTGGCCTGTTCTGTCCCCCTCCAGGCAACGGCCCACGGCCCTGAACGAGGAGGCATGGCATGACCACCACCGCCGAACTCGGTGTCGTCACCACCAAGGTCCCCGCCCGGCTTGACCGGCTGCCGTGGTCCCGATTCCACTGGCGGATCGTCATCGGTCTGGGAACCGTCTGGATTCTGGACGGACTCGAAGTGACGATCGTCGGAGCGGTTGCCGCCCGTATGACCGAGCCGGGCAGCGGCATCAACCTGACCAGCGCCGACATAGGCACTGCTGCCGCCATCTACGTGGCAGGCGCATGTGCGGGCGCTCTCCTGTTCGGAAGGCTCACCGACCGCTACGGGCGCAAGAAGCTGTTCCTGCTCACGCTCGGCATCTACATCCTCGCCACCGTCGCGACCGCGTTCGCCCACGACGCCTGGTACCTCTACCTCGCCCGCTTCATCACGGGTATGGGCATCGGCGGAGAGTACGCCGCGATCAACTCGGCCATCGACGAGCTGATTCCGGCCCGCAACCGCGGGCAGGTGGATCTGGCCATCAACGGCAGCTACTGGGTCGGTGCGGCGCTCGGCAGCCTGGTCGCCGTTCTGCTTCTCAACGAGAGTCTGCTGGCAGCTGACCTCGGCTGGCGGCTGGCCTTCGGCCTGGGCGGCATCCTGGGCCTGGGCATCATGCTGGTACGCCGCCATGTGCCGGAGAGTCCGCGCTGGCTGTTCATCCACGGGCATCAAGCCGAGGCTGAACGCATCGTCGACCGGATCGAGGCCGAGGTGCGCCAAGAGACCGGCAGCGAGCTGCCGGAACCGGGCGAGGCGGTCACCGTACGGCAGCGCGACGTCATCCCGTTCAGGGAAATCGCCGGCGCGGCTCTGCGGCGGTACCCCCGTCGCGCCGTTCTCGGTCTGGCGCTCTTCGTCGGACAGGCGTTCCTGTACAACGCGATCGTCTTCGACCTGGGCACGATCCTGAACGGCTTCTTCGACATCGGCTCCGGCTCGATCCCCTACTTCCTGGCCCTCTTCGCCATCGCCAACTTCCTCGGGCCGCTCCTTCTCGGCCGACTGTTCGACACCGTCGGCAGAAAACCGATGATCGCGGGCACCTACTTCGGCTCGGCAGTCGTGGCAGCCGTCCTCGCCGTCCTGCTGGTCAACGGCTCCCTGACGACGTGGCCGTTCTTCCTGCTGGTCTCGCTGACCTTCTTCGTGGCGTCCGCGGGAGCGAGCTCGGCCTACCTGACAGTGAGCGAGGTCTTCCCCATGGAGACCCGAGCCCTGTCCATCTCGCTGTTCTTCGCGATCGGCACGGCCGTGGGCGGAATCACCGGCCCGCTGCTGTTCGGCCACTTGATTCACAGTGGCGATGCGGACCTGGTGGCCATCGGCTTCCTCGTCGGAGCGGCTGCCATGGCGCTGGGCGGGCTGGCCGAGGTCTTCTTCGGTGTCCGGGCCGAACAACAGTCCTTGGAGAACATCGCCCGGCCGCTCACCGCTGAGGAAGCCGAGGCAGCTTGGCGCGACGAGCCCGCGCCACAGGACGCACGAGACCGCCGCCGGCCCGAGCACGTCCGTCAGGCCGCCGACGAGCGGGAACGGCGGATCGCCGACCGCACTGCCCGCCGCCGGGAGCGGGAGCGCGCCGGAGCCCGCCGCTACCGCCCGGGCACCGGACCGGGCAGCCGGATGTACTCGCCGGGGATGGCCGGCACCGCGGGCACGGCAAGCCGTACGTCCGCCATGGCCGAACAACGCCTCGACGACGAGATCGAACAGATCACCCACGCGCTCCGAGAAACCGGCCCGACGAGCCGCGACCAACTCGAACAGGCCGTGGGCGGCCGTTCCTGGGGCCCCGGACGCTTCCACCGTGCCCTGCGTGAGTCCGAGCGTGAGTCCAGGGCCAAGAGCCTTGCCAACGGCAGCCACGCGCCGACGGACGGACGCGGCCAGGCCGACAGCGCACGCGACCCCCATGACCAGCGGTGACCCCTATGACCAGCGGTGGCCGGCGCAGAAGGAGGCAACGATGAAGTACGACGGATTCCTCGCCCACGTCCGCGAACGAGGCGAATACAAGGAACAGAGCGAAGCCGCGGACGTCACCAAGGCCGTGCTGGAAGTGCTGGCCCAACGGATCAGCCCGGGAGAGGTCAAGGACCTCGCATCCCAGCTGCCCGGCCCGCTGGGCCAGGTTCTGGACCGTGCCACGCCGCAGCAGGCGCAGAGCTTCGGGATCGAAGAGTTCTACCGCCGGGTCGCCGAGCGCACCGATGCCCGGCCGCGTACGGCGCAGTGGGACGCCAGCGCGGTCCTGACCACCGTTGCCGACGCTGTGACTGGCGGAGAACTGAATCAGATCATCAGCCAACTCCCCTCCAGTTACGCGGTCCTGTTCGGCAAGGCCGACCTCGCGGACTGAGCCGTGAGGCGTTCAGAACGAAAGGCCCACGAAAATGGTTGATACAGGTTTCTCCTCGTTCGACACCATGGTGGACAAGGCCAATCGGCTCCTCAAAGACGTCGAGGAGGCTTTCGAGTGGCCCAAAGAACGGCGTAAGCAGTCGTACGCGGCACTGCGGGCCGTGCTGCACCCGCTGCGGGATCGTCTCCCGGTCGAGACGGCCGTACAGTTCGGCGCCCAACTGCCGACCATCGTCAGAGGCGTCTACTACGACGGCTGGAGGCCTGCCGACACGCCCGTAAAGATGAGCAACGAGGAGTTCTTCGCACGGGTCCGGAGCGAATTCCCCTACGCCGTCGAAGGCGGCGACGAGAAGCTGGTGCGCACCGTATTGAAAACTCTGGAGCGCCATGTGAGCGCCGGCGAATGGCAGCACCTCAAATCTCGGGTGCCGAACTCGTTTGCCGCGCTCCTGCCGTGACCACCGACTCAGCGTCTGCGCCCGCGGAGTCCGGCGCCACGGCTGCGCCTTGGGGCTCTTGCGGTCAGGGATCAGGGGGCTGCCACTCGAACATCAAGATCGTGGCGTCGTCACTGAGTTCGTTGTGCTGATGCGCGAGGATGGCCCGGATGAGCAGGCGCAGCACTTCCGGGGCGCTCTGCCCTGCTGCGGTCGACCGGATGATGTAGTCGGTGAAGCGCTCCAGGCCGAACTCCTCGCCGGCCTCGTCACGTGACTCCACGACGCCGTCTGAGTAGAGCAGTATTCGGTCACCGGGTTCCAGGCTGACGTCGTGCACCTGACGGGCGGTCCCGGCGAGATTGGCAGGCAGCCCCAAAGGAGGCTCAGGTGGCCGCTCCAATGCCTTGTGGAGCAGCCGGTGGTGACGGATGAGCAACGGAGGCGGGTGACCGCAGTTGCACCACCGCAGCACACCCGTGGGCATGTTCAATTGTGTGAAGACACCCGTGCAGAACTGCTCCGGAAGCCACTTCGCCAGCGCCTCGTCCACGGTGCCCACGAGTTCGTTCAGTTCTGCCCCGCTGCGCCGGGCGTTACGGCAGCCTGCCATGGCGACAGAGGTGGCAAGTCCGGACGCCAGATCGTGCCCCATGCCGTCAAGGATGGTGGCGTGCAGAACGTCCTCGGTGAACGCATGGTCGAAAGCATCGCCGCCCAGTTCGTACGCAGGCTCCAGAACCGCCGTCGACACGACCCGCCCGGTGCCGATCGACCGGGGAGGGAGAAATGCCCTCACCATCTCCGTGGGCAGGTGCATCGGCCTGGTACGCATGCGCTGCGCGATGGTGTCGCTGTAGGTGCGCTTGGACGTGATGATCAGTGCGAGGAGCAGCGCCACCGTTCGGCAGCGCCGTAGCTTGAGCCCGTCCAGGGTGCTCATGTTCAGCTCCACGACGCCCAGCCGCTCCGCTCCGTCGGCCAGGGGCAGCCATACCTTCAGCCCGCCGGAGGGCACTTCTTCCACTCGGAGAGAGTCGGTGCGGTAGGCCCATCCGGCCAGCGAAGTGTCGAGCTCCAGTTCCGGCTCGCCTTCGACTAGCGGCAACAGCAGTCTCTGCTGGATGTCGATCAGGTAGATAACCACCCTGCCCATACCCATGGCCTCGGCATACCGGTTCAGGGCCACGGGCAGTTCCGCAGGTGATGCCAGCTGGGCTGCTCTGACCAGTTCCTCCAGCAGCCGCTCACCGGACCCGACGGACATGTCCCTGTCCATGCCTTCGATGATCCCTTCGAGGACGCGACGTCACCATCTGAACTCTCCGACGCCCGAGCTGGGGCCGATCAGGTCGCTGCGCAGCCGAGGAAGCAGAACGCGCTGACGGTGCTCGGCCGTGGCCTGCACCGCCTGTTCCGGTCGCCACTCACAGCAGGAGGTCGAAGACGGCTCGAGCCTCGTCCCAGTGCTGGGTCTGGGGGTTTTTCAGGTCGGGGTGGAGGATCTTGAAGCTCTGGGCAAGGGCCAGGCTGAGTCCGCCGATGATGTCCGGGTAGGCCGCCTCGGTCTCGCCATCGGGCGTGCGGTCCAGAGCGGGATGGGCGGCGAGCTGTTCCAGGATCGGCTTGAGTTCTATTTCCTGGTCGATCTTCCGGAAGTGGTGAATGCTCTCCTGCAGGCCTTTCGTGATCGGCAGGTCACTGGTCCGGATGATGTCGCGCCCGTTGGCCTTGGCAGTGGCCTGGGCGACGGTGAGCAGATCGTAGAGCTTGGCGTCGACGAAATCGCTGTGGCGCTTGAGATCGTTCTTGTCGACGTTGAGTCCTGCGGCCGCGCGAAAGAACCTCTCGAATCTGGCGATGGACATCACGGTCATGACGGCAACCTCCGGCTGCGGGCGCCGGGTCGCTCCCGGCGCCTGGGGTTCTCAGCCAGCCTGGCCGACGGGGGCGCGCGAACGCATGCGCACGTCGGGCCCAATTAGCCTCCCTGTATTGCCCTGCCAGGCCCAGGCGTCCCACTCCCGGGTTGTCGGAGGGGCGTGCGGACCGACAGCAGGGCCCACCGGGCAGACCCGGGAGCGCTCGGGAGAGCCGGTGAGCAGCAGCCAGGACCGGGTGCCGCGGCCCACCCCGCCCACCAGCAGTCGCGCCGGGCAGGACGTAGCGCTCTGCCTCCCAGGCGTTCTGAGTTCTCCCGCGTAGCAGGGCCTTGTGGGGTTCCGGCTCCCGGGCGGATACCGAAGCGGGGTAGGCGGGTGGCGCGGCGTGCGGTGCGGTGCCAGGGCGATGCCCGGGAGATCCGGCCGTACCGCACCTGCAGGCGGAGGCTGGCGTATCACGTGGTGTGGACGTTACCGCGGCGGCGTCTGCGGGCACTCGGGACCGGCGGGGCAGCCGACGAGGAGGGTCCGGCCATGCAGGTGTCGTCTCAGGGCGTTACGGTCGTGGCTCTCCTTGCGGATCCGGACGCGCCGACGGAGATCGCTCAGCGCATGGCCCGGACGCTTCCTGATCGGCTCACCGACAAGTCGGACCGGGGGCGACGGTTCGACGTCGAGGTGGTCAGTGAGCCCTTCACCTCGGGGACGGAGGACCCGCCGACCTTGATGCGCAGGATCATGGACCGCGGGAGTGCGGAGAACTGGGACATCGTCGTGGCCCTCACCGACCTTCCGCTGCACTCCCACGGGCGCAAGCTGGCTGTGAATCTGAATCACGAACACGGCTTGGCGCTGCTCTCTCTTCCTTCACTGGGGGGCCTGCGGCTGCAGACGAGGGCCCGGCGGGCTGTCGAAGAAGCCGTGCTCGACATGGCGAGGCCGCAGACCGATGGGGCTGAAGGAACTCCGCGAAGTCAGCCACTTCCGGGGCCCTCCGTCGATCGCCTCGCCCCTTCTCATCCAGGCAGGACCGATGAGAAGGAGACCGACGATCTTCGGTACGTCGTCAGTGGGCCGCGCGGTTACCTGCGGGTGCTCGCCGGTATGGTCCGCGCCAACCGGCCGTGGCGGCTGGTGCCGGGCTTGTCGAAAGCCCTGGCGGCCGCACTCGCCACGGGAGCGGTCGCCACCGTGAACTCCACCGTCTGGACCCTGGCCTCGTCCCTCAGCACGCCACGCCTCGTGATAGCCATGGTCGGATCTGTCGCGATCATGATCGGCTGGCTGATCATAGACGCGGATCTGTGGCATCGATCAACAGAGAGCTCGCCGGAGGCGAGGCAGAGGGCGCGGCTGTACAACGCCTCGACGGTCCTGACCCTGGGTATTGGCGTGCTCGTCTGCTATGTGGGGTTGCTGGTCATCAACTTGGTGTGGGCGCTGTTCATCCTCAACGGCCAAGCCTTCACCGCCGTGACACGAACTCCACTGCACGCCGCGGAGTACTGGACGGTGGCCTGGTTCGTCGCTTCGGTCGCCACCGTGGGTGGCGCGCTGGGATCAGGCTTGGAGAGCGACGAGGCGATCCGGGCAGCCGCCTACTCCAAGCGCGAACAGGAACGTCGCCACACGCTCCAAGACGAGCACGGTGACCAGCCCTCGAAGTGAACCGACACCGGCACAACTGGCTCCCGGCCACGTGTTCGGCATCGCAGCTCACCGAGTCCCGCGTACCGGGACTCATGGTCGCCTGCGGCGGTCATCCGGACCAATCAACGCCCGCTGAATTGGGGCCGCTCCACAACAGCCGGGAGGTCGGCTCGGGGGTGCGCGTCCGCCGAGCGCGGTGCCGTCAGGAGGCTGCGGCGCGGCCGACGCGCCCCGGCAGGGCGTTCCGGCTAGGCTCACATGAGTGAGGTGGCTGCGGACCTTCGGGGAGGTCGTGCGATCCGGGCTCACGATCGAGGAGGCGCGGCTGGAGCCCCTGCTCGCGCTGCGTACGGCTGCTGGGGTGGCGATCGTCATCGGGTCGGCGCTGTGGCTGGTCTCCCCTGCGTACGCCGCGTCCGCCGCCCTCGGTGCCTACTCCGCGGGTGCGGCCACCTTCCAGCGCACTTGGCGTCCGCGCAAGGTGATCGCGCTCGGCGCGGGCGCGGGTCTGGCGCTCAGCACCTTCGTGGGCTACCTGGCGGCGGGACGACTCGTGACGCTCCTCCCGCTGCTGGCCGTATGGGCCTTTGCCGCGGGGATGGCGTGGTCCCTCGGATCGACTGCTGGGATCGTCGCAGCGACGACGGTCGGCAGCATGCTGGTGACCATCACCCTGCCCACCAGCGTCGGGCGGGCCCTGGAACACGCCGGGGTCATCGCGCTCGGAGGCGTGGCGCAGGCCGCGCTGATCTTGCTGTTCCCGATTCGCCGCTGGGGGGCGCATCGTGACGCGCTGGCCGAAGCTCTGGCCGCCGTGGCTGACTACGCCCGCCGGCTGCGGCACGACCCGACCGCGCCGTTCGACCCGGAGCCGCTGATGACGGCCCGGGACGCGGCCGCCGTGACGCCATCACAGGCCCGCACCCGGCCCCCCGTCCTCCACGGCCCGCGGGGCCTCGCCGAGCGCATCCTACCGGTCGTCGCCGCGCTCGCCGACCCGGACGTCGGCGCCCCGGCGGAGGGATCCGGGCGGGATCGCGCACGGGAGTTGCTCGATGCGGCCGCCGACGTCCTGGACGCGGCCGCCCGTTCGATCCGCCGCGGCACTCCCGCCGAGGTGCCGCCCGCGGGCGCGGAGGTCCTGCGCGTCGACGAGGAGGGCGAGGTGTTGGAGGGGCCCGCCCGCCAGGCCGCCGAACGGCTCGTGGAACTGCTCGCCGAGGCGTTGGAGATCGCCGGGAGCGGCGGGGCGCGCGACAAGGCGCCTGCGCCGCCCGGGCCCGCGAGCGCCCAGTTCTTGGTGCGCCCGACCATGCTCCGGCTGCTCCCGGTCGTCGTCCGGGCGGTCCGCCGGGAGCTCCGCCGGGACTCGCCCGTGTTCCGGCACGCCGTCCGCCTGGCGGCAGTGGCCACGCTCGGCTATCTGATCGCTTCCCGGCTGCCACTGGAGCACGGCTACTGGGCGCCCATCGCCTCGGTGATGGTGATGCGGCCGGACTTCCACCAGACGTACGCGCGTGCGGTGGGCCGTCTCGCCGGGACCCTGGCGGGGGTCGCTCTCGCCACCGGCATGGTGCAGGCCCTGGGCCCGGACGCCCCTGTGTTCGGCGCCCTGGCGGTGGTCTCGGCGGCCCTGTCGTACACGCTGCTCCGTACCGGCTACGCCTACTCCCAGTGCTTCACTGCCGCGTACGTCGTCTTCCTGCTCGGCATGGGCGGCCAGGCATGGGAGCAGACGGTCCCGGAGCGGGTGGTGCTCACCCTGCTCGGCGGGGCCCTGGCGATGCTGGCGTACGTGGTGTTCCCCGCATGGGAGACTCCCCGGCTGCTGGGCCGACTGGCGGACTGGCTCGCCGCCGACGGCCGCTACGCGGCCGCAGTGCTCCGCAGCTACGCCGAACCGACCCGGGAGCATCGCGCCGACATGCGCAGGGCCTTGCTGGCGAGCAGGGAGGCACGCGCCGCCTGGCAGGCGGCCTACGACCAGGCAAGGCAGGAACCGGTCGGCCCCAGAGGTCTGACATCGCGCGAGGCGGAGGAGGCGCAGGAGGCGCTCCAGGGACTTGACCGGGCGGCGATGCTCATGGAGAGCCACGTCCCGCGGGCCGGCAGTCGTTTCGCCCCCGAGGCGGAGCGGTTCGCCGAGGCATTGGAGGCAGATACCGCGCGGGCGGCGGTCGATGTGCGTGAGCACAGGAATCCGGACTGGGGGCGCGTGGAGGAGGCGCTCCACGCGTGGGAGGGCGCCGCCGGGGACCGGAGCCCGGTGCTTCGGCGCGGGGCAGAGCTGCAGAAGCGGGCCCTGGAGGACCTCGCGGCAGCAGTGGGCCGCACACCCCTGGAACGGGACGTCAGCTCAGCTCGCGAGGAGCAACGGGTGCGGGCGGCCGTGGCTGGGGAAGGTGACGGATCAGGACCCGCGCACCGGGGTGGGTGACGGTTCCGGCGACCGTGAGCGCCGCGCCTCCTGGAGCGGGACGTAGTCTCCCGGCCGTGTCGAGCGCCGCCACACGTACACCGCTGTCGCCATCACGAGAATCAGCCCCGCCAGGACGAGCAGTTCGATCCCCTCGACGTTCCACCGGAAGGACTTCTCCGCCTCGGCCGTCACGATGAGCACCTTGCGGATGCCGGCAATCAGGCCGACGACGAGGAACGGCTCCGCGTCGAGGGTCCGGTTCCTGATGGTGAGGCGGACTGTGTGGAGCAGCTCGGCCACGATGAACAGCACCAGGCTGCTGTCCAGGGCGGAGAGAACGACCGTCTCCTCGCGGTACGGCCCTTGGACCGACCGGATGACGTCATGGACGACCCCGACGGTCAGGATCCCCGCGAGCAGTACGAGGAGCGCCGCGACGACGAGGTGGATGCCGTCCTCGATGAGCTGTAGGAGGCCCTGTACCCGGCCGCCCTCGATCTTCGGGAGAATGGGTCGCACAGTCAGCATGTTAGGAGTGCCCCGGCCCGCAGGCGCTGCGTGCTGGGCGAACGGGTGGACGGGCGGATCCCTCCCTGTCGTGGCAGCCTGGGGAAGCGGCGGAGCACGACAGGCCTGCCATGCAGCAGGCACCACCAGGTAACCCGACGCGGATACAAACGGCAGGAACCTGCGGCCCGTCCTGGCGCCGACCCGGGGTCTGCCCTCCGATTCGGCCCGGGACCTCGCCCCGGCCTGCGGGAGGAACCGCGCCGCCGCACCGCCAGGCGGACACCGATGGTGCCCCCTTGCGGCGAGCGAGCAGGTCGACGTGTCCGACGTGGCCGGAACGTCGGCACCGCCTGGAGGACGGCGGCTGGGACATCGGCGTCTTCCTGACCCAGGCCGACCATGAGGGCAGAGCGCACTCCGTGGCGGGCGCACCGTGCCGGAGGACGCAGGTGCACTGGAGGTGTGTGATGCGAGCTGACCGCTCCCACGAGAGCCGTGATGGTCACGTACTGGTCCTCGATGCCGGCTCTTCGAGCCTCCACATCGCTCTGTTCGCGGCGGACGGTGAACGGGTGGCGGAGCGAGACGCCTCGGAGCCTCCGGGGCCTGCTGCGGCGGCGGAACTGCGGAACTTCCTCAGCGAGGTGCCCGCTCCTGCGGCGGTTGGTCACCGCATCGTCCACAGCGGTCCGCACCTGACTGGACATACGCTGATCGACACACCCGTACGGGCTCTGCTGGCGGACGTCGCCGATCTCGCGCCGCTGCACGTGACCCCTGCCCTGCATGTGGTCGATGCCGCACGGGAACTCCTGCCCGACGTTCCTCATGTCGCCTGCTTCGACACTGTCTTTCACAAGGATCTGCCGGTACAGGCATGCACGTACGCGGTGCCGGAGCGATGGCGAGCCGAATACGGGCTGCGCCGGTACGGCTTCCACGGGCTTTCCTACGCGTGGGCACTGCAGAGGACGGCGCAGGCGTTGGGCCGACCCGTCGACAACCTCCAGGTCGTGCTCGTGCACATGGGCGGCGGCTGCTCGGCCTGCGCCGTCCGGAACGGACACAGCGTGGACACCACCATGGGCCTCACTCCGCTGGAAGGCCTGGTGATGAGCCGGCGCAGCGGCAGCCTCGACCCCGGCGCGCTGCTGTGGCTGCAGCGGCGGCACGGTCTGAGCACGGACGAATTGGATGACACACTTCACCGGCATTCCGGTCTGCTCGGCCTCTCCGGTACCTCAGGAGACACCCGGGACCTGGTGCGCGCCCGCGCGGAGGGTGATGCCGCGGCCGCGTTGGCGCTGGCGACGTTCACACTCAGCTGCCGCAGGGGCATCGCCTCGATGGCCGCCTCGCTGGACCGGCTGGACGCGCTGGTCTTCACCGGCGAGATCGGCGAGGACCAACCCGAGGTTCGCGAGGAGATCTGCTCGGCCCTGACTGTTCTCGGTGTACGAGGCGGGCTACTCGTCCCCGAACTGGAGGATTTGATGCGGGAAGGCCTCCGCCGCATCGATCAGGCGGTGAGAAGTGTCCCGGTCCTCGTGGTCGCAACCGGCGAGACACAGCAGATCGCCGTCGAGACCCGACGGGTGCTCGGCGTTGCTGACCGGACACGGTAGCTGTCACCAGTTGGACAAGTTTGTTGTCATGTCTGGTGCGTGGCCAGTCGTGTTGTTACCAGATAACGGACGTCGCCCTCGAGGACCACCACCTGGACGAGGCTCGGAGCCAGGGCTGAAGCGTGCTCGCTGTGGGCCCCGCGAGCGTCGTCACGGACCCCCACGCATGAGGGCAGATCGACACCCACAGTTGCGCCGGGCACAGCTGCGCGCGGTACACACCTGGCGGGTACCGTTCTCCCACGGCTTTGCCGACGCCGAGGCGCGTGCCCGGTGCACGGCGGAGGAGAGCGCGAGCTGGCGGAGCTTGCACCGCGGCACGAGAAGTACCCGCGCCGCCGTCGTGAAAGAAGAGCTCCACGAGGGATGGCTGGCGCCGCCCCTACATTGCCTGCTCGGACCGGGGTGACTGCCCTTCCAGCGGTAGGTCGATGCCGGCGAGCGTGAGATGGCTGTTTTCCCTTCGCTCTCCGGTTTCACCCTGGTGCCACATCGACCGCTTGTCCGCTGATACCGATGCCTCCGGCAGCAGTTCCCAGTGCAGATCTCCCGAGCCGGAGACAACGTGCCAGCCGATGAGACATGTGGCCAACCGATCGAGCACAGGGATGAGCTCCGCGGGAACGAGTCCGCACTCACGCGCGATCCGCTCCAACTCGGCACATCCTCGACCAGCGGAGGCATCTGTGTGCGCCGCAAGGCAGAGAGCGGTAAGCCGCAGAGACAGGTTGCCGGCGGCCATACATCCACCGCTCGCCATACGGAGAGCCCAGTCAGCGGCGCTCCTGCGGTCCGGACGCGCGGGACTCTGAGTAAACAACACGCCGTCTAGGAGCTGGGCGGTAACCACGCCGTCGGCTGCCCCAGTCGCAGTAAGCGTTCTGCGGAGCCAATGTGACTGCTCCAACTCACTCCACGGAAGCGGGTCACGGCCCAGACGAAGACTGCGCATCACGCCGGCCGCCAGCCGGACTTTCGCCTCTGAATCCATGCGTAGGGCGCACTGCACGGCGAGCAGCCGGGCCGCAGCACCGGTGTGGCTGGGCAGGGCAGCGGCCAGGTAGCTGAGCATCTCGCGCACCCGAATCTGGTCACCCGGACCCTTGGGCCGCCGGTTGCGACGCCGCGCGACGCTGCTTCCGGAAGACGTCATGGTCACACGCGGGACGCTTTCAGGCACCACGGCGGCCTGTTCCGTCACCGACGCGCATGCCGTACATGCATCCGCAAGCCGCCAGAGGCGGCCGCCCCGCTCGCGGGTGAGAAGTAGACGGACAGGTCCTGCACAGCCACGGTGGCGTGGGTGCCAGCGGCAGCCTCGCTCACGGCACTGGCAGATCCGCATGTATGACGGCAGAGCGTCACGCCGGGCATGTCCCACTAGATGCTCGAGCGCCGCTGAGCGCGCGGAGGCGGCCACGAGCACCATGCCCCCGTGGCCGCACTGCTGACAAACAAGCTGCGGCCCGCCTGAACCGGTCCGCAGTTCCACTGTCCAGGCACGCTGCGTCGCTGAGCGTGTTGTACGGAGTCTCATGGAACGCGCGCTCCTCCCAATCGATCCCGCGCTGTCGTCCTCTCGTGTGAGAGCGACGGCCGCACACGGTAGTGCAGACCTCTGCCCTCTCGCTCGCATCCTCACCGGCAGAAATAGGGCAGAGGTCTGCACTGACAAGGCAGTGGTCTGCCCCGTCGGATGGTCAGGTGACGATCTTCCCGCCCGATCCGGACTTCGAGGCCCTGCGCCTGGAGCTCGCGCGCCTCCGGGCGGTCCGCGGATGGAGCTATGACGAGCTTGCTGCCCGCAGCGGACTCGCCCGGCGCACGCTCATCGAGATCGAGCAGGGCCGCACGATTGGGACTCTGAAGTCCTGGCATGCCCTTGCGCATGCCTTGAACACCCCTCTCGATGAACTCTTCGCCGCCCTGTGTAATGGGCATCAGCCCCCAAGCACGCCGACGGGTGACGGGGATTGAGAGCGGCGGTTGCCATCCGCCCAGATCGGTGACTGGCTACGAACCGGTGTTCGGGCGCTCGAAAATCAGTGGCATCAGATGCGGCAGTCCGGGGGACATGAGCGGTGTGACGCCGGCTGGTCGGCGTGTTGCCTGGCAGGTTCGCCCGCATGCGATCAACACCCCTTCCTTCACGCCATTGGGACGGCAGCCTCTTCCATGTCCGTAGGAGGCGTTCCCTGCGCCTGAGCAGCGGCAGCGCAAGCCGTCTGCTGCGATGCGGTCAGGGTGACCGCTGCCGGGATTGCGGCAACCGAATCGAGTGGTACCACAGCACCAACGAACGGCCCGTCCGCCTGCATCCTCACGAGCTGCCTGCTGAGAAAGTGCCGCCATCGTGCCACTGGCACGTCAGCGGTGGCGTCGCACATCCGGCAGGGGACGGCAGCGGCTGGTTCCGCCTGCCGCACGCCATGGTGTGTCCGGCTCGCGACACCAATCCGGCCGCGCCGGAACTGACAGGGCTGCGTCGCGCTCTGGCGGTCAACACCCGTCGCCTGATCGACAGTGGCGCATTCGTTCCCCCTCCCGCCCTGCCGGACACCAAAGCGTCAGCGAGCACTACCTGCCGTCCGGCCCGTCCCGTCGTGCAGCTCCTGTATCTCCGCTACCTCGCCAATCACCCCGTGGACGAAATCCAGTGCGTTGCCCAGACCCGCCGACGTCACCGCTGCACCAGCCCACTCCTCACCCATGACACGCGGGCAGGTGTCTGGACTCTCCTGCCCTCCACCACATCGCACGGCCAACTTCCCTTGCCTGGCGAGTTCATGGCCGTCTACTCACTCACCGGTCTGTCCTACGCAGAGCAACTTCGCTGGCGGGCTCAACGCTGCCCTGAGCACGCCGCCATTCCGACGGCCGCCGATGTGGCGCTGGTCGAATGGGAGCCCTTCGACCCGCTCCTCCACCACGAGCACATCCGCACCCGGCTCCCGACGCTCGCCCGACGCCGGGCGCCTGCTGGCTATGGCAGCAAGGCACCCCGAGCTGACCGCGCACCGCACCGTGGGAGCTGATGAACTCGAGGACCTTCCCCAGCCGTCACAACAGCCCGTTTCAGCGCTCCGTCCTGCTCCGCCTCTTCCTGAGGAGCCCTTGTGCCTACCCCGACCGACGAACAAGTCCGAGCCGCCGACACCTTCCGGGCGGGACACCACCTCGTCCTGCAAGCGGGAGCCGGTACCGGGAAGACGACCACCCTCGCGATGCTCGCCTCCAGTACAAAACGCCACGGTCGCTACCTGGCCTTCAACAAAGACATCGCTCGTGACGCCGCCGCACGCTTCCCCCGCACGGTGATGTGCAAAACGGCCCATGCGACCGCGTATGCGGCGCTCGGGCACCGCTATGTGAGTCGACTCAACGGCCCACGCCAACCAGCCTGGAAGACCGGCCAGGCCCTCGGTATCACCCGGCCCGTCCGCATCGGTGATCACGAGATCAGTCACAAGACGCTCTCCCACACGGCGCTACGAACCGTGACACGCTTCTGCTACTCCGCCGATCGAGCTCTGGCTCGCCACCACGTGCCGCGCCTTCGCCGACTGACGGCGAACGACGAACACGCCGAGCTAACGGACGTCGTCATGCCGTTCGCGACCAAGGCCTGGGCCGATCTACAGGATCCCGAGCAGGGCGTGGTCCGCTTCGAACACGACCACTACCTGAAGATGTGGGCCCTGACTGAGCCCAAGATGGCAGCGGACTTCCTCTTCCTTGACGAGGCCCAGGACACCAACCCGGTGCTGGAGCATGTCTTCAACGCCCAACGCGATCATGCCCAACTCGTCATGGTCGGCGATTCTGCCCAGGCCATCTACGGCTGGCGCGGCGCACGCGACGTGATGACTGACTTCGACGCCACTGCCCTCACGCTGACCTGCTCATTCCGCTTCGGCCCACGTCTCGCCGAGCATGCCAACCACTGGCTCGAACTCGCCGAGGCACCCATCCGTCTCACCGGCAGCGAATCCATCCCTACGGAGGTCGGCGACGTCACCCACCCGCACGCGGTGCTGTGCCGCACCAACATCGGCGCCATGGCCGAAGTCATGCGTCTCCTTTCCGCAGGCCGCCGAGTCGCTCTGGCCCGCGGTGGCCACACGCTTGCCGCACTTGCCCTGGCGGCTCGTGACCTCAAGGAAGGCCGCCGCACCAGCCATCCGGAGCTCGTCCTCTTCGCGTCTTGGGGAGATGTGCAGGACTACGCGGCGTACGACCCCGCCGGCGGAGACCTCCAGCCCTTTGTCGACCTCGTCAACACGCATGGTCCGGACGCCATTCTCACCGCGGTCAACGAGCTCACCGGCGAGGACCGTGCTGACGTCATTGTGTCCACCGCCCACAAGGCCAAGGGCCGAGAATGGCAGACCGTCCGCATCGGTGAGGACTTTCCACCGCCCAAGGACACTGACCAATGCGACGCCGAGGGCCGCCCAATTCCGGAGCCCATCAAGGACGCTGACGCACGCCTCGCATACGTAGCCGTGACCCGGGCACGCCGCCGCCTCGACCTAGGGGGGTTGTCTTGGGCCGAACCGCCAACAGTTTCCAGCATGATTGCAGGCTGATGATTCTGGCGGTCAGCGAACCCCGAGCCACCAGGTAGCCCCTTCTTCCTCTCGGCCCTGCACATGTTGCTCAGCAAGGACAGCGTCCGTAATGAGCTGGCTGCCGCGCGTCTGATCGCACACGAGTGCCAGACGACTTGCGAAATGCCCCAGCCGATCAGCCAGCAGTGCTTTCTCCCCCTTACGCCGGCAGGCAGCTCGCAGGACCTGGTTCAGGCTGGCGACCACGTACTTGGTGTCGCCTCCGGACGCACGCAGGTCACGGAGAACAGGACTGTGCAGGTAGTCGCCTTGAGTGACTTGAGCCCAAACCAAGACGGTCGCGGCTGCCGGGCTAGGCGAGGTCGGTGCGCCACTGAACGTATTGAGTCCATCGGACAGCTCGCTCCATGCTGCTTCGGACAGGCGCCAAGAGTGCAAAGCGCGACGTCGCTTCGCGTAGTCGATGCGTTGTGGATCTGAGTCCAGGTCACAGGCGATTCGTTCAACTGATCGGTCGAATTCCGCCCGCGACTTCGTCGGATCCAGTACTTGCTTGAGGACTCTGAGGCTCTGCTGTGCTGTGGCCCAGGGAATACCGAGGGCTTCAGCGCACTCGGACCACGTGCCACCTGCCGCCATCTCTGCAAGCTTCAGTGAGGTGGCCCGGCGCAGATGGCGGATATTCCAGTTTGTGAGGGGACCCATGCGTTCCTGGAGCGGGGTGAAGTGAAGGGCCGCACTTGCTGTGGGCAGTAACGCTGAAACGTGCTCGATACGGAAGACGCACTCCCGCGATGGTGTTCTGAGGCTGGAGCCACGGTGGCCGCCCGCCCGGTAAAAGCCGTTGAACTTACGAGCCAGTGCACGGGCGAGAACCGGTGAGAAATCCATACGACGGAAGCCTGCGGCCTGGTTCGGCGTCAGCCGCTCGAGTGCTGTGCGCGCCAGCGGGTGCACTCGGTCCCGGAACTCTGCATCGCCTTCATCCCGGTGGCTGAGAACCTGGGCGGCCGCAACGAGGAGGGCGGCGCATTGAGCTGGATCGTCAGGAGCAGGCCACGGACTGGATGACCGTTCGCCCCGGTCGTGCGCCTGATCCAGCTGCCGGGCGATTACCGTTGCATGGCTGTCGATCAGTGAGCACAAGCGTGCCGAGCCGACCAGGGGAGCACCTAACGGCCAGCTACATTTGATGAGATGAGCGACGGCGACCAGATCGAGGAAGAAGTAGGGATCATTCTTTGTGCGGTGGGAAGGCCCGGTGAACAGGTTCCGTTCGATGCGGAGCTGGAGAGCGAGAACGCGATCAAGTTCCTCGGGCGTCATCATCGGTGCCTTGCTGGGTGACCGATCGAGCCAGGCTCCGCAACAGCGGTGGCTCTCGGTCGTGGCCGAGCGGGCGCTGTCCAGCGGCTGACGGCATTGTGCCGGATGGAGCCCGATCGCGGCCCGCTGCATGAGCAGGCCGGAGCGTTCCGTTCCGGGGGGCCGGTTGGCCAGATTGCCGCACTGTGGGCAGGCACTGGACAACAGCGCCGCGTGCTTGGTACAGGCGAACACGACGGGGAGGTGCCATCGGAGCTTCCACGCACCACCAAGTGCATCCTGTACTGGGCTTCCGTTGCCGGCCAGGCATTGGGGGCAGAAGCGGCTGGACAGGTTGATCGCCCAGCGCCGTCGCGCTGCGGCATGGTTACGACCTTGGTCCAGACGGGTCGTGCGGAGCGGCGCGTATGTCGAGGCGAGCCCCGACCCAGCGAGGGTGAGCCCCTGTGCTTCGGCAGAGGAGAGCCGTGTGGCTTCACCGAGGGTGGCAGCGGGCTGCGGAGGCAACGTGAGCAGATAGTCGGCGGGCAGGCGACGGTGCATGGTGCTGAGCCCGCACAACTTGCCGATGCGGGCAGGCGACCGTTCCAGTCGGCAGGCGAGTCGGAGCAGGAATCCGGGCAGCGACTCTTCAGGCAACGGGGCCAGGCTGCGGGCTAGTGCCCGGCTCTCCAGCCGGTTCACCCCGCCGACCCGGCGGCTTCCGGACCAACGTCGTCAAACACGGTGTTGCGGCCCTTGGGCTTCTTCTTCGCCGTTGCTTCGTGCGGCGGGATAGTGGGCTGTTCGCCGGATGCGGCGTCGAGGTCGGGCATGTCGCCGGGGGTGACGGTGAACTGGTTGAGAAGGCATTTCGTCAGCCGCTCGCTGCCGTCCTCAATGGCGAGTCGCAGTCCGCGCTGGATGAGCTTCTCCAGTACTCCTACGATGCCCCCGGTGCGGCGGAACAGGTACTCCGGCATGTCGCCGTCGGTGAGCATGCCTTTGGTGTCCGCCAGGAGCCGCATGTGGCCCTCCAATCCGCGCAGATGGGTAATCCAGGCCTTCATCTCCTTTGCAGTGCCGTACCGAAAAGGACCCATATCGACCACCTGGAAGCGGCGCTCGTGCTGACTGGCGGCGTGGTCGTTGGGGCTGCGGCCGCGGTCCCTCACCGGCGGATAGATCCACTCACCCGTCTTCGGATCACGACTGCCATCACGCAACAGCCCTGAAGTGGGGATGCCGACGCCGACGAGCACGAGCGTGACGGGCATGCTCATCATCTCGCGGATCAGGTCCAGGACGTCCTGATCGGCTTCTCGATGGAGCTTGAGGCGGGTGATGTCGTCGATCACAAGCGCCTTCGTGGCGTGCTCGATGATCGCCGTTTTGACGGTGCGGATCAGATCCTCAAGCCGCATGCCCTTGTAGTCCTCGCCGTAGAAGTCGAGGATGCGCTGACAGGTGGAGATGGGAGTGGCCTTCACCGGGCAGCGTACGTAGGCGACTGGTGCGACCAGATCGCGAGTGCCGGGCATCGCATCCGGGTTCATGTAGTTGTGCAAGTGCAGCCACTCCTCCATGAAGAGCGCCATCGCCTCGCACACTGTTTCCGTCTTGCCCTGGGCGCCGTCCCCATTGACCATGATCCCGCCGCGCGTGCCGGCCTTGTGGCTGAAAGCGCCTTCCTCGACCCTGGCTCGTACCGCGTTGGCGACTCTCTCGCTCATCGGGGTGGCCTCGATTGGCAGGCTGCTGTGCGTGGCGATCCGGTACAGGTTGTAGAGTCGCTGCTGGCGTCGTGACATGCGAGCAAACTCCTCTGCTGTGAGCACGGGAGCGGGAATGAAGTCCTTGCGGGTCTCGCACCAGCGCTGCCAGCCTTCCCAGGTGGTGCGATCCAGCGGGGGTCCGGGCAGGAAGGAAGGATTGCTGCATTCGGGGCTCACTGGCTGGCTTCTTCCTCGGTCCTGGCGGTCGGCTGGCCAGGTTCCTCATCGTCGAAGTCGTCATCAGGCAGGGCCATAAAACTTGAGGCACGCAGCCGTTCGGACAGATCCTGGGGCGGAGCGGGCTGCTCGGGCACAGCGGCCTCCCGGCGGCGTCGGCGTTCGCGGGTCACCGCATCCTCGCCCTGCTGAGCGTGCTCCTTCCAGCGCAGGGGGACGACCTTGCCGTCGCCGGAGCCGGCTCGAGCTGTCGGAACGGCGACGACGGGTGAAGGCATTGCTTCTTGCTTGGCTTTCTTCTTGGCTGTGGCGCCTGTGGGGCGGTCGGCTGCTGCCGCGGCCGCCTGAGCCACCTCACGTGCATGCTCGGTGCGCTCTTTCTTCGACAACTGCGTCGGCCATTGGTCGACCGGGACTTTCTTCCCAATCAACTCCAGCAGTACGGGGAGTAGTTCGGTGTCCGCCTTGGGCGCGAGGCCCCGTCGGCGCAGCTCCCGCATGGCTTCGCGTACCCGGGCGTCGCTGAAAGCCGGCACCTTGCCCTCGTCGGGCAGCCCCGTCCAGCGCAGAGTGTGCCAGTCGTGCGTGCGGGGGTCCTGGAAGAACACGAAGCACGGATCGCGCGGGTCGCGGTGGATGATGTATCTGTTCTTGTGCCGCCCACCGCGACGTGAGAGCTCACCGCGGTAGGGATCCAGGGCGTCGCCGTCGTACCAGAGGTTCTTGATCTTCACGCCGCGCTTGCCGTGGATCATGACTTTGTGCCGCGGCAGCAACTGGTAGTACAGCTCGGCAGACGGAATCCGCAGTGCGAAACCGCCTTGGGCCATGGCCGCGGCGAACAGGCTGTTGGGACTGTGAGCGCCGCCTGGGTCCCAGCTCGGCGCGTACGAGTCGAAGCGCCGATTCTGCCAGACCTTCACGATCCACGTGGCGATGAGATGTTCCAGCTCCGCCATCGTCAGGCAGGCGTCGCCCTCCGGGTCTACGCCGCGGTCGGCGGTGTCCACGCCCTGATAGCCGGGCAGGATGCCGAACACCAGTGACTGGATGGCGCCGAACGTCCGCTCCACGGACCACTTGTCGGTGGGCCGCAGTACGCGACTGGGCTTGATGTTCGCTTTGATGACCCGCTGCACTTCGACCAGATGATGGTTGCGGTAGACGGCGCCGTGGTCGGTGGTGACGGTCTCGGGGGCGAAGAACGGAAGCCCGGCCACCTCGTGCCCGGCGAAGTCCGCGACCACAGTGCCGGGGACACCGGGGTAGGCCCATTCCATGTCCTGGCCCCAGTCCGGACGCATCGGCAGCGGCATCATCATGTCCCGTAACACCATCGCCACGTCCATTGAGGTGTCGGAGACGAGACTGAGCCGGAACGCGACGATCGAGCGCGTGTAGACATCCAAAGCCAGCGTCAGGTACACCGACACCGGATCGCCGAACACGTTCTCCAGGACCTTGACCGGCAGCACCGTGGTGTCCAGGGCCACCACCTGTCCGGGCCGGTGCACGACGACGTGCCGGCCCGTCGCGTACCCCTTCGCTTTCGCCGCCGATCGTGCATATCTCTGCCGAGCCCCGTTGGAGCCGAACCACTCCCTCCAGATGGCCCGTAGGGTGTCGTATCCGGGGATCTCCTCGTGCTTAGCGTCAGCGAACTTGACGTCCGCAGCGCCGAAGACCTCGCGCATGTACTGGTGAATGAGGCGTTCTTTCTCCCGCATGGTCAGTCTCGAGCGGTGCTGCGCCTCGGCGTACACCGCGTACAGGGCCTCGCGCAGTTCGGACGAGATCTTGTGGCCGGTCGCCTCCCTCAACCACCTGTCATCCGCCACGCCCACGGGACCGTACCTACTTTGTCCGGTACCCCAGCGCACCAGCGTGCGCAGACTCACTCGGTGCAGGCCGTTGGTCTTCGCCTGTGTGGGTGCTTCAGCGGCGGCTCGGCGTAGTTCCTGTACTTTCGCGAGCCGACGCTGGGTGAGCGTCGTGGTGTCCGGGTCGTACTGCTGGCGCGGTTCGTGAGGCAGCGCGGCAAGCGGGTCGCCGCTGCGGTAGCCGGTTTCGACCTCGCGCAGGTGCTCCAGTCGGAGCAGGACGATGGTGCGCTGCGCCGGTTCCAGGTCGTCCATCGACTTCGGCTGGCGACCCCGGTCAGCGGCCGGCAGGTCTGTGCGGGTCCGAGTGGAAGGGCGGCAGTCCGGACGATGGATCAGTTCGCTCACCGAGGTCTGCCACGACTCGCCATCGTCATTGACGAGCGTCACCCGGCCCAGGTGAGGCAGACAGGACTGGATCCGCCAGGCGGCGTCGCTGACGATCAGCTCTGCGCCCGGTTCCAGGGTCCACATGGCCTCCACTGCGGTGCTCACCGCTCAAGCCCCCGGTGTTGTTGCCGCGGAGCCAGCCGGATCGGGCTTGCGTCCCCGAACGGTACGGAGAGATCCACGCCGAGATTCCGACTCCACAGCAGATGAATCGCATGCGCCCGGCCGATAGCCGGCAGGCAGCAGCGCTCGACCAACTCTCCGTACGACATGAGCCCTTGTGCGGCCGTCTCCTGCAATTGCGCCTGGATTCCGAGTACGTCTGGCAAGGGGCGCCGCTCCGCCGACAGCGCGTCCACGTTGGCCAGCACATGCTGGCGCCACCCCACCACGACGCCGTACCGCCAGCCTGCTGAGAGTGCGGCTTCCGCTGAGGCGGCAAACTTCAAAGCGTCTTCCGCCGTGATCCGGCCGGCCGGACGTACGTCGATCAGGAAGAGCCCGGAGTCAGTCACCAACAGGAAGTCCGGCGTGTGCTCGATCTTCCTCCCCTCGGCGATGAACTTCAGCCGGAACGGCTGAGACAAGGCCTCCAGCAGCCCGGCGGCGAAGTCGGCGACCAGCAGCAGACACTCTTCCTCATGGCTCTCAAAGCCATGGTGGCGGTCCGTCGCCATCACGTACTCGAGCCCCGGACGGTGGAACTGGTTCGTGCGCCACGTGAAACGGCGTACAGGAATGCTCCGCCCGATGTCGACCTTGTCCAGGTCGCGCACTGGGCCAGTAACAGTGCCCCGGCCGAGCTTCCACGTCGTGGTCCAGCGCACGGGCCAGCTCTCGTCGAGATCCAGCGACTGCACGTGGTCCGTGAACCCGGCATCCAGGATTGCAAGATCCTCAAGACGGCACGCGTCGGACCATGCGGCGTCGGAGGTGCGCGTCGACGATCGGCAGGACCAACCGTGCTCCGGATTTGTCGAGTTCACCTGCTGCGACTCCTCTGACCGACTTCACCGACATCGCCCCACTGGTCCGTGCGCTCAGAGCGTCATGACGGTACGACGTACCTCGCAACCTGAGGCAGCCACTCCTTCGGGAGTCACGCGATTGAGTGAATATTTCACCGTTTCCCTTCTGTGACAGCAGGCGAGCTGAAGTGTTGGACTCGTTTAGCGCGGCACGAAGTCGCGATCTGGGCCATCGAGGATGTGCCGCAGCACTGCGGCACTGCCCGGGCGGGCGCTCCGCGGAGGAAGCTGGGGCTTGGGCGTTGCCGGAATGTCAGCGAGGTCGAGTCATCAGCAGACCTGTTGTCCAACCCAGGACGGAAGGAATGGCAGCATGGCGCCCCAACAGCTCTCGCGTAGTCTCACGCCACTTACAGGGGAGTCGCTGCCCGGATTCCTGCTTCGCACCGCATACCGGCTTGAGCGCTCTCCCGCCCGGGTCGCTGAGCTGGTCGGCCTGGCGTCGCGACATCGTCGGATCGCCCACGCGCATCTTCGAGCCATGCCTGAAGAGGTGATCCGGGAATTCGCCTTGAATGCGCGTCTGGCAGAGCGCGAAGCCGATGCTCTGACCTTGAGGAGATTCAATCAGACGTATCCGCCGCTCAGAAAGATCCGGACGGACAGCAGAACGATCGGTAACAGTGCCGCAGTCAATTGGGCTGTTGCTGGCTCCGGCCGGTACTGCCCCGACTGCCTGCGAGGTGACGGCTCAGCCGTCGAAGAAGCCTTGGGGGGAGCTTGGCAGTTAGTGTGGCATCTTCCAGTTGTCTTCGCCTGCGTTCAGCATCGGCGTCTGCTGGAACACCGCTGCCCGGCCTGTTGTCAACCGCCCGAGGGTGCGGGTCGTAAGCGGAACAGCTTGATCAACAATTCTATACTGACCGGACTACACCCCCTGCAGTGCCGTAACGCTCTTACTCGTAGGGGGGATAATCCGCTCCACTGCGCCAAGCCCGCCCACAGTGTGCCGTGCGGAATGCGACTTGACCGCGTGAGCCGAGATCCAGAAAGCGCACTGCCAGACAACGATCTGGATCATCTCCTTGCCCTGCAATTGCGCATCTTGGAGTACCTCTCGCCACAGGCCCAATCCCGGGATGGGGGCGTCCGGCCTGACGGGTACTATTTCTCGGACTTGATCGCAACTGCCCATCTGATCAAACTGACGTGGCCTCTGGGTGCTGAATTCCTTCCATTCGCCCGTCTGCAAGGCCTCGTCCAAGCTTATGTGGAACCTTTGCTTGCGCAGATCACCGCCCGGCAACAGAACCAGCGGCAGAAGGCTGCGGATAATCGACGAACGAAAATCGCCCCCAGTGACTCCGCCCTGTGTGGAGCTCTCCTCGCAGCAGCCGATGTGGCGCTGGGAAATCGTGAACTCCTCACGCTACGACCTCGCGTACAGCCCCTGGCTCGGGAGGCATACCGCAGGGCAAGGAGCTACGCCGGCGGTGTCTGTAGAAGCACCGACATCTCACCGGCTCTGGCCCGCGCCACCACATGGCGCATCCATAGGATGCCTGTTCGGGTCGAGTTGCGGGCCGGGCACTCGACTCAACACCACTTCCGAGTCGAAGAAATTCCGTCATTCCTGCCTCTAGCATTGGTCGATCAGTACTTTGCCGAGCTTGTTGAGCGCCTTCCGCGCTTTACCACCACGATCGAACGGCACCTCCGGCGGGCCGCACCGCTGCGGCTTGCCGAACTGAAGTCAGGCGCAGCTTGGGACGACTGCGCACCAGCGCTGGGAATTCATCCCGGTCTTGCTCGAAGTACCCTTAAGCACCTCGGGCGCCAACTGGAGGCGCACTTCCTTTGGCCAGCTTTCGAAGAGGCTGTCGAACAGATCGCCAGATACCTGGACACGACATCTCAACGTATCAACTATGCCAACAGGCGCAGATGCTTGACTTTATGGCGTCTGCCGCTGGACGACTGGCTCACCATGATTGACGGGCTTCCTGGACTGGAGAGAATAAGGGAGCAGGCGGACCCGGCAATGGGCTCGGCCCTAGTCTGGGCTGAAGTAACTGAAGGAGAGCGCATGCGCAGTCCGGTTGTGCTCGACCTTCTAGAATCTGGCGAGGATCGGCGGGCGCTCTGTGCACTCCTTTACCGGATGGGTAATGGGGCGAGAGGACCGAGCCTGCGGTTGCGTCGACGGCTTCACTTATATGCCGAACGCCTCGCGTCTTCTTGTGACCAGAACCGTGAACCGGCGGTCTCAGTGGGTGAGGTAATCCGTGACGAAGAAGCTGTAGCCGCTGGTTTGATCCAGGAGGAGAGGCCACAGGTGAATCTCGATGCGACGTCACGTGTTGCAACCCTGAACCGCGCGGTTCGCGAGTTGAAGGACCCTGTAGGGCAGATGGCGCCGGAGGGTCTGTGGGAGCTGTTCCAGCGTGTAGTCCCGACGCCATCCGACCGGGCAAGCAAGGCGACATCTCAACGCATCGGCAACCGAGAGGCTCTGGCCGCGATTGTGTTCGCTTCGACCTCAGGGTGCGCGTGGCCACTACTCCCATCGGGATTCGGCATGTCGGGCCAGACCGCCCGGCAGAGGTTCATTGAGTGGACCGAAGCCCATGTGTGGACGGAACTGTGTCAACTACTCCGTGACGGGGCTGGAAGCCATGGTGACCTGGACTGGTCGCGACACGCCATCGACGCCGTCAGCACGCGAGCAGGCAAGACACAGCACAAACGGCGCCGAATCGTCTAATTTCTGCCGGGATGATCCAGAAATCGGATCGGCTGGCACCGCTGGGTGTTCGAGAGAACGGCGTCCTGACTGGCTGTCGGCGCTTCCACTCAGCACGGTGCTCTGCGTGGTGGCCCACCCCGGCGGCGCACTGGACTCCCTTGCCCCGCCCGCCCGCCGGTCGCAAGATCAAGCGACGTCGACTCCATAGGCCCGGGCGAGGCCGTCAAGCCCGTCTGCCCAGCCCTGGCCGAGGGCCCGGAGCTTCCATAGCGGGTGGCCGTCGACACTATGCCGATAGAGCTCGGCGATGACCATGGCTCGGATGGAAGGGTCGGCGGGAGGTTTGAAGGTCCATCCGACGCCGCCTGCGCAGTCGAGATCCAGGGCTGCGTGGGTGAGGGATCCGCAGGTCAGACCGGTTTCGACGTCCATGTTGATGGCGATGGCGACCCGCTGCACCCCATCGGGCAGGGCGGACAGATGGACGATGGCGCGTTCGACTGTCTGGTGGCCCTCCTGCTGTTTGCCGAGGAGGCGTGCGCCACCGTCGGCAGCGGACGGCTGGTTGTAGAAGACGAAGTCCTCGTCACCAGAGACCCGGCCGTCGTTTCCGACCAGGAACAGGGTGAGGTCGGCGTCGGCGCCGGCGAAGTTGAACGAGACGCGAAGTCCCTGCCAGGCTTCCTCGGGCAGGACGAGGTTCTGGCCCGGAATGAGCGCAGTGGACGCCGTCGGGGGAACACGGGGCGTGGGGTGGGACGGGGAGAGAGTCTGCTGCTTCCACTCGGCGAATGACCTGATCCGGTACGGGTCGTCGGCCCTGGCCGGGGGCTCGGAGGGTGCGTTGGCGCCGAGGGTGATGTCCAGGTCGGCGAGGGAGGACTCGCCGGAGTCGGAGGCGTCCTGGGCGCCGTCCAGCAGGTCTTGGAGGCCAGGTACGCGGGTGGTGTCCAGAGGCTTGAGGGTGCTCGAGAAGTTGCCGGAAGCGGTGGTGGTGACGGAGCAGGCCAGGTCCTGACCGATGTCCAGGAAGCGCAGGGCGTCCTCCGGCTCCCGCCAAGGCGTCGAGTCGATCGCGTGCCGTGTCCAGCGGCCGTAGGCGACAAAGCCGAGTCGCTGAGTGTCGGGCAGACGAGTGAGGACGGCCAAGTCGATGGCTTCGATGCCGGGCGCTGTTGCGAAGCCCTCTTTGAGCGTGGCGACGATATTGGAGCCCATGGCCGTCAGCCACCACAGGATCCGGTCGCGTTTGGTGAGGTTCTTCAGGGTGGGGCGCCCGCTGGTTGTGAGGCCGGCGGTTTGGGTGGGCATCGTGTCGAGGTCCTGCTGTCGCATGACGACCGACAGGACGGAGCCGTCCACGCCGACTGCGCAGCCGGCGGCAGGGTTGTCGGAGAAGGCGGTGTTCACTGCCTCGCAGACGGTGGCCTCGTCGTTGGAGAGCAGTGCCTGCCACCACTGTCCGGCCTCCGTGATCATCTGTTCCCGGACGACGTGCAGACGTTCCGTCTCCGTGGCCAGGTATTCGGGAGCGTCATGCTGGGCGCGCTGTTTGGCGGCAGCGCGCTCGGCCCGTGCCAGGCGGCCCACTCCTTGCAGGTGGAAGGTTTGGGCCTCGGCGAGTGCCCATGGCAGACCGAGATGCGGAGCGGCTGGGATCAGGGGCGGTTGCGCGGCGGCGAAGGACTGCAGGTGGACGCTGGTCATCTGCAGTCTCAGCTTTTGCAGTTGAGCGATGGCGGCGTCGCGCTCCGCCTCCTGTTGTGCTCTTTCTGCCTGGCGGCGCGCTCGCTCCAATTGGGCGGCCGAAGGAGTGACCGACCGGGTCTGCGTGGTACGCCGTGTGGTGGTACGTCGACGACCGCCGCTTAGGGAACTGGACGCGTAGAAAGGGCCGAGGCCCGTCGACACCCTCGCTCCGCCGCTGCCCACACTGAGCCTCGCCGCACGTGGCCCCAGAGAGGTCCGCACACCGCGTGTTGAGACACGCACACTCATCCCAGGCACACCGACACGGAATCCGAATCCCATGGTCCACCCCTTTCCCGGGGGCACAGTGTGGCACTAGCAGATGCTTCTGGAGTACGAGCGAGGCTCATCCGCCCCTGGGGAAGTTCGTCAGGGGCGAATTCTGTCCAAAGCCGGGACGGTCGGGCGTCAGGGGTCTACCGTTTCCCTCTCGGCGATCAAGGGGGTGAGGATGCAGACGACGTCGTTGCGTAAAGGGGAGAACACCGGGCTGTTGACGGCGCCGGTGGTACTGACGGTGTCGGTTCAGGGGTTGGCCGCGGATGTCTCGGCACTGTTACTCGGAGCGAACGGCAGGGTTCGGACCGACGACGACTTGGTCTTCTACAACCACCCGGCTCAGGACGGCGTATCAATCACCGGCTCGGCGGTTACGGCCGATCTTGTGCGCGTGCCGACTGACGTGGACAGACTGGTTGTCGTCGTGGCCGATCCGCTGCAGCCGGGCGCGGTCTTCACCCGTGCACCGATTCTTTCCATCTCCCAGACAGGCTCGCCGACCAGGTCGTTCACAGCGCCGGACTTCACGTCCGGGGAGACGGTCGCGGTGCTGGCGGAGCTCTACCGACGAGATGGCGGATGGAAGATCCGCGCAGTGGGACAGGGCTACGCCTCTGGTCTGGCTGGTCTCGCGACCGACTACGGCGTCGATGTCGAATCCGAGCCAGCCGCAACCCCTGTGCCACTTCCCGCCCAAGGACGCCAGCACTCCAGTTCTGCGTGGCCTGCGGTGGACCTGTCCAAGGTCGAACGGCTGGCCCCCGGACTGCTTTCTCCAGCACGACAGGCCGGCAAGGCCCTTGCGGACCGGGACATCACGAACCGGCGGGCTGCGGTGTACCTGATCCTGGATCACGACTGGCACATGGAAGAGCTGTACGAGTCATTCGCAGTGCAGGCTTTCGCCGAGCGCGTCTTGGCGCTATCGGCCAACCTCGATGACGACGGCACTGTGCCCGTGGTCTTCTCCAGCGGACGGGAACCATTCCTGGAGGAGATCCGCCTCGACAACTACCGCGGTCGCATCGGGCAGCTGCACACTCAGGTCGACTGGGGGTGGGGCAATGTCGCCGACGCCATGCGTCGTGCAATAGGGCACTACCAGGAGTCTGGGGCCGCTGACCCCGCCTTCATCGTGACTCAGGTCGGTGATGAGCCCTGGGACAAGGCCGAGGTCCGTTCCCTGTTGCAGAACACCGCATCCCTCGGGGTCTTCTGGCTGTTCGTCGGGTTCGGGCGCGGCAAGCTCGCCTTCTACAAGAACCTCAACGCATCCGTCTCCGCTTCCTTCACCAACGTCGCCTTCTACGACGCGAGCAAGAATCCGGGATCTGTGCCCGACGAGCGGTTCTATGCAGGGCTCGTCGATGCCTTTGCTCTCTGGTTGCGGCATTGAGCCAATCGCCGCTTATTCACCGACTGAGTAGCCTGATCACCTCTGATCAGGCCGTATCCAATCTCCGGCGCTACTTCGGCACCGGCCAGCTCCCTGAAGCAGCACCGTTCACGGGTAGTCGTTTCGAGCAACTGGCCGGCGGAGGGGGCCGTCAGGCGGTCGCGAACGTCGTGACCGCCGATGATCTGATCGCTGTGCAGACCCTGTCGGTCAGGATTCCCGCACAGGCCGCCCTCGACCTCCTTGAAGGCGATCTCGGTGTTCGGTTGTCCAAGCTGCTGAGCAGCGTTCCCTTCGACATCGACATGGCCGAAGCCGAGGCTGCCGACCTGGCCGAAGGGTCGCCGGCCCACACCGCCTGGCGCGTCCTCTGCAACCAGACCGGAATCGGGTGGGTGACGGCCGGCAAGCTCCTCGCCCGGAAGCGGCCGCGGCTGCTGCCCGTCTACGATCAGGTCGTTCGCTGCATTCTTGGTCGGCCGAGGTCGTTCTGGCTCGACCTGCATGGCGCGCTGAGTGCCGACAATCACGCGCTGCACCGCGAACTGTTGGCCCTACGGCAGTCCGCCGACCTCCCCGCGACCGTCAGTGCGTTGCGGGTGTGCGACGTGGTGCTCTGGATGCATCACCGTACGGACCATCAACAGAGAAGCTGCATCGGGGTCTGAAGTCCGTCAGCCACACACAAAAGAGCCCTCTGCCCAGGGCCCCGGGGAGAGTCACGTTCGCCCGTTTGATGACGGGACGCCGTCGAGGGTCAGGACGGCCTCGGGTTGACCGTGTGCGCGTCGGGCGCTGACGGTGTTGGCCCAGCCGACGCGGTAGAAGTGGCGTGTGCCGGGTCGCGCAGGGCGGTCATGACGGCGGGGGTGCGGTGGTGCTGAACCTGGTTGGCGTCCTCACCTGTCGGGGATCACGGGCCGGTCGCGGTGCGGCTGTGCGCTCCAGAAGGATGGGCAATCCCGACGCGAAAGAAGAGCAGACTCCATGTCAACGCTGCCTGAAACACGATGAGTTGAGGAGACATATGCGATGGTGTCTTCTCCGCCTGTCGCTGCGGAGATGCCGACACGTCTTGAACGGAGTTTTCCATGCAGAAGGTCATCGACTACATCGAAGAACATCGGAAAACGTACGAGAACCATGCATTCTTCACTCGCCTGCTCACCGACGAGTCGCTCCCCGGAGAAAGGCGTCTGGCGTGGGGGCCCAGCGTGGTTCCCTTCATCATGGGCTACTCCGACCTGAACAAGTACGTCTTCCGCAAAGACGAAGGCAACGCCCGGCCCGATCAGCTGCAGGCCCTTCTGAACGCGCACACGTACGAAGAGGACTTCCACTGGCAGTGGATGCTGACCGACCTGGAGAAGCTGGGGGCCGACAGCAGCATGCCCCTGTCGGACGCCACGCGGGTCCTGTGGAGCGCCGACTTCAGCCACTCTCGACGTCTCTGCCTGGAACTGGCCGCGCTCGCCGCGGGCGCCCCCACGTACGCCGTTTTCGCGATGGTCGAGTCCATCGAGGCTGTCTCCATCACGATCTTCACCCACTGCCGGGGAATCGCCCTGCGGGACGGTCGCGAATGTGAGTTTTTCGGCACCAAACACTACATGGCGGAGGCGTCGCACAGCATAAAGGCGCCCGAGGTGGAAGAGAAGAGCCTGCCGTCCCTCGACGACGCACAGCGCGAGGAAGCCAAGCGGGTGGTGGACCGCACGTTCTCGCTCTTCGACAACTGGTCCGGCTCGCTCCTGCGGTTCGCTCTCGAAAGCGGGGACCACGAGCGCACGTACGAGAGGGTGATCCAGGAGAGCAAGGACCTGCTGCCGGAAGCCGAGGCAGTGGCCGCTGCCGCCTTCTAGCCTCGATCGTTGCAGGTCAACTGCAGGCCCCGGGGAGAGTCACGTTCGCCCGGTTGAGTGTGTGACGCTGTGTCAGCCCTGGGTGCAAGGCGAGTACGGCCCCTTGTGATCATGGTCCGAGACCGTCTACGTGGTCACCGATCTCGCCGCCCACCAGGCCGATCCGGCCGAGATCTCAGCGTGGGCCCGCGGACACTGGATCATCGAAAACACTGTCCACTGGACCAAAGACGTCACCTTCGCCGAGGATGCCAGCCAAGTCCGCCGCCACGGCACCCCCGCTGTCATGACCACCCTGCGCGATCTGGCCCGAGCTGCCCTCCACCGCGCCGGACGGGCCAACATCGCCAGCGGACGCCGCGCCCACACACCGCCGCCGAACAGCTCTCACCCTCCATGGCATCCCATGATCAAAACGGACGAAGGCCACTCTCCCCGGGGCCCTGTTCTCTGCCCGGAGAGCAGATGCCCACACGCTCCCGGCGAGAAACCCTGTGACCTGCGGTGTACCAAAGTGCCAACTATCTCTCTGATTCCGTACCTGGAGGTGCTGAACCTAATTGGCATCAGTGCAGGTCACGAAGGTTGTCCAGTGCCAACTAGCGATCCTGGTCACAAGCAGGTCAGCGCCGGACCCGGGGCATCCCCAGGCCGATCCAGGAGATGATCTCCCGCTGGATCTCGTTGTTGCCGCCGCCGAAGGTGAAGATCACGGCGGAGCGGTAGCCGCGTTCGAGTTCGCCGTGCAGGACGGCGCCCGCCGAGCCCTCCTGGAGGGCGCCGGGGGCCGCGACGACCTCCATCAGCCAGGCGTAGGCGTCGCGGCGCGCCTCGGAGCCGTAGACCTTGACGGCGGAGGCGTCCTGCGGGGTGAGGGTGCCGTTCTGGAGGGCGCCCACCATCTGCCAGTTGAGGAGTTTGAGGGCGTCGAGCTTCACATGGGTCTGCGCGAGCCGGCGGCGCACCCACGGCAGGTCGACCACCCGGCGGCCGTCGGCGAGCTTGGTCTCGGTCGCCCAGCGCTGCACGTCGTGCAGGGCGCGGATGGCCATGGTGCCGTGGGCGGCGAGGGTCACGCGCTCGTGGTTGAGCTGGTTGGTGATCAGCCGCCAGCCGTCGTTCTCGGCGCCGACGCGGTGGGAGACGGGGACGCGGACGTTCTCGTAGTAGCTGGCGGTGGTGTCGTGCGAGGCGAGGGTGCGGATCATGGTGCAGGAGTAGCCGGGGTCGGTGGTCGGCACCAGCAGCATGGTGATGCCCTTGTGCGGCGGGGCGCCGGGGTCGGTGCGCACCGCGAGCCAGACCCAGTCGGCGGTGTCGCCGTTGGTCGTCCAGATCTTCTGACCGTTGACGACGTACTCGTCGCCGTCACGCACCGCACGCGTCTTCAGCGCGGCGAGGTCGGTGCCCGCGTCGGGTTCGCTGTAGCCGATGGCGAAGTCGATCTCGCCGGAGAGGATCCTGGGCAGGAAGTACGCCTTCTGCTCGTCGGTGCCGTAGCGCATGATCGTCGGGCCGACCGTGTTGAGCGCCATCAGCGGCAGGGGTACGCCGGCCTGGGCGGCCTCGTCGAAGAAGACGAACTGCTCGGTCGGGGTCAGGCCGCGGCCGCCGTACTCCTTCGGCCAGCCGACGCCGAGCCAGCCGTCCGCGCCGAGCCGCCGGATGGTCGCGCGGTAGAAGCGCTTCGCGGCGACGGGGTCGGCGTGCCGGGCGTAGGCGTTGTCCGGTACCAACTCGGCGAAGTAGGCGCGCAGTTCGGTGCGCAGCCGCAGCTGCTCGGGTGTGTGGTCGAGGTGCACGGCGCCTCCTGGCTTCCCAAGGCCGGGGTCCTGACGGCGCACACGGTAGAACGTGTTTCAGTAATTGGGAATGGCGAGTGCGGGGCGGATGACGCCGCGCCTGTCTGGCGGGAACGCCCTCGGCTCGCCCGCCCGACGCTCACGACCACCCGCGCGGGGGGTCGACGCCCCGCGCCTGCCCGTGCGGGGACGACACCCCACGACCGCCCGCGCCCACGCCAGGCTCGCCCGCCATGCCGACGGTCGACCAGCTCGGGCCGGTCCCCGCACCCTGGAACGGCTGCCGACGCGGCTGACCCCGGGATTCCGAGGCCGCCGGGATCCCGAGGCCGCCGGGCACGCGGACCGGCTGTCCCGCGCCGCGCGTCACGGGCATGCGTCCGATGCCGCGCGAGGCGGGCACCCAGGCAACACGGGTGCCGGTCGAGGCGCCTCAGACGAGCGTGGCCATGAAGTCGGTGCAGGCCTGGGCGCACGCGCGGCACGCCGCCGCGCTCTCCTCCGCGCCCGGCTGCTTGTCGAAGACGTGCGCGCACTCCAGGCACACGGTCCGGCACCACTCCAGCTGGACGCGGATGCCGGTCTCGTCCATCCGGTTGTCCTCGGACAGCACACGGCAGGTCGCGTCGCACACCTCCGCGCACATGATGCCCTTGCGTCGTACGAGTTCCTGCAGTTCCGTTCCGTCCGGATCCACGAGGCTCGCGCGCACCGCACAGGCGCGGGCACACTCGGTGCACGCCTGGGCGCAGGCGAAGCGATCCTCCAGGAACCGGAACAGCTCCTGTTGGGATGTCGTCGAAGTCACACACGGCGGGTAGCCGGGCCGGGCGGCGCCAAACCAGCCGACGCTCCGCCTTCGGCCCGTTCGGACCCTGGAGGAGGACCACCCGGCCGGGCGCCGACCGGGCTCGCCGCCCGCGGCCCCTTCGGGTGCCGCACGCGACGGGACACGCACACAGAGCAAGGGGTGCAGCGGGGCGGTTCATGACCTGTTGCAGGGGTATTCGCCTGATATGAGTAGCGCAAGCATGCAGCTGGCCGCATCGAGCGGCCTGCTCAGCCTGGGCATGTTCATGGTCGGCATCGTCCTGGTGGCCCTGCTGGCCGGCAGCTTCTGGCTGGGCGCGCGTATCAAACTGCGCGAGCCGCCCCGGCCGCGCCCCGAGGAGCAGCCGCACCTGCCGCCGGACGGCCCGGTCCACGAGGTCCGGGAGAACCGGGAGCCCGACGAGGTACCCCACATCCCCAAAGGCGGTCGCCCGCTGACCCCGTACGAACTGACCAACATGCAGACGCGGTCGAGCACCTCCAAGACGCGGCCGCGCTGGGGCCGGGGCAGCAGCGGCTCGTTCGGCGGGGGCGGTCTGGGCGCCCACTGAGTGGGCCCTCCCGTCCCGTGCACGGATGCCGCTCGAAGCGACCTTGCGAACGGAAGTGAGATCCATGGCCGAGCACGGCCGCAGCACTCTGCCCCTGCCCGACTACGACCACCTGCCCCTCGGCGGCCTGGAGAGCCGCGTCCGGTCGCTCACGGCCGGGGAGGTGGAGGAGCTGCTCGCCTACGAACGGACGCACGCCGACCGGCTTCCGGTCACCGAGCTGCTGACGTCCCGTCTGGAGCAGTTGGAGGCGGGCGCCGAGCCGACCTCGGGCGATCCGAGGGCCCTGCGTCCGGAGCAGTCCCAGGGGCACACGGGCTCGCCGGTGTCGCCGGCGACCTCACCGCAGCCCTCCAGCCCGCCGCCGCACGGCACCCCGGACCAGCGGGGCAAGCCGAAGGGTGACCGGACGTAGCGGTTCCCCGGCCGCGGACGTAGCAGTTCCCCCGCCGCGGACGTAGCGGTTCCCCCGGCCGGGCGCGCGGTCGTCCGTGCGCCGTTGCCGCCGGAGAGAAAGGGCCCGGGCCACCGCCCGGGCCCTTTTCCGTGCTCGCGCAGGGCACACGGGGCCACTGGTCCGGGGCAGGGCTCACCAGGCCAGTGACCACGCAGGGCTCACGCAACGCGGCCGGTGCCCGCGCAGGGCTGACCAGGCCACCTCCGCAGGCCACCTCCGTCGTGCAGACCTCACGTGATCGATGCCCGCGCAGGGTCCACCTGGCCAACGGTCACCAGGGCCCACCCGGTCACTGGTCACTGGTCATGCAAGGCCCACCCGGTCACTGGTCCCGCAGGGCGCGCGTGGCCACCGACAGCGTCTGCTCGGCGTAGGTCCGGCCGAACAGGACCGCGTGGACGAGCAGCGGGAAGAGCTGGTGGAGACCGACGCGGTCGGGCCAGCCCTCGGCGAGCGGTGCCGCCTCCTGGTAGCCGTCCAGCACCTGCTCCAGGTGCGGGCAGCCGAACAGCTGGAGCATCGCGAGATCGGTCTCGCGGTGTCCGCCGTGCGCGGCCGGGTCGATGAGCCACGCGTGTCCGTCCTCGCCCCACAGCACGTTGCCGTTCCACAGATCGCCGTGGAGCCGCGCGGGTGGCTCGGCGGGACCGGCCAGCTCGGGCAGCCGTGCGCAGAGCTGCTCGACGACGGCCGCCTCGGCGGGGCGCACGGTGCCGTCGTCGACCGCCGTGCGCAGATACGGCAGCACCCGGTGTTCGGCGTACCAGCCGGGCCAGTCGTCGCCGTCGGCGTTGCGCATGGGGGCCAGCCCGATGTAGGCGTCCCGGGGGCCGCCCGGAGGTGGCGCGCCGAAGGCGGGGGCGCCGGTGGCGTGCAGGGCGGCGAGGTCACGGCCGAACCGGCGGGCGGCCTCGGGGCTCGGCCGGCCGGCCGGCACCCGGTCGGACACCAGCCACCGTTCGTCGTGCCCGTGCACGGCGGGGACGCGGACCGGGCCGGCGTCGGCCAGCCAGCGCAGGCCGGCGGCCTCCGCGCGCACCGCGCCCGGCCCGTCGCCGCGCTTGACCACCACCGTGCGGCCGTCGTCGAGGTCGACCTCGGCGACGATCGCGGACAGCGGGCGTTCCTCGAGCGCGGCAGCTCCGGTGAGGCGGGTGGCGACGGCGCCGGGGGCGTCAGACATGTACACGACGCCAGGGTAAGGCGACGCGGGTGGGCCCGACGAGACGCGGAGCAGGTGCCGGCGGCGTGCGCGGCAGGGGTTGGGCCGGCCGGAGTTCCGTCGTCCGCCGGGAGGGCGGTCATCGGTGTCCCGACCCTGGGCCCGGTTCTCCTCGGACACCGCCCTCGCGGTCGACGACCAGGCGCCCTACGGCCAGGTTCGGGCGTGAACGGTCAGTAAACGACATCGCGGAGCGGGGGCGGAGTGAAGGCGGTGTGATGACCTGAATCGTCGCGCAAGGTGAGGTGGATCATGGCCGACGTGATGCGGGCGGAGCCGGCCGGACGACAGCGGTGCGGCTGCCGCACCCCTGTGCGCGAGGGCGGGGCCGAGGAGCGGTTCCGGGGGCTTCTGGAGGCGGCGCCGGACGCGATGGTGATCGTCGACGACACGGGCACCATCCGGCTCGTCAACGCGCAGACGGAGGCGCTGTTCGGCTACGGCCGCGAGGAACTGCTCGGCCACCCGGTGGAGTTGCTCATGCCGTACCGCTTCCGCGGCCAGCACACCGTGCACCGCGGCGGATACGCGGCCAACCGGCAGGTCCGTCCCATGGGCGCCGGGCTGGAACTGCACGGGCTGCGCAAGGACGGCACGGAGTTCCCCGTCGAGATCAGCCTGAGCCCCCTGGAGACCACGGACGGCCTGCTGGTGTCGGCGGCCGTGCGCGACGTCAGCGACCGCAAGGCGGCCGAGGCCCGCATCAACGAGCTGGCCGCGCTCGTGGAGTCCTCGCAGGACGCGATCCTCGCCCACACCCTCGACGGGTACATCACCTACTGGAACGCCGCCGCGCAGCGCCTGTACGGCTACACCGCCGAGGAGGCCATCGGCCGGCACGTCTCCCTGCTGTCGCCGCCGGAGCTGCGCGGCGAGGTCAAGGCGCTGCTCAAGCGACTGCGGCGGGGCCGGAAGGTCGAGCACTTCGAGACGCTGCGGGTCCCCCGCGCCGGGGCGCTGCTGGACGTGGACGTCACGCTGTGGCCGACGCGGGACACCCGTGGCACGGTCGTCGGGGCGTGCGCGATCGTGCGGGACATCAGCGACCGCAAGCGCGCGGAGGCCGAACTCACCGCCCTGTACGAGCAGCAGCGGCACATCGCGCTCACCCTCCAGCGCAGCCTGATGGGCACCCCGCCCGCCCTGCCCGGCCTCGCCACCGCGAGCCGCTACCGGCCCGCCACGCAGGGCGCCGGTGTGGGCGGTGACTGGTTCGACCTGATTCCGCTGGGCGCCGACCGGGTGGGGGTGCTCATCGGCGACGTGATGGGCCGCGGACTCGAGGCCGCGGCGGTGATGGGCCAGCTGCGCTCGGCCGCGCACGCCCTGGCGAAGACGGGGATGCAGCCGCGGCAGCTGATGCGGGCGCTCGACACCTGCGTCGCCGACCTGGACGTGCCCGACCAGCTCGTCACCTGCTGCTACCTGGTGATCGCCCCCGACGCGGGCACGGTGACCGTCTGCTCGGCGGGCCATCTGCCGGTGCTGGTCGCCGGCGCGGGCGACGGTGTCCGCTCCCTCGCCGGCCCGGTCAACACGCCCCTCGGCGTGGGCGACGTGCTGTACGAGCAGTCCAGTTCGGAGATACCGCCGGGCGCCACCCTGGTGCTCTACACGGACGGCCTGATCGAGACCCCGGGCAGCGACATCGAGGCGCGGATCGGCGAACTCACCGTCCTCCTGGACGAGCTGTTCACCGGCACACCGTGCCTGGAGACCGCGGCCGACCAGGTGCTGACGGGGCTGCTCCCCAACCCGGAAAGCCACAACGACGACGTCACCCTGCTGCTCGCGCAGCTCCCGGCCGCGCCCCTCGCGGCCGTCGGCACCGACCTCCCGGCCTCCCCGCCTCCGTGCCGGAGGGCCGCGCCTTCCTGCACAAGGCGCTGACCTCCTGGCACTGCGGGGACCGCGCCGACGACGCCCTCCTGCTGCTGTCGGAGACACTGACCAACGCCGTCCAGCACGCCGACGACCCCATCACCCTGCACCTGCACCGCACGGCCACGGCCACGGCCCTCACGGTCGAGGTCGGCGACCGCAGCCCGCACCTCCCCCCGCCGCGCCCGACGGCCGAGGACGAGGAGTCCGGGCGCGGCCCGGTCCTGGTCCGTGCCCTCGCCGACAGCCGGGGTGTACGGCCGACCGACGAGGGCAGGACGACGTGGTTCACGCTGACGCTGTGAGCGTCGCTGGCGCTGTGAGCGTCGGCGCGCGGGGCGGAGCCCACCCCGTGGGTGGTCCGCCCCAGCGGTGTCACCGGGCGGTGAGCCGGTCCTCGGGGCCGAGGGCGGCGGACGCCGCTGGTACGGGTCCGAGGTGACGGCGCCCGGCGGCCAGGGCGTGGGCGTCCAGGTGTGCCTGGACGTACGGCACGGCCACCCGCTCGAGTTCCCCGTCGACGAAGGCCGGCTGGACGTTGACCTCGAAGACGACCCCGCCGTTCTCGATGGCGAGGTCGACGCCGGCGAAGGGGAGCCCGACCGAGGCGGTGGCGGCGACGGCGAGTTCGGCGAGACGGGGCGGCAGGTCCGGTGGGGCGATGGGGACGGGGGTGGCGCCCCGGCACGTGTTGCAGGGGGTGTCGGGTGCGGGCTGGAGGTGCTCGCGGGCGTGGACGACACGTCCGCCGAGGACGAAGACGCGGAACTGGTGGCGCAGGCCGTCGGCGGTGATGTTGCCCGCGTCGCGGGAGAGCATCCAGTCGGTGCCGTGCTTGGTGTAGTAGGCGGTGGCGTCCTCCAGTTCGGCAGGGGTGGTGACGTGGAAGGTGTCGTTGCCGCCGGTGCCGACGACGGGGCGGGCCCAGGTGTCGCGGCCGAGCCGCTCGAAGGCGTCCGCCGCCTCCCGCGCGGAGGGCCGGGACAGCACGACGGTCTCCATCTGGGCGATGCCGTCCCGGCGGAAGCGCTCGACGGTCAGGTTCTTCTCCGTGGCGGTCCGCCAGGCCTCCGGCCCGGTGCCGAGGGTCACCACGTCGTGCCGCTCCAGGAGTTCCTGGAAGGCGGCGAGGGCCCGGCGCCGGTGCGGCGGGATCTCGTAGAGCACGACGATGTCGGGGACGAAGTCCACCCCGGCCTCCGGGACGTGAAGCCGTAACCGGTCTCCGTCGGGGACGCCTCGGCCGGTTCCGCCGGTCGCGAAGTGCCGGGAGTCGATCCGGACCGGCGCGGTGCCGGTGAGCAGTTCCACCGCCTGGGCGAGGTACTCGCGGCAGCCTTCGGGCGACGTCGGGTCGGCGATCAGGGCGATGCACGGTCGGGACACAGCGGCCTCCAGTGGCTCTCGACGCGCGCCCGGACCGGGCACCCGGCTGCGCGGCCCGAACGGCGTCACGGGATGGTGCCTGTCGCGCGGGTGGTCCTCGCACCCGTCGCCCTGGAAGCCGCGCCGGTGTGCGGGCCGTCCCGGCGCCGGACGAGAGCCGGGCCGGTACGGCCGGTGACCACGGGGTGGTGGGGCTCGCCCCGCCGGATCCGCGTCGCAGGGCTGGCCGACCACTGTAGGCACGCGGCGGGACCGCGGAACAGGGCGCACGGCCGCCTGCCTCCTGCCCCTTCCTCTGCGCCGTCCGCCCCGCCCGTGCGCCCCGCCCGCGCGCCCTGCCCGGGAGGCGGGTCAGCCGTCCCAGGTCCAGTCGGCGACCTCCGGCAGGTCGGTGCCGTGGACGCGGATCCAGTCGTGGTGGCGCAGCCGCGCGTCCTCCATCCGCTGCCGTACGGCGGCGGCGCGCACCGCGAGGCCGGGGACGCGGTCGATGACGTCCATGACCAGGCGGTAGCGGTCGAGGTCGTTGCGGACGACCATGTCGAACGGCGTGGTCGTGGTGCCGATCTCCTTGTAGCCGCGCACGTGCAGGTGGGCGTGGCCGGAGCGGCGGTAGGCGAGGCGGTGGATCAGCCAGGGATAGCCGTGGTAGGCGAAGACGACCGGCTTGTCGGCGGTGAACAGGCCGTCGTACTCGAAGTCACCCATCCCGTGCGGGTGTTCCTCGCTCGGCATCAGCCGGGCGATGTCGACGACGTTCACCACGCGTACGCACAGCTCCGGCAGGTGGCGGCGGAGCAACTGGGCCGCGGCCAGCACCTCCTGGGTGGGCACGTCGCCCGCGCAGGCGAGGACCACGTCCGGTTCGCGGCTGCCGTCCTCGGTGCCGGCCCACTCCCACACACCGGCGCCGCGCGCGCAGTGGACGCGAGCCTGGTCCAGGGTCAGCCAGTCGAAGCAGGGCTGCTTGCCGGCGACCACGACGTTGACGTAGTCGCGGCTGCGCAGCACGTGGTCGGCCACCGCCAGGAGGGTGTTGGCGTCCGGCGGCAGGTAGACGCGCACGACCTCGGGGCTCTTGTTGAGGATGTGGTCGACGAAACCGGGGTCCTGGTGGGAGAAGCCGTTGTGGTCCTGGCGCCAGACGTGGGACGTGAGCAGGTAGTTGAGGGAGGCGACGGGGGCCCGCCAGGGCAGCCGTCGCGTCACGCGCAGCCACTTGATGTGCTGGTTGACCATCGAGTCGACGATGTGCGCGAACGCCTCGTAGCAGGAGAACAGCCCGTGCCGGCCGGTCAGCAGGTAGCCCTCCAGCCAGCCCTGGCAGGTGTGTTCGGAGAGGATCTCCATCACCCGGCCGTGCCGGTCGAGATGCTCGTCGACCTGGAGGGTCTGCGCCTGCCAGGCCTTGCCGCTGGCGCCGTAGACGGCCTGGAGGCGGTTGGAGGCGGTCTCGTCGGGGCCGACGAGCCGGAAGTCGCGCCGCCCGGCGGTGGCGCGCATCACGTCCTCCAGCAACGCGCCCAGCACACCGGTGGGTTCGTGCAGGCTCGTGCCGGGCCTGTCGACGGGGACGGCGTACGACTCCAAGTCGGGCAGCGGGAGTTCGCGCAGCAGGAGTCCGCCGTTGGCGTGCGGGGTGGCGCCGAGGCGGCGGCTGCCGTCGGGGATCCAGGCCAGGACGTCGAGCCGTGGGCCGCCGTTCTCGTCGAAGAGCTCCTCGGGCCGGTAGGAGCGCAGCCACGCCTCCAGTTGGCGCAGGTGCTCGGGGTTGTCCCGGACGGCGGCCAGCGGGACCTGGTGGGAGCGCCAGGTGCCTTCCACGGGCAGGCCGTCGACCTGGGCGGGGCCGGTCCAGCCCTTCGGGGTGCGCAGCACGATCACGGGCCAGTGCGGGCGCTCGCCGGTGCCGTCCTCGCGGGCGGCGCGCTGGAGGGCGGCGATGCGGTCGAGCGCGGTGTCCATGGCCTCGGCCATCGCGCGGTGGACGGCGGTGGGGTCGTCGCCGGTGACGTGGATCGGGTCGTGGCCGTAGCCCCGCAGCAGTTCGTCGAGCTCGGGCTCGGGGAGGCGGGCGAGGACCGCCGGGTTGGCGATCTTGTAGCCGTTGAGGTGGAGGATCGGCAGGACGGCACCGTCGTGGACGGGATCGAGGAACTTGTTGGAGTGCCAGGACGCGGCCAGCGGCCCGGTCTCGGCCTCGCCGTCGCCGATCACGCAGGCGACGAGCAGGTCGGGGTTGTCGTAGGCGGCGCCGTAGGCGTGGGAGAGCGAGTAGCCGAGTTCGCCGCCCTCGTGGATCGAGCCGGGCGTCTCGGGGGCGACGTGGCTGGGGACACCGCCGGGGAAGGAGAACTGCCTGAACAGGCGGGCCATGCCGGCCGCGTCCCGGGTGACGTCGGGGTAAATCTCGGTGTACGAGCCCTCCAGCCAGGAGTTGGCGACCACCGCGGGGCCGCCGTGGCCGGGGCCCCAGACGCACAGGGCGTCGAGGTCACGGGTGCGGATGACGCGGTTGAGGTGGGTGTACACGAGGTTGAGCCCGGGCGAGGTGCCCCAGTGGCCGAGCAGCCGCGGTTTGACGTGCTCCGGTCGCAGTGGCTCGGTGAGCAGGGGGTTGGCCATGAGGTAGATCTGGCCGACGGACAGGTAGTTCGCGGCGCGCCAGTGGGCGTCCAGCGTCCTCAGCTCGTCCTCGGTGAGCGGGACGGACACCTGCCGGGTGTCGACGGACATCTCGGGCTCCCTTCCGGATCGGGGTTCGGCGGGAGGTGCTTGCCGGTCCGTACCTCCCCACCCTCTCCCGGCCGCCGGGTACCCGCCAGGGCCGGTCGCCCCATCCGGGCCAAACCGGACGAACCGCGCCGACGGGTGCCCCGTCAGGAGCCGGCGCGTCCCCGGTCCAGCCGGTCGATGTGGGTCACGTTCCCCCGGTCCTCGGCGTCCTCGCTGGCCTCGGCGGCGAACCAGGCGTCCAGGATCTCCTTGAGCAGCGGCTCGGACGTGAGGCGCAGGCCGAGCGCGAGGACGTTGGCGTCGTTCCAGCGGCGGGCGCCGTCGGCGGTGTAGGCGTCGGTGCACAGGGCCGCGCGGACACCGGGCACCTTGTTCGCGGCGATCGACGCGCCCGTGCCGGTCCAGCAGCACACCACCGCCTGCTCCGAGATCCCGGCGGCCACGTCCCGGGCTGCCGCCTCGGAGCACACCGCCCACTGCGGGTCGGCCCCGGGGCGCAGCGCACCGTGCGTCACGACGTCGTGCCCTCGGCTCCGCAGTTGCGCGACGAGGGCGCGGGCCACGGGTTCGTCCATGTCGGAGGAGACGGAGATGCGCATGTCTCGGAGCCTACTGAGTGCAGGGTTATGGACGCCACGGACGCCGCCGTCCTAAGGTGCGACGGAAAGCGCTTTCTAGCATGCTCATGCCACGGGCGCCGCTGCTCCACCCTCCGCGGCAGTGCCCTCTGTCCCCCAGGAAGGGAAGCGACCGTGCCCCCGATCGCACCGCAGGACCCGTCGCAGTGGTGGACCCGCAAGTCGTTCCTGAGGGGAATGACGGCCGCCGGGCTGGCCCCGCTGCTCCCCGGCGTCCGTCCCGCCGCCGCCCCGGCCGCGGCGGCGGACCGGCCGGACTTCACGCTGGTGCGCGACGGCGCCGCGGTCGACGTGTACGTGGACGCGGCGGACGACGCCGCCGTGATCCGCGCGGCCGGCGACCTCCGGGCGGACGTCGAACGGGTCGCCGCCGTGCGGCCGGCCCTGCGGCACACGGTCCCGGAGCGGGCGGCGGCGCTGGTCGTGATCGGCACCCTCGGCGCGAGCCCGGTCGTCGACCGGCTCGTCGCGCAGGGACGCCTGGACGTCTCGCGGGTGCGGGGCCGCTGGGAGGCGTCCGTGACCCAGGTGGTGGAACGCCCGCTGCCCGGCGTGGACCGCGCCCTGGTGATCGCGGGCAGCGACCGGCGGGGCACCGTCTACGGCGTCTACGACACCTCGGAGCGCATCGGCGTGTCGCCCTGGTACTGGTGGGCAGACGTCCCGGTCGTGCGCCGCGACACCGTGACCGTGCCGGCCGGCCCCCTCAAGCGGTACGAGCCGTCCGTCCGCTACCGGGGCGTCTTCGTCAACGACGAGCAGAACCTGACCACCTGGTCCCACCGCACCCAGGAGCCGGACAAGAACATCGGCCCCAGGACCTACGAGCGGATCTTCGAACTGCTGCTCCGCCTGAAGGCCAACTACCTGTGGCCCGCGATGCACCCGTACTCCGACTTCTTCAACAAGCACCGCGAGAATCCCGAACTCGCCGACCGCTACGGCATCGTCGTCGGCTCCAGCCACCCCGAGGCCCTGCTGCGCAACGGCGTCCACGAGTGGGAGCCCTGGGCACGGGAGCACCCCGGCACGGACGGGAGCGCGCCGGTGTACGACTACACGGTGAACCCCGCGGTCATCTCCGACTACTGGAGAGCCCGGGCCCGTGAGAACGCGGTCTACGAGAGCAGCTGGACGCTCGGCATGCGCGGGCTGCACGACAGCGCGCTGGAGACGAAGTACGCCACCACCGTCCCCGAGAAGGTCGCGGTGATGAACGACATCATCGCCGACCAGCGCCGGATCCTGGGCGAGGAGGTCGGCGCCGCGGCCGAGCCGCAGATCTTCATCCCGTACAAGGAGGTCCTGGAGCTGTACAACGCGGGCGTCCGGGTCCCCGAGGACGTCACGCTGATCTGGCCCGACGACAACCACGGCAACATGCGCCAGCTGCCCGACGCGGCGGAGCGCGCCCGTGCGGGCGGCAACGGCATCTACTACCACCTCTCCTACTGGGGCCGGCCGCGCAGCTACCTGTGGCTGGACACCACCCAACTGGCCAAGGTGTGGCACGAGTTGCGGCGGGTGTACGAGCACGGCGCCGACCGCATGTGGATCTTCAACGTGGGTGACGTCAAGTCGATCGAGACCGGTCTGTCCTTCTGCATGGACATGGCCTGGGACGTGGACCGGTGGCACGCCGACGCCGTCGAGGGCTTCCTCGCCGAGTGGGCCGGACGGCAGTTCGGGCGCCGCCACGCCGGGGAGATCGCCGCGATCCGCACCGAGTACTACCGGCTGGCGGCGGAGAGACGCCCGGAGTTCATCGACCGCGGGATCTTCTCCGTCGTCCACCACGGCGACGAGGCGGGACGCCGGCTGGCCGCGTACGACCGGCTGCTGGAGCGGGTGCGGGCCGTGGGGGCCAAGCTGCCGGAGGCGTACCGGGACGCCTTCTTCGAGCTGGTCGAATACCCGGTGCACGGCGCGTACCTGATGAACCTGAAGTACTACTGGGCGGACCGCAACGCGCTCGCCGTGCGACAGGGCCGAGGGGCGGGCACGAACCGTTTCGCGGACCTGGCGCACGCCGCGCACGCCGAGGAGGTGGCGCTCACCCAGCGGTACAACACCCAGGTGGCGGGAGGGAAGTGGGACGGGATCGTCAATCCGTACCCTTCCCAGATCCCGAAGGCGCCGGGCCGCCCGACGGTCACCCGGCTCGCCCGGCAGGAGACGTCGGGGCTGGGCGTGGCGGCCGAGGGCAACGAAACCGGTAGCGCACGCCCCCTGTCCTTCTCCTCCCTCACCCGCGACCGCCGGTTCGTGGACGTCTTCAACACGGGCTTCCTGCCGGTGGACTGGGCGGCGGAGGCCGACCGCCCCTGGGTGGTGCTGAGCGCGGCGAGCGGCTCACTGACCGAGCAGCTCCGGCTGTGGGTGGAGATCGACTGGGCGCGGGTGCCCGAGGGGGTGGGAGAGGCGACGGTCACCGTCAGCGGCGCCGGGCAGCGCGTCGAGGTGCCGCTGCGGGTCCGGCACGACGGGGAGCGCGCACGTCGGCGGGTCCGGGGGTTCGCCGAGGCCCACGGGTACGTCTCGATCGACGCCGTGCACGCCGACCGCCGGGTGGCGCGCGGCGGGGCCCGCTGGCGGACCGTGCGCGGACTGGGCCGCCGTACGGCCGCCGTGGAGGCGGTGCCGTCGACGGCTGCCGCGGTCACCGGTGACATCGCCGCGCGGGCGCCCGAGTTGCGGTACCGGGTGTGGTTCGACGGCACCGGGACCTTCCCCGTGACCGTGTTCCGGCTGCCCTCCCTCGACGAGCGCGGCCACCGCCGCCTGGCGCTCGCCCTCGACGACCAGCCCGTGACCGTGCTGTCCGGGCAGGCCGTCGCCACCGGCAACCGCGGTGACGCCTGGGCCCGCAACGTCGAGGAGGGCGTCGAGAGACTGACCGCCCCGGTGACCGTCACCGAGCCCGGTGAACACGTCCTGCGGCTCTTCATGGTCGACCCCGCGATCGTCGTCGACCAGATCGTCATCGACACCGGTGGCCTGCCGGCGGCGTATCTGGCGCCGCCGGAGAGCTACCACCCGGTGTTCCGTCCCGAGCCCGCGCCGGGAGGGGGCGGACTGGACGCGCCCGGCCTCTAGCGCGGGGCGTGACGACCGGTCGGCTCACTGCGCGAGCGTTGCGCGCACCGCTCTCACGGGCTCCGGCAGCGGTGGTGCGGGCCGCCCTCGACGGCGCAGTGGCGTCCTCCCTGGTGAGGTACGCCAAGTGCCGTTCCGGATGACGTGACTGACCGGCCGTCACACCGGAACCACCTCGTCCGAAGAGCGTCCGAAAGAGCTGTGAGGGGTGTTGACCCGCCTCTGAAAACGTTTTAACTTCGCTTCACTCCCTACCGAGCCGAGGAGGCTCCGTGGCAGCGCTGCTACGCGAGCGCCCTGGGAAAACGACGGAGAACCGTCCATCCCGTCACCCGTCAGGCGCTTCAGCCAAGCGAAAAGGTTTCCACACACGTCGAAGCCGGACCCTGTTCCTGTTGATGGTTCCGGGCCTCGTCTACTTCCTGGTCTTCCACTACGGGGCGCTGGTCGGGAACGTCATCGCCTTCAAGGAGTACGTGCCGTTCGACGGACTCTGGGGCAGCCCCTGGGTGGGCGCCGGGAACTTCCGGCGGATGTTCGAGGACGGCGAGTTCTGGGACGCGGTCCTCAACACCGTCTGGATCGCGGTCCTCCAACTGGTCTTCTACTTCCCGGTGCCGCTCGCGCTGGCCCTGCTCCTGCACAGCCTGACCTGGTCGACGGTGCGCCGCTTCGTGCAGTCGGTCGCCTATCTGCCGCACTTCATCTCGTGGGTGATCGTCGTCGCCCTGTTCCAGCAGGTCCTGGGCGACACCGGTCTGGTGAACGGCTACCTCGGCGACGCGGGCCTGCACACCGTCGACGTCGTCGGCAACCCCGACGCCTTCAAGCCGCTCGTCGTGGCCCAGGTGATCTGGAAGGACGCCGGCTGGGGCACGATCATCTTCCTCGCCGCGCTCTCCCAGGTGGACGAGCAGCAGTACGAGGCCGCCGCCATCGACGGAGCGGGCCCCTGGCGGCGTTTCTGGCACGTCACCCTGCCCGCCATCCGGCCGGTCATCGTCCTGCTGCTCATCATGCGGCTCGGCGACATCCTCTCCGTCGGCTTCGAGCAGATGCTGCTCCAGCGCGAGGCGGTCGGCCCGGAGGCCGCCGAGATCATCGACACCTTCGTCTACTACCGGGGCATCGTCGGCGGGGACTACGGATTCGCCGCCGCCGCGGGCCTGTTCAAGGGCGTGGTCGGCGCCCTGCTCGTCTACGCGGCCAACAAGGTCGCCCACCGCCTCGGCGAACAGGGGGTCTACAGGTGAGCGCGTCCGCACGCCCCGGCTGGATGGAGAAGCCGAAGCCCGTCACCCAGGCAGGCAAGGCGCTGGCGCTGGTCGTGGTCGTCCTGCTGGTGTGCGTGCCCTTCCTCGTCATCCTCTCCACGTCACTCGCCTCCCAGCGCGAGGTCGTGGCGAACGGCGGCTGGGTGCTGTGGCCGCAGGACCCGACCCTCCAGGCGTACCGGGACATCCTCGACGGCGGCATCGTCACGCACGCGCTCGGTGTCAGCGCGGGTGTCACGGTCGTCGGCACGCTGCTCAGCCTCGCCTGCACGGTCACCCTCGCCTACGCCCTGTCCCGCCCCGGCGTCTTCGGCGGCAGGCCCGTCCTGCTGCTGGTCCTGTTCACCTTCCTCTTCCCGCCGGGCATGATCCCTGGCTTCCTGCTGGTCAAGGAGCTGGACCTGCTGGACAGTCACGCCTCGCTGATCCTCCCGGTGCTGGTCAACGTCTTCAACCTCGTCGTCCTGCGCGGCTTCTTCCAGGGCATCCCCGAGGAGCTGTACGAGGCCGCGCGGCTCGACGGGGCCGGGGACTGGCGCGTGCTGTGGTCGATCGTGCTGCCGCTGTCCAAGGCCGCGCTCGCCGTCGTCGCGCTCTTCTACGCCGTGGCGTACTGGAACTCCTGGTTCTACGCCTCCCTCTACCTGGAGAGCGATCACTGGCCGCTCCAGCAGGTCCTGCGGACCTACGTCATCACAGGCACCGGGCTCACCGACACGACCACCGGTGAGGCCACCGTCAACGCGCCGCAGACGATCCAGATGGCGGTCCTCGTGATCGCCACCGTGCCGATCCTGCTCGTCTACCCCTTCCTTCAGAAGTACTTCACCAAGGGCGTGCTCACCGGCGCCGTCAAGAGCTGACCGTCCCGCACGGGACCCCTCCAGAAAGGTCACTCGTCCATGCCCAGACTGTCCCGACGCACGCTGCTGCGTTCCCTGGCCGCCGGGAGCGCCGCGGTCTCCGTGCCCGGTCTGCTGACCGCCTGCTCCACCGGCTCCGACGGCGGGGACATCTCCAACGCGGGGAAGAAGCTCGCCCCCTGGCCCGCGTACGTGGCCGCCCCGGGCGCCGAGCCGGACCTCGCCCCGACCGACGCGGGCGTCCAGGCCGGCTACACCTCCTACCCCTCCGACCTCACCACCTCGGTCGAGCGCACACCGGGCGACGGTTCCACGGTGAAGGTCATGTCGGTCACCTTCGGCGTTCCGCCCAAGGGAGCCGCGGAGAACCAGTACTGGCGGGCCGTCGAGAAGGCCCTCGGCGTCACCATCGAGTTCACCGTGATACCGCAGGCCGACTACCAGAAGAAGATGGCCACCGTGATGGCCGGTGACCCCGACGCGCTCCCGGACATCATCAACGTCTTCTCCGGGTTCGTCCTGCCCCGCGAGGCCCAGTTCGTCCAGCGCAGGGCCCAGGACCTCACGCCGTACCTGTCCGGCGACGCGATCAGGGACTACCCCAACCTCGCGAACATCCCCACCCACGCCTGGCGCGACATGGGCCGCGTCGGCGGGCAGCTCTACGGCATCCCGCTCGAACGCCCCCTGCCCGGTTCCACGCTCTGGCTGAACCAGAACCTGTTCGCGGACGCCGGCATGAAGGAGGGCTGGACGTCCGAGGACTTCGCCGCCGTCGCGAAGAAGGGTACCCGGGGCAGGACGTACGCCCTCGGCGCGGCCGCCGGTTCGCTGTTCGGCAACGGCGTCCACTCCGCGGCGTTCAACGCCCCGCAGGGGTGGGCGGTGGACAAGGACGGCGTCTTCCACGCCAACTACACCGACGAGCGCTACAAGGCCGCCGTCGCCTTCCAGGCCCAGTTGCGCAGGAACGGCTCCTACCACCCCGACGCCACGTCGCTGTCCTCACCCGACCTGACCACCCTGTTCCTCAACGGCACCGTGGGCTCCTTGCAGAACGGCTTCGGCGCCTACCAGTCCCTCTACACCGACTCCGAGGGACTGCTGACCCCGGCGCCCGCGCTGCCCTACAGCGTGGGCGGCACCCCCGGTGGCGTCGTGGCCGCGCGCCGCTCCTTCGGCTACACGATCCTGAAGAAGGCCGGGAAGGAACGCGTGGAGATGCTGCTGCGGATCCTCGACCACCTGGCCGCCCCCTTCGGCACCGAGGAGTGGGAGCTGCTCCACTACGGCCTGGAGGGCGTCCACTTCACCCGCGGCAAGGACGGCTCACCGCGGGCGACCAGGCTCGGCGAGGTCGAGAACATCACCAACCTGCCCTTCCGCTACCTGGCCGAGGGACCCCAGGTGCTGTTCGTGCCGGGGCGGCCGGAAGCCGTACGCGCCCTCCACGCCTGGCAGCGGAAGGTGGTCCCGGTGGCGATCCGCAACGCCTCCCACGGGCTCCGGTCCCGCACGGACACCACTCAGGGCACCACGCTCCGGGCCCTGATGGACGACACGGTCACCGCCGTCGTCGCCGGACGCTCCCCGATGTCCGAGTACGACGCCGCGGTGAAGAAATGGCGGGCCCGGGGCGGCGACAGAATGGCCGCAGAATACGCCGAGGAGTACGCCGCCAACGCGTGAGGCGACACCGGCGGACCGGCCCACGACGGGACACAGGATGGGAAGACACATGGCGGCGAGGGAACGTGTGACGATCCGCGAGGTCGCGGAGCGCGCGGGCGTGTCCGTGGCGACGGTCTCGCGTGTGCTCAGCGGCAACTACCCGGTACCGCCGGCCACCCGTACCCGGGTCCTGCGCGCCGCCCGCGCCCTCGACTACGTCGCCAACGCCCACGCCCGCGCACTGGTCTCCGGCGGCCGCAAGATGGTCGCCGTCGTCCTGCGCCAGGTCACCAGCCCCTTCTACGCCCAGGTGGCCGAGGGCGTGGAGGCCGAGGCGGCCACCCACGGCTGGCTGTGCGTGGTCGGCGCCACCGGCGGCGACCCGGCGCGCGAGCTGGACTTCGTGCAGCTCATGCGGGAGGAGGGCGCCCGGCTGGTCATCCTGGTGGGCGGGGTCGTCGAGGACGACGCCTACCGGGAGCGCATCACCCAGTACGCCCAGGCCCTGGACGCCTCCGGCGCCCGTCTCGTGCTGTGCGGGCGCCCCGCTCCGCACCCCGACATCCCCGCCCTCGTCGTCGAGTTCGACAACCGGAGCGGGGCGCACGCCGTCACCGGCCACCTCCTCTCGGCCGGCCACCGCCGGATCGTCTTCCTCGGCGGTCTGCCCGGGAACACCACCCTCGACGCACGGGTCGCCGGCTACCGGGCGGCCCTCGCCGAACACGGCCTGCCCCCGGCGGCCGCGCACGTCGTCGACTGCGGCCTCGGCCGCGCCAACGGACACCGCGCCATGACCGAACTGCTCAAGGGCGAGCGGGAGTTCAGCGCCGTCTTCGCCGGGGACGACATGGTCGCCGCCGGCGCCATCCGCGCCATCTCGGACGCCGGCCTGCGCGTCCCCGGCGACATCTCCGTCGTCGGCTTCAACGACATCCCGCTCGCCGAGGACTTCAACCCCCCGCTGACCACCGTCCGCACCCCCGCCGAGGAACTCGGCCGCGCCGCCGTCCGGATCGTCCTGCGCGACCCCGAGAACGCCGCCGGCGCCCACCACCTCCTCGGCACCCACATCGTCGTACGCGACAGCGTCGCGCCCCCGCCCGGGCGCGCCCACTGACCGACGGAGGATCCACCCCCGTATGACCGCGCCGCATCCTTCCGCCGACGCCGGCCACCTCCCGCCCTCCGACGCCGGCCACCTCCCGCCGGCCGACCCGGTCCGCTCGCCCCTGACCGGGTACACCCGCGCCCACTGGGAGTTAGCCGCCGACCGTCTGCTGACCGCCCTGCGCCCGTACGCCACACCGGGGCTCGCCCAGTACCGGCTGCCCGGTCGGACGGGCCACTCCGGTGCCTGGTCGGACGGAGTGGAGGGGTTCGCCCGGTCCTTCCTGCTCGCCGCCTTCCGCATCGCGGGATCCGACGGGCGGGCCGGTGCCGGCCTGGTCGAGCGGTACGCCACCGGCCTCGCCCACGGAACCGACCCCCGCCACCCCGAGCACTGGCCGCCGATCACCGACCGTGCCCAGCCCATGGTGGAGGCCGCCTCCCTCGCGATCGCCCTGCACGAGACCCGCCCCTGGCTCTGGAACCGCCTCGACGACACCGTGCGCCGGCGGACCGTCGAGTGGCTGGGCGGGTTCGTGGGCGCCACCGCCAACGACTCCAACTGGCGTCTCTTCCAGGTCATCACCGAGGAGTTCCTCGCCTCGGTCGACGCCCCGCACAGCCGCGCGGAGATCGACGCCGGACTGGCCCGCCTGGACGACTGGTACCGCGGCGGCGGCTGGTACACGGACGGCGACGGCCGGAAGTTCGACTACTACAACGCCTGGGCCCTGCACCTGTACCCGGTGCTGTGGGCGCGCATCGCCGGCCCCCGGGCCGATCCGGCCCTGGTGGAGACCCACCGCGCGCGGCTGCGCGAGTTCCTGGAGGTCCACCAGTACTTCTTCGGCTCCGACGGCGCCCCCGTCCACCAGGGCCGTTCCCTCACCTACCGGTACGCCACCGCCGCGCCCCTGTGGGCCGGTGCCCTCGCCGACGCCACTCCCCTGCCGCCCGGTCGCACCCGGCGCCTCGCCTCGGGCGCCCTGAAGCACTTCGCCGACCGGGGAGTGCCCGACGCCCGGGGCCTGCTGAGCCTGGGCTGGTACCGCCCCTTCCTCCCGGTCACCCAGTCCTACTCCGGCCCCGCCTCCCCGTACTGGGCGAGCAAGGCCTTCCTCGGTCTGCTCCTGCCCGCGGACCACCCGGTGTGGACCGAGCCGGAAGAACCCGGCCCGGTGGAGACGGCCGACGCCACGCTCGCCCTGCCCGCGCCCGGCTGGCTCCTGCACACCACGGCCGCCGACGGCATCGCACGGCTGGTCAACCACGGCACCGACCGGCTCCCGCCGCCGCCCGCCGCCACCGACAGCCCGCACTACACCCGGCTCGCGTACTCCAGCGCGACCGCGCCCGACACCCCGCCGGATGGCGCGCCGGGCCCCGACAACCAGATCGCGCTGCTCACACCGTCGGGGCCGTCCCGTCGCGGCCGCATCCATCCGCTGTACGCCGACGGCCGCCGCGCGGCCTCCTGGCACGTTCCGCTCGGCCCGGACGGGGACGTGCCCCCGCGCATCGCCACGGCGAGCGTCGTGCACGGCCCCTGGGAAGTACGGGTGCACCGGGTCGAGGCGGCGGCGGGCACGATCGTGCGGGAAGGCGGGTGGGCGGTCGCCTGCGACACCGCGCCGCCGGCCGGGGAGCACGGCCCCGGCTGGGCCCTGGCCCGCCGGGCGGACGGCCTGACCAGCGCGCTCGTCGACCTGCTCGGCCGGCGGGATCCGGGCGTGCCCCGCCGCGGTGGGGTGGAACACGCCCGCGAGCACAACGCCTACGGCGACCACTCGGCCACCCCCGTGCTGACCGCGCGCCATCCCGGCGGCACCCTGCTGCTGGCGACCCTGACGGTCCTCACGGCCGACCCGTCCGTCCACCGCGACCGGCAGGCCCTCCTCACGGGCACCCGGGCCACGGTGACCGCCGACGGGCACGTCGAGATCGTCTTCCCGGACGGAACCACCGACCGCGTCCCCTTGGCCGGCCTGGCCGGGAGGTAGCCCGCCGGTGCGTGCCTTCGCAAGGTGCCGAAAGCTCGGGAGAGGAGCCCATGTCGGACGTCGTCGTCGTCGGAGCGGGAATCGTCGGAGCGTCGGTGGCCTGTCATCTGGCACGCCGGGGAGTGTCCGTCACCCTGCTCGACCGGGGGCCGTCACCGGCCACGGGCGTGACCGGGGACTCGTTCGCCTGGATCGGGAACGCGGGAGGGGACTGGCCGGGCGGAGCGCGGGATCTGCGCGACGTCGTCCTGGCGGACCACCGGCGGCTGGAAGCCGAACTGCCGCAGGCAGCCGTCCGCTGGACCGGCTCGCTGGTGTGGACGGACGCGGCGGTCCGGCCCGGGCCGGCCGCACCGCTCGGGCCCGGACGGTCCTGGGTCGGGCGAGCCGACATCGCGGCGCTGGAGCCGAACCTGCGAGACCCTCCCGAACGGGCGGTTCACACCCCGGGCGACGGCGGTGTCGATCCGACGGCGCTGACCGGGGCCCTGGTGGACGCCGCTCGCGCGCACGGGGCGGAGGTGCTCCTCGGGACGGTCGTGACCTCCCTCAGGAGGGCGGGCGGACGCACCGTGGGAGTGGTGTCCTCCGCCGGGTTCCACCCCGCCGCGACCGTCGTCCTCGCCGCCGGGACGAACGTCGCAGAGCTCTGCCGCCCCCTGGGGATCGATCTGCCCGTCGCCGCCTCACCGGCCGGCCTGCTCCGGGTGACGGCACCTCCCGCACTCGTCAGGTCCATCGTGGCCGGTCCGGACTTCGAGGTCCGGGAGGTTCGCGACGGGCACCTCCTGATGACCCTGCCGCACGTCGAGGACACGTCGGCGTCCTGGCTGGATCAGGCCGCCCGGCACGCCCTGCGGCGGCTGCGCGCCACGTTCACCGGCGGTGACGCCTGCCGCCTGACGGGCTACCGCATCGGCAGGCGACCGATGCCCGCCCCCGGACCGATCGTGGGTCCACTGCCCCACGACCCGTCCCTCTACGTCGCCGTCCTGCACTCGGCCGTCGCCCTGGCGCCCACGGTCGGGCGCCTGGTCGCCGAGGAGCTGACGAGCGGGAGACCGGCCGCGGAGCTGCGTCGCTGCCGCCCTCGGTGACCGCGCGGGCGCAGACGTGGACAGAAGGGACAGATTGGCGCGGGACGGACCGGTCAGCGGGCCACCGGACCGCGCCTGCGGACCTGTCGGCGGACCCGGTCCAGCGGCGCCGCGTCCGGCACCCGGACGACCCGCTGCCGCAGTCAGGACGTGACTCGGGACATACGTGACCTGGGACATACGTGGTCTGGGACATAGCGGTTTCACCGCCCGGTTGTGGATAGTTTGAGGTGCTTGCCCGCGCCCGGCGTCGCGTCATCGGGTACAGCCGGCCCTCTCGACCGACCAGGAGACCCATGCGCCCCCGAGCAGCCTTCGTCTCGCGAATAACCTCCGTTCCCCGCCTCGCCCTGGCCGGCGGCGCACTGACCATCGGCCTCGGCGGGGTGTACCTCACCGGGCTGCTGGTCACGGGCGGCGAGATCGAGACCGGGACGACGGTGCGCGGGGTGGACCTCGGCGGTCTGAGCCGTGAGGAGGCCGTCCGGAAGCTGGAGCGTCACCTGGCGGCGGCCGGGTCGCGGGAGCTGGCGGTGAAGGTCGGCGACCGCAGCGGCACGGTGAACCCCCGGGAGGCGGGGCTCGCCTTCGACGCCGAGGGGACCGTCGAGCGGGCGGCACGTACCGGCGCCGACCCGTTCAGCGTGATCGGCGGCTTCTTCCGCTCGGGCGGTGCCATCGAGCCGGTCGTACGCGTCGACGAGGACCGGGCCCACGCCGCCCTCGGACGGCTGGCGCGGACCCTCGACCAGAAGGTCCGCGACGGCTCCGTGGCCTTCGCGGACGGCCGCGTCGAGCAGGTCGCCCCGCGCACCGGTTACGCGCTGGACGTGGACGCCGCGGTCGGCCCGCTGCGCGCGGCCTTCCTGCACGGCCGGGCGGGCTCGGTCACGACGCTGCCCGCCCGCGCGACCGCGCCGAAGGTCACGGCGGACGAGGTACGGCGGGCGGTGCGCGAGTTCGCGCAGCCGGCCATGTCGGCGCCGGTCACCCTCACCGCGAGCGGCAAGCGGTTCACGATCGACCGGACCGTCCTGAGCGACCACCTCACCCTGCGTCCGGACGACTCCGGCCGGCTGGCACCGCGGCTCGACGCCGGGGGCCTGCGCGCCGCGCCCGCCGTGGCCCGCCCCCTGGCCGAGATCACCACCACCCCGGCGAACGCCCGGCTGCGGCTCGGCGGCGACCGGGTCGTCGTGGCCGAGGAGGCCAGGACCGGCGTCCAGGTCACCGACAAGGCGCTGGGCAAGGCCGTGCTGCCGCTGCTGACGAAGTCGGGCGCCGCCCGCGCCGGCGAGGTGGCCGTACGGCGCGTCCAGCCGGAGGTGACCGGCGAGAACGCCGCGCGGCTGGGCCTGACGGAGAAGGTGTCCTCCTTCACCGTCGCCTTCGAACCCGCGCCGTACCGTACGAAGAACATCGGCCGGGCCGCGGAACTCATCAACGGCTCCGTCGTCCTGCCGAACGAGACCTGGAGCTTCAACCGGACCGTCGGCGCACGCACCGAGGCCAACGGCTTCGTCGAGGGCATCATGATCCTCGACGACCAGTTCACGAAGGCGCCCGGCGGCGGGGTCTCCGCCGTCGCGACGACCGTCTTCAACGCGATGTTCTTCGCCGGCGTCAAGCCCGTCGAGTACGGCGCCCACTCCTTCTACATCGAGCGCTACCCGGAGGGCCGCGAGGCCACGGTCGCCTGGGGCAGCCTCGACCTGAGGTTCACCAACGACTCCGGCCACGCCCTCGCCATCCAGGCCGAGGCCACCGACACCTCCGTGACCGTCACCTTCCTCGGCACGAGGAAGTACGACGAGATCCGGTCGGTCAAGGGACCGCGCACCAACGTGAAGCAGCCCGCGCGCAAGGTGAGCGACGACAAGGAGTGCGTGCCGCAGACGCCGCTCGAGGGCTTCGACGTCACCGTGGAGCGGGTCTTCTACGACGAGGGCCGGGAAGTGGCACGGGAGCCGTTCCGCACGCACTACACGCCGCGCGACGAGATCGTCTGCGAATGACACCTGCGATCAGGGCCGGCGAAGTCCAGCGGGATCCGGGCGCCGGTGGTGTTCCTCACCCCACCCCGCCCGGGCGGAGAAACAGGTGAGCATTCACCTGTCCGGACGGGGACGGTTGGCCGGACGGACAGGGGGCACTGGGGGCGGGAGGTGGTCGGCGGCGGTGCCGGACACTCGCCGCACCGGGCACGCCATGAACGCGCGCGCACGTGACCTTCGCTCCCGCAAGGTCGATACTGCCGACAGAGGCGCTCCCGCCGACCCGCGTCCGACCACTCCGGGGACCTGATGCCCCCGCCAGGCTCGACAACCCTTACGCACCTGCCCTGAACAGCGAGAACACCGGTCGGACGCCCGTCTTCACGCTCATCAGGAGGTTCCCATGAAGATGCTGATCAACGTCCCCGAAACCGTGGTCGCGGACGCGCTGCGGGGAATGGCCGCCGCCCATCCCGAGCTGACCGTCGACGTCGAGAACCGGGTGATCGTGCGACGGGACGCGCCGGTGGCCGGGAAGGTGGCGCTGGTGTCGGGCGGCGGCTCGGGGCACGAGCCGTTGCACGGGGGGTTCGTCGGGCCCGGGATGCTCTCGGCGGCCTGTCCGGGAGAGGTCTTCACCTCGCCGGTGCCCGATCAGATGGCGCGCGCGGCGGCCGCCGTGGACAGCGGGGCCGGGGTGCTGTTCGTGGTGAAGAACTACACCGGCGACGTGCTCAACTTCGACATGGCGGCCGAACTCGCCGAGGACGAGGGCATCCAGATCGCGAAGGTGCTGGTCAACGACGACGTCGCGGTGACCGACAGTCTCTACACGGCCGGGCGGCGCGGTACCGGCGCCACCCTGTTCGTGGAGAAGATCGCGGGCGCGGCGGCCGACGAGGGGCAGCCGCTGGAGCGGGTCGAGGCGATCGCGCGGCAGGTCAACGAGAACGCGCGCAGCTTCGGCGTGGCGCTGAGCGCGTGCACCACCCCCGCCAAGGGCAGCCCGACCTTCGACCTGCCCGCCGGCGAACTGGAACTGGGCATCGGCATCCACGGTGAGCCGGGGCGGGAACGGCGCCCCATGATGACCTCCGGTGAGATCGCGGACTTCGCCGTCCACGCCCTCCTGGCGGACATGTCACCGCGCAGCCCGGTCCTCGTCCTGGTCAACGGCATGGGCGCGACACCGCTGCTGGAGCTGTACGGCTTCAACGCCGAGGTGCAGCGGGTGCTGGCCGAGCGCGGGGTCCCCGTCGCCCGTACGCTCGTCGGCAACTACGTGACGTCCCTCGACATGGCCGGCGCCTCGGTCACCCTGTGCCAGGTCGACGAGGAGCTGCTGCGACTGTGGGACGCGCCGGTGAAGACGCCGGGGCTGCGCTGGGGCATGTGAGCCGAGGGTGTACGCGTCTCATCCGGCCCGACGACTACCAGGCAAGGAGATCCAGTGCTCGACGCCGCTTTCTTCCGCCGTTGGATGACGGCCGCCACCGCGTCCGTCGACCGTGAGGCGGAACGGCTCACGGCCCTCGACTCGCCCATCGGCGACGCCGACCACGGCAGCAACCTCCAGCGCGGTTTCCACGCCGCCGTAGCCGCCCTGGAGGAGGAGGCGCCGGCGACACCCGGCGCTGTGCTCGTCCTCGCCGGACGGCGGCTCATCTCGACCGTCGGCGGGGCGTCGGGGCCGCTGTACGGCACGCTGCTGCGCCGGACCGGGAAGGCGCTCGGGGACGCGGCGGAGGTGAGCGAGGAGCAGTTCGCCGAGGCGCTGCGCGCGGGTGTGGACGCGGTGATGCAGCTCGGCGGGGCCGCGCCGGGCGACAAGACGATGATCGACGCCCTGGTGCCCGCCGTGGACGCCCTCGGTGAGGGTTTCGGCGCGGCGCGGGCCGCGGCCGAGCAGGGGGCCCTGGCCACGACTCCTCTGCAGGCCCGCAAGGGCAGGGCGAGTTATCTGGGCGAGCGCAGCATCGGGCACCAGGATCCGGGGGCCACCTCGTCCGCGCTGCTCGTCGCGAGCCTCCTGGAGGCCGCCGGTGAGTGAGGAACAGCGGGTCGGGATCGTGCTCGTGTCGCACAGCGCGGACGTGGCAGCCGCGGTGGCCGAGCTGGCGCGGGGGCTCGCGGGCGGCGCGACCGACGTGCCCGTCGCTCCGGCGGGCGGCACCGAGGACGGCGGGCTCGGCACCAGCGCGGAACTGATCGCCGCCGCTGCCGCCTCGGTGGACCGCGGTGCCGGGGTCGCGGTCCTCACCGACCTCGGCAGTGCCGTGCTCACCGTCAAGACGCTGCTCGCCGAGGGCGACGAACTGCCCACCGGCACCCGGCTCGTGGACGCGCCGTTCGTGGAGGGCGCGGTGGCCGCCGTCGTCACGGCGGCGGCGGGCGCGGGCCTCGACGCGGTGGAGGCGGCGGCCGCGGAGGCGTACACCTACCGGAAGGTCTGACAGCCGCCCGGCCCGCGCCCGCCCGCGCCCTGTCCGGCGCGGGCGGGCGCGGGCGCGCGGGACGGTGTGAGCACCGCCCGGGCGCGATCGCGCCGCGTGCCGCCCGGCGCGAAGACCGGACAGTGACGAGAGCCGGCCCCCTCTGGTGCCGGTCGCATGCCGGAACCGCCCCGAGGAGCCGTACGGTGCACGGCTTCTGACGGTGCGACAGGAGCCGGGGACCGGCGCCGTCTCGGCACCGGCCGCCCGGCCGCCCCGCGGCGCGGGATCAGCGACGACAGCGGTCCGCGCCACCGGCAGGAACTCCCGAGCCCTCAGGGAGAGTTCAGCCGTGAGGAACTTCAGCATACGTAACCCGCGTGACCGCCCACCCACACCGGGCCCTCCCTGCCGCCCTCTTGAAGTGCTCGCGCCACCACGCCATATTGGTCCGGACCATTGCCGCCGTGCCGGGCCGGGAGGCGAAGCCGTGCGACGCGTTGTGCTGTGCGGAGGGGTCCTGATGGCGTGCTGCGCGTGCGCGGGTCCGGGCGGCGGCGACGAGGGGCGGGCGCCCGGTGCTCCCACCGGGGTCACCGCCGAGGCGGGGAGCGCCACCAGCGTGCACGTGATGTGGAACGCGGTCCCCGCGGTCAGCGGGTACGAGGTGTACCGGGGTCCCACCAAGGTCGCGGACGTGCCGGCCTCCGCGCACATGCTCGACGTCACCCGCCTCGCACCGTCCACCACCTACGTGTTCACCGTGCGCGCACGGGACGCCGAGGGCCGGCTCGGGCCGCGCAGCCCGCGGGTGCGGGCGACCACTCCGGCGGCGGTCGCGGCGGACCGTACGGCCCCGACCCGGCCTGGCGGCACCGTCGGCCGGGCGGCCGGGAGCCGGGCGGCCCAGCTGTCCTGGTCGGCGTCCACGGACGACCGCGAGGTGGTGTCCTACGACGTCTACCAGGGCGGGACGAAGATCCACAGTGTCGGCGGGGACCAGACGGCGACGGTGGTCACGGGGCTGCGGCCGGGCACCCGGTACTCCTTCACCGTCCGGGCGCGGGACGCGGCCGACAACCTCTCGCCCGCCGGCGCGCCCGTGCGCCTCACCACCGCGGCCGGCGCCGACGAGGGACAGGACACCGCGCCGGCGGAGTTCCGGGTCACGGCCCGCCGGGCCGACGGGGCGTACTACCTCGACCTGGCCTGGGTGCCGCCCCGGGTGGACGGCGTGGTCACGGAGTACCAGATCCAGGTCGACGGGCGGCCGGCCACCTCGCTCGTGTGGGGCGGGACGCCTCCGCGCGACCGGGCCTCGTACAGCTTCTACGTGGGGCAGGACACCGGCGCCGGGCACCGGGTGCGGCTGCGCGCGCGGCTGCCGGACGGGACGTGGGGCGCGTTCTCGGCGGAGCGGACGGTGACGACGGGCACCGGGCGGGGTTGAGCCGTCCGTCCGGAGGAACGCGTCACCCGGACGGAGGCGGCCGGAGTGCGGGGCGGTCCGGGGGGACGTTGGCTGCCCCTGTGGCAGCACGGGCGTACCCGACCTTCGGCGGCGCAAGGGATGTACCGCCAACCGTGCCGCCGGAGGACACCCGATGCGCACTTCCCGTCTTCTCGTCGGCTCCGGACTGACCGTGGCAGCCGCCGCCGCGCTTCCGCTCGCCGTGACCGCCCAGCCGGCCGCCGGGACCCCCGGCATCTCCGTCAGCACGACCGGCTCCACGGTGTCCGTGGTGACCAGCGCGTGCACCCAGATCAGCGGCAGCTGGGGCACGGCGTCGCTGCTCACCAGCAGCCAGGCGAACTTCGCCCAGGGGCGTCAGGTGGCGCTGTCGGGCACGAGCGTCAGCCAGTCCGCCGCCTGGTCGTCCGTCAGCCCGGGCACGTACACGGTCGTCGTCGTGTGCTCGAACGGCACCACCGCCGGCAGCCAGTCGGTGATCGTGTCCGCCCCGTCCACCCCGACGATCTCCGCCACGGCCTCGCCCTCGCGGGGCGTCCTGGGCGGCATGGGCGGCGCGGTCCGGGAGTACGGCACGGTCACCATGGCGGTGGGCGGCGCACTGGCCGGGTCCGGCATCATCGCGGCGGCCTGGTTCCTGCGCCGCCGCTCGAAGCCGTACCGCCTCTGATCAGCCGCTGACGGCCGTCGCCGCGACTCTGTTCGGTGCCTGGCGACCGCCGCTGAGCCGCACCGCCTCTGGGCCTCACCGGTTCTGGGCCTCACCGGTTCTGCGGCCGTACCGCCTCCGAGCCGTACGGCCTCCGGGACGGCTGCTCGGCCGGTCCGGGCAGTTCTTCCAGGGCCTCGGTCAGCCACTGCGTCCAGAACGTCTCCAGCTCGATGCCCGCGCGCAGGACGAGGTGCTGGAGCCTGGCCTGCGCGCTGTCGTTGCCCGGCGGGAAATCGCGCTTCTCGATCTCCTCGTACTCGGCCAACTGCCGCCGGTGCAGGTCGAGGTGGCGGCGCAGGTCGGCCTCCAGACCCGCGGTGCCGACGACGGCGGCCGCGCGCAGCCGCAGCAGCAGCGCGTCCCGGTGCGGCTTGGGGTCCTGCGCCGCGGCCGTCCACCGCGCCAGTTCGGCGCGGCCCGCGGGCAGGACCTCGTAGGCCTTCTTCTGCCCGCGGGCCGGCTGCTCGGACGGCAGGGCGCGGATGTACCCCTCGGCCTCCAGCTTTCCCAGCTCGCGGTAGATCTGCTGGTGCGTCGCCGACCAGAAGTAGCCGATCGACCGGTCGAACCGGCGGGTCAGATCCAGCCCCGACGACGGCTTCTCGAGCAGGGCGGTGAGGATCGCGTGCGGGAGTGACATGGGCTCATCCTAGGGACGCGCCCGACGGGCCCTACAGCGCCGCCGCCAGCTCCGTGCCCTGCTTGACGGCCCGCTTGGCGTCCAGTTCGGCGGCCACGTCGGCGCCGCCGATGAGGTGCGCGCCGACACCCGCCGCGACCAGTTCCTCGTACAGGTCCCGGCGCGGGTCCTGGCCGGTGCACAGCACGATGGTGTCGACCTCCAGGACCGTGCTCTCCTCGCCGACGGTGACGTGCAGTCCGGCGTCGTCGATACGGTCGTAGCGCACGCCCGGGACCATGCGCACGCCCCGGTGCTTGAGCTCGGTGCGGTGGATCCAGCCGGTGGTCTTGCCGAGACCCGCGCCCACCTTGCTGGTCTTGCGCTGGAGCAGGTGGACGCTGCGCGGCGGGGCGGGCCGCTCGGGCGCGGCCAGGCCGCCGGGCGCCGCGTAGTCCATGTCGACGCCCCAGTGGCGGAAGTACGTCGCCGGGTCCTCGCTCGCCTTGTCGCCGCCGTCGGTGAGGAACTCGGCGACGTCGAAGCCGATGCCGCCCGCGCCGAGGATCGCGACGCGGTCGCCGACCGGGGCGCCGTCGCGCAGGACGTCGAGGTAGCCGACGACGCTCGGGTGGTCGACTCCGGGGATGTCGGGGGTGCGGGGGGTGACGCCGGTGGCGACGACGACCTCGTCGTATCCGGTGACGTCCGCCGCCCGGACGGTCGTGTTCAGCCGTACGTCCACGCCGTGCGCGTCGAGCTGGTGGCGGAAGTAGCGCAGCGTCTCGTCGAACTCCTGCTTGCCGGGGACGCGGCGGGCGACGTTGAGCTGGCCGCCGATCTCGCTCGCGGCGTCGAACAGCGTGACCTCGTGGCCGCGTTCGGCCGCCGACACCGCGCACGCGAGGCCCGCCGGTCCGGCGCCGACGACCGCCACGCGCTTGCGCAGCCGGGTCGGGGAGAGGACCAGCTCGGTCTCGTGACAGGCGCGGGGGTTGACCAGGCAGGAGGTGATCTGTCCGCTGAAGGTGTGGTCGAGGCAGGCCTGGTTGCAGCCGATGCAGGTGTTGATGGCCTCGGGCGTGCCGGCCGCGGCCTTGGCGACGAACTCGGGGTCGGCGAGCATCGGGCGGGCCATCGACACCATGTCCGCGCAGCCGTCGGCGAGCAACTGCTCGGCGAGTTCCGGGGTGTTGATGCGGTTGGTGGTGACGAGCGGGACGGACACCGCGCCCATGAGCTTCTTCGTCACCCAGGTGTAGGCGCCGCGCGGCACGGAGGTGGCGATGGTGGGGATGCGGGCCTCGTGCCAGCCGATGCCGGTGTTGATGATCGTCGCCCCTGCCTCCTCGACGGCCTTCGCGAGGGTGACGACCTCGTCGAGGGTCGAGCCGCCGGGCACCAGGTCCAGCATCGACAGCCGGTAGATGACGATGAAGTCCTCGCCGACCGCCTCGCGCACCCGCCGGACGATCTCCACGGGGAAGCGCATCCGGTTCTCGTACGAGCCGCCCCAGCGGTCGGTGCGCCGATTGGTCGGCGCGGCGACGAACTCGTTGATGAGGTAGCCCTCGGAGCCCATGATCTCGACGCCGTCGTAGCCGGCCCGCCGGGCGAGACGGGCGGCGCGGGCGTAGTCGTCGATGGTGCGCTCGACGTCGGCGTCGGTCAGCTCGCGGGGCGGGAAGGGGCTGATGGGCGCCTGGAGCGGACTGGGGGCGACCAGGTCACGGTGGTAGGCGTAGCGGCCGAAGTGCAGGATCTGCATCGCTATCCGGCCGCCCTCGCGGTGCACGGCCTCCGTGATCGCCCGGTGCTGCTCGGCCTCCGCGTCGGTGGTGAGCTTCGCGCCGCCCTCGTAGGGGCGCCCCTCGTCGTTGGGGGCGATACCGCCGGTGACGATCAGGCCCACTCCCCCGCGCGCGCGGGCGGCGTAGAACTCCGCCATCCGCTCGAAGCCGCGCTCGGCCTCCTCGAGGCCGACGTGCATCGAGCCCATCAGGACGCGGTTGGGCAGCGTGGTGAAGCCCAGGTCCAGCGGGCTCAGCAGGTGGGGGTAACGGCTCATGGCAGGCCTCCGTGCGCGGTGTCGTCCCCAGTAGTTCTAGAGGACCGCGCACGGATTATGCAACTAGTTGCACAACGGGTCGGCGGGTCTGTGCCGCAGGTCACCGGCTCGCGCCGTCGTCATCCCTTCGTACCGTCGCCACCACGGCTCGCGCCCGTCGCCATCGGCTCAACGGGTCACCGGCTCGCGCCGTCGTCACCGGCCTTCGAGCAGGACGTGCAGTTCCCTCTCCTGGTCGCCGGAGGCCGAGGAGAGGTCGCGCACGGTGAACAGGGAGTCCAGAGTCGTGCGCAGCCGCTCGATCGCCCAATAGCTCCCCTGCGCGTCGGCCTCGACGGAGGACGACAGCCGGGCGGGAGCCGGAGGCTCATGGGCGTCGGTGACCTCGAAGGTGCCGAGCCACACCATCGGACGGGTCTCGTGGAGCTGCTCGGGCACGTCCTCGGCGCACCGGTCGGACTCGAAGCACGCGCACAGCGCGTCGAACACGATCCGGGCGTCCTCCTTGCTGCATCCACTGATCTCGACCGAGACGGACTCCTCGTGCGGTCGCTCACGGTCCATCGTGTTCGCTCCTCTCATGGCGGTGACGCGGTAGCGCGGGTTCCCCGCGAACCGCGTCACATCCCAAGAAAAGCACCACTTTCCCTGGCGGGCACCACCTGCGGGGCGCCCGCCCGGCACGACGTCACCCGCGCGTGAAGCGGTACGTCTTGCTGTCCGTCAGCACGCAGAAGCCCGGCGAGAGCACGATCACCCGCAGGGTGCCGGTACGGCGGTCGTAGTCGATGCCCTCCGTCTCGAACGTGCCCGAGCAGGAGCTGCGCAGCGGGAGCTGGCGCAGGGCCGTGACGCGGCCGGTCACGTCGGAAGTGCCGCCCGGTTCGGCGGACAGGTCGATCCGGAGGAGGGGCTTGGTGATGCCGAAGAGGGTGCCCGCCGGGTCGTCGGAGGAGCACAGGAGGGTGGTCGGGCCGGTGAAGTCGCAGCCCTGGACGTCGCGCACGGCGCGGTCGAGGCGGACGGTGGACACCTGTGGCAGGTTCGTCGAGGGCGAGGTGCCCGGGTTGACACCGGGGGTCGGGAAGACCAGCAGCCGGGTCATGGTGCCCCACTCGCCCGCGAGCATCCACTGACCGCCGGGCGCGATCGCCACCCAGGAGTTGTTGAGGGCCTCGCCCGAGCCGAGCGTGTGGACATACTCGGACCAGGTGCCGCCGGGCGCCTGCACCCGGAACATCTTCGAGGTGCCCGAGTCCCGCTGGTAGGGCTCGACGTAGTAGCCGTCGTAGGAGGCGTCCGGGTCGCCGACGTGGTTCCAGCCGCGGGTGCTCACGCCGATGGGGATGGTGCCGATGCCCGTGTAGCGGTTGGCGCTGCCCGCCGGGACCTCGACCGAGGTCAGGCCCTGGCTCTCGGTCAGCGGGTCGGCGCGGTCGGAGCCGGCCTCGGTCCAGGTGTCGGCGGCCGCGGCGGGCGGGGCGGCACCGAGGGCCGCGGCCGTCGCGGTGGCCAGCGCGACCAGGGCGGCGCGGGCGGTACGGACCGCGCGACGGGGTCGCCGGGCAGGGCGCAGGGGCATGGGTCTCCTCCGGGACGGGGGGTGGGTGCGCGCTCGGCCGACAGTCTGGCGGCGTTGGATCGTCATGTACAGGCCAACCGAAGGGACGGGTCCGGGCCGTGAGGAGAACGGCGGGCCGCGCCGTACTGGAGGAGCATGGAAGACGGTGCACCAGGCGTGGGAGAAACAGTTGTGCGCGGTAGAACAAGGAGTGTCGGCACGGGGGACAACGTGCCGCGTCGACCTTCGGAGGCGATGCGTGGCATGAGCGCAGGTGGAGCGACCGCGGCCGAGTCAGGCGGCCCGACCGGCCCGAGCGGGCTGCTGGACGTGCTGAACGTGGCCTCGGTGGTGCTCGACACCGACGGCCGGATCGTCCTGTGGAGCCCGCAGGCGGAGGAGCTGTTCGGCTACTCGGCGCAGGACGCGCTGGGCCGGTACGCGGCGCACGTGATGGTGCACGAGGGCCACGTCGAACTGGTCGTGAAGCTGTTCAACGACGTCATGTCCACGGGCCGCAGCTGGGCGGGCGCCTTCCCCATCCGGCGCAAGGACGGCAGCACGCGGCTGGTGGAGTTCCGCAACATGCGGCTGGTGGACGACCACGGCGACGTCTACGCCCTGGGCCTGGCCGCCGACCAGTCGACGGTGCGCCGGGTGGAACGGGACGTGGCCCTGTCGACGCGGATGGTCACCCAGTCCCCCATCGGCCTGGCCGTCCTGGACACCCGGCTGCGGTACATCACGGTCAACCCCGCGCTGGAACGGATCAACGGCGTTCCGGCGGAGGACCACGTGGGCCGCACGGTCCGCGAGGTGCTCCCCCTGCTGGACACGGAGGCGCTGGAGTCGGCCGCCCGCGAGGTGCTGCGGACCGGTGTGCCCCTCGTCGACCGGTCCACCATCGGCCGCACCCCCGCGGACCCGGACGAGGATCACGCCTGGTCGGTGTCGCTGTACCGCCTGGAGGACACCCGCGGCACCGTACTGGGCGTGGCCCTCTCGGTCGTCGACGTCACCGACCAGTACCGGTCGGCCGTCGAGGCCGAGGCCGCACGCCGCCGCCTGGCCCTGGTCGCCGACGCCTCCACCCGGATCGGCACCACCCTGGATCTGGAGCAGACCGCCCGCGAGCTGGCCGACGTCGCCGTCCCGGAGCTGGCCGACGTCGCCACCGTGGACCTGCTCGACGCGGTGGTCGCGGGCCGGCGCACCGGCTTCGGGCCCGCCGAACCGGCCCTGATCCGCGCGCTGGCCGTCCGGGCGGCCGACGGACCGGACCCGGTCGGGGCGGCCGACACGCCCGGGCAGATCACCCGCTACGCCCCCGACCACCTCGTCACGGAGTGCGTGCGCACCGGCCGGCCGGTCATGGTGACACAGGTCAAGGACGAGCACCTGGCCCGCATCGCCCGCTCGTCGGAGGCGGCCGGGCTGCTGGAGCAGGCGGGCGTCCACTCGTATCTGGCGGTCCCGCTCATCGCCCGGGGCGAGGTGCTCGGCGCCCTGGACCTCAAACGGACCCGCAACCCCCTGCCGTTCGGCCGGGACGACCTGCTGCTCGCCCGGGAGCTGGCCGCCCGTGCGGCGTTGCAGATCGACAACGCCCGCTGGTACCAGAACGCCCGCACCACCGCGCTCACCCTCCAGCGCAGCCTGCTGCCGAGCCATCCCCCGGTCACCGGGGGGCTGGAGGTGGCCTCCCGCTACCAGCCCGCCGGGGCCACCACCGAGGTGGGCGGCGACTGGTTCGACGTCATCCCGCTGGACGGCGGCAAGACCGCGCTCGTGGTGGGCGACGTGATGGGCAGCGGCATCGACGCCGCCGCCACCATGGGCCGGCTGCGCACCGCGACCACCACCCTGGCCTCCCTGGACCTCGACCCGGCGGTGCTGCTGGAGCACCTCGACCGGATCACGTCGGGCCTGGACCACTCCATCGCCACCTGCGTGTACGCCGTCCACGACCCCGACCTGGGCCGGTGCCGGATCGCCAACGCCGGGCACCTGCCGCCCGCGCTCGTGCGCCCCGGCCGTCCGCCGGAGCTGCTCGACCTGCCCACCGGGGTACCACTGGGCGTGGGCGGGGTGGCGTTCTCCTCGACCGACGTCGACTTCGCCGTCGGCGACCAACTCGTGCTGTACACGGACGGGTTGGTCGAGACGCGCCGGCACTCCCTCGACGAGCGCCTGGACGCGCTGCTCGCCCTCCTGGACGACCCGGCGCGCCCGCTGGAGGAGATGTGCGACCTGCTCCTGAGCACGCTGCACCACCCCGACAACCACGACGACGTGGCCCTGCTCGTGGCGCGCGCACGGGCGTGACGCCGAAAGTGGACGGGGACCGGGTGACCGTCAGGAGCGAGGACGGCACCTCGTGGACCCGGACCGTGGACGACGGCACGACCGTCCTCACCGACGGCGGCTCCGGCCTCGGGGCGGACGCCGGGAAGAAGCGTGACACGGTGTACGTCGCCGGGTCCCGTTCCGGTGACGCGCGGACGGCCACCCGTGTCCTGTCCGGCACATTCGACGACAAGGCCCCGGGTGACCGGCGCTTCGGCTTCCCGGGGCACGGGGAGAGGGACCGCGGCGACCGCTCGCCCGCCCCGTCGGGCAGCGGCGCCACGACCTGACCGCTACTCCGTGTCTGCTCCGAGCACCTCGATTTCTCGGAGCTCCGTGATCGCCTCCGTCCCCCGCGTCCCGACCACCACGTGGGCGTACAGCTCCTCGTCCACCGCCAGACGCGTCGTCAGACCGCCGCGGCGGAACGCCTCGACGGCGTCCGGCGCCTGACGTTCGCTCGTCTCGACGAGGAGGCAGCCGCCGGGCGCGAGCCACCGCGTCGCCCCGGCGGCCACCCGGCGCAGTACGTCGAGTCCGTCGGCGCCACCGTCGAGGGCGGTGAGGGGCTCGTGGTCGCGCGCCTCCGCGGGGAGCAGGGGGACCTCGCCGGTGGGGACGTACGGCACGTTGGCGGCCAGGATGTCGACGCGGCCGCGCAGATGGCCGGGGAGCGCCTCGAACAGATCGCCCGTGTGGACGTGTCCGCCGAGGCCGGCGACGTTGCGGCGGGCGCAGCGCACCGCGGCCGGGTCGATGTCGGCGGCGTGCAGCTCGACTCGGCCGAGGGCCGCGGCGAGGGCCGCGCCGACCGCGCCCGAGCCGCAGCACAGGTCCACCACGACGGACGCGCGCGGGGCCTGGGCCAGTGCCTGGGTGACGAGGAACTCGGTGCGGCGGCGGGGCACGAAGACGCCCGGTTCGACGGCGACCCGCAGACCGTGGAACTCGGCCCAGCCGACGACGAGTTCCAGGGGAAGGCCGGCGACACGGCGCTCCACCAGGACGACGAGTTCGTCCGGTGTGCGGGCGGCGGCCAGGATCAACTCCGCCTCGTCCTCGGCGAAGACGCACCCCGCGGCGCGCAGCGCTCCCACGACGGCGTCACGGGAAGGGGGCCACGGCCATGAAGGGGCTGCAGGGGATGACGGGGACTCAGGAGACGAGGAGGGGGACGGTGAGGGCATGGAAGCCGAGAGCCTTTCGGGAGCCGAAGGGCGCTCTCGCGGTCGCCTACCTGCGGCGGTCCGCGCCGTTTCGAGGTGAGAGCACCCGACCTGACACTGCGGTAATGGGTCTCACCCCCTCGGTCGCTCATGGCTGGGGACCTCCGCAGCCGGACGGCCACCCTACCCCAAGGGCAGGACGGGGAAGCCGTGCGAGCCGCGCCGCACCCTGCTGGTTGTACCGTACAACCAGGAGAGCGGAGGAGGTTCGGTGGACGCAGCGCAGGCCGTGCAGACCATCCAGCGCGAGATGACGACGTTCGCCCGGCGCGCCCGCGCCTCGGCGGGCCGGCTGCATCCCGAGCTGTCGCTGGTGTCGTACACCCTGCTCGGCCATCTCGAGGAGAGCGGCGGCTGCCGGGCGACGGACCTGGCCGCGTACTACGCGCTGGACAAGTCCACCGTCAGCCGGCAGGTGGCCGCCCTTCAGCGGGCCGCCCTGATCGAACGGCGCCAGGACCCGCAGGACCACCGCGTCCGGGTCCTGCACCTCACGGACGCCGGCCGCCACGTCCTCGCGCAGGTCACCGAGAGCCGCCGCGCCGCCTTCCGGGAGCGGCTCGCGCGGTGGCCGCAGGAGGACCTGGAGCGGTTCGCGGAGTATCTGGTCCGGTACAACGCGTGGGGGACGGAGCCGGCCTCGGACTCCGGCTGAGGGGCGGACCCGCGCCACCCCACCGGCACCGCCTCCCGGCCCTCCCCCGGCCGCTCGGTCGCGGGAGAGCCGGCACACACCTGACGGTCTCGGGGCGGCCCGGGCCCGGGGCGCGGCCGGCTTGCGCGTACGGTTGACGCAGCAAACCATCGCCGACCGTCACGCTGGAACCGCATGAACGTCACCCGAGGCTTCACCGGACGCCCGCGCGTCCACCGTCCGGGCCTGCCGCCCGGCCAGTACGACGCGGGCGACGACTGGCCCGTGCTGTCCGCCGAGGTCACGCCCGACCTCGCGCCCGCCGACTGGACCTTCCGGATCGACGGGCTGGTGGAGGCGCCCCGCACCTGGACCTGGGAGCAGGCGCACGCGCTGCCCGCCTCCGCCTACGAGGGCGACATCCACTGCGTGACCAGCTGGTCGAAGTTCGGGGTGCGGTTCGGGGGCGTGTCGCTGGACGCCTTCCTCGACGCCGTCCGGCCGGACAGCTCCGCCACCCATGCCGTCGCCTACTCCCACACCGGGTACACCACCAACCTGCCGCTCGCGGACCTGACCGGCGGACGCGCCTGGATCGCCTTCACGTACGACGGCGAGCCGCTCGCGGCCGAGCACGGCGGTCCGGCGCGGCTGCTGGTGCCCCACCTGTACTTCTGGAAGAGCGCCAAGTGGATCGCGGGCCTGCGCCTCCTCGACCACGACGAGCCGGGCTTCTGGGAGCAGAACGGCTACCACGCGCGCGGCAACCCCTGGGAGGAGCAGAGGTACTCCGGTGACTGAGGCGTTCACTCCCCCGACCCGGTTCGCCGTGCCCGGCCGCATCGCCGTGAGCGAGCAGGCGGCGACGGTGTGGCAGACGGCCACGCTCACGGAGATCCGCCGCGAGACGCCGCAGGCGGCCACGTTCCGGTTCGCGGTGCCCGCGTGGACGGGGCATCTGCCCGGGCAGCACCTGATGCTGCGGCTGACCGCCGAGGACGGCTACACGGCCCAGCGGCACTACTCGATCGCGTCCGCGCCCGACGACTCGGGGCACGTCGAGCTGACCCTGGACCACGTGGACGGCGGCGAGGTCTCCGGCTGGTTCCACACCGTCGCCAAGCCGGGGGACGAGGTGGAGGTGCGCGGCCCGCTCAGCGGTTTCTTCGCCTGGCCGGGCGACCGGCCGGCGCTGCTGATCGGCGCCGGCTCCGGGGTCGTCCCGTTGATGTCGATGGTCCGTCACCACCGGGCGCGCGGCCTCGCGGTGCCGCTGCGGCTGCTGGTGTCCGCGCGCAGCCCGGAGGAGCTGATCTACGCGCGGGAGTACGGAGCGGAGACGACGCCCGTGTTCACCCGGAGCGCCCCGGAGGGCGTGCCCGTGGGCCGGCTGACCGCGGCACGGCTGGCGCCGCTTCTCGCGGAGGAGCCGGCGGGCGGCTGGGAGGCGTACGTGTGCGGGTCCAACGGGTTCGCCGAGCACGCCTCGCGGCTGCTGGTGGCGGCGGGGCAGCCGGTGGACCGGATCCGGATCGAGCGGTTCGGCTGACGGTTTCCCGCCGGTCGGCGCGAGGAGCGATCTCGCCCGTGCGGGGTATGCGCTTCCCTTGGGCACTCGTCCGTGTGACGGCGAGGAGGTCGACATGCGAACCCGGGTGCGTGGCTGGCGCCGGCGGCCGAATCCGCTGCGGCGCCGGTCGGACGTCGTGGAGGCGTGGACGGCGCTGGCGGTCGCCGTGCTGCTGCTGGTGGGCGCGCCCCTGGCGGGGGCCGCGGCCGGCCGGTGGGCCCACGACGACGCGCGGGCGACGGCGGCCGAGCAGCGGGCGGAGCGGCAGCGGGTGCGGGCCGAGGTCGTCGGCCGCCCGCCCGGCGCCCTGCCGACGGTGCAGGGCGGCCGTGGCGACTCGTACCGGGTGACGGTGCGCTGGACGGAACCGGGGCAGGGGACGCGGACGGCCACCGCGCGGGTTCCGGTGGGCACGCGGCAGGGTGAGGCGGTCGACGTGTGGTTCGACGCGCGGGGACGCAGCGTCGGTCCGCCGGCGGACGGCACGGCGGTGTGGCAGCACACCCTCACCATGGGCGTGGCCGCGGCGGGCGGCACGGCGACCGTGGTGCTGCTCGGGCACGCGGTGGTACGACGGGTGGCGATGCGGCACCGGCTGGACGAGTGGGGACGGGAGTGGGCGCGCACGGGTCCCGAGTGGAGCCGGCGCAGCGCGTGAGAGCCGTGGGCGTCCCCGCGTGGACGTGGCCGGAGTGAGGTCTGGCGAGCATTCCCACCGCCCACGTACGGTGTGATCATTCGTTCGGCCACTTTACAAAAGGCGGTTGTTCATGGCCCTGTTCGACCTGTCCCTCGAGGAGCTCCACGCGTACCGCAGCGCGTCCACCGAGCCGGAGGACTTCGACGCGTTCTGGTCCAAGACCCTCCAGGAGGCCCGCGAGCACGACCTGGACGCGCGCTTCGAGCCCGTCGACACGGGGCTGGCCACGGTCCGGGTGTACGACGTGACGTTCTCCGGGTTCGACGGTCAGCCCGTGAAGGCCTGGCTGACGCTGCCCGCGGGGGCCGCGGAACCGCTGCCGCTGGTCGTGGAGTTCGTCGGCTACGGCGGTGGCCGCGGTCTGCCGCACGAGCACCTGCTGTGGGCGTCGACGGGCCGCGCGCACTTCATCATGGACACCCGTGGCCAGGGCAGCGCCTGGGGCGGCGGGGGTGCCACCGCCGACCCGGTGGGCGGCGGGCCGGCGTACCCGGGTTTCATGACGCGCGGTATCGACGCGCCCGAGAACTACTACTACCGCCGGGTGTTCACCGACGCGGTGCGCGCCGTCGAGGCGGCCCGCTCGCATCCCCTGGCGGACCCGGCGCGCACGGTGGTGACCGGCGCGAGCCAGGGCGGCGGCATCAGCATCGCCGTGGGCGGCCTGGTGCCGGACCTGGTGGCGGTCGCCCCGGACGTGCCGTTCCTGTGCGACTTCCCGCGCGCGGCGACGCTGACGGACCGTCACCCGTACCGGGAGATCGGCCTGTTCCTGAAGACGCACCGCGGCCGCACGCAGGACGCGCTGCGCACCCTGTCGTACTTCGACAGCGTGCACTTCGCGGCGCGCGCCTCGGCTCCCACGCTCTTCTCCGTGGCCCTGGAGGACCAGACCTGCCCGCCCTCGACCGTCTTCGCCGCCTTCAACGCGTGGGCGCACGAGGAGAAGGCGATCGAGGTGTACGACTTCAACGACCACGAGGGCGGCGGCCCGTACCACCAGGCGGCCAAGCTGCGCTGGCTGAGGTCGTACGCCTGAGGCGGCCGCCGCCTTCCCTCCGGTCCGACTGGTCGGTACGTTCGGGGGGTCCGGGCCGCGCCGTCGCGGTCCGGGCTTCCGGCGGATCACGGAGGGCCCATGTCCGAGCACGTGCCACAGGTTCACGGCCACTGCGACGCGCGGTTCGCCGCGGTGCGGGCCGCGTTCGAGGAGAACGTCCGGGAGCGGGGCGAGCTGGGCGCGGCGGTGGCCGTCGTGGTCGACGGCGTGACCGTGGCCGATCTGTGGGGCGGCTGGGCCGACCGGGCGCGCACACGCGCGTGGGAGCGGGACACGCTGGTCAACGTCTGGTCGACGTCGAAGGGGCCGGTGGCGCTGTGCGCGCACATCCTGGCCGACCGGGGGCTGCTCGACCTGGACGCGCCGGTGGCCGCCTACTGGCCCGAGTTCGCGGCGGCGGGCAAGGAGCGGGTGCTCGTCCGGCACCTGCTGTCGCACCGGGCGGGACTGTCCGGACTGCGCGAGCCGCACACCCTGGAGCAGCTCTGCGACTGGGAGCTGACGACCGCGCGCCTCGCGGCGACGGAGCCGTGGTGGGAGCCGGGCACGCGGTCCGGCTACCACGCGCTCACGTACGGCTTCCTCGTCGGGGAGGTCGTGCGGCGCGTCTCGGGCCTCTTGCCCGGCGCCTTCCTGGAGCGGGAGGTGACGGGCCCGCTCGGTGTCGACTTCACCATCGGACTGCCGGGGAAGGAGGCCGGGCGGGCGGCCGAGCTGGTGCGTCCGCCGGCCGCGTCGAGCAGTGAACAGGCCGCGGTCTTCGGCCAGTTGCCGCCCGCCGCGATCGCCGCGCTGACCAATCCCCCGGTGGGCGCCGACGACGCCAACTCGCCCGGCTGGCGGGCCGCCGAGATCCCGGCCGCGAACGGGCACGGCACGGCACGGGCCGTCGCCGCGCTGTACGGCGTCCTCGCCGGCCGGGGCTCCCACGGCGGGCACCGCGTCCTGTCCGCCGAGGCGGCCGAGCGGGTGCGCGAGGGCCAGGGTGCCTGCCGGGACCTGGTGCTGGGTGCCGGCTTGGCGCACGACACGGAGATCGGGCTCGGCCTGTGGCTCAGCGGCCCGAACGGCTCCTACGGGCCCAACCCGCGGGCTTTCGGACACGACGGCTTCGGTGGCTCCTGTGGCCTCGCCGATCCTGAGGCGGGGGTGTCGCTGGGGTACGTCATGAACCGCATGGGGCCCCGCATCGCGGACGACCCCCGGAAGATGGCGCTGGTGGAGGCCGTGTACAGCGCGCTGTGAGGGCGGCTGCGGGCGGTCGGGTTCCGGGCGGCCGCGGGCGGTCGGGTTCCGGCCGATCGGGCCGCCCGCTCTTCCCTGGTGGTTTAGACCAATGCTAGATCTGGGGGCGCACAAGCCCGCACGGCACGCACCCCCAGGAGGCGCGCGGCATGGCCCGCACCACCCCCGACGAACGGCCCATGTACTGGCGGATAGCGAGGGAGTTGCTCGGCGAACTGCGCGACGGCACCATCCCGCCCGGCGAACGCCTGCCCGGTGAACGGCGGTTGGCGGAGCACTTCGGAGTCAGCCGGGTGACCGTCCGGCAGGCGCTGGAGGTGCTGCGCCGGGACGGACTGGTCGCGACCGACCGGCGCGGCACGCACGCGTCCCTGCCCGGGGCGCCGGTCGGCACCCCGTCCTTCCCCGCCTTTCCGCTGGGCGCCCGGGCCGCGGACGATCCCGCGGCGGTGGACCGGACCGCGGTCGACTGGGAGCCGCCCCCGCCGGAGCACGCCGAGGCGCTCGGGCTCGCGCCGTACCGCCCGACGCTGGTGCACCGCTACGAGTCCGCGGGGGCCGACGGACGCGGGCTGCGCACGGCCGTGACGTCCTTCTCCGCGGTCGCCCTCGCCGAGGTGCCGGAACTCGCCCGCTACCGCGACCGCGCCCGCACCACCGGCGGATCCCCCCAACTGCGCCGCGCCTACGACTGGATGCGCCGGGCGGGCATGACACTGCACCACCGGGACTCCCTCACCCTCGACGACGACGCCCGCTCGCTGCGGGTGACGCGGCGCGTGCACGACCAGTACGCACGGCCCCTGGAGATCACCGACCTGGTGATGGAGGCCCGACAGGAGGAACTGGTCTATGCGTTCACGCTCCCGGCGGTGGACGGCCCGTGCACCGTCCAGGACTCTGCACGGTGGGTCCCGAGCCGTGCGCTCTGAGTCGGTTCGCGCGCCGCGTTCGTTGTCAGGATCGCCTCATGACGACACATGACGCGCAGCAGATCGAGGCGGCCAACGCCACCGACCGCACCCCGGTCGTCTTCGTGCACGGCCTGTGGCTGCTGCCCAGCAGCTGGGACCGCTGGGCCACCCACTTCGAGCGGGCCGGTTACGCGCCGGTCTCCCTGTCCTGGCCCGACGACCCGGAGACCGTCGCGGAGGCCCACGAGCATCCCGAGGTCTTCGCGGGCAAGACGGTCGGACAGGTCGCCGACCACCTCCAGCGGCTGATCGGCTCCCTCACCCGCAGGCCGGCGATCGTCGGCCACTCCTTCGGCGGGCTCCTCACGCAGATCCTCGCCGGGCGCGGACTGTCCGCCGCGTCGGTCGCGATCGACCCGGCGCCGTTCCGGGGGGTGCTGCCGCTGCCGGTCTCCTCGCTGCGTGCGGCGGCGCCCGTGCTGACCAATCCGGCCAACCGCTACCGGGCCGTGCCGCTCACCTACGACCAGTTCCGGTACTCCTTCGCCAACGCGGTGAGCGAAGAGGAGGCCAAGGAGCTGTACGAGACGTTCGCGGTGCCCGCGCCGGGCGCCCCGCTGTTCCAGGCGGCGACCGCGAACATCAACCCGTGGACGGAGGCGAAGGTCGACACCGGGAACCCGGACCGCGGCCCCCTGCTGATCATCTCGGGCGAGAAGGACCACACCGTGCCCTGGGCCCTCTCGCACGCCTCGTTCACAAAGCAGCAGCACAACCCGGGCGTCACGGAGTTCGTCGAGATCAAGGACCGCGGGCACGCTCTCACCATCGACCACGGCTGGCAGGAGGTCGCGGACACGGCCCTGTCGTTCGTACAGCGCTTCGTCTGACCCCCTCGGTCAGCGCACGCGGCGCGCCTCGACCATCCGGACGCGTGGGCTTCCGTCACTCCTGGTCCCGAACTCGGGCAGGGTGTGGAGGGCCACGCGGAACCCGGCCCGCTCCAGTTCCCGGCGCACCTCGCCGAGCCGGAAGGCCCGGTAGTACATCACGAACGGCGGCCGCCACAGGGCGTTGCGCACCCGCATCACGGCGTCGAAGCCGAGGAGCATCCAGAAGGCCGGGGACGACGGGCGGGGCGGGGCGAGCACGGGGAACGCGAAGCGACCGCCGGGCCGCAGCACCCCGTGCACCTGCGTGAAGAGGCCCGGCAGTTCACGGGGCAGGAAGTGCCCGAACGCGCCGAAGCTGACGACGAGGTCGAAGGCGTCCGTGAACGGCAGGGCGCGGGCGTCCGCGCGCACCCAGGACACCCGTGGGCCCGTCGGGCGGGTGCGCTCGCGGGCCACGTCGAGCATGCCCGCGCTGAAGTCGACCCCGGTGACGCTGCGCCGGCAGACCGTCGCCAGCACGTCGACGCCGGCGCCGGTGCCGCAGCACAGGTCGAGTCCGTCGTCGTACGGGCCCGTGCGGCGCAGGGCCGAGGTCACCGCGTCCAGGACGGAGTCGGGGGTGCGGAAGGGTGTGTGGTCGAACTTCGGCGCGAGCAGGTCGTAGCCGTGCTCGACGGAGGACAGCGCCTGGACGGCGAGCTCGCGCAGCGTGGGGCCTTCGGGGCTGAACATCCGGGTCAGCCTATCCCCGCCGGGTGACGGGGGCGCGGCGCTCCAGGAGCGCGAGGACGCGCTCGCACCAGCGCAGGTTCTCCTCCTCGAAGGCGACGCCGCCCATCAGGGTCAGGTAGGGGCCGATCCGGTCGGCCTCGCGCAGGTACTCGTCCTCGGTACGGCCGTCGAGGAGCCCTTCGCGCACGCGCCGGTAGCGGGCGAGCTTGCCGCGCGCCCAGGCCATGCGTTCCTCGATCTGCGCCCGCGTCACCTCGGGGTCCACGCCGTCCATCGCCTGGATCTTGATGAGGAGTTCGTCGCGGATGGCGGTGGGCCTGCGGGGCGGGGCGGCGGCGAAGGCGCGCAGATCCTCGCGGCCGGCCTCGGTGAGCGTGAACATCCGCTTGTTGGGCCGGCGTTCCTGCTGCACGACGCGCGCCTGGATCAGACCGTCCTGGGCGAGCCGCTCCAGCTCCCGGTAGAGCTGCTGCGGGGTCGCGGGCCAGAAGTTCGCGAGGGAGACGTCGAAGACCTTGGACAGCTCGTAACCCGAGGCCTCGCCCTCCAGCAGGGCGGCCAGCACGGCGTACTTGAGGGACATGGGGACATGGTACGGGCCGGTGATTATTCCCGTCAGCGATTATTCAACTAATTGCCTACAAGCCCCTATGAGCGACGCCGCGCGCGTGCCGTACGGCGGTCGGCGGCTCGGCTCCGGCCCGGGCGAGGGCCGGGGGGCCGGGCGAGGGCCGCGGGGCCGGGCGAGGGCCGCGGGGCCGGGCCGGGCGGCGAGGTGTCTTCGCCGGCGGCGCACGCCGCCGCGGCCGGTCCTCACGGAGGTCGCCCGGGAGATCGGCGCGACCGGCGCCCGCGCGATGGACCTGAGCCGTAGCCACGGCCGGTCGTCGACTGCGGGCCCGCCTTCCACCGAGGGCGGCGGGCCCGCCCGGGTTCAGGGCCGGTGCCGCACGAAGCCGGCGTAGGCGAACCCCTCGCCCGCGCGCGGCGCCCGGGTCCAGGACCGGGTGGTGAAGGTGCGGAGCCTGCCTTGGGTGAGCGCGAAGCGGGGAAGCGAGAGCCCGAGTTCGGTGTGCAGGGCTTCCAGCATCCGCAGTTCGCGGTCCGGTTCGGTGTCCTCCGGGCGGAACAGCCGTACGGGGTCCAGGGCCTCGGGTATCACGCCGGAGCGCTGGATCTCCGTACCCCGCACGGTGAACGCGTACAGCTCGTGGCCCTGTTCGGCCACCGACAGGTGGAACGCGGCCGGGTGGTCACCCGGGGACGAGTTCCTCGGGTCGCGCCACACCACCACCGCGCGGCCGGACGAGGAGGCGGCCGGAGCGGGGGACAGGAACAGCGTGTTCAGGTGGTGGTGGAAGTGGCCGTCGAAGGCGAAGGCCCACGCTTCGGCGGTGCGGCCGACGGCGACCACGGCCCGGTCCTCCCAGAGTTCCACGCCCTCCCGCTCGTGGGGCTTCGGTGCCCGCCAGGACGCCGTGCGCGGATCCGCGGGCGCGCTCAGTTCGGCGCCTTCCTCGCCGATCAGGGCGGGCAGGCGGGCGGGGTCGATGCCCTCGACCCAGACGCAGCGGTATCCGTCGGCCGGCCGCCGGTTCGCCGCGGGCTCCGTCAGCCAGGCGAGGCCGGGCGGGTCGAGATCGGGCGCCGGCTCCGGAGCGGGTCCCGTCTCCCCGGCCCGCGGTGTCGCGAGGATTTCCCGCCCGCGCTCCGGGGTGATCAGCGGACCCAGGACCGGATCGGCGAGCAGGCCGACCGGGGCGATCAGCGAGGGCCCTGGGGCCTCCCACAGCGGGAGCGCGTCCCGCAGCACCCGCCACGCGGCGTCGGTCGCCCCCCAGCGGGCCGACTCCCGGGCCTCGGCGACGGCCCGGCCCCACGGACCGGGGGGCGCGTAGCGATGGGTGCCGTCCCGCATCGTGCTCAGTACGGCCTCGGCGGTCTCCCGGGCGACCCCGCGGGCGGTCATCATCCCGAGCCAGTGGTCGTCCCCGCCCAGCCGCCATTCGCCGCGTGCCGGCGTCATGGCCTGCACGGGCAGAATCTCGGGCAGGTAGCGCGGGTCGGCCACCAGGTTGCCGTACTCCCGGGAGCTGCGCGGAGCCAGCAGCTGCCGGAGCTGGTTCAGCAGGACGGCGCTCCGCGGCCGTCCGAAGGACAGCGCCTCCTCGAGCAGGGGCAGCGCCTCCTCGTACCGTCCGCGCAGGGCCAGCAGGCGGGCCTCCTTCACACGGGCGTCCTGGGCGCGCGTGGTCGCGTTCACGAAGTCGGGTCTCTCCACCCGGTCGGAGTGGAAACCGCGGTACATGGCCTCCATGTACGCGCGGAACGACGGGTAACGGTCCGGCAGTTCACCGCTCCAGCCCTTGTAGACGTAGAGCGCCCACTCGCCGTCCGGGTCGCAGTCGCCCGGGTCGAGCAGGGCGTACGACATGTCGGAGTCCGTCTCCAGCCGTAGCGCCCGTTGCCACATCCCGGCCAGCAGGACGTCCTCCTCGCGCGGGTTGTCGCCCAGATTCTGCTCGTACAGCGCGGTCATGTCGTGCGGATCCCGGAACCAGTCGATGTCCGCGGCGCCACCGAGCTGGTAGACCCCGGCCGTCTCGTCCACGTGCCACCCGTCGCTCACGGCCAGGAACTCCCGGTACGAGGGCGGCAGCCGCCGTCCCAGCCGCTCCTCGGCCGCGGCGATCGCCGCCTCGTCCGCCCCTGGCCTGCTCGGGGGAACGACGGCCTGCCCGCCGTCCTCGTCCTCGCAATCGTCCGCGCGCGGAACCCACTCCTGCTGCCAACGTGCCAGGAACTCGTGCCAGTTGAAAGGCTCACCACTCATGGCCGGATGGTGTCATCCGGCACCGACAACGGCGCCCCCAGCCGATGCGACAGCGCCTTCGGCGGTGGCGACAGCATCCGTCGCCGACCACGTCACCCCTGGCAGGGCGCGCGGAGTGAGTGCGCGCGCCTCCTGTACGTGCGTATCCGGAGACTACGTCGACGCCGGAACCCGCCCCGCTCCCCTGGGGCCCGAGCGGCGCATGCTCCACTGCGCGAGCGGTAGCAGGGCGTTCACCAGTGCCTGGCCGTCCGGGGCCAGTTGATAGCGGATCTGTACGGGCGTAGTGGGGATGACGGTGCGCTCGATGAGGCCCGCGGCCTCGAGTTCCTTCAGGCGCTGAGAGAGCAGCCGGTCGGAGATGCCATCGATCATCGCCCGGTACTCGCCGAAGCGCCGGGCGCCCTGGGCGGCGGCCTGCAGTACCGAACCCGTCCAGCGGCGTCCGACCATTTCGAGGGTGTCCTCGAAGCTCGGGCAGGTGTCGTCATGAATGGAGTTCACTTACTAAAGATTAGCACCTTACCCTTTGTTTTGCCAGCGGGGCGATCCGGCCCACTCTGGACACATGACCGACTACGGACACCGACTCTCCTTCGGAGTGAGCCTCGACCCCTCCGCCGGGACATGGGCACTGACCTGGCGCCTCGCGCGCACGGCGGAGGACTCGGGCCTGGACCACCTCGCCGTTCAGGACCACCCGTACCAGCCCGGACACCTCGACGCCTGGACCCTGATCACGCACCTGTCGGCGGTCACCGACCGCATCTCCTTCCTCACCGGCGTCGCCGACCTGCAGCTGCGCCCGCCGGTGATGCTCGCCAAGGCCGCCGCGTCGCTGAGCGTGCTCACCGACGGACGGATCCAGCTCGGTGTCGGCGGGGGCGGCATCCCCGACGCCATCGCCTCGATGGGCGGGCCGGCGCGACGCGGCCAGGACATGGTGGCGTTCACCGAGGAGTCCCTGGGGCTGCTGCGCACGGCCCTGGCCGGAGACGTCGTACAGCTGCACAGCCCGTACCACGCCATCGACGGCTACCGCGCCGGACCGGTTCCCCCGAAGCCCGTCGAGCTCTGGCTCGGCGCCCAGAAGCCCAAGATGCTCGCCGTCACCGGCCGGTCGGCCGACGGCTGGATCGCTCCGCTGAACATCTACCTCCCGCCGCGGGAGGTGCCCTCGCGCCAGCGGATCATCGACGAGGCGGCCACCGACGCGGGCCGCGACCCGAGCACACTGCGGCGCGTCTACAACGTGATCGGCGTGATCGGCGACCACGGCCACGGGAGCGGTCCCGGGCTCGTCGGCGATGTGCGGCGGTGGGTTGACACCCTCACCGAGTGGGTCGTGGAACTCGGCTTCGACACCTTCGTCCTCTGGCCCGCCACCGACCCCGAGCAGCAGCTCGCACTCTTCGCCGGCGAGGTCGTGCCCGCGGTGCGCGAGCGCGTCGACGCCCTCCGGAGCGGGCGATGAACGGCACCCTCTCCGCCGTGCCGGCCGAGCTCGCGGGCAAGGTGGTCACGCCCGACGACCACCGCTACCGGTCTCTCCGCTCCACCTACACCACCGTCGGCCGCCCGGCCGCCGTGGTCCTGCCCGAGTCCGCGGGCGACGTCGCGGCGGCGCTGCGGCTCGCGCGGGAGACGGGGCTTCGGGTGGCCGTCCGCAGCGGCGGACACGGCCTGTCCGGCAGTGGCACCAACGACGGCGGGCTCGTCATCGACCTGAGCGCGCTGCACCGCATCGACGTCCTCGACCGCGGCTCCCGACTGGTCCGCGTAGAGGCGGGCGCCCGCTGGGCCCAGGTCGCCCAGGCGCTCGCCCCGCACGGGCTCGCCATCAGCTCGGGCGACCACGGGAACGTCGGTGTCGGAGGCATCGCCACCGGGGGCGGCGTCGGATGGCTCGTACGGCAGTACGGGCTCACCATCGACCACATCCGTGCCGTCGAGGTCGTCCTTCCCGACGGAACGTACGTACGCGCCGACGCGGAGGCCGAGCCCGACCTGCTGTGGGTGATGCGCGGGGCCGGCGCGGGTGCCGGGATCGCGGTGGCCTTCGAGATCGAGGCCATGGAGCTTCGTGACGTCGGCCACGCACAGCTCGTCGCGGCGGTGGATCCGGCCGGGGAGACGCTGCGCCGATGGGCCGACGTCATGGCGCGGGCGCCACGCGAGCTGTCGACAGCGGTGATGCTGTCCTCGCAGGGCACCACCACCGCCGCGTTCATCACCGCGGTCGTGGCCTCGGATAGCCCGCCCGTGATCCGCGACGCCGTCGAACCGCTGCTCGGCATCGGCGACGTGAGGGCCCAGCAGGCCCACGTCGTTCCCTACACCGAGTTGGTCCCACCGCACCATCTGCACTCCCACTCCGGCCAGATGCCCGCCAGCACGACCAACGGGCTGCTCACCGACATGCCCCCGGACGCCGCCCGCGCACTGGTCACGGCGTCGGCCGGCCCCAACCCTGTCCTGATCCAGCTGCGTTCACTCGGCGGCGCGACCCACGACCCTGCCCCCTCGGCCACCGCGTTCGCCCACCGCCACCAGAACACCCTCGTCATCGCCTCGGCGTTCCCGCCGGACGCCCCCGCCACACTGGCCGCCGCCTGGCGCCCCCTCGCCCCGCACACCGACGGCGCCTACGTGAACTTCGAGAGCGCCCCCGACGAGGCGACGTTCGCCCGCGCCTACCCCGGACCGACCCGCACTTTCGTCACCGACCTGTGGAAGCGCTACGACCCCGACGGCGTCCTGCGCCCCCGGTCACCGGCCTGAACTCCGGCCGCCTCAATCTCACCGACCACGAGCCCGCGGCACGCGCCGCGAGCGCGCGACCGCTCATCTCTCACCCAGTACTGGAGATACTTCATGGCCACGTTGCTGCACATCGACTCCTCTGTGTTCCCGGGCGGCGCCTCCGCCTCCCGCGCCGTGACGCAGACCTTCCGCACGACCTGGGAGGAGCAGCACCCGAAGGGCACGGTGATCTACCGCGACCTCTCCGTCGACCCCGTCCCGCACATCACCGCCCACGCCCACACGGCCGGGTTCGCCGATCCGAACGCCCACACACCCGAGCAGGCCGCCGCCTTCGCCGAACGCGTGCAGCTGATCGAGGAGTTGGAGCGGGCAGACGCGGTGCTGATCGGCGCGCCGATGTACAACTACACGATCCCCTCGACCCTCAAGGCCTGGCTGGACAACGTGATCCTCTTCGGCCGCACCTCGGGCGATAACCCCTCCGCCAAGGGCACCCCGGTCACCGTCGTCGCCAGCCGCGGCGGCTCCTACGCGCCCGGCACCCCGAAGGAGCCCTACGAGTACGTGCAGAACTACCTGACGGCGACCCTCGCCGGCATGCTCGCCCTCGACCTCGACTTCATCGTCCCGGAACTCACCATGGCCCCGCACAACCCGGCCATGGCCGAACTGGTGCCGCTGTTCGAAACCTCCCGCGACCGCGCCCTCCAAGACGCGGCCACCAAGGCCAAAGCCCTCACCGAGCGCCTCGCCGCGTAAGTCACGAGAACGCCGTGCGCGTCCCTGTCACCGGGACGTCGCACGGCGTTCTGACGGTCATCGCCGACGGCGGCTGCCGGAGCACAGGGCTGCTCCCCGCACTGTCGCGAGACGGGCCGGGCCGAACTCCCGGCCATTTCGGCCTGCTGCGCAGGTACTCGGGACGTCCGGTCGGCCTCTAACCAGTGCGGTTTCGTGATCTGTCCAGTCGGTTCGTCGCCGGAGCGTCGTCGGTAGTGGCTGCGGCGGGCTGTCGCCTGGTGTTGACGCCGCCAGTCGGACCAGTGCAGCAGCTTGGCCGCTGACACTGCTGGTGGGTTGAAGACGGCGGCGACCAGGTGGCGGATCTCCGGGGCAGTCAGCTTGACCGGGGGTGACCGCGGGTGAGATGGGCCGGCTGGGCGGGTCGCTCGGGCGCCGCGCCGGCGGCGACGGCGGTCAGGAAGGCCAGGGCGAGCATGGCGAGTGCGATGTGCCGGTGCCATGAGGTCCAGTGCCTGACCTGGTAGTGGTCGAGTGTCCACACACCAACCGATGATCACGCGGTGGCCGTCCCCGTTCCCGGCCGGGTACGGCCACAAGATCGCGAAACCAGACTGGAGTACTAGGCCGTGTATCGAAAGCGGATCTTGCACTGTGGGTGATCGCGGTTCGGACGGTAGGGAGATCTCACGGACGAGCAGTGGGCCGTGCTGGAGC
>NZ_JBIBVX010000011.1:0-344429 GCF_043080745.1 Streptomyces sp. NPDC014995
TTCCGACTCTATCAGATCTTTTCTCGATCCGATTTCCTCGGTGCTTTCCAGGTTCCCGCTTTTGTTTCGCGGTTTCCTTTCCGGCGGTTCCGACTTTATCAGAAGTTCTGAGTCGGTTTTCCCGCCCCTCCGGGACGTTGTCCCCGGTGCGCGAAGCAGCCGGGTTCCCGTTCGGGCGGAGCCGTAAACGTACTGGAGCGGGGCGCCCCGATGCAAATCGAGGCGCCCCGCTCCGAGTTCACGCGTACGAGAGGTCGTTCGCGGGTCAGACCTCCACGACGACCGGGAGGATCATCGGCCTGCGCCGATACGTGTCGGAGACCCACTTGCCCAGCGTGCGGCGGACCAGTTGCTGGAGCTGGTGGGGTTCGACCACGCCGTCCTGGGCCGAGCGCTCGAGGACCTCGGTGATCTTCGGGATGACGTCCGCGAAGGCCGAGTCCTCGATGCCCGAACCGCGGGCCTGGACGTGCGGACCGCCGGTGATCTTGCCGGTGGAGGCGTCCATGACGATGAAGACCGAGATGATGCCCTCGTCGCCCAGGATCTTCCGGTCCTTCAGCGCCGGCTCGCCCACGTCGCCGACCGAGAGGCCGTCGACGTACACGTAACCGGCCTGGACCTTGCCGGAGATCTTGGCCCTGCCCTCGACGAGGTCGACGGCGACGCCGTCCTCGGCGATGACGATGCGGTCGTGCGGGACGCCGGTCATGGCGCCCAGCTCGGCGTTGGCGCGCAGGTGGCGCCATTCCCCGTGGACCGGCATCAGGTTCTTCGGGCGGCAGATGTTGTAGAAGTACAGGAGCTCGCCCGCGGACGCGTGGCCGGAGACGTGCACCTTGGCGTTGCCCTTGTGGACGACGTTCGCTCCCCAGCGAGTGAGGCCGTTGATCACGCGGTAGACCGCGTTCTCGTTGCCGGGGATGAGCGACGACGCCAGGATCACCGTGTCGCCGTCGACGATGCGGATCTGGTGGTCGCGGTTGGCCATCCGGGACAGGGCGGCCATCGGCTCACCCTGGGAGCCCGTGCAGACCAGGACCACCTCGTGGTCGGGAAGGTCGTCGAGGGTTCTGACGTCCACGACCAGGCCCGGCGGAACCTTGAGGTAGCCCAGGTCGCGGGCGATGCCCATGTTGCGGACCATCGAGCGGCCGACGAAGGCGACCCGGCGGCCGTACTCGTGGGCCGCGTCCAGGATCTGCTGGATGCGGTGGACGTGGCTGGCGAAGCTCGCCACGATGATCCGCTTGCGCGCGCTGCCGAAGACCTGGCGCAGCACGTTGGAGATGTCGCGCTCGTGCGGCGTGAAGCCGGGGACCTCGGCGTTCGTGGAGTCGCTGAGAAGGAGGTCGATGCCCTCCTCGCTCAGCCGCGCGAACGCGTGGAGGTCCGTCAGACGGTTGTCCAGCGGAAGCTGGTCCATCTTGAAGTCGCCGGTGTGGACCACCATGCCGGCCGGCGTGCGGATGGCGACCGCCAGGGCGTCCGGGATGGAGTGGTTGACCGCGACGAACTCGCAGTCGAAGGGGCCGATGCGCTCGCGGTGCCCCTCCGCCACCTCCAGGGTGTACGGGCGGATGCGGTGCTCCTGGAGCTTGGCCTCGATGAGGGCGAGGGTCAGCTTGGAGCCGATCAGCGGGATGTCCGGCTTCTCGCGCAGGAGGTAGGGGACGCCGCCGATGTGGTCCTCGTGGCCATGGGTGAGGACGATGCCCTCGATGTCGTCGAGGCGGTTCCGGATGGACGAGAAGTCCGGCAGGATCAGGTCGATTCCGGGCTGCTCCTCCTCGGGGAAGAGCACTCCGCAGTCGACGATCAGCAGGCGGCCGCCGTACTCGAAGACCGTCATGTTGCGGCCGATCTCGCCGAGGCCGCCGAGTGGGGTGACCCGCAGGCCGCCCTTGGGGAGCGGAGGGGGCGGGCCCAGTTCGGGATGCGGATGACTCAAAAGACTCTCCTCAACCACACACGCCACGTACCGGTCGGGCACGTGGCGCGCGTGACGTTCGTGCAGAAGCAGTTGTCCTGATGGAAGGCGCAGGCACCGGTGGCCTGCTGTATTCAGTTGTGAAGTCTGGTGTTACAGCTGTACCCCGCCCGCAGCAAGATCGATCTTGAGCTGCTCGATCTCTTCGCGGGAGCACTCGACCATGGGGGCGCGCAGCGGCCCCGCGGGCAGGCCCTGAAGGGTGAGTGCGGCCTTGGTGGTCATGACGCCCTGGGTGCGGAACATGCCCGTGTAGACCGGGAGCAGCTTCTGGTGGATCTCCGTGGCCTTCTGGACGTCGCCGGCGACGAACGCGTCGACGAGGGCGCGCAGGTCGGGGGTGACGACGTGGCCGACGACGGAGACGAAGCCGACCGCGCCCACGGAGAGCAGCGGCAGGTTCAGCATGTCGTCGCCGGAGTACCAGGCCAGACCCGACTGGGCGATGGCCCAGCTGGCGCGGCCGAGGTCGCCCTTGGCGTCCTTGTTGGCGACGATCCGGGGGTGCTCGGCGAGGCGGACGAGCGTCTCGGTGTTGATCGGGACGCCGCTGCGGCCGGGGATGTCGTAGAGCATGACCGGCAGCTCGGTGGCGTCGGCGACGGCCGTGAAGTGCCGGTAGAGGCCCTCCTGCGGGGGCTTGTTGTAGTACGGGGTGACGACCAGGAGGCCGTGTGCGCCCGTCCTGTGCGCCGCGCGCGCCAGCTCGATGCTGTGGCGGGTGTCATTGGTGCCGACTCCGGCCACGATGTGCGCCCGGTCGCCGACGGCCTCCAGGACGGCTCGTACCAGGTCCGATTTCTCCGCGTCGCTGGTGGTGGGTGACTCGCCGGTGGTGCCGTTGATGATCAGGCCGTCGTTGCCTGCGTCCACCAGGTGGGTGGCGAGCCGCTGTGCGCCGTCGAGGTCGAGTGCGCCGTCCGCCGTGAAGGGCGTGACCATGGCGGTGAGGACCCGCCCGAAGGGGGTCTGCGGAGTGGAGGTCGGAGCCATGGGTAACACGCTACTCGTTGCTCAGGGCGGGGTCTGCCCTCGGGGCGGGCGACAAGTCGTGACAAAGAGGGAACCCGGCACTGCCTGCTCGGGGGTTCAAGCAGTGCCGGGTCCGTTTGATCAGGCTAGATGAACTTCTCTAAATGCCGCAATACGGACACTTCGCCAGGCTGATCCGCACATACGTCTTCCGCTAAGGGGCGACGCGGCCGTTGGCGTTGAAGGCCGCGTGGGTGAGGGGCATGAGCTTGGCCCACTCGGCCTCCATCTTCTCGCCGACCATCTCGATCTCCCGCTGCGGGAAGGACGGGACCTTCGCCAGCTCGTGCTGCGTGCGCAGGCCGAGGAAGTGCATCAGCGAGCGGGCGTTGCAGGTGGCGTACATCGACGAGAACAGGCCGACGGGGAGGACCGCGCGGGCGACCTCGCGGGCGACACCGGCGGCGAGCATCTCCTGATAGCGCTCGTACGCCTGGATGTACGAGTCCTGCATCGAACGCTGCACGATCTCCTGCTGCGCTTCGCTGCCCGGCACGAACTCATACTTGCCCGGACGTCCCTGTTGGACGAGCTTGCGGTCCTCTCCGGGCAGGTAGAAGACGGGCTGGAGCTCACGGTACCGACCGGACTCCTCGTTGTAGGAGTTGTGGACGACGATGTCGTTGGCCAGGAAGTTGTGCCAGGGTCCGTCCACGGTGAGGTCGTACGTCATCTCCTCGCCGTCCGTCTCGATGGACACGACGGGATCGGGAAGGGCCACAGCGATCTCCCCACCGCGACGAGCCAGCTGCTGCTCATCGGCGCTCTTGGCCGCATGGCAGGGCTCGCAGGCAGGCGCGAGGTTTCGCTCGTCGAGGGCGCGGGTGAGATCGTCAGCCACGGGAACGACGTGATCGAGCGCGAGGTCCTCGCGTGCGAAGGACTCGCCGCAGAGGTGGCAGGTGTCGGTCTCCCCGATCAGGCGGTCGCGCTGCATCGAGGTCCAGACCCCGACGCCACGACGGAGGCTGGGAGGGACCAGCCGCTCCGAGGGGCGGGGCGCCGTCCCCGCCGCCATCACCGCGTCCCCGACCGTGAGCTCGCCGGCCTTTCGCCAGCCGTCCGGGGTGAGCACCGCATGGTCGACGGTGCAGCGCAGGACCTTGCCGCCGGCAGTGGTGATCTTGATCAGCCGCTTGACGCCCGACTGGATCACGTCCAGGATCTGGGCGCTCTGCGCCGTCAGCGTTTCCTCGTCGTAGCAGCGGACGTGGTTGCGCCGGACGGATTCCAGCTTGCGCAGACGGGTGGACGGGTGCTGCTCGCGGAACTCCGCGACGGCGGAGTCGGCCGCCTCACGGCTGTCGTAGAGCCCCAGGTAGTGGTCGGTCTCCCCGCGCCGAACCTGCGCCATCCACTTCTGCGCGCGGGCGTGCCAGGTCACACCGCCCGCCGAGTGCGGCAAGCGGTCCTCGACTCCCAGATGCCACAGCTCGTACAGGTCCTCGATCGAGCGGCGCCGCACCTTTCCGGCCTCGCTGACCAGCGTGATCTCCGTGTCACCGGCGACGCACCAGCCCACCCGGTGGCGCATGAACTCCCGGAAGACGAAGATCGGGGCGCTGATGAAGAAGGTCATCGAGTTGTGCTCGAAGGGGCTGCCGTGGCGGTCCCGCATCAGGTAGTTGATCAGGCCCTTCGAGCGCTCCGGGTCCTTGTCCAGCTCGTCCAGGGACTGCTCGCCGACAGTCGACACGCGGGCCGCGAACAAGACGTCCGCGTCGGACGCGGTGTGCTTGACCAACTCGACGGTGACGTCGCTGCGAAAGGTCGGCTTCAGGTCGTCGGCGGGGGTATCGGTCACGGGTGGGAGGGTCCTTCCATCACTGCGCAGGCACTTCTCGGGGCGGCGAACACTCTACGGGCCGCCACTGACATCAGGGCGTTCGGTGCCGGGGCGCGACATCTTCGGTGAAGATCTGTGAATTCGGGGCAAGCGGGCACCTTTCGTGGCACTCGTTCGTCTGTGGTGATGACAGTGATGCTTTCGAGTCCCCGAGAGGAGATGCACCGCCCATGTTCCGTCGGCGTGAACCCGTCCCCTTCGCCTTCCTTGCCGAGGCCGACCGGTTCCGCAGCAATGTCGCTCCCCCACCTCCCGAGCGGTCCACCATCGGACAGATGGCCGGGCGCTGGCTTCTGGGGCTCACCATCGTGGCCGCGCTGGTGGGTTCCCTGGTCATCGGGATGCCCGCGCTCACCCTGGACCACTCGGCGCAGACCCAGCAGTCGCAGGCGTCCCAGGGGCGCTGACTCCATCCGGGCCCCCGAAGGTGGTGGGGGCAGGCACAGGCGGATAACCTCACCGGGCACAGCCCCAGCCTGGATCGAGTGAGGACCAGCCGTGCCCCTGCCCTTCCTGACGGCCGACCGCGCATTCGAGGCAGCGGATGATGTGCCGTTGCCCTTCGACGACCGTGACCGCTGGCGGCGGCCCTACCGTCCCGGGCCGTGGCGGGTCGGCGTGGCCGCGCTGTGCCTGCTGCTCGCCTCGTACGTGCTGTTCGCGGCGGTCGTGATCGCGCTGACCGGCACCGTGTCCGAGGCCGGTGCGATCTTCGGCATCTCGCTGCTGGTGATCGCCTGTGCGCTGCGGCTGCTGCGGATGGGCGTGTGGGTCAGTGCGCGCGGGCTGCGGCACGTGGCGTTCTTCCGCACGCGGACGGTGCCCTGGGAGCGGGTCGTGGCCGTGCGGACCGTGCAGCAGCCGGTGCGCTGGCTCGGTCTGCCGCGGACCGTGCAGGGCCAGGCCCTGACGCTCGTACGGCGGGACCGCGCCGTGGAGGACTCGCTGCCGTTGCTGACCACGCACGGCGCCGACTTCCTCGCCAGGGTCGAGGCGTTCGACCGGGCGGCGGACTCGGTGGAGGCGTGGGCCGAGGAGTACCGGCCGCACTGAGCGCTGAGCACACGCCCGTGGGCCCGGCCGGCGCGTGCCGGCCGGGCCCACGGGCGTGTGCGTCAGTGCGCGGCCTGCTGCCGTGAGGTCCGGTGCAGGGTGATCGCCTGTTGCATCGCCTTGCGGGCGCGCGGGGTGTCCCGGGCGTCGTGGTAGGCGACGGCGAGGCGGAACCAGGTGCGCCAGTCGTCGGGGGCGGCTTCCGTCTCGGCCTTGCGCCGGGCGAAGACCTCGTCGGCCGAGTCGCGGTCGATCCGGCCGCTGGGGGTGCGCTTCAGCTCGTCGACGGGCAGGCCGCCCTCGGCGTCGAGTTCGGCGGCGAGCCGGTTGGCCCGGTGGACGAACTGGGTGTTCTTCCACAGGAACCAGACGCCGATGACCGGCAGGATCAGCACGGCCACGCCGAAGGTGACGGTGAGGACCGTGCCGGACTGGATGAGCATGACGCCGCGGCTGCCGACCAGGACGAAGTAGACGACCAGGACGGCGGCCGTGAGGGCGTAGGACAGCTTCGCGCGCATGGGTGTCGGGCTCAGTTCAGGTCGAGGAAGTGTTCCAGGCCGAAGGTCAGGCCCGGGGTCGTCACCACGCGGCGGGCGCCCAGCAGGATGCCCGGCATGAAGCTGCTGTGGTGCAGGGAGTCGTGCCGGACGGTGAGGGTCTCGCCCTCGCCGCCCAGCAGGACCTCCTGGTGGGCCAGCAGACCGCGCAGGCGCACGGCGTGGACGGGGACTCCGTCGACGTTCGCGCCGCGGGCGCCGTCCAGGGCGGTCACCGTGGCGTCCGGGGCCGGGGCGGAGCCGGCCCGGCGGCGGGCCTCGGCGATGAGCTGGGCGGTGCGCGTGGCGGTGCCGGAGGGGGCGTCCACCTTGTTCGGGTGGTGCAGCTCGACGACCTCGACGGACTCGAAGTAGGGCGCGGCGATCTGCGCGAACTTCATCGTCAGCACGGCCCCGATGGAGAAGTTCGGCGCGATGAGCACGCCCGTCCCCGGGGACTCGGCCAGCCGGTCCTCGAGCCGCGCGAGGCGCTCGTCGGTCCAGCCGGTGGTGCCGACCACGGCGTGGATGCCGTGCCGTACGCAGAAGTCGAGGTTGTCCATGACCGAGGCCGGGGTGGTCAGCTCGACGGCGACCTGGGCGCCGGCCTCCGTCAGCGTCTCCAGCTTGTCGCCCCGGCTCAGGGCGGCCACCAGCTCCATGTCCTCGGCGGCCTCGACCGCCCGTACCGCCTCGGACCCGATGCGGCCCTTGGCACCGAGGACCGCCACGCGCAGCTTGCTCATCTCTTGCTTCCTTACCGGGGTACTTTCCGAAGGGACTCTCGGGGCTTTCCGAGGACGTACGGGTGTCAGGCCACGGCGTCCTGCAGACGGGTCGCCTGCTTGTCCTTGAGCGGGCCGATGACCGACAGCGACGGGCGCTGTCCCAGGATCTCGCGGGCCACCGAGCGGACCTCGTCCGGGGTCACGGCCGCTATCCGGGTCAGCATGTCGTCGACGGACATCTGCTCGCCCCAGCACAGCTCGCTCTTGCCGATCCGGTTCATGAGCGCACCGGTGTCCTCCAGGCCGAGGACGGTGGAGCCCTTGAGCTGGCCGATGGCGCGGCCGATCTCGTCGTCGGACAGGCCGTGCTCGGCGACGTGGTCGAGTTCGTCGCGGCAGATCTTCAGCACGTCGTGCACCTGGCTGGGCCGGCAGCCGGCGTACACGCCGAACAGGCCGCAGTCGGCGAAGCCGGAGGTGTACGAGTAGACGCTGTAGGCCAGGCCGCGCTTCTCCCGGACCTCCTGGAAGAGCCGTGACGACATCCCGCCGCCGAGGGCCGTGTTGAGCACCCCGAGGGCCCAGCGGCGGTCGTCGGTGCGGGCCAGGCCGGGCATGCCGAGGACGACGTGCGCCTGCTCGGTCTTGCGGCCGATCAGGTCGACGCGGCCCGCGGTGCGGATCGTGCGCCGGCCGGCGCGCGGGGCGATGGGCGCGGCGTCGGGGTCGGTGAGGGCGCCGGCCTTCTCGAAGGCGGCGCGGACCTGGCGTACGACCTTGTTGTGGTCGACGTTGCCGGCGGCGGCGACCACGAGGTGGGTGGGGTCGTAGTGCTTCTTGTAGAAGCGGCGGATGCGGTCGGCGGTGAGGGCGTTGACCGTGTCGACCGTGCCGAGGACCGGGCGGCCGAGGGGGTTGTCGCCGAACATCGTCTGCGCGAACAGGTCGTGCACGCAGTCGCCCGGGTCGTCCTCGGTCATCGCGATCTCCTCGAGGATGGCGCCCCGCTCGACGTTGACGTCCTCCTCGAGGATGAGGGAGCCCGTCAGCATGTCGCAGACGACGTCTATCGCCAGCGGCAGGTCGGCGTCGAGCACGCGCGCGTAGTAGCACGTGTACTCCTTCGCCGTGAACGCGTTCATCTCGCCGCCGACCGCGTCGATGGCGGAGGAGATGTCCAGGGCGGACCTGCGGGTGGTGCCCTTGAAGAGCAGGTGCTCCAGGTAGTGGGTGGCGCCGTTCAGAGCCGGGGTCTCGTCGCGGGAGCCGACGTGGGCCCAGATGCCGAAGGTCGCGGAGCGGACCGAGGGCAGGGTCTCGGTGACGATGCGCAGGCCGCCCGGGAGGGTGGTCTTGCGGACCGTGCCGATGCCGTTCTCGCCCTTGATGAGCGTTTGGGTACGGGCGACGGCCCGCGCCTCCGAAGAGGTGCGGGCCGTCGCCTTGGAGCCACGGGACGTCACTGGTCGGCGTCGTCCTTCTTGTCGTCGCCGGCGTCTTCCTCGCCCTCGATCACGGGGATGAGGGAGAGCTTGCCGCGGGAGTCGATCTCGGCGATCTCGACCTGGACCTTCTGGCCCACGCCGAGGACGTCCTCGACGTTCTCCACGCGCTTGCCGCCGGCCAGCTTGCGGATCTGCGAGATGTGCAGCAGACCGTCCTTGCCGGGCAGGAGCGAGACGAACGCGCCGAAGGTCGTGGTCTTGACGACCGTGCCCAGGTAGCGCTCGCCGACCTCGGGCATCGTCGGGTTGGCGATGCCGTTGATCGTGGTGCGGGCCGCCTCGGCGGAGGGGCCGTCGACCGCACCGATGTAGATGGTGCCGTCGTCCTCGATCGTGATGTCGGCGCCGGTGTCCTCCTGGATCTGGTTGATCATCTTGCCCTTCGGGCCGATGACCTCACCGATCTTGTCCACGGGGATCTTGACGGTGATGATCCGCGGGGCGTTCGGAGACATCTCGTCCGGCGTGTCGATCGCTTCCATCATCACGTCGAGGATGTGGAGGCGGGCGTCACGGGCCTGCTTGAGGGCGGCGGCCAGGACGGAGGCGGGAATGCCGTCCAGCTTGGTGTCGAGCTGGAGGGCGGTCACGAACTCCTTGGTGCCGGCGACCTTGAAGTCCATGTCGCCGAAGGCGTCCTCCGCACCGAGGATGTCGGTGAGGGTGACGTAGTGCGTCTCGCCCTCGATCTCCTGGGAGATCAGGCCCATGGCGATGCCGGCGACGGGGGCCTTCAGCGGCACACCGGCGTTCAGCAGCGACATGGTGGAGGCGCAGACCGAGCCCATGGACGTCGAGCCGTTGGAACCGAGGGCCTCGGACACCTGACGGATCGCGTAGGGGAACTCCTCGCGCGTCGGGAGCACCGGCACGAGGGCGCGCTCGGCGAGGGCGCCGTGACCGATCTCGCGGCGCTTCGGGGAGCCGACGCGGCCGGTCTCGCCGGTGGAGTACGGCGGGAAGTTGTAGTTGTGCATGTAGCGCTTGCGGGTCACCGGGGAGAGGGTGTCCAGCTGCTGCTCCATGCGGAGCATGTTGAGGGTGGTGACGCCCAGGATCTGGGTCTCGCCACGCTCGAACAGCGCGGAGCCGTGGACCCGCGGGATGGCCTCGACCTCGGCGGCCAGGGTGCGGATGTCGGTGACACCGCGGCCGTCGATGCGCTTCTTCTCCTTGATGACGCGCTCACGGACCAGGGTCTTGGTCAGCGAGCGGTACGCGGCGGAGATCTCCTTCTCGCGGCCCTCGAACTCCGGCAGGAGCTTCTCGGCGGCGAGGGACTTCACGCGGTCCAGCTCGGTCTCGCGCTCCTGCTTGCCGGCGATGGTGAGCGCCTGGGCGAGCTCGGGCTTGACCGCGGCGGTCAGCGCCTCCAGGACGTCGTCCTGGTAGTCGAGGAAGATCGGGAACTCGGCGGTCGGCTTGGCGGCCTTCGCGGCGAGGTCGGCCTGGGCCTTGCAGAGCACCTTGATGAAGGGCTTCGCGGCGTCCAGACCGGCGGCGACGACCTCCTCGGTCGGCGCCTCGGCACCGTCCTTGACCAGCTGGATCGTCTTCTCGGTGGCCTCGGCCTCGACCATCATGATCGCGACGTCGCCGTCCTCCAGGACGCGGCCCGCGACGACCATGTCGAAGACGGCGTCCTCGAGCTCGGTGTGCGTCGGGAAGGCCACCCACTGGCCGTTGATCAGAGCGACGCGGACGCCGCCGATCGGGCCGGAGAAGGGCAGGCCGGCCAGCTGCGTGGACGCGGACGCGGCGTTGATCGCGACGACGTCGTACAGGTGGTCGGGGTTGAGCGCCATGATCGTGGCGACGACCTGGATCTCGTTGCGCAGGCCCTTCTTGAAGGACGGGCGCAGCGGGCGGTCGATGAGGCGGCAGGTGAGGATCGCGTCCTCGCTCGGCCGGCCCTCACGACGGAAGAAGCTGCCGGGGATCTTGCCGGCGGCGTACATCCGCTCCTCGACGTCCACCGTCAGGGGGAAGAAGTCGAGCTGGTCCTTGGGGTTCTTGGAGGCGGTGGTGGCCGACAGCACCATGGTGTCGTCGTCCAGGTAGGCCACGGCGGAGCCGGCGGCCTGGCGGGCCAGGCGGCCCGTCTCGAAGCGGATGGTGCGGGTGCCGAAGGAGCCGTTGTCGATGACGGCCTCGGCGTAGTGGGTCTCGTTCTCCACTAGCGTTTTCTCCGTTACTTGTCGTCTTTCGTCCCGCGGGCTGCCCGTGTGGCAGGGGGACGGTGGCGGAGAAGCGCTCCGTGCGGTGCGGGCCGGTCTTCGATCGAAGCACCCGGGGCTCACTTCCCCCCGGGGGCCACTACCGAGGACCGGCGGCGGCTAGGTGCGCTTCTCCTCTTCTTGTCGTGCTGTGTCGTCCGTATTGCGTTGTGCTACCACACTACAAAGCGTGAGTGACACTCCGCATGTTTCCGTGCGTACGGCAAAGGGAGCGGCCCCCGATCCTCACGGGAACCGCTCCCTTCACGGCGTCCTACTTGGCGCCCGCCGCACCGCGGCGGATGCCGAGGCGGTCGACCAGCGCACGGAAGCGCTGGATGTCCTTCTTCGCCAGGTACTGCAGCAGCCGGCGGCGCTGACCGACCAGGATGAGCAGGCCACGGCGCGAGTGGTGGTCGTGCTTGTGGGTCTTGAGGTGCTCGGTCAGGTCGGAGATCCGACGGGACAGCAGAGCGACCTGGACCTCGGGGGAGCCGGTGTCACCGTCCTTGGTACCGAACTCGGAGATGATCTGCTTCTTCACTGCGGCGTCGAGAGACACGCGTACTCCTCAGAAATCTGTGGATGGCCACCGAGTGCCCCCGGTCTGCGTCTCGGGGAAGCTTCCGTTACTCGGGAGGCGGGGATCCGCTGGGCGCGGCCTCCAGAGCGGCGCTCCGGGGGTGCGTACACAAACGGCCGTCAGCCAGAGTACCAGCAGGCCGGGGCCGCCTTCGCACCGGTTGCCGAATCGGGCGGGCGGCACGGGCGCTGCCACTAGGGTGAACGGTTGGATCATCCGTGCGTCGGGAAGGGGTCGCCGCGCCATGGCGGAGGAAGCGAACGAGGACGTCAGGGCCCGCAAGGAACGGGAGCGGGACGAGCTGTACGCGCTCGACATCTCCGGGGTCGAGTGGCAGTGCGCGCCCGGTACGGAGCAGCACGAGGAGCGCGTCGAGATCGCCCACCTCCCCGGCGGGGCCGTGGCGATGCGGTCGTCGCTCGACCCGGAGACCGTGCTGCGGTACACGGAGGCGGAGTGGCGGGCCTTCGTGCTGGGCGCCCGGGACGGCGAGTTCGATCTGGAGCCGGCGCCGCACAACGGCGGGCTGGCGGCACCGTAGCCGTCGCGGCGGCCGGCTCGCGTCGGCCGCCGCACACGGTCCGGTCACGGGGTCCGCGCCGCGCCGCCCTCGATACCGAGGACCAGGTACGTCCACGCCTTCCCGGAGGCGGGGCCGTCGGCGTTCCTGACGCCGAAGAAGAGGCGCCCGTCCTGGACGACGACGTCGTTGTGGTCCGTCATGGTGAGCAGCTCGCCCTCGGCCGGCAGCCCGAAGTAGAAGTACGGCGTCTCCTCGCCGGTCTTTGGATCCAGGGCGACCAGCGCGTTGGGCGAGATGTGGTCGTCGGTCAGGCGCAGGGCCAGGAGCCGGCCGCCGCTCATGCGCACCGGGTACAGCAGCGAGCCGGGGCCGGAGTCGAACTTCTTGGTGGTGTTCCCGGTCGCCAGGTCGAAGCCGACGACCCAGTTGGCGTTGGCCTCGTCGCCCGTCTCCTTGCTGCGCAGGAAGACCTGGTCGGCGCCGACGGCGATGGTCGGGCAGTCGTCGACGACGAGGTAGTCGTCGTACGAGCACTCCCCCTCGTAGGTGCCGTTCCGCAGGCGGATCGTGGCTCGGTTCCGGCCCTTGTCGTCGAGGGAGAGCATCTCGGAGATGCCGATCTCGCCGGCCTGGACCGCGAGGACGGCCGGGTCGGCGGACGGGATGCTCAGGTTCCGGATGCCCTTCGCGGCGGAGTAGGTCCACAGCACCTTGCCCGTGGCCGGGTCCACCTCGCGGGCCTTGTAGGCGACGCGTTCCAGTGAGTCGACGGGGAGGCTCTCGTCGTCGTTCCAGCACTCCTGGCGGACGATCAGCGCGCCTCCGCCGGCGGCGCCCATGTCCTGGCAGGCGCCGGTGGACGTGGTACGCCACAGTCGCCTGCCGGTGTCCATGGAGTACGCGTCGGTGCCGCCGCCCCAGGTCACGACGACCGTGCCGTGGGTGAGGGTGACGCTCGGGGTGTCCTGGCTGTCGCCGGTCCCGGGTACGCCCGGGGCGTCGGCGTAGCGGGAGAGGGGGAAGTCGCTCGTCCAGACCCGGCGGCCGTCGTCGAGGTCGAAGAAGGCGACGTGGTCGCAGGGGGCGCCCTCGTCCGTGTTCGCGCGGTAGAGGACGGCGGTGCGGTTCTCGCCGGTCACATGGCGGGTGTAGCCGCAGATCGGGCCGTCGAGGGGGAGCTTCCACTTTTCGTCGCCCGGTGCGGCGTCGGTGCCGATGGTCAGGCCGACGACGGTCTTGTTGACGCCCTTGGCGAGGATCTTGTCCGTGGCCCAGGTGCCCGGCATCTCGTAGTGCTCGCCGGGTCCCATGTCGTCGACGGAGAAGCGGAAGGCCATCCTGCCGACGGTGCCGGCGGGCGGCTCCTCGACCGACTCCCGCACGTCGAGCCGGCCCTGGGCGGCGGTGGCCCCGGGCGCGGGCTCCGAGCCGGAATCACCGCCCCACAGGAGCCGACCGCCGGTGCCGAGTGCCGCGACGAGCACGACCGCCGTCGGCCACAGCAGCATCCTCCGGCGGCGCTTGGTGCGGGCGGCCTCGGCGGACACCGCCGACTGGGTGTAGACGGACGGGGGCGGGCCGAAGCTCACTCGACGTTCCTTTCCTGCCTTTCCCGCACCGCGTTCAACTCGTCATCGCCCGCGCGGCCGCGTACACGTCGAAGACGGCCAGCGCCAGCGGCACCAGGGTCAGCAGCACGAAGCCCTCGGCGATCTCCAGGAAGCGTCCCCAGAACGGCGTGAGGCCGCCCCGCGAGGCGATCAGCCCGATGGCGGTGACGAGCGCGGACGCCGCCGCGATGGCCGCGATGAGCCAGATCGTGCGGATGTCGAGGTCGGTGCGGTCGCCCGTCAGGGCGTCGCGGAAGGCCGAGAGGGGCGGGTTGAGCGCCAGACCCAGTCCGAGCAGCACCAGGGAGGCGAGGCCCGCGGCCAGGACGGGGGCGACCTGGGCGGTGTACCGGAACAGGCCGGCGCGCATCAGCAGGGCGATGCCCACGGCCAGCGCGAGCAGTTGGGCCCACAGGTCGTCGGAGAAGCCGAGGACCGCGCAGGCGCCGACCGCGATCACCGCGCAGCCGCCGACCAGGCCGACGAGGAGTTCGTGGCCGCGGCGGGCCTGAGCCGTGATCCGCTCGACGTCGACCGGCTCCTGCGGGGCCGGATCGGCGCCGTAGGCGCTGCCGCGGGGCGCGGTGTCCGGGGCGTCGAAGCCGATGGGCAGCCGGGCGAAGCGCATGGACAGGCCGGGCAGGAAGGCCAGGGCGCCCACCGCGACGGGGGCGCACAGCGCGGCGGTCTCGGCCGGCGACCAGTGCGCGAGGATCGCCGCGAACACGGCGGCCAGGCCGACGCCGGAGGCGACGACGCAGGCGACGAAGGGCCCGTCGCCGCCGGGCGAGACCAGGGTGAGGAGCACCGCGGCGAGCAGCACCGCCGCGCAGGCCAGGAGGAACTGGAGCTTGCCGATGCCCTGGCCGTCGGCGAGCGGCAGGAGTCCGGAGCCCGCCACTCCCACGTTGGGCAGCGCGCCGAGCCCCAGGGCGATGGCCGAGGGCCGGTCGTCGTAGACGCGGGCGCGAACGCAGGCGAGGGCGACCAGGAGGACGCCGGTGACCGCGGCGAGGATGCCGGGCAGTGAGTGCATGTCGTGGCGCGGGTCGCCCATCCAGGCGACGAAGGCGAGCAGGGCCGGCAGGACGCCTCCACCGACGAGGCCCGCGGCACGGGTCAGGTCGCCGCTCCACAGGGTGTGCTCGCGCGTCACGGCCGAGGCGACCGCCTCGGAGACGTCGTCGTAGACGGCCGGGGGCAGCGACTCGGAGAACGGGCGCAGCGTGAGGAGTTCGCCGTCGAGGATGTGCTGGGCGGCGAACGAGCGCGAGCCGTCGAGGACCCTGCCGTCCCGGCGCACCAGGTGGTAGCCGACCGGGGCGCCCTCGGCGGGGCTCTGCCGGGAGAGCCTGAGGATCTCCGGATAGATGTCGACGACGGGGACGTCGTCGGGCAGGGCCACGTCGATCCTGCTGTCGGGCGCGACGATCGTGACCCGGCAGAAGCCGAGGCCCGTCCCGGAGGCGGCTCCCGTTCCGTGCCCTCCTCCGGTGGCTGCCGCGGAGGCCGTGATGCTCACCTGCTGCTCCCCCTCAGTGATGGTTCCGCGTCGGCGGTGTGAAAGTCCTGCGCCGGTTCGCGCCCGGTCGGACCCGTGGGCCCGGTCGGACGGCGAAACGGACGCCGCTGGGCGGCCGTGGAGCGCCGAACCGTTCCGAATCTCACGGAATGTCCCGGCCTCCTGGGCCCAAGTCGCATGTGCTCACGCGAACATCCGGCACCCTACCGCCCCCTCGCCGCACGAGAAGTCAGTAGGATCACGCGGCGGCCTGCGTCCGCCTGACACGGGGTGGCGGACGGTACTTACCCGGGGCCGCTAAGGGAATTGGTGAGCAGTGAGCCACATCGTCGTGAAACGGCCGCCTCGGTCGTTGCCGTCCGAAGTGCCCACCGGCGAGATCGCCGTACAGCCTCCCCCCGAGCTACCGCGGGGGCATCAGGACAGCGTGCTGATGCAACTCCTGCCGACCCTCGGCATGGGTGGCTCGGTGGTCTTCTTCTTCACGAGCGGGCAGCCGTTCATGAGGATCATGGGCATGGTGATGATCGCCTCGACGGTGGCCATGTCCATCGCGATGGTGGTCCGCTTCCGCCGCGGCTCCCAGGGGCAGTTGGCGGACCTGCGCCGTGACTACCTCGGCTACCTCGCGCACACCCGGAGCGCCACGCTGGAGACGGCGAAGGCGCAGCGGGACGCGCAGTACTACCTCCACCCCTCCCCCGAGCAGCTGTGGGCGCTGGTCGCCGAGGGCAGCCGGGTGTGGGAACGGCGGCCGGGCGACGAGGACTTCGCCCAGGTCCGCATCGGCCTGGGCGCCCAGGCGCTCGCCACCCCGCTGATCGCGCCCGAGACCGGCCCCGTCCAGCAGCTGGAGCCGCTGACGGCGGGTGCCCTGCAGCGCTTCCTCGCCGTCCACAGCACCCTGGACGACCTGCCCATGGCCGTCTCGCTGCGGGCCTTCTACCACGTGACGATCAGCGGCGAGCCGCAGTCGGTACGGTCCTCGGCCCGGGCCCTGGCCGGTTCGCTGGCCGCGCTGCACTCGCCCGAGGACCTGGTACTCGTCGTCGCGGCGGGCCGGGACGAGCTGGCGCACTGGGAGTGGGCCAAGTGGCTGCCGCACGTGCAGGCGCCGGACGCCGTGGACGGCGCGGGCAGCCGCCGGCTGATCGGCGGTGACGCGCGCGAGCTGGAGAACCTGCTCACGTCGCGGCTCACCGGCCGTCCCCGGTTCCACCCCAACGCCGCACCGCTGCCGGACGAGCCGCACATCGTCGTCCTCCTCGACGGCCTCTCGCTCTCCCCGGACTCGCTCCTGGCCAACCCCGAGGGTCTCCAGGGCGTGACGGTCCTCGAGGTCGTCCCCGGCGAGCTGACCAGGGCCGGCGGCGAGCTCAACATCGTCGTACAGCCCGGCGTGCTGCACCTGGAGTCGGGGCACGGCGTGGTCTACGAGGGGACGCCCGACGTCCTCTCGTACGAGTCCGCGGAGGTGCTCGCGCGGCAACTGGCGCCGCTGCGGATGGCGTCCGGCGGGGACGACGACGAACCGCTGCTGGCCAACCTGGAGTTCACCGACCTGCTGAACCTCGGTGACGCGGCGTCCGTCGACCCCCGGCGCACCTGGCGGCCGCGATCGCTGGCCGAGCGGCTGCGCGTGCCGATCGGTGTCGGCGAGGACGGCCGCCCCGTCATGCTCGACCTCAAGGAGGCGGCGCAGGAGGGCATGGGCCCGCACGGCCTGTGCGTGGGCGCGACCGGCTCCGGCAAGTCCGAGCTGCTGCGCACCCTGGTGCTGGGCCTGGCGGTCACCCACTCCTCGGAGACCCTGAACTTCGTCCTCGCCGACTTCAAGGGCGGCGCGACCTTCGCCGGCATGGCGCAGATGCCGCACGTCGCGGCCGTGATCACCAACCTGGCGGACGACCTGACCCTGGTCGACCGCATGGGCGACTCCATCCGCGGTGAGCTCAACCGCCGTCAGGAGATGCTGCGCGACGCGGGCAACTACGCCAACATCCACGACTACGAGAAGGCGCGGGCGGCGGGCGCGCCCCTGCAGCCCATCCCCTCGCTGGTCCTGGTGATCGACGAGTTCAGCGAACTGCTGACGGCGAAGCCGGACTTCATCGAGATGTTCGTGCAGATCGGCCGTATCGGCCGCTCGCTCGGCGTGCACCTGCTGCTGGCCTCGCAGCGCCTGGAGGAGGGCCGGCTGCGCGGTCTGGAGACGTACCTGTCGTACCGCATCGGTCTGCGTACGTTCTCGGCGGCGGAGTCGCGCGCCGCGCTGGGCGTGCCGGACGCCTACGAGCTGCCGAACGTGCCGGGTTCCGGCTTCCTGAAGTTCGGCACGGACGAGATGGTGCGGTTCAAGGCGGCGTACGTCTCCGGCGTCTACCGTTCGGGCACGCAGCGGGCGGCGCTGGGCGACGGTCCGCTGCCGGTGGACCGGCGGCCGGTGCTGTTCACGGCGGCCGAGGTGCCGGTGCGGTACGTGCAGGTGCCCCAGCAGCGCGCCTCCGGGGACGAGCCGGAGGTCGACGAGGCCCTCGCGGACACGGTCCTCGACGTGATCGTGCGCCGGCTGGAGGCGCAGGGCCCGTCGGCGCACCAGGTGTGGCTGCCGCCGCTGGACAGCCCGCCGTCGCTCGACGCGCTCCTGCCGGGGCTCGCCGCGGTGCAGGGCCGTGGCCTCACGCAGCCGGGCTACGAGGGCGCGGGCCGTCTGGTCGTGCCGGTCGGACTGGTGGACAAGCCGTACGAGCAGCGCCGTGACCCCCTCTGGGTGGACTTCTCCGGCGCGGCCGGCCACATGCAGATCCTCGGCGGCCCGCAGTCCGGCAAGTCGACGCTGCTGCGCACGCTGATCAGCTCCTTCGCCCTGACCCATACGCCGCACGAGGTCCAGTTCTACGGCCTCGACTTCGGCGGTGGCGGCATGTCGGCGGTGGCCGGTCTGCCGCACGTGGGCGGGGTGGCCTCGCGCCTGGACCCGGAGCGGGTGCGGCGCACGGTGGCCGAGGTGTACGGCGTGATGACCCGCCGCGAGGAGTACTTCCGCTCGGCGGGCATCCCGTCGATCGCCGACTTCCGGGCCCGCCGGGCCAGGGGTGAGATCTCGGTGACGGACCAGCCCTGGGGCGACGTCTTCCTGGTCATCGACGGCTGGGGCAACTTCCGTACGGACTACGAGATGCTGGACCCGGTGATCCACGAGATCGCGGCGCGCGGTCTCGGCTACGGCATCCACCTGGTCCTGACGGCCTCCCGCTCGATGGAGGTCAGGGCCGCCCTCAAGGACCACCTGATGAACCGCCTGGAGCTGCGGCTCGGCGACACGATGGACTCCGAGATCGACCGCAAGGTCGCCGCGAACATCCCGGCGGGTGTGCCGGGCCGCGGCGTGTCGCCGCAGAAGCTGCACTTCATGGGGGCGGTGCCGCGGATCGACGGCCTCGCCTCGGACACGGACCTCTCCGACGCCACCCAGGCGCTCGCCGCGGAGGTCTCCCGGCACTGGCAGGCCCCGCCGGCTCCCGAAGTACGGCTGCTGCCACGGGAGTTCCCGGCCACGGATCTGCCGGCGGGCGACCGCTTCCCGCGCCGGGGCGTCGCCTTCGCCCTGGACGAGAACAACCTCGAGCCGGTCTTCGTCGACTTCGAGCAGGACCCGTTCTTCCTCGTCTTCGGCGAGAGCGAGTCGGGCAAGTCGAACCTGCTGCGCCTGCTGATCAAGCAGCTGGCGGAGCGCTACTCCGGCGACGAGTGCAAGCTGTTCGTGGTGGACAACCGGCGCTCCCTGCTGGGCGTCACCCCGCCCTCCCACCTGGCCGAGTACATCCCCATGTCCAACGCCATGGACCACCACATGTCCGCCCTCGCCAACCTGATGCAGCGCCGCACGCCCACCGCGGAGGTGACGGCACAGCAGCTGCGGGACCGCAGCTGGTGGCAGGGGCCGACGGTGTTCGTCGTCATCGACGACTACGACCTCGTGTCGACGTCCAGCGGCAACCCGCTGTCCGGACTCACGGAAATGCTCCCCTTCGCCCGGGACGTGGGCGTCCGCTTCATCATCGCGCGGTCCACGGCCGGCGCGGGGCGGGCCTCCTACGAGGCGTTCATGCAGCGCATCAAGGAGCTCGGCGCACAGGGCGTGGTGCTGGCCGGCGACCCCGGGGAGGGCGACCTCCTCGGCGGGGTCCGGCCCCGGCCGATGCCCGCGGGGCGAGGGGTCTTCGTTTCGCGACGGCGGGGGAAGCCGTTGGTGCAGGTGGGGTTGGTCGAGGACGAGTTGTCCTGAGGTGGCGCCCCGACGGTCGGCGGTCTGGGCCGGGGCGCCTGAGAGGGCGTCCCGGCGGCTTGCTCCGGGTCTGCCGATGCGGCGTCCCGGCGGCGTGTCCCGGGGCTCCTGAGAAGGCGTTCCGGCGACTTGCTCCGGGACTGCCCATGCGCTGCCCCGACAGCTTGTCCCGGGGCACCTGAGACGGCGTCCCGGCGGCTTGCCGCCGGGAGTGGATCGGCGGGCCCGGATGCGTTTTCCGGGCCCGCCGTGGCGTCCGTTGCGGGACCGGCGACTCGTCGCGACCGGAGGCGTGCCGGACGACCGAGGGGATACCAGGGCAGGGCCTTGCCCCAACCACCGGTACGACAAAGGGTGGGCACCTCCCGTGCGTGCCCACCCTGTCGAGCTGTGCCGCTTCGCGTCACATGAAGTAGCTGGCGCCCTTCAGGTCGCCGCCGCGGTAGTCACCGCCGGCGGTGCTGACCTTCTGCGAGATCTGGACCAGCGCCGCGTGGATGCCCCGGGCGTGCCGGTCCCACTCCCCGGACTTCTTCTGGAACGCCTCGTACGCTTCGCCGCCCCAGCCCGAGGAGACCTTGAGCACGGCCGCCTTCAGGGCCTCCAGGTCCTCCTCGAGCTTCTTGGCCTGGTCGCCGAGCTCGGTGGCGAGCGCGTCCATGGTGCCGTACGTGACGGCAAGCTCCTCGTAGTGGACTCCGGACATGTTTCCCTCGTTTCCTTGAAGATTTCAGCCGGACCGCACAGTCCGGACAACGGTGTGACTCAGAGCCACCAAGGGCTCGTCAGTAGCTGTTGAGCGCCGAGGTCTTTCCGCCGAGGTCCTCTACCGAGATCTGCTTGAGGTCGGCCTCGATCTGGTCTTCGAGGTTGCGCTTGTCGGTCGCGGTCATGTTGATGCCCTCGAGGAAGTCGTCGAGCATCTTGCCGATCGCGACCATGTGGCCGTTGATCTCCGTCTGCTTCGTGTTGAACGCGTTGGCGCCCTGACCCGTCCAGGCCTTCTCGATCATGTCGATCGTGCCCTGGAGCTTCGCCAGCGAAGCACGGATGTTGTCGTAGCGGTCGATGACCTCTGTCTGGAGCTGCTTTACGTCGCTGTCATTGAGCTTGCGGTCGACCATTTGGGCACTCCCTTTCGTGAGAGCTGTGGTTCGTTTCTGCACGCGTCACCGCGTCAGAACGGTGGTGTGTCACCAGTCGTCGGGGGCGGGTCGTCACGCGCCTCGCCGTGAACGGATCACCGCGAACGCGCCGCCCCCGATGACCAGCACGCCTGCCGCGGCTCCGAGCGCCACCCACATCGTGGTGTTGTCGGAGGAGTCGGAACTCGATCCTGCCGCCGAAGTCCCGCCGTCTGAAGTCGTTTTCGAGGGCTGTGACGAGGTTGATGCGGAAGCGGAGGGCGTGTTGCCGTCGGCGTCCGTGACGCCCGTGGCGTTCTCCTTGGCGAGCGGGTCGGTGCCGGCCGAGCCCGGGTTGAAGTTCGCGTTCTCCAGCACCTTGCGGGGGCGGATCAGCCCGTAGCCGAGGTACGTGCTCGGGTCGTCCTTCGCCCAGTCGCGTCCGGCGGTGTCGATCAGGCTGGCGAGGACCTGGTTGGCCGTCCAGTCGGGGTGGGCGGACCAGATGAGGGCGGCGGAGGCGGAGGCTATGGCGGTGGCTTGGCTGGTGCCCTCGCCGGTGCAGTAGGAGCGGAAGGTGTTGTCGCACCAGGTGGGGACGTTGAGGCCGGGGGAGGCGAAGTCGACGTAGTTGCCGTGCTCTGAGAATTTGCCGACCTTGCCGGACTCGTCTGATGCCGCAACGCCGACTACGTAGGGGTAGGCCGCCGGGTATCCGATGAAGTTCTTCTCTTCGGCGTCATTGCCCGTGCTGGCAAACATCAACTTGCCCTTGGAATGAGCGTACTTGACGGCCGATCTCATATCGGCGTAGTCGATGCTGCCACCGAAGGACATGCTAATGATCTTGGCGTCGCTGTCAGCGATTGCCCTGATTACTGCCGACGCCGCAGGAGCCTTCTTTACTTCACTCTCGCTCTCCAGACCTTTGAGTGCAATCCGGTAAGGGACGATCTTCGCGCCAGGAGCAAGCCCCTTCACGCCTCCACCGGCCCCAGTGCCAGCGATGAGTTCAGCCATGCTGGTTCCGTGGCCCTCCCAGTCTTCGGTCGCCTTGTAGCCGACAGAATCGGGGACCTCGTCAGCGAGCACCTGGCCCTTCAGAGAAGGAGTGTTGGGGTTGACGCCCGTATCGACAACGGCCACCTTGACGCCCTTGCCGGTGCTCACCTTCCACATCTCGTCGGCCTTCATCGCCGACAGGTACCACTGCTGGGACTGGACGTCTGCGGCTGTCGCGCTCGGAGCCAGGCCTGCCGACAGGACGGCCAAGGCGCCGAGCGCTGAACAGACGGCGGAAACCCGTCTCCCGTTTCGTCCCGCGAAAGGCGCGCTCCACCCGCCGCGTCGGCTGATCCCTGACACCATGCCTCTGTCTGTCCTCGCTCTTGTCCGGTCAGTCGGTCGCCGACGCCCCGTCGCGCCGCTCATCGCGGCGCGGACGCGTCTCGCCGGAACTCTGGTTGCCCGCAGGGCCACGCGTCACGCCGGTGCCGCCGGGCGTGCGTCCACCGTTCGAGGCCCCGGGAGTCCGTCCCTTCGGCGTTCCGACCACGCCGTCAGAACCGCCGACGGGCCGGCGAACCGTCTGCCCCGTGCCCGTCGTCGGAGCGGGCGCCCCGATCACCCCACGCTGGCCGGGCCTCTCGCCGGTGGAACGCGAGGTGGGTGCGCCCTGAGCGCCGATGACCGTGCCGCGTGGCACCCTGGCGCCGTTGGCACCAGGGGCGGCCCCTGTGACGGGCTTCCCGCCGACAACGCCATCGGCGGTGCGCCCAGTGCCTGCGCGCACAGGGTTCGCGGCGCCCATGCCGTTGACAGGACCGCGTGGGGCGGCACCGCCCGCCTGGCTGGCCGCCGGTCCCGTAGCCCTCGGCATCCCGCCGACCACTCCTCGCCCCATGGGGCCGGCCGCTCGACTGCCCGCCTGCCCGCCTGCGGTGGCACGTCCCATCGGCCCCATGGGGCCGGCCGCACGGCCGCCCGCCTGCCCGGCTGCGGTAGCCCGTCCCATGGGCCCCATGGGGTTGGTACCCGTACGCCCTGCCTGGGCGGCGCCCGGCATGCCGACGGCCCGCCCCTGTGCCGAGGTGGGTGCCTTGGCTGCGGGCACGCCGCCGAACCCGGAGGTGCGTCCGGCCTGACCTCGCAGGGCAGGGGGTACCGCAACGGGGGCCATGGGAGCCGGAGTCACTGGGTTCACGTTAGGGGCCGTCGTCGACGGCGGCGTGCCGGTCGTCGGCTTCATGGTCTCCTGCGGCGGCAGCGTACCGACGCTGTCGATCTGTGTACCGATGCTTCGTTCCGGGGAACTGACAGACTGGTCGACGCTTTTGCGGGATGACGACAAGTCCTCCGCACGCGATCGCTCCACTCCGGAGTCCACAGAGTGCTGGCGCGGGGTACCCGAATCGCTTATGGATTGAAGGGTTCCTTGGCGCGCGTGGCCCTCATCCGGACTCCAGCCCACCGGCGGCGCCGGCTCCGGCACCCCCACATCCGGCATCTTCGGAAACACCGGCTCCTCAGCCGTCTGCATCATCCCGCCCGACACCGTGTAGAACGACGCCAGGCGGTACATCTGGTTGATGGCTTCCTGCCGGTGGCTCTCCGCCTTCACGGCCGCCGTGTACTCGTCGTTGCTGTCGACCCGCTTCGCCTCGGGGATGTCGTCGACCGTCTTGGGGTCGGTGCGGGAGTCGCGGGGCGGCATGGACTTGCGTACGGAGGCGAGTCCGGAGCTCGCCGCCAGTACCTGGGTGCCCACCACGTCGGCGTAGTTGGCCAGCGCGTTGGCGGTGCTGACCAAGTCGGTGCCCCAGGTGAAGAACGCGGAGTGGGCCTCACCCTCCCAGTCAACGTCGCCCAGGTTGACGCTGAGTTCCTCGGCGGCCTTGGTGATGGCGTCCCGGGCGGCGACGAGCGCCGTGCCCGCGGTCTCCACGAGCTCCGGATTCGCGGACTCGACGATGTCGATCATCTCGTTGAGGTCGTAGCCCTCGAAGCTGGTCTTGCCGAAGTGAAAGCCCCTGTTCGGTCCCCAGGGGTTGATCACCTTGGTCATATCCATGACGGCGTCGAGGGTGCCGTTCTGCTGGGCGGCTTCCTGACGTTCCGCCTTGTACGGATCCGGCTGCTTCTTGTCGCCGCTCATCAGTACCCCGCGTCGGTGTGGTCGGCCTTGTTGTCGCGCTTGAGCTGCTCGTTCAGCAGCTCCTCCCGTGTCTGGTTGACCTCGGTACGGATCTCGTGGAACCGGTAACGGAGGTCCTCTTCAAGGTTGTCGAAGGTGACGTCCACCCCGTGGACGGCGATCTGCATCGCCTCCAGCTGGAGACCGAGCGACTTCGAGAGCGCCGTGATGCGCTCGTGGACGCGCTCGTACTCCAGGTGGAGCGCCTTCGCTTCCGGGAAGTTCCCCATGCCGAACGCGGTCGGTGACAGGCTGTGAGTCGCGACCTTGGACGAGCCACCCGCCGAGTCCTCGAAGGCCTTGAGCAGGTCGTCCACACGCTTCTTGAACGTCGAAAGCGCCATCAGACCACGCCGTACGTCGGCGGCACCACCGCCCATGTCTGCAGGAAGCACGAAGCTTTCCCCTCCCCGTTGTCCGTTGCCGTCCTGAGCAGCCCACGCCCCTCAAGTGTTCATGACCGCAACACGACCACTGTAATGACTTCTACTGACAGTCCCAACTGCCATATGCAACAGCCCTGCTACTGCCGATCGAAGCTTCACTGATTCTCCACGACAGGCAATCGACCCCACGTGGTGCCCTGCTCCTCCAGCCACCGCCGGGCCCCGGCCTCCCTCGCGTACTCGCGCACGGGAGGGTCGCTCAGTGCGGCGTTGACGTCGACCGGCATCAGGCACCTCCCGCTGGTGATGCCCGCGTCAGTCGTCGCCAACCTGGATCAGCACGACGGAGCCCGTCGAGGTCGTTCTCGGACAAGCCGTCGTGGCTCGTACCGCCTTCTCCGGCGGCTTCGTCGCTTCGCGGATGCGTACGGCGTGGCGTCCCCGGGGGCCACCCCGTGGAAGTCGCGGTACGCGGAGGCCACCGGGTCTCGTCGGCCCGCCTCGATGCTGTCGTCGATCGCGCCATGTGCCGGAGCGCTTGTCCAGGTGGTCCCGCATGTCGTCGACGTGCGAGTTCGGTCCTCATCGCGGTTCCCAGTGAGGTGGCCGCCGTCCTCTACTCCACCCCCGCGACCCGCCGCGCCCGCCTCCGCGCGTCCCGGATCGCGACCGCCGTGCCGCCGAGGCCCGCGACGAGGACCGCCGCGGCCACGGCCACGTACGTGGCGAGGCGGGCGTTGCGTTCGTCGGGGGTCTCGCCGACCTGGAACTTCGCGGCCGTCGGGGGCTGGGCCCGGGAGAGGCCCTCCTGGGGGTCGGGGGACTCGATGGGGTGGTCGTCCTCGGTGAGGGCGCGCACGGGGTCGATCACGCCCCAGCCGACCAGGGGGTCCTGGCCGGCGATGGTGCGCTCCGCGGTCTGTTCGATCTGGGCGACGACCTCGCGGGCGGTCCAGTCCGGGTGCTTGGCCTTGATCAGCGCCGCGACGCCCGCGACGTAGGGCGCCGAGAAGCTCGTACCGTTGTCGGAGCAGTGGCCGCCCTGGGGGACCGTGGAGATCATGTCGACGCCGGGGGCCGCCACGTCGACGAAGTCGCCGGACTGGGAGAAGGAGGCGCGTTCGTTGTTGCGGTCGGAGGCGGCGACCGCGAGGACGCCGTCGTAGGACGCGGGGTACGTCTTCTTGACGTTGCCGTAGAGGCCGTCGTTGCCCGCCGAGGCCACGACGACGATCTTCTGGGCCAGGGCCTCGTCGATCGCCCGTTCCAGGTCGGAGGACGGCTTCATGGCGTTCGACGTGTCCTGGGAGATGTTGATGACGTGGGCCTTCGCCTGGATGGCGTAGCGGATCGCCGTGGCCAGGGTCTCCGTGGTGCCGTGGCCCTCCGCGTCGTTCTGCTGGATCGGGATGATCGTCGCCTCGGGGGCCAGGCCCACGAAACCGGTCCCCGCGACGGGGCGGGCCGCGATGATGCCGGCGACCTTGGTTCCGTGGCCGACGGTGTCCGTCGTGCCGTTCTCCTTGCCCCGCTCGATCGGGTCGCCGTTGTCGTCCTTGAGGTTCTTCGGCAGGAGATTGCGGCCGCTCTTCGCGTCGACCGCGTCGGTGAGCTGCGGGTTCTTCACGTCCACGCCCGTGTCGATGACCGCCACGCGCACCCCCTTGCCCTTGGACTGGCTCCACAGCTCCTCGAGGAGGACGCGCTGCAGGGACCAGGGGCGGCCCGGGTACAGGCCGTTGGGGAACTGGCACTGGTCCGAGTAGGGCAACGGGTCCGCGGCGGCCGCGGGGGGTGCGACGACCGTGGCCGTCGTCAGCAGGGTGGCGGCCGCCACCAGCGTCGTACGAAGCACTGCCGCCCGCCTCCTCAGGAGCCCTGCGGCTGGCGTGCCGCGGCCGTCGACAGACGCGGGCCCGTGGGCAGGAACTCCGACCAGGCGGCGGGGATCGGCGCCGGGTCGACGTCCTTGTAGCCGAGGCGCGTCTGCGCCTGCTGGGCCTCCTGCTGGAGCCGCTTGCGCTCCTCGGCCGTCGTGCCGATGCCCGCGTCGTCCGTGGCGCTGTCGGCGTTGGACTGCAGGACGTAGCGCAGGCCGGTGTCGGTGACGAGGAACACCGGGCCGACCTTGGTCGCCTCGCCCTGGAACTGGCGGTAGAGCTGGCCGGAGCCCGGCGTGACGTAGGCGCTGGAGGAACCGGCGGGCAGCTTCTTCGGGAAGTCCGTGCCGACCCAGGTGCTCAGGGTCGTGACACCGGAGTCGGCGTTCACTCCGCGCAGGACGTTGCAGATCGTGCTGCGGCTCCCGGAGGCCGCCGACGCCTCGTTGACGGGGGTGGGGTCCCCGGTCGGCCAGCGGTGCTCGGTGCCGAACGCCTTGCCCGGCACGATCGCGCCGGGGCTGACCTCACGGGCCTGGCCTGCCTGCCCGAGCGGGGCCAACTCCTCGCTGAACAGCAGCAGCTGGGCGACGAAGGCGGAGACGGGGGCGACCCGGCCGGGCAGCACCACGTAGTACTGCTCCGCGTTGTTGTCGAACGCCTTGAGCACCATGCCGACCTTGTTGGTCGAGTCATCGAGCTGGCCCGGCGCGCCGGCCGCGTCGCCCGGCTGGCCGGTGATGTCCGGGAAGCTGATCGCGTCGCCCTGGTGCAGGGTCGCCAGCCACTCCGCGGACACCCGCTGGGGCTGCCGGCCCGAGCCGACCACGGCGCGCAGCAGCAGTTCGTCGCTCTCGCCGATCGGGTACGCCCTGCCGTCCGCGTCGACGACGTAGCGCTTGCCGTCCGGGTCCGCCACGTAGAGCAGCTGGCCGCCGCTGAGGCGTCCCTTGCCGTCGGTCACCTTCATGTCGCGGGCGGAGAGGACCAGCGCGGCCTTCTGGACGGAGTCCCCGCCGCCGGCGCTCGGACGTTCGCAGACCACCCAGCGCTTGGAGGTGCCCGCCTCGGACGCCGAGGGCAGGCGGTCGGGCGCGTACGGGATGCCGATGGTGACACCGTGCGGGATCTTGCCGTTGTCGAGGACGGACTCGGCGACGGTGACGACGTCGCCCTGCCCGTCCGCGAGGAGCAGTTTCGCGGAGGCCATGTTGAGGACCGGGTGGAGCTGGACCTGGCCGTCGGTCTTCAGCACCACGTACCGGGTGGTCGACTTGCTGGCGATGATCACCTTGGCGTTGGGTTCGTCCCAGCCCTTCGGCGCGGTCGGCTTGAACATGCCCCACGCCCCGAAGACCGCCATGACGATCACCCCGACGACGATGCCGGGCAATATCGCGCGCAGCGGTCGCGGCGCTCCCTCCTCCGAGCCGTCGGGCGACGACTGCAGGAAGGCCGCGAGCATGCGGCGCTTCGCGAAGGTGTAGGCATTGAGCTGATCGCGCCGGGATGCCATCTGTCTCTGTCTCTCCCCGTTTTCCGTCCTGGCCGCACTCGCGGAGCCGCGGTCCCCCGCGCCCGATGTCAGAGCGGCCCCCTACTATGCCTGGTATCCGCCGGGACTTGGGGAGCGGGTAGGGTTCCTGGGCCGTCAAGTGCCCTGTGCGGTGCTGAAATGCGGGCGAGTCGTGAGCAGAACGGGGGGATGGAGTGATGGCTTCGGGAACGCGCGAACGCTCCGGTGGCCGATCGCGGACGCGGGGCTCCTCGGCGCCCCGGCCACCGGCGCCGCAGCGTTCGTCGGCGTCGGGAGCGCTCCAGCTCAAGGCGCGTTCGGGGCAGGCCGGGGCATTCCGGCTGCAACGCCTCGTGCTGTGGGAGATCGCGGCCGCCGTCCTGCTCGTCGGCTGGGCGATCGGGCCGGTGGGCCTGGCGGTGGCGGGCGTCGTCGCCGTCGTGCTGGTGGTGCTCTCCGTCGCCCGCCCTCGCGGCCGCTCCCTGCCGGACTGGCTCGCCACGGCGCGGGGACTGAAGGCCCGTCGGCGGCTGGCCGAGAAGCTGGAGATACCGCCCGGGACCGAACCGGGCTTCGGACCGGCCCTGGAGTGCGACCCGAGCCTGCGGACGTACACGTACGGCGGCCGCGACCGGCGGCCCGTGGGGATCGTCGGGGACGGCACGTTCGTCACCGCCGTCCTCCTGGTGGAGGCGGACTCGACCGCGCTGCGGGCCCCACGCGACCGGCAGCCGCTGCCGCTCGCCCTGGTGCACGACGCGCTCGACGTGGACGGAATCCGCCTGGAGTCCGCTCAGATCGTGCTGCACACCCAGCCCGCGCCGGCGCTGCATCTGCCCCCGCAGTCCGTGGCGGTGTCCAACTACGCGCCCCTGCAGGAGCAGACCGGCGCCCCGGCCGTCCGCATCACGTGGATCGCGCTGAAGCTGGACCCGGAGCTGTGCCCGGAGGCCGTGGCCGCGCGCGGAGGCGGTCTCGTCGGAGCGCAGAAGTGTGTGGTGCGGGCCGCCGACCACCTCGCGAGCCGGCTCACCGGGGCCGGGTTCCGCGCCACCGTCCTCGACGAGGAGCAGTTGACGGCCGCCATCGCCACGTCGGTCTGCGCCAACCCGCTGGTGACGGCGGAGGCCGGACGGACCGGTGCGGTGGAGCGGCGGACCGAGGAGTCCAGCCGGAGCTGGCGCTGCGACAACCGCCGGCACACGACGTACTGGCTGCGCCGGTGGCCGTCCCTGGGCGGCGGCAGCGGTCCGTCGCTCCCGCAGTTCATCGCCCTGGTCACCGCGGTGCCCGCGCTCGCCACGACGTTCAGTGTCACCCTCGCGCGCGGTGACCGTCAGGAGGTGTCCCTGAGCGGACACATCCGGGTGACGGGACGCAGTGACGACGAACTCGTGGCGGCCCGGCGCGCGGTGCAGGGTGCGGCCCGGCACACCGGCGCGGGGCTCGCCCGCCTCGACCGGGAACAGGTGCCCGGCATCCTGGCCACTCTGCCCCTCGGAGGTGTTCGGTGACGGCGATGACGACACGGGCGGCCACCGCTCCGGGCGAGCCGGAGCCCTCCTCGGGCCGGCGGGCGGACCGGTCGCTGCGCAGCGGCTTCGGTCTCCTCGGTCCGCGGCACGGCCGCCACTCGGTGACGGTGGACCAACTGGCCGCGCTCGCGCTGCCCATCGGGGACGACGGTGTCGTCATCGGTGTCGACACCGAGGGACGGCCCGCCGTGCTGGGTCTCAACCGGCCCACGCCGTACGACGTCGTCCTCATCGGCGGTCTGTGGACCGCGCAGGTCCTCGCGCTGCGAGCGGCGGCGACCGGGGCGCGGGTGGCCGTGGAGACGGGACGGCCGCAGGCCTGGGTGCAGATGGTGCACGCCATGGGCGGCGGGCAGAACGGCCTGGCGGTGTACGAGGTCGGCCGGGTGCCCCCGCAGGGCGCCTCGGCGGGTACACCCGTTCTGGTGGTGCGGGACTGCGGTATGCGCCCGCCGCGCGGACGCGTCGCGTCCGGGCCCTGGCAGGCCGTGCTGACGCTGCTGCCGTATCTCAGCCCGGTCGCTCCGCGACTGCTCCGGCAGGCCCGGCTGGTCGGTGTGCAGCGGATCTCGCCGGACGAGGCCACGGCGTTGGGCCGTGCGCTGACGCTGCCCCGGGGTGACGTGGAGGCCCTGCCCACGCTCGCCGACGGCTTCACGCTGTGGTGCGCCGACCGTGACCGGCAGTACGTGATGACTCAGCCGACGGATGCGGAGATCGGCCTGCTGGGCACGCCCCGGCGAATGGACTGACCGGGGCCGAGGGCACTACTCCCTTCCCCTGTGCGGCACTTCTGCGCCTATGGCCGGTTTGTCGAGTGGCGTGCCCGGTGTGATGAACTGTGCCGAGGGGTGGCCGGGCCTGCCGGGGCGGGGCATCCGATGATTAGGCTGGGACGGGGCGCGATGCCGGAAGCCACGGGGTGGGTGTCGACGTCTCCGGGGAGGGCCGGCACATCGGACGACCTGCGGACGGCCTCAAAGCCACTTCGTACGACGACAAATGGTCGCCCGGGCACGGCATGAGGGTGCTCGACCACACCAGGAGGAATTGTGAGCAGCGATCGGGACGGGATGCGCGGGGGCTGGGCGACACCCGGCGATGACCAGCCCGACGCGGAGTCCGCCATCGAGACGACGGGCGAGTTCACCATCGACTACGCGCCGCCCGCTTGGTACACGCAGAACGCGGGCGGCAGTTCGGCGGAGGGTACGGGCGGTGCCTCGGGCGCGGCCTCTCCTTCGGGGGCGGCGCCGACGTCGGCCGCGGGTACGCCTCCGGGCGGTATCCCCACGCCCGCGCCCACGGACGGTCCGGTGCCGGGGCTCGCTCCGCCCGACCAGGAGAACGCGACGCCCGGCGCGCCGTTCACCCCGCCCGTTCCTCCCGCGCCTCCGGTCGCGGAGGCGCCTTTCGCGCCTTCGGCGGCCGGGCCCGGGGCTGCCCCCGTCGCTCCGCCCTCGGCCCAGGGTCCGGGTTCGCCGTTCACGCCTGCCGCGCCGCCCACCGGGGAGCCGGTCGCCGTGCCCGGGCTTCCGGCGGACAGCGGGTTCGAGCCGGAGCAGCCGCCGGCGCCGGTTCCCGTGCCGCCCCCGGCCGCCGAGGAGAGCGGTGCCGGGGACGGCGACCTGGAGAGCGGTGCCACGATGCGCTTCTCGTCCGTCGCCCTCAAGCGGCAGATCGCGGAGCACGCGGCCGCCGCGGAGGCCGGGGCCGAGCAGTCCGCGGCGGCGGGGACCGACGCCGCGGTGACCGCGGAGGGTGACGGGGCTGCCGACAGCTCCGTGGAGTCCTCGGAGTCCTCGGAGTCCTCGACGGACGGTGCGCAGGCCGGCACCGAGGCGGGAATCGACGGTACGGCCGCCGACGGGGAGACCGAGGCCGAGGAGGCCGTCTCCGCGGCCGCCGTCTCCGACGATGCCGCAGCTCAGGACGCCGATGCCGCGACCGGCGCGCAGCCCGAGGGCGCCGACGCCGCAGAGGGCGCGGAGTCCCAGGACGACGCGTCCGCCGACGTGTCGCCGGACGACGCCCCCATGAACGCACCGGCGGCCCCCGCGGAGGCGCCCGCTCCCCCGGAGGCACCGGCTCCCGCGGCCGCCGCGCCCCAGGACACCGCCCCTGCCGCGCCGCCCGCCTGGACTCCGCCGCCGGCCGCGCAGGGCGCACTGCCGCCGCTGCCGCCGTCGTACCAGCCCGCGGCGCCCACGCCGGCGCCCCAGTGGCCGGCCCAGCCGCAGCAACAGCCGCAGCAGCCCGCCCACCCGCAGCCGTCACCGCCCGCCGCGGCCGGCCCCCAGTCGGGCTACGGCTTCCCCCAGCCGCCCGCGCCGGCACCGAGCCCGGCGGCACCACAGCCCCCCGCCCCCCAGCAGGGCTACGGTTTCCCGCAACCTCCGGCGCCCAACGCCCAAGGCGGCTACGGCTTCCCGCAACCGCCCGCACCCAACGCCCAGGGCGGCTACGGCTTCCCCCAGCCGCCCGCACCCAACACCGCCGGTGGCTACGGCTTCCCGCAGCCCGACGGCGCCCCGGCACCGACCCCGCCGGCCACCCCCGGTGGCTACGGCTTCCCCCAGTCGGGCACGGCCCCGACGGCACCCCCCGCCGCCCCCGCCGCACAGCAGGCACCGCAGCCCCCGGCCGGTCCGCACGTGCCCGGTGGCTACGGCTTCCCCCAGCCCCCGGCCCCCCAGGCGCCGCAGGCCCCGCAGGCGGACGGGCAGCCCTCGCCGGCCGCTCCCCAGGGTTTCCCCCAGGGCTTCCCCGGACAGCCCCCGCAGGCTGCGCCCCCACAGGCCCCGCACGCGCCCCAGCCCCCGGCCCACGACGGACCGCAGGCCGCGCAGAGCCCCCACCAGGCCGCCGACCCGCGAGTCGGTGCCGCCTGGCCGCAGCCGATCCAGCACGACCAGCGGCAGCCGGTCAACCCGGGGGCCGCCCCGCTGGGTTACACCGCGGCCGTGGAGCTGTCCTCGGACCGGCTGCTCAACAACAAGAAGCAGAAGGCGAAGAGCAGCCGCCCAACGGCCGGTGGCGGCCGGTTCAAGCTGGGCGGGAAGAAGGAGGAGGCCGAGCGGCAGCGGAAGCTGGAGCTGATCCGCACGCCTGTGCTGTCCTGCTACCGCATCGCCGTCATCAGCCTCAAGGGCGGCGTCGGCAAGACGACCACCACCACCGCGCTCGGCTCCACGCTCGCCACCGAGCGGCAGGACAAGATCCTCGCGATCGACGCCAACCCGGACGCCGGTACGCTCGGCCGCCGTGTGCGGCGCGAGACCGGGGCCACCATCCGTGACCTGGTCCAGGCGATCCCGTACCTGAACTCGTACATGGACATCCGGCGGTTCACCTCCCAGGCCTCCTCCGGCCTGGAGATCATCGCCAACGACGTCGACCCGGCCGTCTCGACGACCTTCAACGACGAGGACTACCGGCGCGCGATCGACGTGCTCGGCAAGCAGTACCCGGTGATCCTGACCGACTCGGGCACGGGTCTGCTCTACAGCGCCATGCGCGGGGTGCTCGACCTCGCCGACCAGCTCATCATCATCTCGACACCGTCGGTCGACGGCGCGTCCAGCGCCAGCACGACGCTGGACTGGCTGTCCGCGCACGGGTACGCCGAGCTGGTCTCCCGGTCCATCACGGTCATCTCGGGTGTCCGCGAGACCGGCAAGATGATCAAGGTCGAGGACATCGTGGCGCACTTCGAGACCCGGTGCCGGGGTGTGATCGTCGTGCCCTTCGACGAGCATCTCGCCGCCGGTGCCGAGGTCGACCTCGACATGATGCGGCCGAAGGTGCGGGAGGCGTACTTCAACCTCGCGGCGATGGTCGCGGAGGACTTCGTCCGCCACCAGCAGATGCACGGCCTGTGGACCAGCGACGGCAACCCGCCGCCGGTCGCCGCCCCGCCCCTGCCGGGCCACCCGGTTCCCGGCCCGCCCTACCCGCCGCAGGCCGGGCAGCCGTACCCGCCCCAGCAAGGACAGCCGTACCCGCAGCCGGGTCAGCCGTACCCCCCGCAGGGGCAACCGCACCCCCAGGGGCAGCCGCACCCGCAGATGCCCCCGCCGGGGCAGCCGGGCCAGCCGCCCTACCCGCAGCAGCAGCCGCACCCCCAGCAACAGCCGCATCCGCAGCACCCCCAGCACCCGCACCCCGGTTACCCGCCCGCCGGCTATCCGCAGCCCCCGCAGGGCCCCGAGGGCCAGACCCCTCCCCCGCCTCCGCCCCCGCAGCAGTAGCCGCTGAGCGGCGGGAACCGCGGGAACCGCACGAAACAGGAAGGGCGGCCGGTGTCCGAGGACACCGGCCGCCCTTTCGTCGTCCCGGGACGCGAGCGGCTACTCCGCCGCCGCCACCAGCTCCCGGCAGCGCTTGACGTCCTGCGCCATCTGCTCCAGCAGGCCATCCAGCGACTCGAACCTCGCCTGGCCGCGGACGAAGGCCAGGAAGTCGACGGCGACATGGAGGCCGTACAGGTCGAGGCCGACGCGGTCGATGGCGTACGCCTCCACCGTGCGCTCGGTGCCGTCGAACTGCGGGTTCGTGCCGACGGAGATGGCGGCCGGCATCGCCTCGCCGGCCGCGTGCAGCCAGCCGGCGTAGACCCCGTCGGCGGGGATCGCGGTGTGCGGGAGCGTCTCCACGTTGGCCGTGGGGAAGCCGAGTTCACGGCCGCGCTGGGCGCCGCGCACGACCACGCCCTCGACGCGGTGCGGACGGCCGAGGATCTCGGCGGCACCCTCGACGTCGCCCTCGGCGACCAGACGCCGGGTCAGGGTCGAGGAGAACGGCTCACCACCGCCCGCCTCGCCGGTCAGGTACAGGTCGACGGCCTCGACCGCGAAGTCGTAGATCTTGCCCTGCTCGGTCAGGAACTCCACGTTCCCGGCGGCCTTGTGCCCGAAGCGGAAGTTGGGGCCCTCGACGACCGCCTTGGCGTGCAGCTTGTCGACCAGGACCTTGACGACGAAGTCGGCCGGGGACAGCTTCGAGAACTCCGTCGTGAAGGGGAGGATCAGCACCGCGTCCACACCCAGTTCGGCCATCAGTTCGGCCCGGCGGTGGTGCGGGGCGAGCAGCGGCGGGTGGCTGCCGGGGCGGACGACCTCGCTCGGGTGCGGGTCGAAGGTGACGACGACGGCGGGCACGCCCAGCTCCCGGGCCCGGTCCACGGCGTGCCGGATGATCAGCTGGTGGCCGCGGTGCACCCCGTCGTACGAGCCGATGGTGACGACGCTGCGCCCCCAGTCCTGGGGGATGTCCTCCAAGCCACGCCAGCGCTGCACTGTGACCGCTCCTCGAACCCGTGTCCGTGTGTTTCGTGTTCCGTTGACCGCTTACGCAGCTCTAAGGGTGCCATGCCGGGCGTCCCCGGCCCGCATCGGCCTGGGGGCTGTGACCCGGCCCACGCGTCGGCGCTCCCCGGCGCGCGAGGTGCGCACGGATCACGCGGGCACCCGGACGCCCGCCAGGTCCTCGATCTCGCGGCGCGCGCCGGGGCCCACCACCGCCTCCCACTCCCCCGGCGCCTCGGTGAACCAGCCCGCCACCCGCGCGGCGAAGCCGGCCACATGGCGGCTCACGTCGAGCAGGCCGCGGTCGAAACGGGCCGCGCCGTCCGGGGTGTGGGCGAGGAGGAGGCCGGTGCGGTGGACGAGGGCACGCGCGTCGTCCCCGCTCCACCGGACGGCCGCGCGCAGGACGGCGTCGAGCGCGGCGGCATCGTCCTCGCGTGTCAGGAGGAACTCCAGCAGTTCTTGGCGGAGGGGACGGGAGTCCGCGGTGCCGGGGGCGGCCAGGACGGTGGCGAGGGCGGTGGCCAGGGCGGCCCGCACCTGCTCGGGACCGCCCGCCAGCAGCCCCGTGACCAGCGGGAACAGTACGGCGCGGGCGTCCGGCCCCCGGTCGAGGCGCCGGTCGACGTACGCGGCCAGGTCACCGGCGGTCTCCGGCCGCCGCTCCAGCGCCTCCCGGACGAGGGCCACGACCCGGCGGGCCAGGGCGGGCGTGGTGACGTCGGCGAGCGCCCGCAGGACACGGTCTGCGTCCGGTCCGCGCAGCCGGGCCCGTACGGCGTCCAGGACCGGCTCCGGGTGGGTGGCCAGGGCCGTGAGCAGCGCGCTCGGCGGCAGCTGCGGATCGCCCGCCGCGAACCGCTCCAGCGCCTGCGGGAGGTGCCGGGAGCGGGTCCGCGGGTCCCGTACGAGGAGGGCGAGCGCGCCGCCGTGCAGGGTGCGGTCGGCGGGGCGGGCGAGCAGAGCGAGGGCCGCGTACCGCAACAGCTCACGGTCGGCGGCCGTACGGACGTGGGCGGCGGCGCGCACTCCGTACGCCACCGCCGCGACCCGCCGGGCCGGCCGCTCGTCGTGCGCCCAGCGGTCCACGGCGCGGCACAGCGCGGACGGTTCCTCCTCCGCCAGGACGGCGAGCAGTTCGCCGGCGCGCGGGTGCGCGCAGCCCACGAGGGCCTCCGTGAGGTCGTCCGGGGCCCGGTGCCGATGCGTGTGCAGCAGCGCCTGGGCGGCCGTCGCCACGGTGGCGTGCGGGGTCGCGGGCAACGGCCGCTCGTCGTCGAACCAGCCGGTGAGCAGCGGCTGCACGGCGGTCGGGTCGGCGGCGAGCAGGCCGGCCACGGCGTCGAGGTAGCGGGGTTCGTCCGCGGCGCCCGGGGCCGCGTCGGCGAGGACCAGACGCCGCAGCAGGTCCAGGCGGGTCCGCGCCGGCAGGGGCAGGGCGGTCCAGAAGTCGGGGGCGAACGCGGCGCTCCGGCCGGGCCGGTGGCCCCGCGCCACGATCCGGTCGGCGAGCAGCCCAAGGACACCGATGTACGGCGTGGCGTCCGGGACGCGCAGCAGGGTCTCGGTGAGCAGCCGGGCGGCCCACCACGACTGCGGGTCGGCCTCCAGGGCGTCCGCCAACTCCCGCAGACGGTCGGCGAGTCGGGGGGTGCCCTGCTGGCGGGCGACGAACAGCAGGGCCTGGACGACGGGGCCGATGCGGTGGTGCGGGACGGCCGGCGGGTGGGCGCCGTCCTGGGAGCCGCCGGGGTGGACCAGGACGCGCAGGGCCTCGTCGAGGTCGAGGTGGACGCCCTGGAGCCAGTCGGCGAGTTCCTCGTGGGCGAAGCGGTAGCCGCTGCCCGCCGGCACGAGGAGCCCCTCGGTGAGGACGGCCGACGCCCAGCCGGTGCCGCCGCCGAGGCGGGCCGGGGCCCGCCCGCACGGGAACACCGCCTCGAACGACGCCCGGTCCAGCTCCCCCTGACCCGCTGCGAGGCCGCGCCGGGCGGCCTCGTGGACCTGACCGCACACCTTCGCCGCGAGCCGTCGTACGGCCGTGCCGCGCAGGCCGTTCTCCGCGGCGAGCCGGACCGCGACGCGCAGGCACATCAGGTCCAGGTGGGCGGCGAGGACGTCGTGGCGGTCGACGGGTGTGCCGGGGGCGTCGGGGAGGGCGGCGCGGATCTCCGCGGCGAGGCGGAGGGTGAGGGGGTGGCGGGCGTCCGAACCGTCGAGCACGGTGTCCGGGATGCCGTACCGGGCGCGTGCCTCCCGGGCCTCGGCCGGGGTGAGGTCGCCGAGGGGGACGCAGGGCGGCAGCGCCCGGGCGGTGCGGCCGTGGAGCATCTCCGCCGGGAACCGCGCACCCGCCTGCTCCCAGTACTCGGCCCGGCACGCCACCACCAGCCGCGCCCCCGTCTCCCGCAGCCACCTCGCCGTCCCCTCGGTCCACTGGGGGAGGCGGTCGCCCAGCCGCTGGGGCATCTCCTCGGGACCGTCGAGGAGGATCAGCAGCGGACGGCCGACGTCGTGGGCGAGGCGGGCGAGCCGCTCCGGGGGCAGGTCACCGAAGGCCGGCACGGGGCGCGACGCGGCCACGGTCCGGGCCGCGCGCGTCAGCGCCCTGCGGGCCGCGTCGGCGATCGAGGCGTCCTCCTCCCTCAGGTCGGCGCCCCGCACCCACAGCGTGGGCGCCAGTTCGTCACCCCGGCCGCGGCGGGCGGCAAGCGCCGCGAGTTCCGTCGTACGGCCGCTGCCCGGGGCGCCGACGAGGCCGAGGACGGCCGCCGGGCCGGTGGTGAACGCGGCGAACTCCGCTGCCGGTACGGCGCGTTCGACCGGTGTCCAGGAGGGGTCGCCGACCGGGGCGGCCGCGCCCACCGAGGTGGCGGTGAGTTCCAGGACGCCCGCCGGGTTGAGGTCGGCGCCGTAGGCGGGGACCGTCGCCGCGTTGCGGGCGAGGAGTTCGGCGAGGGGGCCGTCGGGCGGGGCGGGACGCAGTGGGACGGCGAAGCCGGCGTCGTGGTGGCCGGAGTGCAGGGCGGTGCCCAGGACGGCGACGACGGCGCCGGTCGCGGCGTCGAGCACCGGTCCGCCGGCCGCGCCCCCGCCGGGCCGCAGCGCGTCCCGGCCGGCCGTGCCGATGGCCAGCGCCAGGGCGCCGTCGAGGAGGTGACGGTCGTCCGCGGCCACGTACGTCACGGGCGTCTCGGCCAGGATCCGCGCCTCGCGCCAGCAGCCGGCGGCCAGCCGGACGTAGGTGCCCGTCTCGACGCGGTCCCGGACGGTGACCGGCAGCGGGTCGGCGGCGAGGTCCTCGGTGCGGATCAGGGCCAGGTCCAGCTCCGGCAGCGGGGTGACCGCGTCGGCGGTCACGACGCAGCCGCGGCCGTCGGCGGCGTGCAGGACGAGGCGCGGGAGTCCGTCGACGGCCTCGTGGCTGGTGACGACCGTGCCGTGGTGGTCGGCGACGAAGCCGGTGCCGCGCGGGCGGCCGGCGAGGTCGCGGATCCGGAGCAGGGAGCTGTCGAGGTCGTCGGGGAAGGAGCGAGCGGCGGGGGCGGTTGCCGGCCGGGCGTCGTCCTGGGCCGACCCGGTGTCCCGGTGCTCGGCGGACCTGGTGTCGTGCCGCGGTGTGCTGCCGCCGCCGGTTCGCGGGCCCGGTCCCGCCATCGTCGTACCTCCACGCCTTACGTGTGTGTCCTCGTGGGACGGTAGGCACGGGTTGATCGGCGGGACAGATCGCGGAATGAACGCGCCCCCTCACACTCCCCGGGTTCACTCCGAGCGCCTGCCCGGACGGGTGAATGAACGGGGGTCGTTGGATACACCCTAGGGGTGGGGGAACCGAGGGGGGACCGTGGAGCGGCGGGGCGGGCAGGATCCCGTGCTCGCCGCTCCACGGGCGAACCGGTGGGACTCAGCCGAGGACGGCCAGGCTCTTCGCCTTGCCCTTCTGCTCCTCGACCAGCGCCAGGAACCGGCCCTCGGGGTCGAAGACGGCCACCGGGCCGGCGTCGGCGTACTCGTCGGGCATCTCCAGCCGCACGCCGTTGGTGAGCAGCCGGGCCCGCCTGGCGTCCACGTCCCAGCGGGGGAAGGCGGCCGCGGCGGCGTCGGCGATCGGCATCACCGTCAGCTCCTCCTGGAGCTGTTCGAGGGTGCGCGCGGAGTCCAGCTTGTAGGGGCCGACGCGGGTGCGGCGCAGGGCGGTGAGGTGGCCGCCGACGCCGAGGTCGGCGCCCAGGTCGCGGGCGAGGGCCCGGATGTAGGTGCCGGAGGAGCAGACCACCGAGACGATCAGGTCCAGGACGGGCGTGCCGTCCCCGGCGACGGCGTCCCGGACGTCGTACACCGTGAAGGAGGAGATGGTGACCGGGCGGGCGGGGATCTCGAAGTCCTCGCCGTCGCGGGCCCGCTTGTACGAGCGCACACCGTCGATCTTGATGGCGCTGACCTTGGAGGGGACCTGCATGATGTCGCCGGTCAGCTTGGCGATGCCGGCGTCGATGGCGTCCCGGGTGACCTGGGAGGCGTCGGTGGAGGAGGTGATCTCCCCCTCGGCGTCGTCGGTCAGGGTGTTCTGGCCGAGCCGGACGGTCCCCAGGTACTCCTTCTCGGTGAGGGCGAGGTGCCCGAGGAGCTTGGTCGCCTTCTCCACGCCGAGGACGAGGACGCCCGTCGCCATCGGGTCGAGCGTGCCGGCGTGGCCGACGCGGCGGGTCCTGGCGATCCCCCGCATCTTGGCCACGACGTCGTGCGAAGTGAAGCCCGACGGCTTGTCGACGATGACGAGGCCGTCGGGCGCGGTGTGCTTACGGTTCATTCCGCGGTGTCGTCCGTCTCGTCGTCACCGGGCTTGCGGTACGGGTCGGCGCCGGCGGCGTACGCGGCGCCCGCGGACGCCTCGCGCACCTTCTCGTCGGACTGGCGCGCCTTGTCGAGGAGGTCCTCGATGGTGCGGGCGTTGTCCGGGAGGGCGTCGGCGACGAAGGACAGCGTCGGCGTGAACTTCACGCCGGCCGCGCGGCCGACCTCGGAGCGCAGGATGCCCTTGGCGCTCTCCAGACCGGCGGCCGCGGCCGCCCGCTCCTCGTCGTCCCCGTACACGGTGTAGAAGACGGTCGCCTCCCTGAGGTCACCCGTGACACGGGTGTCCGTGATGGTGACGTGGGAGCCGAGCCGCGGGTCCTTGATCCCGCGCTGCAGCTTCTGGGCCACCACCTCTCGGATGAGGTCCGCAAGCCTCTTGGCGCGCGCGTTGTCGGCCACTGGTCCGTCTCCCGTTCTTTCTTCTCTTGCGTTCTGTGGTCAGTCAGTCGTCTTCGCCGTGGAAACGGCGTCTGACCGACAGCAGCTCCACTTCGGGGCGGCCGGCGACCAGCCGTTCGCACCGGTCCAGTACATCGGTCAGGTGCTCCGCGTCACCCGAGACCATGGCCAGGCCTATCGTGGCCCGGCGGTGGAGGTCCTGGTGGTCCACCTCGGCCGCGCTCACCGCGAACTTGCGCTGGAGCTCGGCGACGATGGGGCGGACGACGGAGCGCTTCTCCTTCAGCGACCGTACGTCGCCGAGGAGCAGGTCGAAGGACAGAGTCCCCAGGTACATGTGTGTAGCCGGTTCACCCGCCGGTACGGGATCGATGGCCCTGTCAGCCGTGTGGGACAGGGCATCACGAACGCTACAACGATACCGGCACCGTCTCGACGGGGTTTTCACCCGCCCACCCGGCTCGGCCGGGCACGGGGTGAACCCCGCCCCGGGGCGCCTCACCGGCTGCCGGGCACCCCCGGGAACGGCGGCGCGCCGGCCGACGGGACAGGTCCCGTCGGCCGGCGCGAACCGTGGGTCACACCCGCGGCTTCTCCCGCATCTCGTACGTCGCGATGACGTCGTCGACCTTGATGTCGTTGAAGTTGCCGAGGTTGATACCGCCCTCGAACCCTTCGCGGATCTCGGTGACGTCGTCCTTGAAGCGACGCAGGCCCTCGATGTTGAGGTTCTCCGCGACCACCTTGCCGTCGCGGATGAGGCGTGCCTTGGTGTTGCGCTTGACCTCGCCCGAGCGGATGAGGACACCGGCGATGTTGCCGAGCTTGGACGACTTGAAGACCTCGCGGATCTCCGCCGTACCGAGCTCGAACTCCTCGTACTCCGGCTTCAGCATGCCCTTCAGGGCCGCCTCGATCTCCTCGATCGCCTGGTAGATGACCGAGTAGTAGCGGACGTCCACGCCCTCGCGCTCCGCCATCTGCTGCGCACGGCCCGCGGCACGCACGTTGAAGCCGATGACGATCGCGTCCGAGCCCATCGCCAGGTCGATGTCGGACTCCGTGACCGCACCGACGCCGCGGTGCAGGACGCGGATGTCGACCTCTTCGCCGACGTCCAGCTGGAGCAGGGACGACTCCAGGGCCTCGACGGAACCAGAGGCGTCACCCTTGATGATCAGGTTCAGCTGCTGGACCTCGCCGGCCTTGAGAGCCGCGTCCAGGTTCTCCAGGGAGAACCTGCGCGTGCGCTTCGCGAAGGCCGCGTTGCGCTCGCGGGCCGCACGCTTCTCGGCGATCTGGCGGGCCGTGCGGTCCTCGTCGACGACGAGGAAGTTGTCGCCCGCACCCGGGACGTTGGTCAGGCCCAGGACCTGGACCGGCGTCGACGGGCCCGCCTCGGCGACGTTGTTGCCGTTGTCGTCGAGCATGGCGCGGACTCGGCCGTAGGCGTCGCCCACCACCATCGTGTCGCCGACCCGCAGCGTGCCTCGCTGGACGAGGACCGTCGCCACGGCACCACGGCCGCGGTCGAGACGGGACTCGATCGAGATGCCCTGCGCGTCCTGGTTGGGGTTGGCCCGCAGGTCGAGCGAGGCGTCGGCCGTGAGGATCACGGCCTCCAGCAGCGAGTCGATGTGCAGACCCTGCTTGGCGGAGATGTCGACGAACATCGTGTCGCCGCCGTACTCCTCGGCCACCAGGCCGTACTCGGTCAGCTGACCGCGCACCTTGGTCGGGTCGGCACCCTCGACGTCGATCTTGTTGACCGCGACGACGATCGGGACGTCGGCCGCCTTGGCGTGGTTGAGCGCCTCGACCGTCTGCGGCATGACGCCGTCGTTGGCCGCGACGACCAGGATCGCGATGTCGGTCGACTTCGCACCACGGGCACGCATGGCGGTGAACGCCTCGTGACCCGGGGTGTCGATGAAGGTGATCTTGCGCTCTTCGTCGTTGACCTCGGTCGCGACCTGGTAGGCACCGATGTGCTGGGTGATGCCACCGGCCTCGCCCGCGATGACGTTCGTCTTGCGGATGGCGTCGAGCAGGCGGGTCTTGCCGTGGTCGACGTGACCCATGACGGTGACGACCGGCGGACGGACCACCAGGTCCTCCTCGTCGCCCTCGTCCTCGCCGAACTCGATGTCGAAGGACTCGAGCAGCTCGCGGTCCTCCTCCTCCGGGCTGACGATCTGAACCGTGTAGTTCATCTCGCCGGCGAGGAGTTCCAGCGTCTCGTCGGAGACGGACTGGGTCGCGGTGACCATCTCGCCGAGGTTCATCATGACCGCGACGAGGGACGCCGGGTTGGCGTTGATCTTCTCCGCGAAGTCGGTGAGCGACGCACCGCGCGACAGGCGAATGGTCTCGCCGTTGCCGCGAGGCAGCATCACGCCGCCGACCGACGGGGCCTGCATGGCCTCGTACTCCTGGCGCCTCTGCCGCTTCGACTTGCGGCCACGACGCGCGGGACCACCGGGACGACCGAAGGCGCCCTGCGTGCCACCACGGCCACCGGGACCGCCGGGACGACCACCGAAGCCGGGACGACCGCCGCCGCCACCGCCCGGACCGCCGGGACGGCCGGCGAAGCCGCCGCCACCGCCACCGGGACCGCCGGGACGACCGGCGAAGCCGCCGCCACCGCCACCGGGACGGCCGGCGAAGCCGCCGCCACCGCCCGGACGACCGCCGCCGCCACCGGGACGACCGCCGCCGCCGGGACCGCGGCCGCCGGGGCCACCGCCACCGGGACGCGGGCCGGCTGCCGGACGCTGCGGCATCATGCCCGGGTTCGGACGCGGACCGCCGGGGCCGCCACCGGGACGCGGAGCGCCGCCCTGCGGGCGGGGCATGCCGGCCGGCGACGGGCGCGGACCGCCCGGAGCCTGCGGACGGGGACCGCCACCCTGGCCACCGGGGGCCTGGGGACGGGGACCGGCGCCGGGAGCGCCGCCGGGACGCGGACCGCCGGGGCCGCCCTGCGGACGGGGGGCCTGCGGACGGGCCATACCGGCGTTGCCACCGGAGGTGAAGGGGTTGTTGCCCGGACGCGGGCCGGCCGGACGGGCACCGGGACGCGCGGCGCCGGAGCCACCGGAACGCGGACCCTGCGCGGCGGCCGGACGCTGGCCCTGGCCACCCTGGCCCTGGCCCTGACCGGGACGGCCACCGGGCCTGGGGGCGCCGGGGCGCGGACCCTGGCCTGCGGGCTTCGCGGCGGCCGGGGCCGACGGCGGAGCGGTGAACTCCGGAGCGGCCGGGGCCGGACGCGGCGCGGGCCTGGGGCCCGGACGCGGGCCGGGAGCCGACGGCGCGGGAGTCGACGGCGCGGGGGCCGACGGTGCCGACGAGGCAGCCGGGGCCGCGGGGGCCGCGGGGGCCGCGGGCTGCTGAGCCGTCGGGGGCTTGGGGGCGGCCGGCCGCGGAGCGGCCGGACCCGGACGAGCCGCCTGCGCCGGGGACGGCGCGGCGGGCCTGGGGGCAGACTTACGCGGGGCAGCGGGCCTGGCGGACTTGCCGCTGCCACCGCCCTGGAAGGCGTCAGTCAGTTTGCGTACAACGGGCGCTTCGATGGTGGAAGACGCCGATCGGACGAATTCACCGAGTTCCTGGAGCTTGGCCATGACGACCTTGCTCTCCACACCGAACTCCTTGGCGAGTTCGTATACCCGGACCTTAGCCACTTCGCTCCTTTTAGGTCCGGGTTGCGGCCGGACCGTCGCTACTTCATGGGCGTACTCATCGCGTGCTCATCGAGTGCTCATCGCAATCTCGACCTACTTCCAACTCGCGGGGTACCTGGGCCGCGCGGGGGTTCCACGCAACGCTTTCTTACGGTGTTGCCTCCTCGGCAACTGTCGTCTGCTCGACGTACTGACGCAACGCCTTTGTGTCGAGCGCTCCTTGGGCACGCAACGCCCTCGTGAACGCCCGGCGGCGCACCGCCTGGTCGAGACAGACCGGGGCGGGATGCACGTACGCACCCCGGCCGGGCAGCGTACCGCGAGGATCGGGGACGCATGCGTCTCCGGTCGCCACGATGCGCAGCAGCTCCGTCTTGGCCGCTCGCTCCCGGCACCCCACACAGGTGCGCTCAGGGCATGCTCGGGCATGCGTCCGGCCAGACACAGCTAAGTCTACCTCCCCGTACCGACCTCACCCCTTTGGGCCAGGAATCGGACAGTAGCCGCGCAAACACTGTCGTGATCTAAGCGCCTCGCGGCCTGGATCTATTCCCCGCGCTGTTCGCCGGGCTGCTCGGTGTCCGGCCGGATGTCGATCCGCCAGCCGGTCAGGCGGGCGGCGAGCCGGGCGTTCTGCCCTTCCTTGCCGATCGCCAGGGACAGCTGGTAGTCCGGCACGGTCACCCGCGCGGAGCGGGCCGCGAGGTCGACGACCTCCACCTTGGACACCCGGGCGGGTGACAGCGCGTTCGCCACCATCTCGGCCGGGTCGTCCGACCAGTCGACGATGTCGATCTTCTCACCGTTCAGTTCGGCCATCACGTTGCGCACCCGTCCGCCCATGGGGCCGATGCAGGCGCCCTTGGCGTTCAGGCCCGAACGGGTGGACCGTACGGCGATCTTCGTGCGGTGGCCGGCCTCGCGGGCGATGGCGGCGATCTCGACGGACCCGTCGGCGATCTCCGGCACCTCCAGCGCGAACAGCTTCTTCACCAGATTGGGATGCGTCCGGGAGAGCGTCACGGACGGACCGCGCACGCCCTTCGCCACCCGTACGACGTACGACCGCAGCCGCATGCCGTGCTGGTAGGTCTCACCCGGGACCTGCTCCTGCACCGGCAGGATGGCCTCGAGCTTGCCGATGTCGACGAGCACGTTCTTGGGGTCGCGGCCCTGCTGGACCACTCCGGTGACGATGTCGCCCTCGCGGCCGGCGTACTCGCCGAGCGTCGCGTCGTCCTCGGCGTCGCGCAGCCGCTGCAGGATCACCTGCTTGGCGGTGGTGGCGGCGATACGGCCGAAGCCGGACGGGGTGTCGTCGAACTCGCGGGGCTCCTGGCCCTCCTCGAGGTCCTCGGGGTCCTCCTTCGCCCACACGGTCACGTGACCGGTCTCCCGGTTGAGCTCCACGCGCGCGTGGCGGCGGCTTCCCTCGGTGCGGTGGTAGGCGATGAGGAGGGCCGACTCGATCGCCTCGACCAGCAGGTCGAAGGAGATCTCCTTCTCCCGTACCAAGCCCCGCAGGGCACTCATGTCGATGTCCACGGCTACGCCTCCTCCTCTTCCTTCATGTCCTTCTTGTCCTTGCGGTTGAACTCGACCTGGACGCGGGCCTTGTCGATGTCGTCGAAGGCGAGTCTGCGGGTGGTGGCCCTGCGGCCCTTCACTCCGGGTACTTCGACGTCGAGGCCGTCGTCGTCCACGTCGAGGATGCGGGCGACGAGTTCGCCGCCCTCGTGCAGCTGGAACCTCACCAGGCGGTCCGTGGCCCGTACGTAGTGGCGGTGCTCGGTGAGGGCGCGCTCCGCGCCCGGGGTGCCGACCTCGAGGGTGTACTCGCCCTCGCCCATCGCGTCCGTCTCGTCGAGCTTCGCCGAGAGCGCGCGGCTCACATCGGCGATCTGGTCCAGGTCCGCACCGGTGTCGGAGTCGACGACGACACGCAACACGCGCTTGCGTCCGACGGAGTCCACGGCGATCTCTTCGAGATCGAGGCCCTGGGAGGTGACGAGCGGTTCCAGCAGTTCTCGCAGCCTCTCGCTCTGGGTGGTGCTCATCCGGGTGACTCCTCGGCCGCGTGTGCTGTTGTGGGATGGGTCGCGTGTCTGGTCAAAGGGTATCGGGTCGCGGGGGGTGTTGCCGTCCACCGGGCGGCCGCCAGGGCGCACATGGTGCCGGTGAGTGGTGCGGGGGCGGCGCGCGGGTACGGTGATCACGGGCGTGCCGCCCGCGATCTGTCTTCATGTCATACGAGTTCCCCGAGGACGTCTGCCGTGCCGTTCCCCCCGCCGCCGCGCACCCCCTCGGGGCCGCGCAGAAGAACCCTGCTCGCCTCGGCCGCCGGGGCCGCCCTGCTCATGGGCTGTTCCCCGGGCTCAGGGGATTCCGATGGGGAGAGCTCGGGCGGCAGCCCCTCGGTCACGGAGCGGGCACGCGCGCGTGCGGCCCGGGACAGCGCGGAGCTGGTGGCGCGGTACGACGCCGTCCTCGCCGCCCATCCGGCACTGGCGGGGCGGCTCGCGCCGCTGCGGGCGGAGGTCGTGCGGCACGTGACGGCGTTCGGGGGCGCCCGGGGGACGTCGGTCTCCCCCTCGGCGTCGGCTTCCGCTCCGGCGTCGCCCTCTCCTTCGGCATCGGCCTCCGGCACGGCCCCGGCCGCCCCGTCGGCCCCGCCCGTCGCTGTCCCGGCGGGTGAGAAGGACGCCCTCACCGGCCTCGCCGCCGCCGAGCGGACGCTCGCCGACCAGCGGGTCGCGGCCCTGGTGGGCGTGCCGGGCGAGCTGGCCCGGCTGATGGCCTCGGTGGCGGCGGCCGGGGCGGCGCACGCGTACCTGCTGACGGAGGGAACCCGATGAGCGGGAAGACGAGCGGGCGGCTGACGGCCCTCCAGGCGGCGCTGGCCGCCGAGCACGCGGCGGTGTACGGGTACGGGGTGGTCGGCGGACGCATCCGCGAGGGGCGGCGCGCGGAGGCGCGGGCGGCGTACGACGCGCACCGGGTGCGTCGGGACGCGCTGGCGCGCGAGGTGCGCGACCTGGGCGCCGAGCCGGTCGCCGCGAGCGCCGCGTACGCGCTGCCGTTCCCGGTGCCGGACTCGGCGGCGGCGGTCCGGCTCGCGGCCGAGCTGGAGGAACGCGTCGCCGGCGTGTACGCGGACCTGGTGCGGGCCACCGGGGACGCGCGGCGTCGGGAGGCCGCCGGGGCGCTGCGGGAGGCGGCGGTGCGGGCGGTGCGCTGGCGCGGCGGGAGCGTAGCCTTCCCTGGGCTCGCCGAGCGGGCCGGCACGGCCAGGGAACCGGCCGCCACCGGCGCCGGGCCCTCGGCCACGGGGGCGGGCTCGGCGACACCGACGGCGTGATCGGAGGAGGACCGGCGGCAGACGGACCACGGCAGGACACGGACGGGCCACGCAGGACGCACACGGACCAAGGCAGGACCGCGACCAGGAGCAGGAAGGGGCGACCCGCGCATGGCTTTCGAACCGCCGCAGCGTCTGGTCAGGGCGCTCGGTGAGACGGCGCCGGACGGTGACGACTGGCTGGAGAGGCTGCCGGAGGCGGCCCGACAGGCCGCAGCCCTACGCGAGTTGACGGTCGAGCGGGTGCAGGTGCCGGGCGGGCGCAGCAGCCTGGTCGTGCTGGTGCGGTACGCCGACGGGACCCCGGCCGTGCTGAAGCTGGCCCCGCCCCGGTTCCGGCCGGAGGCCGAGCGGGCCGCGCTCGCGCACTGGGGCGGCCTGGGCGCCGTACAGCTGCTGGAGGGGCCCGTGACGAAGGGGGTGCTGGTGCTGGAGCGGCTGCATCCCGATGTGTCGGTGCGGTCGTTGCCGGAGGCCAAGGCGCTGCTGGAGGCGGCGGGGACGCTGCGGCGGCTGTGGGTCGAACCGCCCGGCGACAGCGGCGCACCGGTGTTCGAGACCGTCGCCGAGCGGTCCGGGCGGCAGGCGGCGGCCATGCGGGCGAGTGCCGACGCCGAGACGGGCCCGCTGGTCGACGCGGCGCTCGCGGCGCGCGAGGAGCTGGTGGCCGCGCCGCCCGAGCACCGGCTGCTGCACGGCACGTTCCGGCAGAGCAAGGTGCTGGCGGGTGAGCGGATGCCGTGGCTGGCCGTGGGGCCGGATCCGGTGGTCGGCGAGTGCGCCTTCGACCTGGCCCGCCTCGTCCGGGACCGGGTGGAGGACCTGATCGCCTCGCCGTCCGGGGCGGCGACCACCCGGCGGCGCGTGAAGCGGCTCGCGGAGTCGCTGGAGGTGGACCAGGAGCGGCTGCGCGGCTGGACGCTGTTCCGCGCGGTGGAGTCCGGGCTGCGGGCGCGGCGCGTGGGACGGGCACGGGACGCGGAGCTGCTGCTGGAGTTCGCGGGCTGGCTCTAGGCCACCCCGGACGGGCCGGCTGGCCAGGCGGCCGCCTCCCGGGCGGTGGGGGCCGGCCCGGGGTGGTGACGGCCGTCCCGTCCTGCGCCCTCGGGCGGGCCGGCAGGCCCGCGCCACACCGCTGATCAGAGCGGCCGTGCCGGCTGCGTCGGGCAGGACTCCCGCGGCGTCGGGGCGGTGACGGCCGCCCGGGCGGTGGTGCCGGGGGCGCCGCGTTCGACGGTGGCCGTGGGGCGGGAGGTGGCGGGCGCGGGCGTCATGAGGCCTGCGAGGGGGAGCCGATGGCGCTGCTCGCGGTCCTCATGGCGTCCGCCCGTGCCGTGCCGGTCAAGGCGGAACACCCCGGCGGCCGGTGGCGAGCGCGACGGCCGCCGCGAGAGCCGCCGTGCGGCGCCGCGCGGCTCGGCGGACCACTGCCGCGGTCCGCCGTTCCTCTTCCCCCGTCTCCCTGGCCGTTCCCCTCCGCAGTGACGCCCTGTCATGTCCTACGGTCGGGGAGCGGTCCGGCAGGAGCCTGTGCGGAGTCCGTACGCCGCGACAGGCTCTCCGGGAGACGCCTTCACGGCGTGCCGGTCATCAGGCGGTCAGGCGGGCGATCGCCTCGTCCACCGTCAGCTCCTCGCGCTCGCCGGTCCTGCGGTCCTTCAGCTCCAGGACGCCCTCGGCGGAGCGGCGGCCCGCGACCAGGATCTTCGGTACGCCGATCAGCTCGGAGTCGGTGAACTTCACTCCCGGGGAGACGCCGGCCCGGTCGTCGACCAGGACGCGCAGGCCGGCCGCCCGCAGCTTCTCGGAGACGTCGAGGGCGAGTTCGGTCTGGAGGGCCTTGCCGGCGGCGACGACGTGCACGTCGGCCGGGGCGACCTCGGCGGGCCAGCACAGTCCCTTGTCGTCGGCGGTCTGCTCGGCGAGGGCCGCGACGGCGCGGGAGACGCCGATGCCGTAGGAGCCCATGGTGACGCGGGCCGGCTTGCCGTTCTGGCCGAGGACGTCGAGCTTGAGGGCGTCGGCGTACTTGCGGCCCAGCTGGAAGATGTGGCCGATCTCGATGGCGCGGTCCAGCTTGAGGCCGGTGCCGCAGTTCGGGCAGGGGTCGCCCTCCTGGACGACCACGGCGTCGACGTACTCGTCGACCTCGAAGTCGCGGCCCGCGACGACGTTCTTCGCGTGCATGCCCTCCTTGTTGGCGCCCGTGATCCAGGAGGTGCCGGGGGCCACGCGCGGGTCGGCGATGTACGTCACCTTCTCCATGCCCTGCGGGCCGACGTAGCCGCGGACCAGGTCCGGGCGGCCCACGAAGTCCTCCGCGGTGACCAACTCGACGGCGGCCGGGGCGAAGTGGGCCTCGACCTTGTCCAGGTCGACCTCGCGGTCGCCGGGCACGCCGACGGCGACGATCTCGCCGTCGACCTTGACCAGGAGGTTCTTCAGGGTGGCGGAGGCCGGGACGCCGAGGGAGGCGGCGAGGGTCTCGATGGTCGGGGTGTCCGGGGTCGGGATGTCCTCGGCGGCGGGGACCCCGGCCGCGTCCACCGGCTTCAGTCCGTACGTGATCGCCTCGGTGTTCGCCGCGAAGTCGCAGTTCGGGCAGTCCGCGAAGGTGTCCTCACCGGCGCCGGCCGGTGCGAGGAACTCCTCCGACTTCGAGCCGCCCATCGCGCCCGCGGTGGCGGCGCAGATGCGGTAGTCCAGGCCGAGGCGCTCGAACACCTTCTGGTAGGCCTGGCGGTGCAGGGCGTAGGAGTGGGCGAGGCCCTCGTCCTCCAGGTCGAAGGAGTAGGAGTCCTTCATCAGGAACTCGCGGCCACGCAGGATGCCGGCGCGGGGGCGGGCCTCGTCACGGAACTTCGTCTGGATCTGGTAGAGGATGACCGGCAGGTCCTTGTAGGAGGACGCCTGGTCCTTCACGATCAGCGTGAAGATCTCCTCGTGGGTCGGACCGAGGAGGTAGTCGCCGCCCTTGCGGTCCTTCAGGCGGAACAGCTCGGGGCCGTACTCGTCCCAGCGGCCGGTGGCCTCGTACGGCTCCTTCGGCAGCAGGGCGGGGAGCAGCACCTCCTGGGCGCCGATCGCGTCCATCTCCTCACGGACGATCCGCTCCACGTTGGCGAGGACCTTCTTGCCCAGCGGCAGCCAGGTCCAGATGCCGGCGGCGGTACGGCGGACATAGCCGGCGCGGACGAGGAGCTTGTGGCTGAGGACCTCGGCGTCGGCGGGGTCGTCGCGCAACGTCTTCGCCATCAACTGGGACATGCGCTGGACCGGTGCGTTCGCCATGGCTGTCGTACTCCTGCTGCTGGGGGTCCCGGCTCCGGCGAAGCCGGGAACTGGGGGAGGGTGATGGCTAGGAGGTTAGCCGGGAGCCCTGGGTGGCCGGAAATCCGTTACTTGCGGAGCAGCGGGAGGGTGGCGCCCATCACCGCGTACGGGCGGGGGGCACTGGGGAAGAGGACGCGGCGGGCCAGGTCCTGGTAGCCGAGGGAACGGTAGAGGGCCCTGGCGGGGCTTTCCGTGTCGATCGCGGAGAGGATCGAGCGGGGTTCCGTGGCCGCGTCCGTGATGGCGGTGATCAGGGCCCGGCCCGCGCCGCGGTTCTGGTACACCGGGTGGACGTGGAGCTCCGTGATGACGAAGGAGTCGTCGAGCCAGTGGTCGTTTCCCTGGGCCCGGAGGTAGGGCTCCACGACGGTGGACCACCAGTGGGTGCGGTCGTTGGGCATGCCGTAGACGAAGCCCGTCAGCCGGCCCTCCGCCGTCCAGGCGCCGAGCGCCCGTGCTCCGGGGTAGGTCATGTGGCGGATGACGATCTGGCGACGTACGGCCACCTCGTCGGGGCCCAGCCCGAAGGCTACGGCTTGGACGGCCAAGGCCTCGTCCACGTGGGCTGTGAGGTCCAAGGGGCCGATGACGAGGTCCATGACGGGAGACTACAGGGGGGGTTCGGCCGCGTGCGGGGGGCGGGTTGTCCGTGGTCGCTCGCGCCCGTGCGGCGGAGCCGCGCGCCGATACGGCCCCGCGCCGCCAGGACACGTTGGCCCGACGCGGCTCGGTGGGCGCGGCTCTAGAACAGCACGCTCATGAACGCGCCCACCTCGCGGAAGCCCACCCGTTGATAGGTGCGCCTGGCCGCCGTGTTGAAGTCGTTGACGTACAGGCTGACCACCGGGGACACGTCGGACAGCGCGTAGCGCAGGACCGCTGCCATGCCGGGGGCCGCCAGGCCCCTGCCCCGGTACTCGGGGGCCACCCAGACGCCCTGGATCTGGCAGGCCTGGGGGGTAGCGGCGCCGATCTCCGCCTTGAAGACGACCCTGCCCCGGTCGTCGAGGCGGGCGAAGGAGCGGCCGGAGCCGACGAGTTCGGCGACCCGGGCCTGGTAGAGCAGCCCTCCGTCGCCGGCCATCGGGGAGACGCCGACCTCCTCGGTGAACATCGCCACGCACGCCGGCATGATCGTTTCCATCTCGTCCTTGCGGATGCGGCGGACGCGGGGATCCGGGGCGATGTCGGTGGGCAGGCGGTCGGTGACCATGAGGGGCTGGTGGGCGCGGATTTCGCGGGCCGGGCCCCAGTGGGGTTCGAGCAGGCGCCACAGCTGGGCGGTGGCTTCGACGGGGCCGACGATGGAGGAGCAGCGGCGGCCGGCCCGGCGGGCGCGGTCGGCGAAGGCGCGGACGGCGCGCGGGGTGGCGCAGATGGGGACCAGGTTGGCGCCGGCGTAGCACAGGGACGTCAGCATGCCGTCCTCGTACCAGCCCCACATCTCGCCGCCGAGCCGCCACGGGTCCAGGCCCGCGACCTGCACGCGGGAGGTCACGAAGGCGTTCACGACGGGCTCGCGGTCGAGGACGGCGAGCGCGGCGTCCAGGTCGCTCGGTTCGAGGACCCGGGAGGTGGTCTGCGTCAACACGTGCGGGGCCTCACACTGGGGTCTGCCTGATTTCCGCACTGTACCCGCGGCGGCTGAGCAGCGTCGCCCCGTGCGGGTCGCCGCTCGCAGGACGGGGGCCGTCGGCCGCCGTTCCGTCCCTGGGGGCTGCCGCCCCCGGACCCCCGCTCCGGCCCTGGACGGGGCCTCGTCCTCGAGCGCCGGGACGGGCGGGATGTGCGATGTGCCCGCCCGGCGCCGGACAGTCGCGTCAGCCCGCGACCGACACCGACGGTTCGCCGGAGGTCACGCCCTCGGCCTCCATCCGCTCGGCCAGCTTCATGGCCTCCTCGATGAGGGTCTCCACGATCTTGGACTCGGGGACGGTCTTGATGACCTCGCCCTTGACGAAGATCTGGCCCTTGCCGTTGCCGGAGGCGACGCCGAGGTCGGCCTCGCGGGCCTCGCCCGGGCCGTTCACCACGCAGCCCATGACGGCCACGCGCAGCGGGACCTCCATGCCGGTCAGGCCCGCGGTGACCTCCTCGGCCAGCTTGTAGACGTCGACCTGGGCGCGGCCGCAGGACGGGCAGGAGACGATCTCCAGGCCGCGCTGCTTGAGGTTCAGGGACTCCAGGATCTGGATGCCGACCTTGACCTCCTCGGCCGGAGGCGCGCTCAGCGAGACGCGGATGGTGTCGCCGATGCCCTGGCTCAGCAGCGCGCCGAAGGCCACCGCCGACTTGATCGTGCCCTGGAAGGCGGGGCCGGCCTCGGTCACGCCGAGGTGGAGGGGGTAGTCGCACTGGGCGGCGAGCTGGCGGTAGGCCTCGATCATCACGACCGGGTCGTTGTGCTTGACGGAGATCTTGATGTCGCGGAAGTCGTGCTCCTCGAAGAGGGACGCCTCCCAGAGGGCGGACTCGACGAGGGCCTCGGGGGTGGCCTTGCCGTACTTCTGGAGCAGGCGCCGGTCCAGCGAGCCCGCGTTCACGCCGATGCGGATCGGGGTGCCGTGGTCCTTCGCCGCCTTGGCGATCTCCTTGACCTTGTCGTCGAACTGCTTGATGTTGCCGGGGTTCACGCGGACGGCGGCGCAGCCCGCCTCGATGGCGGCGAAGACGTACTTCGGCTGGAAGTGGATGTCGGCGATGACCGGGATCTGCGACTTGCGGGCGATGGTGGCGAGGGCGTCGGCGTCGTCCTGGGTGGGGCAGGCGACGCGGACGATCTGGCAGCCGGACGCGGTCAGCTCGGCGATCTGCTGGAGCGTGGCGCCGATGTCGGACGTACGGGTCGTGGTCATCGACTGCACGGACACGGGGGCGTCTCCGCCGACCGCCACGGAGCCGACCTGGATCTGCCGGCTCTTCCGGCGCTCGGCGAGCTTGGTCGGAACGGACGGCATGCCGAGAGAAATCGCAGTCATCTGCTGTGCAACCCCAAGTCGTGGATCAAGGTCCGGTCCCATGAACAGCGGGCTCCGGACTCCGAGATTACGGCACGGGCACTGGCCGGAGCACATCCCGCTCGTCAAGCCACTCGTGGGAGGACCGCACCGGCCCGGAACGGCGAACGGCCGGGCACCCAGGGTGCCCGGCCGTCGTGAACTCCGGGTGGCTAGGAGATTCTCACCGGGTTCACCACGTCGGCGATCAGTACCAGGATCGTGAAGCAGATGAAGATCCCGGCCACCACGTAGGCCACCGGCATCAGCCTCGCCACGTCGAACGGGCCCGGGTCCGGGCGGCGCAGCACCTTCGCCGTGTTGCGGCGCAGCGACTCCCAGAGCGCGCCCGCGATGTGGCCGCCGTCGAGCGGCAGCAGCGGGAGCATGTTGAACAGGAACAGGGACAGGTTGAAGCCCGCCACCAGCATCAACGCCATCGCCAGCTGCTGGGTCGGCGGGATGTCCAGGGTGAAGATCTCGCCGCCGACGCGGGCCGCGCCGACCACCCCCATGGGTGAGTCGGGCTCGCGGGGGGCGCCGTCGAAGGCCGCGTTCCACAGGGCCGGGATCTTGCCGGGCAGGGCGGCGATGGAGTCGACGGCCTCGCCGATGCGGTCCCCCATCCAGGTCACGGAGTCGCCGAAGTCCTGCTTGACGATGCCGGTGGCCGCGCTGAAGCCGAGGAAGCCGGCCGTGACGTACTCGCCCTGGACGATCTGTCCGGCGGCGTCCTTCTTGGCCACCTGGTTGGTGGCGATCGTGGCCTTCAGCGTGATGTCCTCGCCGTCGCGCTGGACGACGATCGGGACGGTCTTGTCGGGGTGGGAGCGGATGAGGTCGGACAGCTCGTTCCAGTCGTCGGTCCGCACGCCGTCGAAGGAGACGATCTTGTCGCCCGCCTTCAGGCCCGCGGCCGCGGCCGGGGAGGCCGGGTCCTTGGAGGTGCAGTCGTCGCGGTTCTCGCTCTGCTTGATGACGCACTGGGAGACGGAGCTGACCGTGGTGGTCTGCTGGGAGATGCCGAAGCCCATCAGGACCGTGAGGAACAGCGCCACCGCGAGCACCAGGTTCATGAAGGGGCCCGCGAACATCACGATGACCCGCTTCCAGGGCCTGCGGGTGTAGAAGAGGCGGTTCTCGTCGCCGGGGCGCAGCTCCTCGAACGCGGCCGAGCGGGCGTCCTCGATCATGCCGCGCCAGGGCGAGGTGGAGCGGGCGGCGAGCCGGCCGTCGTCACCGGGCGGGAACATGCCGATCATGCGGATGTAGCCGCCGAACGGAATCGCCTTGATGCCGTACTCGGTCTCGCCCTTGCGGCGCGACCACAGGGTCGGGCCGAAGCCGACCATGTACTGCGGCACGCGGATGCCGAAGAGCTTGGCCGTGGACAGATGCCCCAGCTCGTGCCACGCGATCGAGAACAGCAGGCCGATCACGAAGACGACTATGCCGAGGATCATCATCAGGGACGTCATCAACGCGCCTCCGCGGTCGCCGTCTGTGCTGTCAGTTCCCGGGCCCGGGCCCGTGCCCAGGTCTCCGCTTCGAGGACGTCCGACACGGTCAGTGAAGTTCCCGTGACGGGCGTGCCGTGCTCCTCGACCACCCGTGTCACCGTCTCCATGATGCCGTTGAACGGCAGCGCGCCCCGGCGGAACGCCTCCACGCACTCCTCGTTGGCGGCATTGAACACCGCCGGGGCCGTACCCGCGAGCTCGCCCACGTGCCGGGCGAGGTTCACCGAGGGGAAGGCCTCGTCGTCGAGCGGGAAGAACTCCCACGTCGACGCCTTGCTCCAGTCGAAGGCGGGCGCCGCGTCGGGCACGCGCTCGGGCCAGCCGAGGCCGATGGCGATGGGCCCGCGCATGTCGGGGGGCGTCGCCTGCGCCAGTGTCGATCCGTCCGTGAACTCAACCATCGAGTGGACATACGACTGGGGATGCACGACGACCTCAATGCGGTCGAAGGGAATGTCGTAGAGGAGGTGCGCCTCGATGACCTCCAGGCCCTTGTTGACGAGGGTCGCGGAGTTGATCGTGATCACCGGGCCCATGGCCCAGGTGGGGTGGGCGAGGGCGTCCTCGACGGTGACATGCGCCAGCTGTTCCCGCGTCCGGCCGCGGAAGGGGCCGCCGGAGGCGGTGACGACCAGCTTGCGGACGTCCGCGCGGGTGCCGGCGGCGAGGGACTGGAAGAGGGCCGCGTGCTCGGAGTCCACCGGGATGATCTGGCCGGGCTTGGCGAGCGCCTTGACCAGCGGGCCGCCCACGATGAGCGACTCCTTGTTGGCGAGCGCGAGGGTGCGGCCCGCCTCCAGGGCGGCGAGGGTGGGCACGAGGCCGATGGAGCCGGTGATGCCGTTCAGGACGGTGTGGCAGTCGGAGGCGGCGAGCCGGGCGGCCGCGTCCGGGCCGGCAAGGATCTCCGGGAGCGGCTCGCCGGTGCCGTACGCCGAGGTGAGCGCCTCGCGCAGGGCCGGTATGACGTCCTCGCGGGCGACCGCGACGGTCCGTACCCGCAGCCGGCGGGCCTGCTCGGCGAGGAGGGCGACCCGGCCGCCGTTGGCGGACAGGCCGGTCACCCGGAAGCGGTCCGGGTTGCGCAGCACGAGGTCGATGGCCTGGGTGCCGATCGACCCGGTGGAGCCGAGGATCACCACGTCCTTCGGGCCGTCGCCCGCGACGGGGTCGTAGACGAGGTGCGGGTCGGCGAGGAGGGCTGGACTGTCGCTCATCCCCCCATTGTCGCCGGAACGGACGCGCCGGTTGACAGGGTGTCCCCTCGGGAGGGTACGGCGGCGACCTCCCGACGGCCGGTGGGGCTGCGGACCACGTCGCCCCCGGCAGGACACCGGGGAGCGGCGGCGACGCCCCCGGGACACGCGTCCGTTGCGCGGAACCGGTCCCGGGGGCACCGTCACGTCGGGCGGCGGATCACCTGACCGGGCGGTGGACGTTCTCCCGGGTGCTGGGTCCGGGCGTCGCGTCGGCGATCCACGGGCCCTCGCCCGACGGGTCGACGATCCCGTGCTCCAGCCACTCGTAGGTGCCGGTGAGGACGCCCTTGACGACCTTGCGGTCGAGGTCGTCGGTGTTGGACCACAGGCGGGTGAAGAGGGCGTCCACGCGCAGGCGGGCCTGGTGGCAGAAGACGTCGGCGAGCTGGTAGGCCTCGCGGCCGTGCTCGCCCCGGGAGCGCAGCAGCTCGGCGCGGACGCAGGCGGCGCTCATCGCGAACAGCTCCGCGCCGATGTCGACGATCCGGCCGAGGAAGCCCTGCTTGGTCTCCATCCGGCCCTGCCAGCGCGACATGGCGTAGAAGGTGGAGCGGGCGAGCTTGCGGGCGTGGCGCTCGACGTAGCGCAGATGCGGCGAGAGGTCGACCTCGTGCTTGAACTCCGTGTACGACGACGGCAGTTGGCCGGGTCCCGCGACCAGTTTGGGGAGCCACTTGGCGTAGAAGACACCCGCGTTCGCGCCCGCCCTCGCCTTGTCCTGGAGGGACTTCTCGGGGTCGATGAGGTCGCCGGCGACGGAGAGGTGGGCGTCGACGGCCTCGCGCGCGATCAGCAGGTGCATGATCTCCGTGGAGCCCTCGAAGATGCGGTTGATGCGCAGGTCGCGCAGGAGTTGTTCGGCGGGGACCGCGCGCTCGCCGCGGGCCGCGAGCGAGTCGGCCGTCTCGAAGCCGCGGCCGCCGCGGATCTGGACCAGCTCGTCGGCCATGCGCCACCCCATCTCGGAGGCGATGAGCTTGGCCAGCGCGCCCTCGATGCGGATGTCGTTGCGGTCCTCGTCGGCCATCTGGCTCGACAGGTCCAGGACGGCCTCCAGGGCGAAGGTCGTCGCCGCGATGAAGGAGATCTTCGCCCCGACGGCCTCGTGGTGGGCGATCGGCTTGCCCCACTGCTCGCGGGCCGCCGACCACTCGCGGGCGATCTTCAGGCACCACTTCCCGGCGGCCACGCAGGACGCCGGGAGCGACAGCCGGCCGGTGTTGAGGGTGGTGAGGGCGATCTTCAGGCCGGCGCCCTCGGGGCCGATGCGGTTCGCGGCGGGGACCCGCACCTGGTGGAAGCGGGTGACGCCGTTCTCGATGCCGCGCAGTCCCATGAAGGCGTTGCGGTTCTCGACCGTGACGCCGGGCGAGGCGGTCTCCACGACGAAGGCCGTGATGCCGCCGGGGTGGCCCTCCGACTTCGGCACCCGGGCCATGACGACCAGGAGGTCGGCGACCACACCGTTGGTGGTCCACAGCTTCACGCCGTCGAGGACGTAGTCGTCCCCGTCGGGCACCGCGCTGGTCGCGAGCCGTGCCGGGTCGGAGCCGACGTCCGGCTCGGTGAGGAGGAAGGCGCTGATGTCGGTGCGGGCGCACCGCGGCAGGAAGGCCTCCTTCTGCTCGGGCGTGCCGAACAGCTTCAGCGGCTGGGGGACGCCGATCGACTGGTGCGCCGAGAGCAGTACCCCGACGGCCGGGCTGGCCGACCCGGCCAGGGCCAGCGCCTTGTTGTAGTACACCTGGGTGAGGCCGAGCCCGCCGTACTTGGGTTCGATCTTCATGCCGAGGGCGCCGAGCTCCTTGAGCCCGTTGACGACCTCGTCGGGGATCCGTGCCTCGCGCTCGATCCGGGCGCCGTCCACCTTCGTCTCGCAGAAGTCGCGGAGCTTGGCCAGGAACTGCTCGCCGCGCCGCACGGCCTCGTCGGTGGGCAGGGGGTGGGGGTGGATGAGGTCGAGGCGGAAGCGGCCCAGGAAGAGTTCCTTCGCGAAGCTGGGCTTGCGCCAGTGCCGCTCCCGGGCGGCCTCGGCCACTTGGCGGGCCTCACGCTCGGTGACGACGGGTTTCTTGAGGGGTGGTGCGGACATGAGGCTCACCTCGCCGCGAATCGGGATCGGGGACCTTTTGGTTACCGACGGGTCCTACTCGATCGTTGGTACCCGATCCGGGGCGAGGCCACCACCCCTCGCGCGGCCGTTCAGCCGACGGTGACCGCGTAGGACGTGGTGTCCAGACGGCCCGTGCCCTTGAAGACCTCGGTGCCCGCCTCGATGCCGGAGACGTACTTGTCGTTGCCGAGCAGCTTGCGCCGGACGAGTGCCTGGGTGAAGTCGTCGAGGTCGAGCGTGGCCTTGGTGGTGTTGGTGCGGCGGACGAAGGAGTGGACCTTCCAGCCGATGTCGCCCTGGTAGATGTCCCACATGGCGCCGCCCAGGCTGACGCTGCCGTACCTGGTGCCGAGCGGGCCCGCGCCGCCCTGGCGGTTGAGCCAGATCATGATCTCGTCGGTGGGCCGGTCCTGCCAGTCCGCGGTGCTCTTGGTGTGCAGCCACAGGTCGTAGGCGACGTTCATGGTGCCGGGGTCGGCGGGGAGGGAGAACTCCCAGGTGGTCCTCACCGGCTTGCGGTCGCCGACCCTGATGGGCAGCCCGGTGGCGGCCTTGTCGGCCTTCCAGCCCCAGTGCCAGCCGAGGACGGTGCTCGCGTACGACTTCACGTCCGCGTCGGTGCCCTTGCTGTTGTTGGCCCAGGTGTAGTCCGTGCCCCAGGAGATCGTGGAGCCGTTCGCGGCGTTGTCCCACACGCACTGGCTGCCGGTGCCCTTGTCCTGGCCCCAGAGGTTGTTGTTCACGTAGTACTTGCCGAGCGTGATCGTGTCGAACGCCGTGCACTTCTTGCTCGACTCGCCCGCCTGGGCGACGGTGACGCCGGCGGCGGCCGCGAGGGCGACCACGGTGGCGGTGAGGGCCCGCGCCTTGAGAGGCGGGGGCGGCGGTGCTGCATGGGGGTCCTTCCGGGGGAATCGCGGTGACGCTCCTCAGTGGCCGCCGAGGCGCGGAAGGTTGCCGTCCGTCACGGACGCCTCCCGGTCGGGCGTCCGCCGTGGTAGGCAGGGGCCCGCCCCCGTTCCGTGCCCCGTCCGGAACTCGCTGTCGAAGCGCTTCGACAACCTATGGACACCCACCCTCGCTAGAGCTACTGTCGAACCACCCTCACCCGCCCCTGTTCGCACTGCGCACTGTCGAAGCGCTTCACAAAGCTTGGAGAGCTGGATGGTCACCCTCGCCGAGGTCGCCCAGCACGCCGGAGTCTCGGCGAGCACGGTGAGCTATGTCCTCAGCGGCAAGCGGTCCATCTCCGCGACCACCCGGCAGCGGGTCGAGCAGAGCATCCGCCAACTCGGCTACCACCCGAACGCCGGCGCGCGCGCCCTGGCCAGCAGCAGGTCCAACATCATCGCGCTGATGATCCCGCTGCGCACCGACATGTACGTCCCGGTGATGATGGAGATCGCCATCGCGGTCGCCACCACGGCCCGCACGCACGGCTACGACGTCCTGCTGCTGACCGGCGAGGAGGGGCCCGACGCCGTCCGCCGGGTCACCGGCAGCGGACTCGCCGACGCGATGATCCTCATGGACGTCCAACTCGACGACGAGCGGCTGCCGCTGCTGCGCGGCACCGACCAGCCGTCGGTCCTCATCGGACTGCCCGCCGACACCACGGGCCTGACCTGCGTCGACCTGGACTGGAGCGCGACGGGCGCGCTGTGCGTGGAGCACCTGGCGACGCTCGGCCACCGCGACATCGCGGTCATCGGCGAGGCCCCCGCCGTCTACGAGCGGCACACCGGCTTCGCCGAGCTCACCCTCGAAGGACTCCGCTCCCGCGCCCGGGAGCTGGGCCTGCGGATCCTGCACCGCCCGTGCGAGGGCGGGTACGACGCGATGGCCGTGACCCTGGCCCGGGTCCTCGACGAACGTCCGGGCACCACGGGGTTCGTCGTACAGAACGAGTCGGCGGTCGAGCCGCTGCTCGCGCTGCTGCGCCAGCAGGGCCGGGCCGTGCCCGAGGACATGTCGGTGGTGGCGATCTGCCCCGACCAGGTCGCCGTCCAGGCCTCGGTGCGGCTGACGTCGGTCGCCATCCCCGCGCAGGAGATGGGCCGGCACGCCGTGGAGCGTCTGGTGGCCAAGCTCGACGGGCGGGGCAGCGACGACGTCGTGCTGCTCGCGCCCGAGTTGACGGTCCGCGCCAGCTCGGGACCGGCGCCCGCGGCGTCCTGACACCCCTGCCCCTGCTCGCCCCACCTCGCCCCACCGGTCCCCCGCGCTGCCGGGGAACCCCCTGTCCGCCCTCCCCCGCGCTGCCGGGGCACCCCCTGACCGCCCCCTCCACGCCGCACCTCCCCAGCCGCACCCTCCATGCGTCACCCCTCCATGCCTCACTCCTCCATGTCTCACTCCTCCAGGAGCACAGGAGCACCCCACGTGAATCAGCCTGCCGAAAACCAGACCAGTCACCCCGCGGTCAGCCTGGCGCAGTCCTCCCCCACCGTCGGAACCTTCCGTGAGCGCGACGGCGCGCTGGAGTGGAGCGGCCGTCAGGAGACCGTCCGCGTCGAGCCGTGGGGCCCGGACGCGGTCCGGGTCCGGGCGCGGCTCGGCGGTCCCGTCCTCGACGGTCTGCCCGGCGCGCTGCTCGAGGAGGCCCCGCCGGCCCCCTCCACCGTCAAGATCGAGGACGGGCGGGGGCGGCTGACCGTCGGCGCGCTGACCGTCGAGGTCGACGCCGAGGGTCTGATCCGCTTCCTGCGCACCTTTGGCGAGGAGGAGCTGCTGGCCGAGGAGCGCGCCCACTTCTGGTGGCCCGGCCCGCGCCTCTACACGGCCGTCGGCAACGGCCATCACCGTCTGGAGCAGCGGTTCGCCGCCTACGAGGACGAGCGGCTGTACGGCCTGGGCCAGCACCAGCACGGCCGGCTGGACCAGAAGGGGCTGGTGCTGGACCTGGTCCAGCGCAACGCCGAGGTCGGCATCCCGGTGCTCACCTCCAGCCGCGGCTACACCCTGCTGTGGAACAACCCGGCGATCGGCCGCGTGGAGCTGGCCGGCAACGGCACCCGCTGGGTCGCGGACTCGGCCCGCCAGATCGACTACTGGATCACCGCGGGCGCCCCGGCCGACGCCCAGCGCCGCTACAGCGCGGTGACCGGCCGCACCCCGATGCTGCCGGAGTGGGCGGCGGGCTTCTGGCAGTGCAAGCTGCGCTACCGCACCCAGGACGAACTCCTCTCCGTGGCACGCGAGTACAAGCGGCGGGGCCTGCCCCTCGACGTGATCGTCTGCGACTTCTTCCACTGGACGCACCTGGGCGAGTGGAAGTTCGACCCGAAGGAGTGGCCGGACCCGGCCGCGATGGTCCGCGAACTGGACGAGCTGGGCGTCAAGCTGGTGGTCAGCGTCTGGCCTTCGGTGTCGCCGCTGAGCGAGAACCACCCGGTGATGGAGCAGCGCGGCTACTTCATCGGCACCCAGTACGGCCCGCTGGCGCACGCCGACTGGCCGGACAAGGAGGTCGCGTCGACGGTCCAGGTGGCCTTCTACGACGCGACGAACCCCGACGCCCGTGACTTCGTGTGGTCGCGCGTGCGCGACAACTACCTGGCTCCCTACGGCATCAAGGCCTTCTGGCTGGACGCCTGTGAGCCGGAGCTGAAGCCGGGCTTCCAGGAGAACCTGCGCTACTGGGCGGGGCCCGGCCTTGAGGTGGGCAACCTCTACCCGGCCGAGAACGCCCGCACCTTCTACGAGGGCCTGCGCGCGTCCGGCGAGGACGAGATCATCACCCTCAACCGCTCGGCCTGGGCGGGCAGTCAGCGCTACGGCGCCGCCCTGTGGTCCGGTGACATCGGCACCGACTTCGCGACCCTGCGCCGCCAGATCGCGGCGGGCCTCAACACGGCGCTGTCCGGCATCCCGTGGTGGAACACGGACATCGGCGGCTTCCACGGCGGCGACCCGGACGACCCGGACTACCGCGAGGTGATGATCCGCTGGTTCCAGTTCGGCGCGCTCTCCCCGCTGATGCGCCTGCACGGCTTCCGCGACCCGGCCATGCCGCTGGGTCCGAGGATGACCGGCGGCCCCAACGAGGTGTGGTCGTACGGCGAGGAGGCCGGGGCGATCCTGGAGCGGTACCTGCGGCTGCGCGAGCGGCTGAAGCCGTACGTGCTGGACGTCATGCGGGAGGCGCACGAGGAGGGGCTGCCGGTGATGCGGCCGCTGTTCCTGGAGTTCCCCGGGGACCGGGCGGCCTGGTCGGTGGACGACGCGTATCTCTTCGGCCCCGACCTCCTCGTCGCGCCGGTGCTGACGGCGGGCGCCACGACCCGCACGGCGTATCTCCCGGCGGGCGCGAGCTGGACGGACGCGTGGATGGGTGAGACGTACGAGGGCGGTACGGCCGTGACGGTCGACGCCCCGCTGGACCGCATCCCGCTGTTCCTGCGGGACGGGGCGCGGCTGCCCGTAGCGGAGCAGCCGCGTCGGTGAGGAGGGTGCGGCCGGTCCCGTAGGGGAGGGACCGGCCGCACCGTCGTGTGGGCGGGCGCGGCCGTGTCAGCGGCAGACCGAGGCCAGGGAACGGACGAGGGCGCGGGTGTGCAGGGCGTCCGGGTGCTGCTCGTGGCGGACCTGGAGGGTGGCGACGGCCAGCCGCGGGTGGCAGGCCGGGGCGGTGCGCTCGGGCGTGGTGGCGGCCAGGGCGGCGACCAGGTCGGTGGTGACGCGGTTGATCGTCTCTCGGACGACGCTCAGGTCGGGCCTGGTGGTCGGGGCCTGGTCCGGGTGGGTGGTCCAGCGGCGGAACAGGCCGCGCTGGACGGCCTTGTTGGCCTCGATCTGGTCGCGGAAGATCCGCCGGACCTCGTCCGGGTCGGCGCCGGCCCGCTCGGCCTGCGCGGCCACCGTGTCGAGGACCTGCCGCTCGCGGGCCGGGTCGTCGATGGGGGTGTCGGTTCCCCACTTCGCGGCGGCCACCAGGTCGGCGGTGGCCAGGCGTTCGGCGGAGAGGGCGACGACGGGGCGCAGGGACGGGAACGAGGGCGAGGACGCGTAGGGGGGCGAGGGGGAGGACGAGGGGGCCGCCGTCGCGGCGGTGCCCGGTGCGGTGAGCAGGGCGGCCGTCGCGGCGGCGGCGATCAGTGTGCCGCGGAGGGGGGTGGGGATGCGCATGGTTCCCATGGAACCCCACCCCCGCGCCGTCAGCTTCTGCTGACGGTCAGGTTGTTGGTCCGGAAGTCCAGTCCGCCGGAGGACGAGGTGATCTCGAAGCCGAACTGGACGTCACCGATCGTCTCGTTGCCGAACCAGCCCTTGGTGTCCTTGATCCACCTGAGGATCGGGAGGATGTTGACGGTGCCGGAGTTCGAGTCGGAGGTGCGCAGGAACGAGAAGACCTCGTTGGCGCCGTTGTTGCCCTTGTAGACGGACCAGGTGTGGCCGCCCAGGGTCACGCTCCCCTGCGAGGTGCCCAGCGGGCCGACCGCTCCGTTGTGGTTCACCCAGAGCATGATCTCGTAGTCGTAGTCGGTGTCCCAGATGTCGTACGACGTGTTGTACGCGCCGGACGACGGGACGGTGACGTTGTAGTTGCTGGTGAGCGAGCCCAGCGAGGTGATCGACTTGTTGATCACCTTCTTGGAGTTGGGGTAGGACTTGATGCCGCCGGTGTTGGGGTGGTTGGCCCAGACGCCCCAGTTGGTGCCGGAGTTGGCCCAGATGCACTGGCTTCCGGCGCCGGAGCCCCAGATGTTGTTGTAGAGGGTGTAGCCGTTCAGGCTGGTGTTGCCCCACTGGTCGCAGGAGTTCCAGACGGCGGCCTGGGCGGGGGCTGCGGCCAGGCCGATGGTGGCGCCGAGCGCGAGGGCGGGGGCGAGCAGGGCCTTGGTGACCCTGCCGAGGGTGCGTGTTGCCATGGTGTCCCTTCCATGGGTGGGGGGATGTGCGGGGAGTTACCACGTCCCCAGGGTGAGGACGTGGTCTTCTCCGGCGACGAGGTCGAGCGGCTCGGTGCCGGAGGAAGTCCGGACGTCGATGCGGTGGGTGCGGTGCGGCCTCAGGACGGCTCGGGCGCCGTCCGGCCCCCAGGTGAGGTCGAGGTCGGCGCCGAACCGGGTGCGCACGCCCCGGAGTTCGCCCGCCGGGAGCGCGGGGGTGAGCGCGGGCAGCAGGACCAGCCGGTCGGGGGTCGACTGGACGAGCATCTCGATGAGGACGGCGGGCAGGGTGTGGGCGGCGTCCGCGTTGTAGACGTCGCGGTGGGGGTAGTGGGCGCTCATCAGGGAGGCGTGGAAGAAGTCGCCCTCCAGGACCCGGGCGAGGGCGTGGGCGACCCGGTGGCCGTCGCGCAGGCGGGCCGCGACGAGCGCGTGGTGGAGGTGGCCGTGCGCGGAGTCGTTCTCGGCGCCGCGCAGTTCCAGGGCGCGGTGGGCGGCGGCCGCGAGGCGCGGGGTGTCGTAGGGGTTGATCTCGTCGAGGGGCCAGACGGCGTAGAGGTGGCTGAGGTGGCGGTGGTCGTAGGTGTCGTCGAGGCCGGGCCAGGCCCATTCGGCGAGGGCGCCGTCGGCGTTGATCCGGTGCGGCGGGATCCGGTCGGCGAGGGCGCGCCAGCGCTCGGCGTGTTCCGGGTGGTACGCGGCGGCCGTGAGGAGCGCGTGGCGGGCCGCCGAGAGGTCCATGGCCGCGTTGAGGGCACCCCAGCTGGCGTTGGCCGGCCGGTTCTCCGGCGAGTAGGAGGGGACGACGACGAGCTGTCCTTCGTCGTCGGTGCGGGTGAGGAAGTCCTCGTAGAACCGGGCTGCTTCGGCGAGCGCGGCGGCGGTGCGCGGATCGTGTTCGCCGCGGGTCTCGTCGTGGTCGACGAGCGGTTTGAGCAGCCAGTCGGCGCCGGCGGTCCACAGGTGGAGGGGGTATTCGCGACTGAAGTGGTACGTCAGACCCGATTCGCCGTCGGTGTGGGGCGGGGCGACGACGCCCCGGGCGCCGAAGATCGCGCGGGCGTTCTCCCGCCAGTCCGGAAGCTGGCGGTAGATCAGGGAGGCGAGCGCCGAGAGGACTTCGGGCAGGGCGGCGGCTGCCGCCGACGCCGTCTGGAGGTTGATGTTGGCGTCGGTGGTGAAGGCGCCGGCCCAGGCCGTGTCCCAGTCGCCGGTCCACAGGCCGGTGAGGCGGGGCGGGAACAGGCCGCTCGCGCAGAGCAGGTGGTAGCGGCCGGCCGCGAACAGCCGCTCCAGGAGGGCCGTGCTGCCCGGCCGCTCGAGCAGCTCGGAGCCCGGCAGGGCGCGTTCGCCGGCGTCGGCGGCGAGGTCGAGGGTGACCCGTTCGTAGGCGGTGCGGTGCAGCGCGGTGTGGCGGTCCAGGAGGTCCTCGTACGACCACTTGGCCAGCAGGGCGCGCAGGGCGCGGGTCTCCTCGGCGACGTCGAGTTCGCCGGTGTGCCGGCGGACGCGGGTGAGGAGCAGGACGGAGTCGGCGTCCTCGATGCGGACGCCGGGCGCGGCGAGGGACACGCGGCCGCCGGTGACCGCGAGGACGGTGACGCCGGTGTACGCGCGGTCGCTGTCCGGGTAGCGGGCGCGGAGGCTGAGGGCGGCGCCCTCCGGGGTGCGGAGCGTGCCGTGGCCGACGCCCAGGCCGGCCGGTGCGCCCGGGAGCCGGTGGTCCAGGGAGAGGTCGAGGGTGAGGCCGGTGCCGGTGACGTACTGGACGATGACGTCGTCCGCGCGGGAGACGAAGACGCGGCTGGTCCAGCCGGCGCAGCCGGCGGTGGTCTCACCGGTGGCGAAGTCGACGCCGCGGCGGTAGCGGGGCCGGTCGGCGCAGGGGCGGCGCAGGCGGGTCTGGAAGGCGGGGTGGAAGGGCCGCACCCACTGCAACGGCCGTCCGTCCGTGAAGCCCTCGGCGGCCGTGAGGTCGCCGGCGAGCAGCCGGTCCTGGAGGGCGGGGAGTTCCGCGGCGAGCTCCGGGGGTCCGGCGTGTTCGGCGCCGTTCGGGCGGACGAGGGTGTGGTGCGTGACGACGACCCGGTCGTCGTCCGGATCTCCGAACACGAGGGCGCCGTGGTGGCCGTTGCCGCTGAGGAAGCCGTCCTCCCAGCGGGCGGCGGGGCGCGGCTCCCAGGTTCCGTGGACCGGGCCGGGGTGGGAAGCGGGGTGGGAACGGGGGCGGGGGCCGGTGCCGGGGCCGCGCGATGGGGGTGTCATGGTCGCAACACCACCACTCCGTAGCGGCCGAGGGTGACCTCGTCCGTGAAGGTCGCGCCGGTCAGCAGGTCGCGGTGGGTGCCCGGCACCTGGACGGTCACCGACTCGCGCCCGTGGTGGAGGAGGAACAGCAGCTCGCCCCGGCGTACGGCCTCGACCTCCCGCGGGAGGCCGTCGAGGACGGGCCGTGCGCCGGCGTCGGCGGCGACACGGGCGAGGAGGGCGCGCAGCGCGTCGGGCTCGGGGAGCGTCGACACGTACCAGGCGCGGTCGCGGCGCAGGACGGCGGGCAGACCGTCGAGTTCGCCGCCCTTGTAGACGGTCTCCACCGAGCCGTCGGCGGCTTCCAGTTCCTCCGACCACAGCGTGCCGCGGAAGCCGTCGCAGTCGACGGTCTCCCCCGGCTCCAGCGGCCACCACTCGTGCAGGGTGCGGATGCCGAACAGCTCGCGCAGCCGGGCGTCCATGCCGCCCGCGCGGACCCGGTCGTCCTCGTCGGCGACACCGGTCAGGAAGCCGCTGACCAGGGTGCCGCCGCCGCGGACGTGGGCGAGGAGGTTGTCGATCGCCGCGTCGGTGAGGAGGTAGAGCTGCGGGACGACGACCATCCGGTAGCCGGAGAGGTCGTGCTCGGGGTGGGCGAAGTCGGTGGTGAGGTGGGACTCCCACAGGGCGCGGTGCCAGGCGTGCAGGACGGCCGGATGGTCGACGTGGGTGGACGGGCGGCCGTCCTGGGCGCTCGCCCACCAGGCGTGCCAGTCGTGCAGGACGGCGACGTCCGCGTGGATGCGGCCGTCCGTCACCTCGCCGCCGATGCGGGCCAGGTCGGCGCCCAGCCGCCTGACCTCCTGGTAGGTGCGGCCCCGCTCCCCCGCGTGGCTGACCATCCCGGAGTGGAACTTCTCCGCTCCCTGGCGGGACTGGCGCCACTGGAAGTAGCAGACGGCGTCGGCGCCGCGGGCGACGGCCTGGAGGGACCAGAGGCGGTTGAGGCCGCGCGGCTTGGGGTGGTTCACCCCGCGCCAGTTGACCGGACCGGCCGCCTGTTCCATCAGCATCCAGGGGCCGCGGGCCTGCGAACGGGTCAGGTCCTGGATCAGGGCGGCGTGCTGCGGGCCGAGCGGATCGCGGGGGTCGGGGTAGAGGTCGACGGAGACGACGTCCTCCTCCTCGGCCCAGCGCCAGGCGTCCTGGCCGAGGAACAGCGGCATGAAGTTGGTGGTGACCGGGAGGTGCGGGGTGTGCCGGGTGACGATGTCGCGCTCGGCGGCGTAGCACTCCAGGAGCATGTCGGAGGTGAAGCGCCGGAAGTCCAGCACCTGGGTGGGGTTCTTCAGGTAGTGCGGGGTGCGCGGGGGCAGGACGCCGTCCCAGCTGTCGTAGTCCTGGCTCCAGAAGGCGGTGCCCCAGGCGGTGTTGAGGGCGTCGAGGGTGCCGTACTTCCCGCGCAGCCAGCGGCGGAAGGCGGCGGCGGCCTCGTCGCCGTGGTCGTAGGTGCAGTACTCGTTGTTGATGTGCCACATCGTGAGGGCGGGGTGGCCGGCGTAGCGGGCGGCCAGGTCCTCGGTGATGGCGGCGGCGTGCCGGCGGTAGGTGGCGCTGGAGTGCGAGAAGTGCTGGCGGCCGCCCCACCACTCGGTGCGGCCGTCCTCGGTGCGGGGCAGGGTGTCCGGGTGGAGCCGGCCCAGCCACGGGGGCGGGGAGGAGGTGGGGGTGGCGAGGACGACGCCGATGCCGTTGTCGTGCATCAGGTCCATCAGCCGGTCCAGCCAGCCGAACTCCCGGGCCCCCGGGCGGGGTTCGAGCCTGGACCAGGAGAAGACGCCGAGGGTGACGGAGTTGACGCCGGCGTCCCGCATGAGGCGGACGTCCTCGTGCCAGGTCTCCTCGGGCCACTGCTCGGGGTTGTAGTCGCCGCCGAAGAGGATGCGGCCCCGGGTCACGTCGCTGAGGCCGGGCATCAGACGGGGTCCCCGTACTGGATGCCGCGCCCGTTGGTGGCGATGTACACACGGCCGTACACGCGCGGGTCGCCGGTGATCGTCTCGCCGGTCCAGCCCCACTGGTGCTGGTCGTCGTTGATCCGCACCCAGGTCTTCGCCTCGTCGTCGGAGCGGTACACGGCGGTGATCGTCTCGGTGGAGCCGACCATGTAGACCGCCGGGTAGCCGGCGCCGTCGGCCGCCTTGCCGAAGCCGAGGGTGTACGAGGCCCAGCAACTGCTGGCCTTGGTGAAGGTCGCGCCGCCGTCGGTGGACCGGTACAGCCCGTTCCACTTCACGCTCAGCCACAGGTCGCCCGAGCGTCCCGGCGCCGCAACCAGCTCGAACTGGCTGTCACCGGAGGGCAGTCCGGTCGCCCGCGCGGTGAAGGAGCGGCCGCTGTCCGTGCTGGCGTACAGCGTTCCCGTGTCGGTGTCGTAGGCGTAGAAACGCGTCGGGTCGGCCGGGTCGGCGACCGGTGTGGCGCCCTTCGGGAAGGAGGAGACCTCGGCCCAGGTGACGCCGTTGTCCGCCGAGCGGTGGGCCGGGTACTTGGTGCCGTCCCAGTGCACGAAGGTCCACAGCAGCGCGCTGCCGTCGGCGTTGGTGGCGATCGGGCCCGGTGCGTCCTTGGCGAGGGCGGGCTGGGCCTCGAAGGGCGCCCAGGTGCGGCCCCCGTCGTTCGAGTAGGCGCCGTTGCCCTTGTCGCCCCAGCCGGTCCGGACGACGTACGACGGCTTGACCGCCGCCTGCGCGAGCCCCGTCGCCGTGCCGAACACCGGGTTCGACGCCATGCCGCGCGACGGCGATGCCGTGAGCCGCTCGTGGTACATCACGCCGATGTCCCCGGAACCGCTGAGCAGGTGCGCCTCGCCGGTCGGGGGCGAGATCAGCTGGCGTATGGACGCCTCCTCCAGGCCGCGGATCTGCGGGGCCCAGTGCTTGAGGTCCCGGGTGCCGTAGAGGGTCGCGCCGGTGCCGTAGACGACGTGCCGGGAGTCGTACGGGTCGAGCGCGAGGGCCTGGATCCACCAGCCGAACTTCGGCTGGGCCTCACCCCACTTGAGGTAGGGGGTCTCCGACACGTCGAGGACGGCGGTGTCCTTGAGGGACGTCCAGGTGCGGCCGCCGTCGGTGGACCGGTACAGGGTGTCGATGGCGGCCCAGCGGTTGTTGGTGGAGACGACGACGGTGCCGGGGCGGCGGGCGTCGACGGCCACGCCGCCGTAGCCGAAGGTGTCGGCCGAGCCGTCGGCGGCGGTACCGCCCGGCTTCACGGGCGTGACCTCCGTCCACGTGCCGTCGAGGGTGCACAGCTTGTGCACGCTGCCGTCGGACTGGCCGTTGGGCCCGGGGGCGTTGGCGTACGTCACGTACAGGTGGCCGGTGCCCCGGTCGTAGGCGGCGCGGACCGGGACCTTGGCGGCGGTGCCGGAGGGCTGGCCGGGGACCGCTTCCCAGGTGGTGCCGTCGCCGGTCCGGTACAGGTTCTTCGTCCCCGGCGTGCCGTCGCCGTCGCCCCAGCCGGCGTAGAGGGTGCGCCCGGCGGCGACGAGGAGGGTGACGCCCTGGCCGTTCGCGCCGGGGGTGCCCGGGAAGCCGCCGACGGCTGCCCAGGTGGCCCCGCGGTCCGTCGATTTCCACAGACCGTCGTGCCGGGTGCCCAGCCACAGGGTGTCGCTGTCCCGCGGGTCGACCAGGAGCCGCTCGCCCGTGCCCCGGCCGTCCTCGTTGGCGCCGAGCTTCACGGTGAGGTCGGTGCGGGTCCAGGTGGCGCCGCGGTCCTCGGAGCGCAGGACGGCGCCGTTGCCGGCCCAGGACTGCGCGTAGGTGCCGAGGGCGAGGTAGAGGCGGTTCGGGTGCGCCGGGTCGACGGCGAGGGCCTCGACGCCGAGCAGGTTCCAGTCGTCCCAGCCGAGGTGATCGGTGAGCGGGGTCCAGCGGGCCGTGCGGTCGTCCCATCTGTAGGCGCCGCCGATGTCGGTGCGGGCGTAGGCGAGGCCCTTGACGGCGGGGTGGAAGAGGACGCCGGTGATGAATCCGGTGCCGCCGATGACGGCGTTGCGCCAGCGGTAGGTGACGGGGGCGGCGGCCGCGGCGGCCGTGCCGGCGGCTCGGGCGGTCGCCTGGAGCGCGGGGACGCTGGTGAGAGCCGCGGCGGCGGCCGTGCCGGCGAGTACGGTGCGACGGCTGAGGGGGGAGGCGTGCATGGGGTACCTCGCAGGGGGTCGGAGTCGTGGACCTGGGTGTGCCGGGTGCCGTGGGCTGGTGGGGGGTGGGTCGCGCGGCCGGCGCTGACGGGGTGCCGCCTGTGCCACCCGTGCTGCCCCGGGCGGCTGGGCGGCTGGGCGGCTGGGCGGCTGGGCGGCTGGGCGAGGTGACTCCAGGGCGCGGGGAACTGCGCGACCGGCCACGGGCGGCCCGCAGTCGCCGGACGAGCCTCAGCCCCCGCGCCTGCGGCGCAACCGCTAACCCTTCACCGCGCCCGTCAGCATCCCCTTCTTGAAGTGCTTCTGGACGAACGGCGACAGCACCGCCACCGGCAGCAGGGCCATCACCATGACCGCCATCTGCACGGCCAGGCCGGACAGTTGGCCGGTCTTGATGGCCTGGCCCAGGCCCACCGGCGCCTCCTGCTTCTGCACGAGCTGGATCATGACGTTCTGCAACGGCATCATGTCCTGGTCGTTGAGGTACAGGGACGCGTTGAACCAGGCGCTCCAGTAGCCGACGGCGTAGAACAGGGTGATCACCGCGATCACCGCACGCGACAGCGGCATGACGATCTGCCACAGGATCCGCAGGTCGCCGGCACCGTCGATCCGCGCGCTGTCGATGAGCTCCTGCGAGATCCCCATGAAGAACCCCCGCAGCACCAGGATGTTGAACACGCTCACCGCGCTGGGCAGGATCAGCGCGAGATAGGTGTCCGTCAGACCCAGGGTCTGCACCAGCAGGTACGTCGGGATGAGGCCGGCGCTGAAGAACATGGTCGCCAGCAGCGTCATGAGGATCCAGCGGTGCCCGAGCGACCCCGTGCGGGACAGCCCGTACGCACACAGCACGGACACGGTCATGGAGAACGCCGTGCCGATCAGGGTGACGAGGACGCTGATGATCGTGGCCCGGGTGACCTGGCCGCCGCTCAGCAGCTCCCGGTAGGCGATGAAGGTGATGCCCTTGGGCACCATCACCAGCCCGCCGGCCTCGTCGATGGTCTTGCGCGAGGAGAGGCTGGTGACCACGACGATCCACAGCGGGAACAGGATCGCCAGGACGGCCAGCGACAGGGCGAGACCCTTGCCCGCGAGGCCCGCCCTGGAAGGCTCTTCCTCCCAGCTCGGCCGGGGCGGTGCCGCCCACCGACGGGGCTCCCGCACCGGCTTGTCGATGACGGCGGTCACTTCTTGTACACCCCCTGCTCGCCCATGAGATGGGCCACCTTGTTGGCGGCGAGGACCAGCCCGAGGCTGACGACGCCCTTGATCAGGCCGGCGGCGGCCGCGTAGCCGAAGTCCTGGTTGCGCACGCCGTTCCACCACACGAAGGTGTCGAGGACTTCACCGGCACCCGGCCCGACGGCGTCACGTTGCAGCAGGATCTGCTCGAATCCGACGGTCAGGGCGTCCCCGACGCGCAGCACCAGCAGCAGGGCGATCACCGGCCGCAGCGCGGGCAGGGTGACGTGCCACATGCGGCGCCAGCGTCCGGCGCCGTCCATCGCGGCGGCCTCGTACAGGTCCGGGCTGACCGAGGCCAGGGCGGCGAGGAAGACGATGATCCCCCACCCGGCGTCCTTCCACACGCTCTGCGCGGTGATCAGCAGCGGGAAGGTGTCCGGGTTGGTCATGATGTTGATGCCGTTGTAGCCGTTCTCCCGCAACAGCTGGGAGAGGACGCCGGCGCCGCCGAAGAGCTGCTGGAAGACGGCGATGACCAGCACCCAGGAGAAGAAGTGCGGCAGGTACAGGACGGCCTGCGCGACCGCCCGGACCCGGGGCCTGACCACACTGTTGATGAGCAGCGCGAGCAGGACCGGGATCGGGAAGTACAGCACGAGCTGCAGGAAGAACAGCACCAGTGTGTTCTGGACCGCGTTCCAGAAGGCCGAGTCCTGGAAGATCCGCTGGAAGTTCTCCAGGCCCACGAAGGGGCTGTTCAGGATCGAGACGACGCCGTTGTCGCTGATGTAGGGGTCGTACTCCTGGAAGGCGACGACGTTGCCGAGGATCGGTACGTAGTTGAACAGCAGGACCAGCAGGAGGGCCGGCAGTGTCATCAGGAGCATGACGCGGTCGCGTCTGAACCTGGACCGCAGGCTCGGCCTGCCCGTGCCCCGCTCGCCCCCGGGGCCGGTGGCGTCGCCGGACGCCACCGGGGTCCTGCTCGTGGTCTTCGTCTTCGCCTCGGCTGCGCTGCGAGGCACCGTACTGTGGGACACGGCCTTCTCCTTGCCTCAGCCCCGGGTCAGCCGGCCGCGCTGCCGTTCTCGTCGAGGATCTTCTGGTACCAGTCGCGCAGCTTGTCTCCGCCCTTGCTCTTCCAGTCGGAGACGAACTGCTGCATGTCGCTGATCTTCTTGCGGCCGCGGACGATGTCGTCCTCGAGCTGCTCCATGTCGTTGGAGAGGTTGGTGAAGCGCGTGGGCTCGGTGATCTGCATGCCCCAGAAGCTCGACTTCTTGGTGAAGGCGCCCATCCGCTGCTGCCACTCGACCTGGCCCCTGGCCACGTCCGGGAAGTCCGGGTGGGCGAGGGTCGAGGCGGGGCTCGCGACCATCACGTAGGCGTTGAGGACCTCGTTGTTGCCCTTGTCGTTCTTGACGGGCACGCCGTCCTTGAGGGTGTAGTGGGTGCCCTCCACGCCGTAGTTGGTGAGCATGTACTCCTTGGTGCCGTACGGCGCCGCGGTCACGTTGGCGACGGCCAGCGCGTCGCGGATCACGGACTCGGACGCCTTCTTGCTGATGAAGGCGAAGATGCTGGCGGGCTGCGCGGCCCACAGGGTCGGGTCGCCGCCGTCGTGGCCGAAGATGTCCATGCCCCAGATCTTGAAGTCGGGGTTCTGGGTGGCCTGGGAGGCGGTCTGGCCGTACCAGTTGGAGATGTCGTTGTTCCAGATCAGGAACTCGCCGGCGGCGAACTTGGGGGCCGGGTCGGTGGCCTGGCTCTTGCCCAGTTCGAAGTCCGGGTGGACGACCCCGGCGGCGAACAGCTTGCGGGTCCACTCCAGCGCCTCGAGGAACTCCTCGGTCTCGATGCGGTAGATCAGCTTGCCGTCGACCAGGTTCCAGCCGAGCGGCTTCTCCCCGCCCGACAGCACGCCGAAGGAGTTGAAGGCGGTCCACTTCATGTCGCCGCAGGCCCACCGCTTGGCCTTGGCGTTGGTGATCTCCTTGCACAGGGCCAGGAACTCGTCCGCGGACGTGGGGACTTCGTAGCCCTCCTTGTCGAAGACGTCCTGGCGGTAGCAGGGCACGATGTTCTGGACGTACGAGGCCGGCATCGGCAGTCCGCGCAGCGCGCCGCCGAAGAGGGACCGCTGCCACGCCTCCGTCGGGATCGCCGCGAGGTTCGGGTACTCCTTGACCGCGTCACCGGACAGGTAGGGGCCGAGGTCGGCGAACTTGCCGATGATGGCGCTGGGTATCTTGCCGCCCATGTTCCAGCCCGGGATCACCACCACGTCCGGGACGTCGCTGGAGGCGAGGACCGCGCCGAGCTTCTGGTCGTAGGTGTTGCCGTCCTGGTTCTGCCACCGGACGTCGACGCCGATCAGGTCGTTCATCGCCGTGTAGTAGGCGTTGCCGGCCGCGGGCGGCGAGCCCCAGAACGGCGACATGATGGTGACCTTGCCGCCCTTGCCGAGCTTCTTCGGGACCGACGTCTTCAGACCGGCGAGGTCCAGCTTGCTGGTGAAGCCGATCGACGAGCCGTTCTTGGACGGGATGTCCGGCGTCACCACGTTGCTGGCGACGTAGGCCGGAAGGATCTTCTTCGCGTCCTTGCCCGACGTGGTGCCGTCGCGCGAGCCGCTGTCGGTGCCGCCGCAGGCGGCCAGCAACGGCATCCCTCCCGCCACCGCTGCGGTGGCGACCGCCGTGGAGGCGAGGAAGCTTCTCCGGCTGGGCCCGGAGGAGGCGGAAGCGGCGTTCGGCGTCATTGCGTCAACCCTTCATGGCGCACCAGGACACCCGGCGGTGGCCGTCGGCTGCGGTGTCTCGAGTGGAACTGGCTGAGCTGAAGCGGTTCCCGGTCCTCGCTCGTCGGAGGATTGCGTGCCTGGCGGCTGCCACTCCGGACTGTCCAAGGATCGTCGAAGCGCTTCGATGTTGCTGTGAGGTTAAGTGAAGGCATGGGGGTGCACAAGGGTTCGCTCCCAAGATTCCTCCGAGGTATCCAGGTTTCGTCCACGCTCATATGCTGCTTGAAATGACGCCCGGAAGTCGGAGTTGTTGCCGAGGGACGTCTTGACACCCACCCCGGTATCGAATGAGCATCGAAGCGCTTCGAAAGAGCTCCCCCGCTCCATCGCAAAGGGATCACCACGTGACCGCACAGACGCCGCCCACGCCGCCTTTCCGCGATCCGCAGCTGCCGTTCGCGAAGCGCATCGACGACCTGCTGTCGCGGCTGACCGTGGAGGAGAAGGTCTCCTTCCTGCACCAGTTCGCACCCGCCGTGGAGCGGCTCGGCATCGCCGCGTTCCGTACCGGCCAGGAAGCGCTGCACGGCGTGGCGTGGATGGGTCCGGCGACGGTGTTCCCGCAGGCCGTGGGGCTGGGCGCGACCTGGAACCCGGAGCTGGTGCGCCGGGTCGGCGAGGCGGTGTCCAAGGAGGTCCGGGCGATGCGCGCCCGCGACGAGCGCGTCGGCCTCAACGTCTGGTCCCCCACGGTCAACCTGCTGCGCCACCCCCTGTGGGGCCGCAACGAGGAGGGCTACTCCGAGGACCCGAAGCTGACCTCGGCCATCGCCACCGCCTACACCCAGGGCCTGCGCGGGGACCACCCGACCTACTGGCGCACCGCCCCGGTCCTCAAGCACTGGCTGGCCCACAACAACGAGACCGGCCGTGACGTCACGTCCTCCTCGGTCCGCCCGCGCGTGCTGCACGAGTACGACCTGCGCGCCTTCCGCGAGACGGTCGAGGCGGGCGCGGTGGCCGGCGTGATGCCCGCGTACAACCTGGTCAACGGCCGCCCCAACCACGTCTCCCCGTACCTGCGCGAGCAACTGCGCACCTGGACGGACGAGGAACTGCTGGTCTGCTCGGACGCCGGCGCCCCCTCCAACCTGGTCGACTCGGAGCACTACTTCGACACCCACGAGGAGGCGACGGCGGCCTCGCTGGTCGCCGGCGTGGACAGTTTCACCGACCACGGCACGGACGGCTCGAAGATCACCGCACGGGTCCGGGGCGCCCTGGAGCGGGGCCTGCTGACCGAGGCCGACCTCGACACGGCGGTCCGCCGTCAGCTCTCGGTCCGCTTCCGCCTCGGCGAGTTCGACCCGCACTACGACCCGCACGCGGGCACCGGCGAGTTCGACACCCCGGCCCACCGCGCCCTCGCGCGGGAGGCCGCCGAGCAGGCCGTGGTCCTGCTGCGCAACGACGGCGTGCTGCCGCTGGCCGCAGGCACCCGCGTCGCCGTGGTCGGCCTGCTGGCCGACGAGTGCAAGCTCGACTGGTACAGCGGCACCCTGCTCCACCGCTCCACGCCTCTGGAGGGCCTGTACGAGCGGTTCGGCGCCGAGCGGGTGGATTTCGCGGAGGGCGTGGACCGCGTCCTGCTGAAAACCTCCGCGGGAACGTTCCTGAGGGTTCCGCCCGCCCCGGAGGCCGCCGACGAGGTGCGCGGCGCCGAGGGCGCTCTGGACCCGGCGCTGCTCGCCGGCCGCACCGACCTGCCGCCGCTCACCACCGACGCCACCGGCACCGAACTCGCCCTGGTGGACTGGGGCGAGGGCGTCCTCACCCTGCGCGCCCCCGACGGCCGCTACCTCTCGGTCGCCGAGGACGGCCGCATACGCGCCGCGGCCGACCAGCCCGGCGGCTGGGTCGTCCAGGAGACGTTCCGCCTCGAACCCCATGGGAACGGTCACCTCCTGAAGCACCTGGGAACGGGTCGCCACGTCTGTGTCGCCGCTGACGGCGTGCGGGTTGCCGAGGAGGATCCCGAGGTCTTCGAGCTGGTCGTGGCGGAGCGCGGCGAGGAGGCGGTGGCCCGGGCCGCGGCCGGGGCGGACGTGGTCGTGGTGGTGGCGGGCAACGACCCGCACATCAACGGCCGCGAGACCGAGGACCGTACGACCCTGCGGCTGCCGGCCCAGCAGGAGCGGCTCCTGGAGGCGGCCCGCGCCGCGAACCCGCGCACGGTGCTGGCGCTGGTGTCGGCGTACCCGTACGCGATCGAGCCGGGCCACCTGTCCGCGGTGCTGTGGACCGCGCACGGCGGGCAGGCCGCGGGGACCGCCCTGGCGCGCGTCCTCGCCGGTGACGTCTCCCCCGCGGGCCGGCTGCCGCAGACCTGGTACGCCGACGACGCGGACCTGCCCGACCTGCTCGACTACGACGTGATCGGCGCCCGCCAGACGTACCTGTACTTCGAGGGCACCCCGCTGTTCCCGTTCGGGCACGGCCTGTCCTACACCTCGTTCGCCTACGCCGACCTGGTGGTGGGCGTGGGGGACGGCTCGGCGCGCGTCTCCTTCACGGTCACCAACACCGGGGAGACGACCGCCGACGAGGTCGCCCAGCTCTACACGCGCGCGGTGGACCCGTCGGTCACCCGGCCGCGCCGCGAGCTGCTGGCGCACCGCCGGGTCACGCTCGCCCCGGGCGAGAGGCGGGAGCTGTCCTTCGAGGTCCCGCTGTCCGCCTTCGCGTTCTGGGACGTGGCCCGGGGGGACTGGCGCCGCGAGCCGGGCCCGTACGACCTGCTGGTCGGCGCGTCCAGCGAGGACGTCCGGCTGCGCACGACGGTGACGCTCGACGGCGACGCGGCCGCCCCGCGTCCCGTGGTGCGCCGGGCTCTGGCCGCCGTCGACTTCGACGAGCAGAGCGGCACCGAGATCGTGGACCGGACCAAGGTGTCGGGGGACGCGGTGACGCCGGTGGCGGGCGGCACGGGCGAACTGCTCTACCGGGCCTGCGACTTCGGGGCCGGCACCACCGGGGTGACCGTGGAGGTGGCCGGCGAGGGCACGGTGGAGGTCTGCCTGGCCGGCGGCCCGGCCCTGGCGGTGCTGACGCTCGACGCGCCCACGCCGGGACCGTACGACTACACCACGCTCGACGCCCCGTTCGCCGCGGGCGGTGTGCACGACCTGCGGCTCAGGCTGCGCGGCCCCCTGCGGCTCGCGCTCGTCGGCTTCTCCGGTTGAGGGGCCGGACCAGGCCGACGCGGAGAAGGGGCCCGGCACCGGAAGGCATCGGTGCCGGGCCCCTTCAGGGACGGCGAACTCGCGTCAGGAGCGACAGTACCTGAAAATGGTTCCCATTAGCTAGGGGTCGGCCGGGAATCCGGTCAGAGGGCGAGCCCGGTGAGGACCAGCACCCGCTCGTACGTGTAGTCGTCCATGGCGAACCTGACGCCCTCACGGCCCACCCCGGACTGCTTGGCGCCGCCGTAGGGCATCTGGTCGGCGCGGTAGGAGGGCACGTCGCCGATGACGACACCGCCGACCTCCAGCGCCCGGTGGGCGCGGAAGGCGACCTGGAGGTCGTGGGTGAACACGCCCGCCTGGAGGCCGTACTTGGAGTCGTTGACGGCGGCGAAGGCCTCGGCCTCGCCGTCCACCCTGCGCACGGTGAGGACCGGCCCGAAGACCTCCTCGCAGGAGATCGTCACGTCGGCAGGCACGTCGGCGAGGACGGTCGGCGCGTAGGAGGCGCCGTCGCGCTTGCCGCCGGTGAGGAGGGAGGCGCCGGCGGCGACGGCCTCGTCCACCCAGGTCTCGACGCGCTTGGCCGCGTCCTCGCTGACCAGCGGGCCGACGTCGGTGGTGTCGTCCGAGGGGTCACCGGTGACCTGGGCCTCGACGGCGGCGACGACGCGCGGCAGCAGCCGGTCGTACACGGACGCGTCGGCGATCACCCGCTGCACCGAGATGCAGGACTGGCCGCCCTGGTAGTTGGAGAAGGTGGCGATGCGGGTGGCCGCCCAGTCGAGGTCGGCGTCGCTCGCCCAGTCGCCGAGGACGACGGCCGCGCCGTTGCCGCCCAGCTCCAGGGTGCAGTGCTTGCGCGGCACCGAGTCCATGATCGCGTAGCCGACCTTCTCGGAGCCGGTGAAGGAGATGACCGGCAGCCGCTCGTCCTGGACGAGGGCGGGCATGCGGTCGTTGGAGACCGGCAGGACGCTCCAGGAGCCGGCGGGCAGCTCGGTCTCGGCGAGCAGCTCGCCGATGACCAGGGCGGAGAGCGGGGTGGCGGGCGCCGGCTTGAGGATGATGGGCGCGCCGGCCGCGATCGCCGGGGCGACCTTGTGGGCGCACAGGTTCAGCGGGAAGTTGAACGGCGCGATGCCGAGCACGACGCCCTTGGGGAAACGCCGGGTGAGGGCGAGGCGCCCCTGACCGCCGAGGTCGGTGTCGAGGCGCTGGGCCTCGCCGCCGTTGAACCGCCGGGCCTCCTCGGCGGCGAACCGGAACACGGAGACGGCGCGTCCGACCTCACCGCGCGCCCACTTGATCGGCTTGCCGTTCTCGGCGGAGATCAGCCGCGCGATCTCCTCGGTGCGCTCGACGAGCCGCCTGCTGACGTGGTCGAGGGCGGCGGCGCGTACGTGGGCCGGGGTGGCGGCGAACTCCTCCCGCACGGCGTACGCGGCGGCCACGGCCTCCTCGACCTGCGCGTCCGTGGGCACGCTGACCTTGCCGACGAGACGGCCGTCCCACGGGGAGCTGACGTCGAAGCTGTCCTCGCCGGTGGCCTGGCGGCCGGCGAGCCAGAAGGCGTGGAGGGAAGTCATGTCGGGTCCCGGCCCTTCCGCTTTGGGGGTGTGCTGGCTTTTCCTGGTCCACGGTAGGGGCGGGGAGGCGGAGGGTCGCTTGTCCGAGTCGTAGTGGTGGAGCGCGGGCGTGCGCCGCTTTGGCGCGGTCGGGCTACCGCCTCGCCCGCCGGAGCAGGAGCCACAGGGCGCCCAGCAGCACCGCGCACAGGCACCAGCTGGCCACCACGTCCAGCGGCCAGTGGTACCCGCGCCGGACCAGCCCGAAGGAGACGGCCAGGACGAGGACGACCGCCCCGGCGACCGCCGCGCGCCGGGCGGCCGCCGTGACCAGCCAGGGCAGCAGGACCATCACCGCGGATCCGTAGGCGACGGCCGCGGTCGCCGTGTGACCGGACGGGTAGTAGCCGGTGGCCGGCGGCACGACGTGCGTCCCGGGCCGGTCCGTCCACTCCTTCAGCGGTACGACGATCAGCGGGACCAGCGTCATCAGGAGGAAGGCCGCGACGGGCGGCAGCCACCAGCGCCCCCGGCCCACCGCGCTCCCCCGCCAGGCCACGTATCCGGCCACCAGCGCCAGGGCCGGCACCGCCACCTGCACGTTCCCCAGGTCGGACAGCAGCTCGGAGGGCCGGTCGGGGTGGACGAGGGCCCGGCTCAGGCGTGCGTCCAGCCGCAGGAGCGGGCCGTCGGCGGCGACCTGCCAGGTGAGCAGCGCGAAGAGGAGGGCGGGCAGGACCAGCAGGAGGATGAGGAGAAGGGTGTGGGGAGCCGGGGTGCCGGCGTCCGGCGGCGCGGGCGCGTCCTCGGTCCGCTGGTGGGGGCGGGTCGACATGGACTCCAGCTTGTCAGGTGCGGCGGGGTGCGGCCGCGAGGGAGGGCAGGGCGCCGGTGTGCTCCAGGATCGCCGCGGCCAGCGGTGCGTGCACGGCTCGGGGCAGGGCGTGCCCCATGCCGGGGATCTCCACGAGCCGTGCGCCCCGGATCGCCTGGGCCAGGTGCTGCGGGTGGGGCGGAGGGAAGACCGGCTCGGCCGGTGCGGAGACGACCAGGGTGGGCACCTCGGTGCGGGCGAGCCGCTCGGTGCGGTCCATGCCGGAGGAGTCGGCGCGGGCGTGTGCGGTGGATGTGCGGTGGTGCCCGGTGTGCGCGATGATCCGGCGTTCCAGTTGCCTGGTGTACGCGGCGTCGAAGGGCAGTTGCTCCCCTCCGAGCAGCCGCCAGTGCTCGACCCTCCGGTCCAGCTCGGCCTCCGGGTCCGGGTCGTCCGGCACCGGGCGGGCCCACAGCTCCAGCAGGCGGGGGTCGATGCCGGGCAGTTCCCCGACGGGGACGGCGCTCCCGTCGGGGCGTCGGTACGGGACGGAGCTCAGCGCCTGGGTGCCGATCAGGGTGGCGCCGAGCAGCCGGCCGGGATGGTCGGCCAGCAGCAGCTGGGTGAGCATCCCGCCGAGGGACATGCCGACGACGTGGGCCCGGTCGGCGCCGAAGGCGTCCAGGACGGCGACGGCGTCCTCGGCGAGCGCGGTGACCGGGTAGGGCCGCTCGTCGTAGGCCCAGGTGGAGCGGCCGGTGTCGCGGTGGTCGTAGCGGATGACGCGGTGGTGGACGGCGAGCAGGTCCACGAACTCGTCCGGCCAGCCGAGTGCGCAGGCCTGGGCGCCCATGATCAGCAGGAGCGGGGGCGCGTCGGCGGGGCCGCGCTCCTGCGCCCAGAGGCGGATGCCGGGTGCGGCGTCGACGTACTGGTGCATCGGTTCCTCCTGCGGACGGCGAACGGTGACGGAGAACAACGTCATCACGAGACGAGACGTACCGTATCGCATCCCGCTCGAAAAAGAGACCCCGGAGCGAGTCCGGGGTCTGCGTTCCGTGGTCCGCACGTCGGAAGGAGGTCGGCCACCCCGGAACAGGGGGGGTGGTTCCGGGGTGGCCGTCCGGATCGGAATGTGCCGCGCGCCCCGGGGGGTTTGGGGCGGGCGACCGTCCGATCGGTGAGGAGATCCGAAGCCGGAGGCTCCGGTTTGTGTGCGCGAGGCACGACCAGGTCGAAGCTGGGGAGGCCCCGGCCCGGGTTCGCCCACAGTCCCCTGTGGGCGGGGTGTATCTCTCATCTGGTGAGAACCTACGGCAGTGGTCGACGGGACGACAGACGGATCCCCGTCCCGCCATCCACCTCGCACACCTTCTTCACACGCTCTGCCCGGCCCGGAATTCCGTGGCTTCCGGACCGGACGTCCGGGGCCCGTCTCAGATGCGGGCGAAGGCCTGCTCGATGATGTCGAGACCCTCGTTGAGCAGGTCGTCCCCGATGACCAGCGGCGGCAGGAAGCGCAGCACGTTGCCGTAGGTGCCGCAGGTCAGGACCAGCAGGCCCTCCTGGTGGCAGGCCTTGGCCAGGGCGGCGGTCGCCTCCGGGTTCGGCTCCTTGGTCGTACGGTCCTTGACCAGCTCGATGGCGATCATCGCGCCGCGGCCGCGCACGTCGCCGATGATGTCGAACTTCTCGGCCATGGCGCCCAGCCGGGCCTTCATGACGGCCTCGATGTTCTTCGCCCTGGCGTTGAGGTCGAGCTCCTTCATCGTCTCGATGGAGCCGAGCGCACCGGCGCAGGCGACCGGGTTGCCGCCGTAGGTGCCGCCGAGGCCGCCCGCGTGCGCGGCGTCCATGATCTCGGCGCGGCCGGTGACGGCGGCGAGCGGCAGGCCGCCCGCGATGCCCTTGGCGGTGGTGATCAGGTCCGGGACGATGCCCTCGTCCTCGCAGGCGAACCACTGGCCGGTACGGCAGAAGCCGGACTGGATCTCGTCGGCGACGAAGACGATGCCGTTGTCCGCGGCGAACTGGCGGATCGCGGGCAGGAAGCCCTTGGCCGGCTCGATGAAGCCGCCCTCGCCGAGCACCGGCTCGATGATGATCGCGGCGACGTTGTCCGGGCCGACCTGCTTGGTGATCTGGTCGATGGCCTGCGCGGCGGCCTCGGGGCCGGCGTTCTCCGGACCGGTCGGCCAGCGGTAGCCGTAGGCGACCGGCACGCGGTAGACCTCGGGCGCGAACGGGCCGAAGCCGTGCTTGTACGGCATGTTCTTGGCCGTCAGCGCCATCGTCAGGTTGGTCCGGCCGTGGTAGCCGTGGTCGAAGACGACGACCGCCTGGCGCCTGGTGTACGCGCGGGCGATCTTGACGGCGTTCTCGACGGCCTCGGCGCCGCTGTTGAACAGCGCGGACTTCTTGGCGTGGTCACCCGGGGTGAGCTCGGCGAGGGCCTCGGCGACCTCCACGTAGCCCTCGTAGGGGGTGACCATGAAACAGGTGTGGGTGAAGTCGGCGAGCTGAGCGGAGGCCCGGCGTACGACGGCCTCGGCGGAGGCGCCGACGCTGGTCACCGCGATGCCGGAGCCGAAGTCGATGAGACGGTTGCCGTCGACGTCCTCGATGATGCCGCCGCCCGCGCGCGCGGTGAACACCGGCAGCACGGAACCCACGCCCTGCGCGACCGCGGCAACGCGGCGGGCCTGCAACTCCTGCGACTTCGGGCCGGGGATGGCGGTGACGACGCGGCGCTCCTGCGGAAGTGCGGTCATGGGGGGCTCCCTGATGGTCTTGCGTTCCGGGCGGTCCGGGATGTTCGCGGTCCGGGTGTTCCGGGGGGTGCGTTTTCGGACGCATTGCTTCCTTTCTCGCAGGCTAGGACGGGGAGCGAGGGGTGGGCATGCTCCATGTGGGCGTTGTCGGCGGCGCCGGTTGTCCGCCGTGGACATAGCCGGCCGGCCGGTCCCCGGCACGGGCCCGGCCGCGTAAGCGGTGAACTCCCCTTGCGAGGGCGTTAGATTGACTCGGCGACGACGGACGGAACGGCTGGTCAGGGGGCAACGGCGATGGACAGCGACGGGACGCAGGACGCGCGGGGCACGCACGCGGATCCTGTGCCGCGCCCGGCGGGGCCGCCACCGCGCCCCGCCGTACCGCCGGCGCCCCCCGCGGTGCCGCCGCGGCCGGCCCGAGCGCCGGGCGCGTCCGAGGCGTCCGAGCAGGCCGCGCCGCCGCCCTCCTCCGCCGTGGCCGCCTGGCTGAACGAGGCGCGTCCGGCCGCCGAGCCGGGCATCTGGCGGTTCGGGTACCGGCCGCCGAAGGCCGGGCGGGCGGCGGAGCGGCTCGCGCCCGTCACGCTCGTCGGCATGCTGATCCCGCTGGTGGCCGCGCTGGTGCTGTGGTCGCTGTGGCGGCGCGGCGGCCTTCCGTACCAGTTCGCGCCGCTGCGGCTGTTCACGCCGGACGACTGGTGGTGGGGCGGCACGACCGCCTCCCCGAGGACCACGCAGGGCGCCGAGGCCCGGGTGGTCTACGACGGGGTCTTCTTCGCCGTCCTGCTCTACGCCATGGGCCGGCTGGGCGGCTGGCTCGACGCCGCGCGCCACTTCGTCGGCCGCCGGCCACAGCCCGCGCGGGCCCTGCTCGCCCTGCTGTGCGCCCTGGCCGCGCTGAGCTTCGTCTTCCCGAGCGCGTTCCCGGGGGTCGGCTGGGACGCCCTGCCGGTCGTCGCCCCGCTGTTCTCGCTCGTCGTGCTGATCTCCGGCAGCTACGAGCTGTTCGCCTCCCCCGCGTTCACCGACTCGCTCTACGCGGTGATCACGCTGTTGGTGGTGTGGCCGTTCGCGCTGCTCGGCGGCTGGTGGCCGTACCTGAGGGAGCGGCTCGCCGCCCGGCGCGCGGCGCCCGACCGTCCCGGGCCGGCGAGCGGGGAACGGCCGCGCGCGCAGTGGCCGGAGCTGCGGGACGCGGGGCAGTACGAGGCGGCGGACGTACTGACCGCCGAGGTGGCGGCCGGGCGGATGAACGACGTGGACTGCGCGCGCGTCACGCGCGCGTGGTCGGCCGGACTCCCGGACTTCCGGGAGACGGTGCTGCGGGAGGCGGGCGCCGCCTGGGCGCACCCCTCCGGCGACCGCGACCTGTCCCGGCGCGGCGCACGCCACGACCTGCTGGCGGGCCAGGTGCGCATCGGGCGCTGGGTGGCCGCCGAGCGCGCCCCTCTCCCCTACCGCGACGCGGGCGCCGCGCTCGGCCCGGACGTGCTGGGCACCTCGCTGCTGGCGGTCGGGCCGTCCGGCTCGGGCAAGACACGGACGCTCGTCGAACCGCTGACCGAGGCGCTGGCCCTCCAGGCGCTCACCGGCGGCTGCGCGCTCGTCGCGGTCTCCGCCCCGGGCAGCCCGCTCGGCTCCGACTCCGCGTTCGACGTGATCGTGCGGATCGGGGACCCGTCGTCCGTCCACGACCTGGACCCGTACGCGGAGTCCGAGGACCCCGACGAGGCCGCCGCCGTCCTCGCCGAGGCGCTGGTGGGCGACCTCGACACCGTGAACGGGCAGAGCGCGGCCACCGCGCTCGCCCAGCTGCTCGGCCCCTACCGGGCCGTGCACGGACGGTTCCCGGCCCTGCCCGAGCTGCGCGAACTCCTCGAGGGCGAGCCCGCGGCGCTGTCCGCGCTGCGGGAGGCCGTGGCCGGGGACGAGGTCATGCGCCGTGAGCTCGACGCGCGGCTCCGTCAGACGGGCACGCCCGGTGATCCGGGCCGCGCGCTCGCCGACCGGCTCGCGCTGCTGAACCGGCCGGTCTTCGCCGGTTTCTTCGACGGGGGCGGCCGACCGGGCGGCGCGCACCGGGCGTTCTCGCTGCGGGCCGTCGCCCACCACCCCCTGCGGGTACGCGTCGACCTGCCCGAGCGCGGTCACGAGGAGGCGGGCCGGCTGATCACCCGGCTCGTCCTCGCCCAGTTCCACGCGGTCGTACGGGAGGGCCGGCGCACGCACTTCGCCTGTCTGGTCCTGGACGACGCGACGGGGACGGTCACCGCGGAGTCGGTGCGCCGCGTCCAGCGGCTGCGCTCGCAGAACGCGGGCGTGGTGCTCGCCCTGCGGACCATCGGTGACGTCCCCGAGTCGCTGCACGGGCCGCTGTACGGGGCGGTCGGCTGCCGGATGGCGTTCTCCGGCATCACCACGTGGGACGGCAGCCGGTTCGCGCAGACCTGGGGCACCGAGTGGGTGGAGACGACGGAGGTCGCGAAGCACACCGTCTTCGCGGACCAGCCGATGACCCGCGCGATCCACGCCCTGCGCAAGCTGGTCACCGGCAAGGCCGTGACCACGGACGCGGTGACCGTGCGCCAGGTCGAACGGGAGCGGTGGTCGGCCTCCCGGCTGGCGCACGAGGTGCCGCCCGGGCACGCGGTGCTGTCCCTGACGACCGTGGAGGGCGAGCACGCGCCGCCGCTGCTGGTGGACCTGCGGGGCTGAACCGGCGCGGGGACTCCTCCAGTGAGGCAGAATCGACACAGGCCCTTCATACGAAGCGGCCAAAAGATCACGCGGAAGACGACGTACACGATCCTCGTCGGACGCACACGATCCTCGTCGACGATCGCCCCTCAGACCTGAAGGCCCCATGCCCCCCACGCTCGCCTCGCTCGTCCACCACTCCGCGCTGAAGCTGACCGTGCGGGCGGGCGGGGACCGCCTGGACGTGCCGGTGCGCTGGGCGCACGTCAGCGAGCTCGCCGATCCCGTGCCGTACATGGAGGGCGGCGAGCTGCTGCTGATCACCGCGCTGAAACTGGACGCGGAGGACCCCCAGGCCATGCGGCGCTATGTGAAGCGCCTGGCCGGGGCGGGGGTGGTCGGGCTCGGCTTCGCCGTCGGCGTCAACTACGAGGAGATCCCGAAGGCTCTGGTGGACGCGGCGGAGGAGGCGGGCCTGCCACTGCTGGAGGTGCCGCGCCGCACGCCCTTCCTCGCCATCAGCAAGGCGGTGTCGGCGGCGATCGCGGCCGACCAGTACCGGGCGGTCACGGCGGGCTTCGCGGCCCAGCGGGAGCTGACCAGGCAGGCGCTGACCGACGGCCCGGAGGGCCTGCTGGCCGCGCTCGCCTCCCAGGTCGACGGCTGGGCGGCGCTGTACGACGCCTCGGGCGCCGTCGTCGCGGCCGCGCCCGAGTGGGCGGGTCGGCGGGCGGCACGGCTCACGGCGGACGTGGAGCGGCTGCGGGACCGGCCGGCGCCGGCCTCGGCGGTGGTCGGCGGACCGGAGCACTCCGACCACGACGACCGGGTCGAACTGCACTCCCTGGGCACCGGCCGCCGCCCCCGCGCGGCCCTCGCGGTCGGTACGGCGTCGGCCCTCGGCACGGCGGAGCGCTACGCCGTCCACTCGGCCATCGCCCTGCTCACCCTCACCACGGAACGCTCCCGCTCCCTGCACGCGGCCGAACAGCGCCTCGGCGCGGCGGTGCTGCGCATGCTGCTCGCCGGCGAACCGGACCACGCCCGGGCCGTCGCGGGGGACCTGTACGGCAGTCTGCTCGACGCTCCCTTCCGGGTGATCGTCGCGGAGGCGCCGCACGGGGCGGGGGACGCACTTGGGGCCCTGGCCGAGGTCGTCGAGTCGGCGGCCGCCCGCTCGGGCGAGGCGGTGCTGGTGGTGCCCGAGGGCGAACGGCTGGTGGTGCTGGGCGCGGACGAGGGCAAGGCCGTGCTGGCGTGCGGGAACCACGCGGCGACGCTGGAGCAGGCCCGCGCGGCCGGGACCGTCCGGGAGGGCGGCGAGGAGGACCACCTGGTCGTCGGCCTGTCCGCGCCGTCCGGCCCGATCGCGGCGGCCGCGGCCTACAAGCAGGCCGAACAGGCCCTGTCCGTGGCCCGCCGCCGGGGCCGTGTCCTCGTGGAACACGAGCAGCTCGCCGCGGGCTCGGTCCTCCCCCTCCTCGCGGACGACGCGGTGAAGGCCTTCGCGGACGGTCTGCTGCGAGCCCTGCGCGAACACGACGCGACCGGCCGGGGCGACCTGGTCGCCTCCCTGCGCGCCTGGCTCTCCCGCCACGGCCAGTGGGACGCGGCAGCCGCCGACCTGGGCGTCCACCGCCACACCCTGCGCTACCGCATGCGCCGCGTGGAGGAGATCCTGGGGCGCTCGCTGGACGACCCGGACGTGCGGATGGAGTTGTGGCTGGCGCTGAAGGCGACGTCACCGGAGTAGCCGGGGAGGGCGGCCGGGGGTCAGGTGTGCTCTCCCCGGGGCGGGCCCGCCGCCGCCTCGTGCATCGCGCGTTCGAGGAGGAACGGGTCGGTCAGGGTGCCCGAGCCGTCCGGGGGGACCAGCCAGCGGATGCTTCCGGTCGAGCGGCCGGGATGGGGCACGACGATCCAGGTGCCCGCTCCGGCCGTGCGGATCCCGGTGCCGAGCCAGCGGGCGGCCGTGCCCGGCGGCACGAGGAAGCCCGCCCGGTCGTCGTCGAAGGCGGCCAGTACGGGCCCCGGCCGGTCGAGGACGCGGGTCAGGACGTCGAGCGTGGGACTGCCGAGCCGGCTCGGCAGGATGAGCAGGTCCCAGGCCTCGCCGACGGGCAGCACGGCGACCCCGAGGGGGTCGCGCTCCCATTCCCGGCGGCAGGCCTCGGGGTCCGGTGCGACGGATGCCAGCCATGCGACGGCCGTCTTCGCCCCAGCCATGAGGGGACCTCCCTTTCTCTCGTGGACGCGTGCGCGTCAGGAAGGGAGAGAGAGGTCCCCGGCCGGCATTACGCGGGTTCCGGCCACCCGTCGGGGTGAACGGCTCGCTCCATCGCAGAGGCCGTCAGCTGTCGAAGCCGAGGCCCAGCCGGTCCATCGTCCGCAGCCACAGGTTGCGCCGTCCGGCGTGCGCGTCCGCCCGCGCCAGCGACCACTTGGTGAGGGCGATGCCCGTCCAGGCGAAGGGCTCCGGCGGGAAGGGCAGCGGCTTCTTGCGGACCATCGCCAGGGACGTGCGCTCGGTGGTCTCCCCGGCCAGCAGGTCCAGCATCACCTCGGCCCCGAACCGGGTGGCGCCGACGCCGAGTCCGGTGTAGCCGGCCGCGTAGGCGACCTTGCCCTGGTGTGCCGTGCCGAAGAACGCCGAGAAGCGCGAGCAGGTGTCGATCGCGCCGCCCCACGCGTGCGTGAAGCGGACGCCCTCCAGCTGCGGGAAGCAGGTGAAGAAGTGCCCGGCGAGCTTGGCGTACGTCTCCGGCCGGTCGTCGTACTCGGCGCGGACGCGGCCGCCGTACGGGTAGATCGCGTCGTAGCCGCCCCACAGGACGCGGTTGTCGGCGGAGAGGCGGAAGTAGTGGAACTGGTTCGCCGAGTCGCCCAGGCCCTGGCGGTTCTGCCAGCCGACCGAGGCGAGCTGCCCGGCCGTCAGCGGTTCCGTCATCAGCGCGTAGTCGTAGACCGGGACGGTGTACGACCGCGCCCGCCTGACCAGGCTCGGGAAGACGTTCGTGCCGAGCGCGACCCGTCGGGCGCGGACCTGCCCGTACGGGGTGCGTACGGTCATCCCGGCGCCGTACGGCTTCAGCGTCAGCGCGGGCGTGTGCTCGTGGACGCGGACGCCGAGCTTCAGACAGGCCCGTTTCAGGCCCCACGCGAGCTTGGCCGGGTGCAGCATGGCCACGCCCCGGCGGTCGTACAGACCCGCCTGGAAGGTGGGCGAGTTCACCTGCTCGCGGACCGCGTCGGCGTCGAGGAACTCGATGCCGTCGGCGAGGCCCTCGCGTGCGATCTCCTCGTACCAGTCGCGCAGGTGCCACGCCTGGTACGTCTCGGTCGCGACGTCGATCTCGCCGGTGCGCTCGAAGTCGCAGTCGATGCCGTGCCGGGCGATCGCCGCCTCGATCTCGTCGAGGTTGCGCTCGCCCAGCTCCCGCAGCGTGTGGATCTCCTCCGGCCAGCGGGCGAGCCCGTTGGCCAGACCGTGCGTGAGGGAGGCCGCGCAGAAGCCTCCGTTGCGGCCCGAGGCGGCCCAGCCCACCTCGCGGCCCTCCAGCAGCACCACGTCCCGCTGCGGCTCGCGCTCCTTGGCGATCAGCGCGGTCCACAGTCCGCTGTAGCCGCCGCCGACGACCAGCAGGTCGCAGGTCTCGGCGCCGGTGAGAGCGGGCTCGGGGCGGGGCTTGCCGGGGTCTTCCAGCCAGTACGGGACCGGCTGGGCCTCCGACAGGGACTTCGTCCAGTTGGTGTCTCTGCCACGGCTCATGGCGCTCGGGGCCATGATTTCAACTCCCTACGGCTGCTTATGCCTTGCGCCTGTTACGGCGGTTGCCGACGACCATCGAGGTCAGGACGAGCAGTACGGCGACGAGGAACATGGCCGTACCGATGACGTTGATCTGGACGGGCGTTCCGCGCTGTGCCGAACCCCAGACGAACATGGGGAAGGTGACGGTCGAGCCCGCGTTGAAGTTGGTGATGATGAAATCGTCGAAGGAGAGCGCGAAGGCGAGCATCGCGCCCGCGGCGATTCCCGGTGCCGCGATCGGCAGGGTGACGCGGAGGAACGTCTGCAAGGGTCCGGCGTACAGGTCCTGGGCCGCCTGCTCCAGCCTCGGGTCCATCGACATGACGCGTGCCTTGACGGCCGTCACGACGAAGCTGAGGCAGAACATGATGTGCGCGATGAGGACCGTCCAGAATCCCAGCTGCGCGCCCATGTTGAGGAACAGGGTGAGCAGCGAGGCCGCCATGACGACCTCGGGCATCGCCATGGGCAGGAAGATCAGCGAGTTCACGGCCCCCCGCGCGCGGAAGCGGTAGCGGACGAGCGCGAAGGCGATCATCGTGCCGAGGACGGTGGCGCCGAGCGTCGCCCAGAAGGCGATCCGGAGGCTGAGCGACAGCGAGCCGCACAGGCCCGGGACGCCGCACGGGTCCTGCCAGGCGTCCGTGGAGAACTGCTGCCACGCGTAGTTGAAGCGTCCCTTCGGTGCGTTGAAGGAGAACACCGTGACGACGACGTTCGGCAGCAGGAGATAGGCGAGGGTCAGAAGTCCCGCGATGACGACGAGATGGCGCTTGAGCCAGTTGACGAACGGCATCAGACCAGATCCTCCGTCCCGGACCTGCGGATGTAGAAGGTGACCATGAAGAGGATCGCGGCCATGAGGATGAAGGAGAGGGCGGCCGCGGTCGGATAGTCCAGGATCCGCAGGAACTGCGTCTGGATGACGTTTCCGATCATGCGGGTGTCGGTCGAGCCGAGGAGTTCGGCGTTGACGTAGTCGCCGGCCGCCGGGATGAAGGTCAGCAGCGTGCCGGAGACCACGCCGGGCATCGACAGCGGGAAGGTGACCTTCCGGAAGGTCGTGAGCGGCTTGGCGTACAGGTCGCCGGCCGCCTCGTGCAGCCGCCCGTCGATGCGCTCCAGCGAGGTGTAGAGCGGCAGGATCATGAACGGCAGGAAGTTGTACGTCAGACCGCACACCACCGCCAGCGGCGTGGCGAGCACCCGGTCGCCGGAGGTCCAGCCGAGCCAGCTGGTGACGTCCAGGACGTGCAGCGTGTTGAGCGCGCCGACGACCGGCCCGCCGTCCGCGAGGATCGTCTTCCAGGCGAGCGTGCGGATCAGGAAGCTGGTGAAGAACGGCGCGATCACCAGGACCATGATCAGGTTCCGCCAGCGGCCCGCCCGGAAGGCGATCAGGTACGCCAGCGGGTAGCCGAGCACCAGGCACAGCGCGGTCGCGGCGGCCGCGTAGGCGACCGAGCGCAGGAACTGCGGCCAGTACTCGCCGAGCGCGTCCCAGTAGGTCGCGAAGTGCCAGGTGACCTTGTAGCCCTCCTCCAACGAGCCCGTCTGCACGGAGGTGGAGGCCTGGTAGACCATCGGCAGCGCGAAGAAGACCAGCAGCCAGAGCAGGCCCGGCAGCAGCAGCCAGTACGGCGTCCAGCGGCCCCTCCTGCGCGGTGGCTTCGTCCCGGGGGCCGTCGGTGCGAGAGGCGGGGGCGCCTCGGTGAGGGTCGACATCAGGCGGCCGCCTCTTCCTCGGTGCCCGCGTCGATGTCCTGGGCCGCGTCCAGGCCGAAGGTGTGGGCCGGGCTCCAGTGCAGGACGACCTCGGCGCCGGGGGCCAGGCGGGCGTCGCGGTCGACGTTCTGGACGTAGACCTCGAACTCCGGGCAGACGGCGCTGTCGACGACGTACTGCGTGGAGACGCCGATGAAGGAGGTGGCGGTGATCCGGCCGGTGACGCGGTTGCGTCCGTCGGGGATCCCGCCGGCGTCGTCGGTGTGGGTGAGGGAGATCTTCTCGGGCCGGACGCCGACCAGCACCCTGCCGCCCGCCGTGGCCGGCGTGGCACAGCGCGCCTGGGGCAGCACCAGCTTGCCGTCGCCCGCCGTGAGCACGATGTCGTCGCCGCTCGTGGAGTCGACCTCGGCCTCGATGAGGTTGGAGGTGCCGAGGAAGTTGGCGACGAACGTCGTCCTCGGGTTCTCGTACAGGTCGGCGGGCGAGCCGAGTTGCTCGACGCGGCCCGCGTTCATCACGGCGACCGTGTCGGCCATGGTCATGGCCTCCTCCTGGTCGTGCGTGACGTGGATGAAGGTGATGCCGACCTCGGTCTGGATGCGCTTGAGCTCCAGCTGCATCTGGCGGCGCAGCTTGAGGTCGAGGGCGCCGAGGGGCTCGTCGAGGAGGAGCACCTTGGGGTGGTTGATCAGCGCACGGGCCACGGCCACCCGCTGCTGCTGGCCGCCGGAGAGCTGGTGCGGCCTCTTGCGGGCCTGCTCCCCGAGCTGGACGAGGTCCAGCATCTCCTCCACCTGCTTCTTCACCGACTTGATACCGCGCCGGCGCAGGCCGAAGGCGACGTTCTCGAAGATGTCGAGATGCGGGAAGAGGGCGTACGACTGGAAGACCGTGTTCACCGGCCGCTTGTACGGCGGGAGTGCCGTCACGTCCTGGTCGCCGAGGTGCACGGTGCCGCAGGAGGGTTCCTCCAGTCCGGCGATCATGCGCAGGGTGGTGGTCTTGCCGCAGCCGGAGGCGCCGAGCAGGGCGAAGAAGGAGCCCTGCGGGACGGTCAGGTCGAGCGGGTGGACGGCGGTGAACGAGCCGTAGGTCTTGCCGATGCCGGAGAGGCGGACGTCGCCGCCGTTGTCTGTCGTCTTCATCGTCGTCACGCCCCAGTGAGCTTCGCGAACTTCTCTTCGTAGGCCGTCTCTTCCTTCGTGCTCAGGGAGCGGAAGGCATGGGACTTGGCCTGCATGGCCTGGTCGGGGATGATCAGCGGGTTGTTCGCCGCATCCTCGTCGATCTTCGCGAGCTCCGCCTGCACGCCGTCGACGGGACAGACGTAGTTGATGTAGGCGGCGAGCTCGGCGGCCGCCTGCGGCTCGTAGTAGTAGTCGATGAGCCGTTCGGCGTTGGTCTTGTGACGCGCCTTGTTGGGGATCAGCATGTTGTCGCTGGACGTCATGTAGCCGCTGTCCGGGATGACGAAGTCGACGTCGGGGCTGTCCGCCTTGAGCTGTACGACGTCACCGGCCCAGGCGATGCAGGCCGCGAAGTCCCCGCTGGTGATGTCGGACGTGTAGTCGTTGCCGGTGAAGCGGCGGATCTGGCCGCTGTCCACGGCCTTCTGGAGGCGGGCGACGGCCGCGTCGTAGTCGTCGTCGGTGAACTTCGCCGGGTCCTTGCCCATGTCGAGCAGCGTCATGCCGATGCTGTCGCGCATCTCGGTGAGGAAGCCGACGCGCCCCTTGAGCCTGGGGTTGTCCAGCATGTCGGAGACCGACTTCACCTCGATGCCGTCGAGCGCCTTCTTGTTGTAGGCGATGACGGTCGAGATGCCCTGCCAGGGGTACGAGTACGCCCGTCCCGGGTCCCAGTCGGGGCTGCGGAACTGGCTCGACAGGTTGGCGTAGGCGTGCGGCAGGTTGGACGGGTCCAGTTTCTGCACCCATCCGAGGCGGATGAGGCGGGCGGCCAGCCAGTCGGTGAGGACGAGGAGGTCGCGGCCGGTGTCCTGGCCCGCGGCGAGCTGCGGCTTGATCTTGCCGAAGAACTCGTTGTTGTCGTTGATGTCCTCGGTGTACTTGACCTTGACACCGGTCCGCCGGGTGAACGCCTCGAGGGTGGGGTGGCGCTTCCCCGAGTCGTCCACGTCCATGTACTCGGTCCAGTTGGAGAAGGTGACGGTCTTCTCCTCGGCCGAGTGGTCCTCGGCGGACGTGCCGCCCTCGGTCCGGCCGGCCGCGGGGATCCCGCAGGCGCTCAGCGCCCCGAGACCGCCCAGCGTCAGGGCGCCGCCCGCCGAGGCGCGCAGCAGCGACCTGCGGGTCATGGCCGCCCTGCCGTTGCGCAGGCTGCGCCGCATGGCGGCCACTTGGGGCGGGGTCAGGCGGTCGGGCTCGTACTGCTCCATGCGCGTGGTGCCCTTTCGGGAGGTCTGGCCGTGGTCGGCGGCCGGTCGTCGCTAACGGTCCCCGAAGACGGTGCGGTGCCAGGGCTTCCGGGCAACCGCCGTGTTATCGAACATAACGTGCTTGATCTGCGTGTACTCCTCGAACGAGTACATGGACATGTCCTTGCCGAAGCCGGACGCCCGGTACCCGCCGTGGGGCATCTCGCTGATGATCGGGATGTGGTCGTTGACCCACACGCACCCGGCCCTGATCTCGCGTGTCGCCCGGTTCGCGCGGTAGACGTCACGGCTCCAGGCGGAGGCGGCCAGCCCGTACGGCGTGTCGTTGGCCAGCCGGATCCCCTCGTCGTCGCTGTCGAAGGGCAGGACGACCAGGACCGGCCCGAAGATCTCGGACTGGACGATCTCGCTGTCCTGCGCCGCGTCCGCGATGAGGGTGGGGAGGTAGTAGGCCCCGTTCTCGAGCTCTCCGCGCGGGGCCTCGCCGCCGGTCACCACGCGCGCGTAGGCGCGCGCCCGGTCGACGAAGGCGGCGACCCGGTCGCGGTGGACGTGCGAGATCAGTGGCCCGAGGTCGGTGCCCGGGGCGAACGGATCCCCGAGCCGGACGGTCTCCATGAGGGCGGCGGTCCGCTCGACGAACGCCTCGTAGAGGGGCCGCTGCACGTACGCGCGCGTGGCGGCCGTGCAGTCCTGCCCGGTGTTGATGAGGGCGCCGGCGACGGCGCCGTTGGCGGCGGCCTCCGGATCGGCGTCGTCGAAGACGACGAAGGGGGCCTTCCCGCCGAGTTCCAGGTGCAGCCGCTTGACGGTGGCGGTGGCGATCTCGGCGACGCGCCGGCCGACGTCGGTGGACCCGGTGAAGGAGGTCATCGCCACGTCGGGGTGTCCGACGAGATGCTCACCGGCCTCCTTCCCGGTCCCGGTGACGATGTTGACGACCCCGTCCGGGATCCCGGCGTCGGTGGCGGCCTGCGCGAACAACAGCGAGGTCAGCGGGGTGAGTTCGGCCGGCTTGAGTACGACGGTGTTGCCCGCGGCGATGGCCGGGAGGATCTTCCAGGCGGCCATCTGGAGCGGGTAGTTCCAGGGGGCGACGGAGCCGACCACGCCGATGGGCTCGCGGCGCACGTACGAGGTGTGGTCCCCGGAGTACTCCCCCGCCGACTGTCCCGCGAGCTGCCGGGCGGCACCCGCGAAGAAGGCGGTGTTGTCGATGGTCCCGGGAACGTCGAACTCGCGGGTCAGCTTCAGCGGCTTGCCGCACTGCGACGACTCGGCCCGGGCGAAGTCCTCCGCGCGCTCGGCGAGAACGGCGGCGAAGCGGTGCAGGGCGTCGGAGCGCTCGGCCGGAGTGGCACCCGCCCAGCCCGGGAAGGCGGCACGGGCGGCCGCGACGGCCGCGTCGACGTCGGCCGTGGAGGCGAGTTCGTAGGTGTACACCTCCTCGCCGCGGGCCGGATCGACCACGGCGTGGGTCCGCCCGGACGTCCCCTTCCTCAGGCGCCCCGCGATGTACTGGGCGCCGTCCGCGAAACGTTCCCGTGCGGGAAACCGGTCGGATCGGTCCGGGATGGCGGTGCCCGGGTTCTGCATGTCGCTCTCCTCCGCCTTCACCCCGCTGTGCACGGGGCCGGGTGGCGTAGCTCCAGCTCGATGTGAGTGCCGATCCTGACAGAGCAGTGGCACTCCAACAAGGGATTCCGTTGTTGCCTTTTGGTTACGCGACGGAATCTGTCGACGGGGTGGTGAGCCCGTCACGAAAAGGAGGGACGCGCTGTCAGCGGCGCGTGCCACAGTGGCGGCATGGAGAAGATCGATTCCTGGGAAGCCCTGGTCGGGCAGGTCCGGGCGGGGGCGAGGATCAGGTACCTGCACTTCTGGGGCCACCGGCCGCTCCCCGACGGCCGGGTGGGCGCGAGCTGTCTGAGCCAGTGGTGGCCGTCCCCCTTCACGGTGGACGGGGTCACCTACGCGACGGCCGAGCACTGGATGATGGCCGGCAAGGCGCGGCTCTTCGGCGACGCGGAGGCGGAGCGCGAGGCGCTGGCCGCCGGGCACCCCTCCGAGGCGAAGAAGGCCGGCCGCCTGGTCCGTGACTTCGACGAGGCGACCTGGGAGCGGGAGCGGTTCCGGATCGTGGTGGAGGGCAGCGTCCACAAGTTCACGGCCCACCCCGAGCTGCGGGAGTTCCTGCTGAACACGGGCGGGCGGGTGCTGGTGGAGGCGAGCCCCGTCGACCGTGTGTGGGGCATCGGCCTCGCCGCGGGCGACGAGGCTGCGTCGGATCCGCGGCGGTGGAGAGGGCCGAACCTGCTGGGTTTCGCGCTGATGGAGGCGCGGGAGCGCCTGCGGAGCGGATGAGCCCGGCCGGCTCAGCCGGCCACGATCACCAGCACCGCCAGCCCGATTCCCAGCACGAACCCGGCCGCGCCGCAGATGATGCCGGCGAGGGCCTGCCCCGGGTTCGAGGCCTCGCCCCGCCTGGCCTTCGCCCGGCCGATCAGACCGAACATCACGGCGAGGACGCCCGTGACGATGGCCGCGGGCCACATGCAGAACCCGCCGGCCGCGATGATCCCGAGCACCATCGCGGTGATGCCCATGCCGTTCTCCATCGGCCGCATCCCGGGCCACCCGTAGGGGCCCGGCGCACCGCCGTAGCCGACCGGTGCCGCGTATCCCCGCCCACCGGGATGGGGGTACGGCATTCGGCCCGGCCCGTCCGGAGCGATCGGCGGCGGGGGAACGGCCCCGTCCTGCACGACGGGAGGCGCGAAGGGGTGCGGGCCGCCGGCCGCCGTGGCGGGGTTCGGCGGCGGGAAGGAAGCCAGGGAGCCGTTCGCCGGCGGGGCCGCGGGGCTCGCCCACCCCTGCGGGACGCCGTCCCCGACAGCCGGGGCGGCCGGGGTCACGCTCGGCAGCGAGGTGACCGTCCGCTGGTCGTGAACGGACAGGGACGGTGCCTGGTCCCGCGTCCCGCCCTGACCGGCGGCAGCCGCGTCCTTGCTCAGCGCCACCCTGGGCTCCGCGTCCTCGCTCAGCGCCACCCTGGGCTCCGCGTCCCGCGGCTCACCAGCCCTCTCGGGACCCGCGTACTGCGGCTCACCGGTCCGCCCGGGACTCGCATACTGCGGTGCTTCGGTCCCTTCCGCGCTCGCGTCCCGCGACTCGGCGGCCCCCTCCGGACTCGCGTCCCGCGGCTCACCGGCCCACTGGGGATTCACGTGGGGCTCGCCGGCCCCTTCCGCGCTCGCGTCCCGCAGCTCACCGGCCCACTGGGGACCCACGTACTGCGGCTCCCCGGCCCCTTCGGCGCTCGCGTCCCGCGACTCGGCGGCCGTCTCGGCGCTCGCGGACTGCGGCCCTTCGGCCCCCTCCGCGCTCGCGTACTGCGGCCCTTCGGCCCCCTCCGGGACGGACCCGGGCGCGGACCACGGGTTGTGGCCGGCGTCCGCGGCCGTGTTCTCCGGCGCTTCCGGCGTCGACGCGTCGTCGGACATGCGCGAGCCCCCCTCTGTCGTGCGTTCCGCAATGCTAAGGCCCGTGCCTGGACAGCGGTGTCCGGCCCGGCTCGGGAGGGCGGCCCGCGGCCCTCCCCCGTCCGCCTACGATGACCCCGACCCACCGATCAGCCGATCACGGGGAGGCCCCCTTGACCCACCGTCTCGACTCCTTCATCGCCGGTCTGCCCAAGGCCGAACTACACGTCCACCACGTCGGCTCCGCCTCCCCGCGGATCGTCTCGGAGCTGGCCGCCCGCCACCCCGACTCCAAGGTCCCCACCGACCCCGAGGCCCTGGTCGACTACTTCACCTTCACGGACTTCGCGCACTTCATCGAGGTGTACCTGTCCGTCGTGGACCTCATCCGCACCCCGGAGGACGTCCGGCTCCTCACCTACGAGGTGGCCCGTGACCTGGCCCGCCAGCAGGTCAGGTACGCCGAGCTCACGATCACCCCCTTCTCCTCCACGAGGCGGGGCATCGACGAGCGCGCCTTCATGGACGCGATCGAGGACGCCCGCAAGGCGGCCGAGGCGGAGTTCGGCACGGCCCTGCGCTGGTGCTTCGACATCCCCGGCGAGGCCGGCCTCGAGGCCGCCGAGGTGACGACCCGCCTCGCCACCGATGACCGTCTGCGCCCCGAGGGACTGGTCTCCTTCGGTCTCGGCGGGCCGGAGATCGGCGTACCGCGCCCGCAGTTCAAGCCGTACTTCGACCGGGCGATCGCGGCGGGCCTGCGCTCGGTGCCGCACGCCGGTGAGACGACCGGCCCGCAGACCGTCTGGGACGCGCTCACCCACCTGCGCGCGGAGCGCATCGGGCACGGCACCAGCTCCGCGCAGGACGAGAAGCTCCTCGCCCACCTCGCCGAGCACCGCATCGCCCTGGAGGTGTGCCCGACCTCCAACATCGCCACCCGAGCGGTCCGCACCCTCGACGAGCACCCGCTCAAGCAGTTCACCGAGGCGGGGGTGCTGGTCACCGTCAACTCCGACGACCCGCCCATGTTCGGCACCGACCTCAACACCGAGTACGCGGTCGCGGCACGGCTCCTCGGCCTCGACGAGCGGGGCGTGGCCGACCTGGCGAAGAACGCGGTGGAGGCGTCGTTCCTCGACGAGCCGGCCAAGGCCGGGCTCAGGGCCGAGATCGACGCCTACACCTCGGGCCGGCTCGCGGGCTGACGCCACAATGAGCCCATGCAGACCGTGACTGCCGTGGCCCACCGCGGCGCCCCCTACCGCTTCCGCGAGAACACCCTCGACTCGCTGCGCTCCGCACTCGACCTGGGTGCGGACGCCGTCGAGATCGACGTACGCCTCACCGGGGACGGCGTGCCGGTGCTGCTGCACGACGACACGTTGAAGCGGCTGTGGGAGCAGGATCGGCCGCTGCTGTCGCTGTCGGCCGCCGAGGTGCGGGGGCTGACGGGGGGCGGGGTGCCGACCCTGGCGGAGGCGCTGGCGGCGACCGAGGGCAGCAGGGTGATGCTCGATCTGCCGGGCACGCGGGACGTGCGGACGGCGCGCCGGGTCGTGGACGTCGTACGGGAGGCGGGGGCGGCGGACCGCGTGTACTACTGCGCGGGCGCCACCGCGATGCTCGCCGTACGCGCCGCCGACCCGGCGGCCGAGATCGCCCTGACCCGTACGAGCCTGGCGCCCGCGCGTCCCGCGTTGCTGGCGGCGGTGCGGCCGCGCTGGCTCAACTACCGCTTCTCCCTGGTCGACCGCGAGCTGGCCGCCCGGGTGCACCGCGACGGCTATCTGCTCTCGGTGTGGACCCCCGACACCCGCCGCTCCATGCGCCGCCTGCTGGACCTGGGCGTCGACTCGATCACGACGAACCGCGTCGACATCCTGTGCGCGCTCCGCGAGGTACGGCCCGCCGGGTGACGCGAGGCGGCTACACCCGGGAACGCTGAGGCACGGTCGCCGGGTCGTCCGGTGTCCCGCGGGTGACGTACTGCGGGACGGGGGTGCCGTCGTCGCCGGTGTCACGGACCAGGCCGTAGCGGACGGCACCCTGGTCGGGGCCGTGGAGGACGTCCTCGTGGACCGCCTCCCAGGTGGAGGGGAAGACGGTGAGGCCGTAGTCGGCGCCGCGTTCGTTCTGGGTGAGGGTGACGCTGCCGTCGAGGTAGAAGTACTCGTTCTGCCACATCTGCTGGGTGCCGGGCGGCAGGACGGCGTAGCCGATGTCGGGGCCGCCCATGCCGGTCACGTACCCGTCGGCATCGCCGCCGAAGGGGTCGTCCATGCGGCGGCCGCCGCCGGAGGCGACGTGGAACAGCTTGCCCTCCAGCCCGGTCCACGACGGCATGACCAGCGCGCCGGGCCGGCTCTTCGGGGAGATCTGCCAGCGCACGAGGACGTAGCCCTGCCCGCTGAGGGTCACGCTGTCGCCGCGGTGCTGCATGACGGCCTTCGGCCCACCGGTGCTGGTGATCCCGGACTCGGTCCGGTGCGGCAGCTTCGCGGGCCGCCGGTCCGGATCGGGCGCGCTGTCGACGGCGTCGACGACGCTGCCGTACCGGGCGGTCTTCTTCTCGGTCACCGACGGGGAGGGCGACGGCGAGGAGGAGGCGGACCCCGACGGTGCGGGGGGCGGCGTACCGGGCGCGGCCGTCGCCGTGGGCACGACGGCCGCACGGGCCGGCGGATCGTCCGGGGTCTGGACGACGACGTAGGCGCCGCCCGCCGCCAGTGTCGCGCCCGCGGTGACCGCGACGGCGGGCTTGGTCAGCGCGGCCAGCACCTTCGCCGACCAGCCGGCCGAGCCGGCGGCCACGGCGGTCTTGCCGCCGAAGGCCAGGGACAGCGTGAAGCCGACGGGCACCGGCACCAGCGCGATCCCGACCATCAGACGCTCCGCCGGTACGACGGAGTCACGCGTGTCCCCGCAGTACCCGCAGCCCCGGATGTGCCGGGCGAGCCGCTTGCGCCACACGGAGTCGGGGCGGCCGTCCCAGCGGGCGGTCAGGTCGCGCAGGGCGGGGCAGGCGCCGTCGAGGGCGCGGACGATGCCCCGGGAGACCTCCAGGCGTTCCTTCATCCGCTGGACGCGCACGGCGGCGTGCTGCCGGCTGATGCCGACGGCCTCCGCCAGCTCGCGGCGGGTGAGTTCGCCCGCGACCTCCAGCCACCACAGCGACAGCAACTGCCGGTCCTCGTCGTCGAGCCAGCGCACCGCCTCCGCGACCTCGCGCCGCTGGCCCTCCAGCTGGAGCTTGAGGACGGTGAGTTCGGCGAAGTCGGCGGCGCCCTCCCGGGGGACGCTCTCGTCCAGCCGCTGCGCGGTGCGGCGGCGCGCCCGGTCCCGGATCTGCCGCATGGCGATCGCCACCAGCCAGGAGCGGAAGCTGTCGGGATCGCGCAGTGAGCCGAGGTTGTCGACGGCACGCAGCATGGTCTCCTGCACGACGTCGTCGACGTCGGCGTGGCCGTTCAGGGCGCGGCCCACGATGTTGTAGACGAGCGGCAGCCAGCCCGCGACCAGTTCGTCCAGCGCGTGCCGGTCACCGGCCTGCGCGGCGGCGATGGTGGAGTGCCAGTGCTGCCCGTCCACGTCGTCCTCTCCGTCCGTCCCGTGCGCCTCGGTTCACCCCGCGCGTCCCCGCACCCTCTCAGGTGGCCCCGGGGTGGCGACCATGCGGGGGATCACCGTGCGGAGACGGGGTGAAGGCTTCGGGGATAACACTTTTTCGGAGCGCCGCACGGGACGGCCTCGAGAGAGTGTGCGACACCCGGTCGCGCGCCCACACCGAGGTGGCCCCAACCGCCCACCGCTTTCCTGATACCCCTAGGGGGTATAAACTGCCGCCATGGATACCCCCCGGCGGTATCAGACCAGGAGCCCGTCATGAACTCCCTTCAGAAGATAGGCGCCTTCGGCGCGGCCCTCACCGTGACCTTCGGCGGCGCCTACGGCATCGGTACCGTGTTCGGGCCGGCCGAGCCGGAGACGAAGAGCGCCGCGCACACGGCCGCCAACGAGCACGGCGAACAGGACACCACCTCGCCGCCGCCCGAGGACCGCACCCCGGCCGGCCTCCAGGTCTCCCAGGACGGCTACACCCTCGACCTGGAGACCACGGCCGTCCCGGCCGGCGAGGGGGCCGCCCTCAGCTTCGTGATCCGCGACGCCGACGGCGACCCGGTGACCCGGTACGAGACCGCCCACGGCAAACAACTGCACCTGATCCTCGCCTCACGCGAGCTGACGACCTACCGCCACCTGCACCCCACCCGTGCCGCCGACGGCACCTGGAGCACGCCGGTCGACCTCCCCGCCGCGGGCGGGTACCGCGTCTTCGCGGACTTCGTCCCGGCCGGCGCGGCGGAGGGCCTCACCCTCGGCTCCGACCTGACGGTCACCGGACCGTACCGGGCGACCCGGCCGCCGGCGCCCGCGTCCACCGTCACCGTCGACGGCTACACCGTCACCCTCGCCGGCGCGCTGAAGTCCGGCGGCGAGAGCGACCTCACCTTCACCGTCCGCCGCGCCGGCCGGCCGGTCACCGACCTCCAGCCCTACCTCGGCGCCTACGGCCACCTGGTCGCCCTGCGCTCCGGCGACCTCGCCTACCTGCACGTCCACCCGCACGAGGAGGCCGAGGGCGAGGCCACGTCCGGCCCCGAGGTGTCCTTCGCCGCCACCGCGCCCAGTACCGGCACCTACCGCCTGTTCCTGGACTTCAAGGTCGACGGAACGGTCCGCACGGCCGCGTTCACCGTGCGCACCGGCCCCCAGGCGACGGCCGCGCAGCCCTCCGGGCACCCGTCCGAGGCCGGCGAGGAGGCCTCCCACGGCCACTGACCGGCGCGTCCCTCACCCCAGCGTCTCCTCCGGCGGCACATGCCGTACCCCCGGCAGATGCCCGTCCAGCTCCCCGGGCTCGAACCGGCACATCCCCACCGCGTGCCAGAACTCGCCCGTGACGTCGCCCTCGAACTTGTACCCGCCGGAGGGAGACAGCGCCGCCCAGCCGCCCGGCAGCCCGACGAGGGTGGCGCGCAGGGTGGCCGGGGCGCCGCCGGGGACGTTCCACAGGCGCACCGTGCCGTCCTCGCCGCCACTGGCCAGCAGCGAGCCGTCGGGGCTGAACGCGACCGCCAGGACCCGGCCGGTGTGGCCGGTCAGGACGGCGGTCGCGCGCCCGGTGCGCGGATCCCACAGGCGGACCGTCCGGTCGTCGCCGGCGGTCGCCAGCAGCGGCCGCCGGGGATGCGCGGCGGCCGTCCACAGCTTGCCGGTGTGCCCGGTCAGCCGGTGCGCGACCGCGCCGTCCCGCCAGATCACCGCCTGCCCGTCCCAGGAGGCGCTGGCCAGCCAGGAGCCGTCGGGCGCGAACGCCACGGCGTACACCCGGTCGGCGTGCCCGTCGAGGACGGCGGTCATCCGGCGCGCGGCCAGGTCCCAGACGCGCACCTTGCGGTCGTCGCAGCCGGTGGCCACGGCCGCCCCGTCGGGCCGGAAGGCGATGGAGCGGACCCGGCCGTAGTGCTCGGCGACGGTGACGACGTGGGCGCCGGTGGCCCGGTACCACAGCTGTACGGTGTCGTCGTCGTTGGCGGTGGCCAGCAGCTTTCCGTCGGCGCTGAACGCCTCGGCCCAGACGTGGTCGGTCTCGACGTCCATCTCGCGCTGGTACTCGCCGGTTCCGGCGTTCCACAGGTACAGGTCGCCGTCGCTGCCGGCGGTGGCCAGCAGGGTGGGGTCGGCGGGGCTGAACACCGCCGAGACCAGCCGGTCGCTCTGCCCGGTCAGCTCCCGCAGCCGCCGCCCGGAGGCGGCGTGCCACAACCGCACGACACCGTCGTTGCCGCCGGCCGCCAGGAGGGAGCCGTCACCGCTGAAGGAGAGCGTGCCGATCCGGCGCCCGTGGCCGCGCAGGATGCGCCGGCCCTGTCCGGTGGCGGGGTCCCAGAGCCGTACGACACCGTCGTTGGCGCCGGTCACCAGCAGGGAACCGGTCTCCGGGGCGGGCCCGTCGCCGTGCGGGCGGAACTTGCACACCCAGACCGAGCCGCGGTGCTCCGCGGGCTGCCGGTTGAGGGGGACGGCGACCGGGTCGGCGTCCGGCGCGACGCGCCACAGCCGGACGACGCCCTGGCTGTCCCCGGCGGCGAGGAGCGTCCCGTCGGGGTCGAACAGCACCTGGTACACCGCGCCCCGGCAGCCGCCGAGCAGCCCGGCGGCGGCCCCCGCGGCCAGGTCCCACAGCCGCACCTCGCCCTCGGTGTCGCCGCTCACCAGGAACCGGCCGCCGGGATGGAAGTCCAGCGTGTAGACGCGCCCCGCGTGACCGGTGAACGTGTGCAGCACCCGCCGCCCGGCCACGTCCCAGACCCGGACCGTCCCGGCCCGCCCGGCGCCCATGTCCCCGGTGGCGAGCAGGGTCCCGTCCGGACTGAACCGGGCCCGGAACACCGCGCCCCGGTGCCCCGGCAGGTCCCCGATCAGCCGTCCGTCGGCGAGGTCCCACAGCCGTACGGCGGCGGAGGCGTCCCCGGTGACCAGGGTGGCGTCGCCCGGTCCGAAGGCGACGGTGTAGACGGGCGCGGAGTGGCCGGGCAGCCGGTGCAGCGGGGCTCCGGTGGCCGTGTCCCACAGGGTGACCACGCCGTCCGCGTCCCCGGTCGCCAGCAACGACCCGTCGGCGTCGAGGGCGACCGGCCAGACGCCCGACGGGTGGATCTCCAGCCGGTGCCGGCAGGCGCCGGAGACCGGGTCCCACAGCCGTACCGTCCCGTCGGCGCTGCCGGTGGCCAGCACCCGCTCCCGGAACTTGACGGCGTAGACGCGGTCGGTGTGGCCCTGGAGCGTGCGCAGGGCGGTGCCGGTGACGGCGTCGCAGACCAGCACCCCGCCGTCCTCGCTGCCCACGGCGAGGAGTTCGCCGTCCGGGCTGTACGAGATGGGCTCGGGCAGCCGGCTGGTGCGCATGTCGTAGCCGTAGGGCACGCCCACCGCCGAGGGCCGGAAGCCGGAGTCGACGGCCATGCCGGGGGCGACGGCGGCGGAGGCCAGTTCGGGGGTGGCGGGCAGGTCGGTGCCGGTGGTCGCCGAGACGAGCGCCGCCCGCCGCCACTTCCCGCCCTCGACGCGGGCGCCGGTCAGGTCGGAGCGGATCAGCCGGGCCCGCCGCAGATCGGCCCCGCGCAGGTCGGCTCCGGTCAGGTCGGCGCCGTCGAGCCGGGCACCGGTCAGCCGGGCGTCGCGCAGCACGGCCCCGGAGAGGTTGGCGCCGACCAGCCGGGCGTCGGTCAGATCGGCGCGGGTGAGGTCGACGCCGGAGAAGTCGCGGTACGACAGGTCCTCCCCGGCGAGGGCGGCGCCGCGCAGGTCGGTGTGGGCGGGCACCCGCAGCCGGGAGAGGATCTTCACGGCGTTGGCGCGGGCGGTCTCCTCGCCCGCGCCGTCGCCGCCCAGGGTGCGCTCGGCCCACTCCTGGCAGGCACGGTGGTCGGCGAGGTCGCACAGGAACTCCACGGCGAGCCGGCTGAGCTGGCACCGGGCCAGCAGCGCGGTGTCGCCGCCGGTCAGCCGTTGGGCGCAGGCCCGGGCGACGAGCCACTCCACCACCGAGCCGTGGATGAACCGGAACACGCCGTCGTCGCTGCGCACCAGCAGGCTGCCGGAGCCGACCGCGTGCGCGGCCTGCGGCACCGACAGTCTGCTGTCGGCGAGCCCGGTCAGGGTCTCGGCGACGTCGGTGAGCTCGTCGAGGCGCAGCGATTCCTGGCCGCTCTCCCAGAGTCTGAGGGCGAGCGCGGTGACCGCGCTCCACAGCTGGTCCAGGGTGAGCCCGGGGGCCCGGCCGGGGCCGCCTCCGGCGCGTTCCGCCTCGAAGCGCAGCCAGGCGGCGAGGACCTCCTCGTAGAGGCCGGCGGGGCTGAGGGCGCGGCCGGCGCCGGCCACCGCGCGCAGCTGGTCGTCGTCGAGGTCGGCGACGAAGCCGAGCAGCCGGGGGTTGCGGCACAGGGCGAGCAGGTCGGGGATGGCGTCGAGGAGCCGCACCCGGCGGTCGGCGGAGCGGTCGTCGCCGTCGTAGCGGTTGACCAGGTAGGCGTGGATCTGCTGCGGGGTGAACTCCTGGACCGCCAGCACCCTGCGGTGCGGGAGGAGGCCGACGCGTTCGCCGAGGGCGGTGAGCACCTGGCCCTGGGAGCGGAAGTGCTGGGTGCGGCTGCTGACGACGATCTTGGCGCTGTCGACGGCCGAGTCCAGGAGCACCTGGAGGCGTTCGGCGGCGCGGTCGTAGGTGACCTGAGTGACCAGTTCGTCGAAGCCGTCGAAGAGCAGCACGATCCGGCCCTGCTGGAGCATGTAGCGGAAGGCGCGCAGGTCGATGGTGTCGACGCCGTGGGCGGCGAGGTGGGCGGCGACCAGCCCCTCGAACGAGTAGGCCCGGTCCAGGGCGTTCAGCTCCACCAGCAGCGGCACCAGGTGCGGCAGTTCGGCCGGGATCCGGCGGGCCAGCTCACGCAGCGCGAAGGTCTTGCCGTGTCCGAAGTCGCCGAGGAGCAGCAGGAAGCGGCCCTGGTCGGAGTCGAGGAGGCGGAGCATGTCGTCCACCAGGCCGTCGCGGTCCTCCGAGCCGAGGCGCTCCACCTCCCGGTACCGCTGCGGCAGGTACATGCCCGGTGGGTAGCGCGGGTCGGTGCGCAGCCGCTCGCTCTGGGCGGCGACGTAGCCGCGCAGGTCGAGCAGTCCCTGGAACTCGGTGAAGCTGCGCACCCGCACGCCCCTGCGGCGGGCCAGGTCGCGCAGGTCGCGGGCGGGCGGCGGGCCGTCGTGGACGAGTTCGGCCTCGGTCTCGGCGTCGGCCGCGTGCACGAGGGCCACGACCCGGTCGACGTCCTCGGCGGTCGGGGTGCCGATGTGCACGGCAACCCGCTGCTGGCGGACGAAGCCGGACTCCTCCCAGGTGACGAGCAGTTGCGGTACGGGTCCGGCCACCGGCCGGATCTGGGCGCCCTCGTGCCGGGTGCGGCAGACCTCCGCGACGCGGGCGAGCAGCGCCTCGGCCGGGGACTGGACCGCGCGCGGCTCGGGATCCGCCGGGGCGTCCGCGGCCGGGGCGGGCTCGTCGGTCCGCGGCCCGTCCGGTCCGGGGCCGAACACGCGGCGGGCCCGCCGCCACTCCGTCCGCCGCCGGTCCGGTTCCCCGGGCCCGTCCCAGACCGCGAGTCCGTCGCCGCCGATGCGCAGCAGCCGGTGCCGGCCGGGGGCGGCGGCGCCGAGCAGCGGCAGCTCGCCGGAGGCGGTGGTGAGGCCGGGGCGGGCCCCGGCGCCCGCGGGGCCGTGCAGGAGCAGGTGGAGCCGGGGCGCGGTGAGCCGGGCGAGGACGTCGGTGTCGCGCAGCGGGCCGCCCCCGTCGGACGCGCTGCCCCGGCCGCTGCCGGGCGGATGCCGCAGCGCCCCGATCCGCAGCCACCCCTCCTCCTCGTACGGCCGCAGCGCCTGGGCGAACCAGGCGGCCTGCTCGGGCCCGACCTGGCCGTACTGGTCGTCGAGCCGGTGGCTGTAGGCCATCGAGGAGTTCAGCCCGGCGACCACCGTGTGCAGTTCGGGCACCGGGAAGAGGGTCCACGGCTGGTCGCTGTCGAAGACGGCGTCCAGGCCCTGGTAGAGCTCCTGGAAGAGCCGGGCGAAGTGCCGCCACTTGGGCCAGTACGGCGGCCGGGGCGGCATCTCGTCGGCCTCGCAGGTGCTGAAGTAGGCCCGGCAGGCGGCCTGGTTGACGTCCCGGCCGCCGGGGACGAGGGCGACCCGGTGCGGTTCGAGGCCGAGCAGGGCGCGCAGCCCGGTGAGGAAGGCGAGGGCCTGGTCGAACTCGCGGGGGCTGCCTGAGGCGGTCAGGTCGCCGGTGACCACCAGCAGGTCGGGGGCGGGGGCGCCGGCGTCGGTCAGCTCGACGAGGTCCCCCCAGATCGCCGCCTGTAGTTCGGCCGGGTCCTGTCCCCGCCCGAAGGCCGGTCCGGCCAGGTGCAGGACGGTGACCGCCTCGCGTCCCGGCCCGCCCGCGGACGCCGGTGGGTACGCCGGTGGCGCCGCGGGCCTGCGCCGCCCGGCCCAGCCGGGCCGCCCGAGGGGCCGGCCGGACGGCGGCGCGGTGGGCGGTGCGGGGGCGGGCGGGGACAGCGGCCCGTTCCCGCCCGGGTAGTCGGGCCGCAGGCTGGGCCGGGCGCGGCCGTCGAGGGCCTGGCGGACCCGGGTGAGGAGCAGGTCGCGGGCGGCCGCCGGATCGGTGACGGGGACCAGGTCGACGTAGGTGATGGTGGCGAGCAGTCCCTCCACCGGGATGTCCTCGACCCGTACGGTGAGCAGGCGGCGCTCCGGGGCGTCCGGGTCGGCGCGCAGGGCCGCCTGCCACTCCATCCGGCCGTACCGGGACCGCTCGTAGTTGCGGGAGAGGACGGCGATGACGGCGGCCGACTCGCTCACGCCCCGGTCCATGAAGTCCACGAAATTGGTGCCGGGGACGAAGTCCCACGCCTGAAGGACCGTGCGGTAGCCCGCCTCCTCCAGGGTCCAGGCGATCCATGACGCCCAGCGTTCGTCGGCCGGTGAGTAGCTGACGAAGAAGTCCAACGGCCCTGACCCATCGATGATCTGACGCTCCCCCATATAGTCATGATGAATGAGCGAGCGTCGATATGCACCGGTTTCGCAGCCAGGATCCTGGCCGGAGGGCCCTGGCCGCGAAACTGTCGGAAAGCACCCCCTGGTTACAGCGGGGCACAGATGTGCGACCCTTCCTCCCGTGCGTGCCATATTGCGTCTGCATGTACTGGACCGGGTGGCGATCGGTCTGCTCGCGACCGGACTGGTGTGCTGGGGCACGGGGTTGCTGCCCTCCGCCCAGGCCGGCGACGCGATGACCCGGATCGCCCCGCTGCTGCCGTTCCTCGGCACGGTGATCGTGCTGGCCGAACTCACGAGCAGGGCCGAGGTCTTCGACGTGGTGGCGGCCCGTGTCGCCCGGGTCGGCCGGGGCAGTTACCCGCTCCTCTTCCTGCTCTGCGTGGCCTTCGCCTCGGTCACCACGATCGCCCTGAACCTGGACACCACGGCGGTCCTGCTGACACCGGTGATGCTCGCCCTCGCCTCCCGCGTCGGCATCGCCGCCGTTCCGCTGGCGATGACGACGGTCTGGCTGGCCAACACGGCGAGCCTGCTGCTGCCGGTCTCCAACCTGACGAACCTGCTCGCGGCGGACCGGGTGGCCCTCTCCCCGCTGGGGCTGGCGGGCCGCATGTGGGCACCGCAGCTGGCGGCGATCGCGGTGACCATGGCGTGCCTGTGGGGCTTCTACTGGCGCCGGGGACGGCGGGGCGCCGCGCGACCGGCCGAGCCGGGCCCGGACCGGCCCGGCGGCGGCCCGGGCGCGGCGCGCGCGCAGGACGTACGGGAGGGGGAGGACGCGCGCGCGTGGCGGGACGCGCGGGTGCGGAGCGACGGACGGCCCCGGGATGACGCCGGGCCCCGGGGTGACGTACGGACGGGGAACGACCTGGGGACACGGGACGACGCAGCGGCGGGGGAGCCCGCGCGGGCGGCGGGTGCCGACCGCTATGTGCCTCCCGGCCCGCACCGCCCCGCCGATCCGGTGCTGTTCCGGGCCTGCGCGCTGGCCTGCGGCGGGTTCCTGGTGGCGATCCTGGTCGCGGACGTCGAGCTGTGGATCGCGTCCGCGACGGCCGCGGCCGTCGCCGTCGCCGCCTTCGCGGTCCGCGACCGCTCCGCGCTGCGGCTGTCGCTCGTGCCGTGGCGGCTGCTGGTCATGGTGCCCGGCATGTTCCTGGTGGTCGAGACGGTCAACGCCAACGGCCTGCACGACCTGCTGGCCTCCGCGGTCGGCCAGGACGGCGGCCTCGGGGGCATGTTCCGCGCGGCGGCGGTCGGCGGCGGCCTCTCGAACGTCCTGAACAACCTGCCCGTCTACCTGGCGGGCGAGGGCGCCGTCCCGGTGGGCAACCACGACCAGTTGCTCGCCCTGCTCGTCGGCACCAACGCGGGCCCGGTGATCACACCGTGGGCCTCCCTGGCGACCTTGCTGTGGTACGAGCGCTGCCACGCCTACGGGGTACGGGTGCCGGTGACCCGGCTGATGGGGACGGGAGCGGTCCTGGCGGTGGCGGCGGTCACGGCGTCGGTCGCGATGCTGGCGGTGACGGGCTGAGGACCGGAACGGGTCCCCCGGCCCCCGCCGCCAGCTCCAGCAGGTGGGGCAGCACCTCCGGCCGCGCCGCGACGAACGACCGCCCCGTGTCGGGGCCCAGGAAGCCCCCGCCGAACTCCCGGCCGTCCAGGTGCCGGACGGCCACCCCGGCCTCCCGGGCCAGCAGCGCCCCGGCCGGCAGGTCGATCGCCTCGGCGCGGTAGCCGACGAAGCCGTCGATGTCCCCCCGCGCCAGCATGGCCCACGCCAGCAGCGGTGCCCACAGCTGGAGCAGCCGTCGGGAACCCAGCTCCAGGGTGTGCCGCAGCGCGCGGACGGCGGGGTCGTCGCGGCGCACCGCGTGCCCCTGGGTCCAGGCCAGCACCGGCCCGGCCGGGGACAGCGGGCGGCCTCCGCCGGCCGCCGCGAGCCTGCCGCCCGGCCCGTGGGCACCGCCCCCGAGCCGCGCCGACCAGGTCCGCCCGCTCACCGGTTCGTGCACCACCCCCGTCACCGGCGCGCCGTCGACGCACAGGGCGACGCCCACCACGTAGACGGGCAGGCCGATCACCACGTTGTTGCTGCCGTCGAGGGGGTCCACCAGCCAGGTGCGGCCGCCCCCGTCGCCGCCCAGGTCACCGGACTCCTCGGCGAGGATCCGGTCGTGCGGGAACCGCTCCCGGATCCGGTCCACCACGATCCGCTCGGCCAGCAGGTCCAGATCGGTGACGACGTCGCCGCGTTCGCCCTTGGGACGGGCGGCGAACCCGTCCGGGAAGCGGGACCTGAGCAGCGCCCCGGCCTCCTCGGCGGCGGCCACCGCCGTACGGCACTCGGACGTGTAGCGGGCCGCGGGTTCAGACGGACGGGGGGTCGGGTTCGGGCTCATGGATCCTCCTGAGGGCGGCCTGGGCGATGCGGACGGTCTGGGCCGCGTCGCACATCCTGCGGACCACTCGGCGGCCCGGGGCCCGCAACGGGCCCAGGGAGAGGTCCGCCCGGCCGGGCAGTGTCCGCCCCAGCACCAGGGTGGCGGCCGGACGGCCGTCCGGCACCACGGTGGTGTGGAACTCGCCCGCCGGAAGGTCGTAGGTCTGGCCGCGCGCGCTGGTCTGCTCGGCGCCCGGCAGACAGCGCACCAGTCGCCCGGTGGGCCGTAGTTCGTCCACCCCCGAGGCATCGCTGTGCACCTCGAACACCCGGTGGGTGGGCCGCTCGGTCTCCTCGTGGACGCCCATGCGCCGGTTGCCCAGCCGTCCGTACAGCACCGTGCTGGTCAGGTCCCAGCTGTGCGAGTGCACCTGGTGCGCCGTCAGGACGGGATCGGCCGGTCCGAAGACGTGCACGCACACGCCGTCCGCGCCGTCCCGCAGCACGGGCAGGCAGACGAACCCCAGGGGATGGCGCACCGCGCGCAGCGCCCGGCGGCCCGTGACCACCTGTTCCAACTCCGATGCGGCCTGCCGCATCACCTCGCCGGCGGCTCCCCGCCGGGCGGCCCGTTCCAGGGCCGGGTAGTCCATCGTCTCCCCCTCGGCACAAGGTGGCTACCTGCGGTACGGGTCCTCCGCCCGCAGGGCCCTGTCGATGATGTCGCCGACGTCACGGTCGGTGAAACTCGTGGGCAGTGGCAGTGCGAGCCGGTCGAGCAGGCGTCTGACCTCGTCGACGGTCGGCTCGTCGCTCAGCGGGGTGGCCTCGCGCAGATCGAGCTTGACCGCCTGCTCCCGGCTCTGGTGCAGCTCGGTGACGTAGTAGTCGTACAGCGGCCGTCCCCGCTCCACGCAGAGGCTGACGCGGCGCGGGTCGTCCTGGGTGATGATCAGGCAGGTGTCGGAGAGGTCGAAGCGCAGGGTCGGCGCCACCGACGACAGGTGCACGTCGATCTCCAGCGTGTCCAGCCGCTGCCGGTGCCAGGCGGCGGCGACCACGGTGGCGTAGGCCTCCTTGCGGGTGCGCTCGGTGGTCCACTCGGTGAACGCGCCGCCCTCCTGCCGATGGCCGAAGGTGCGCCGGAAGCGGGCGTAGGCGGCGCAGACCCGGTCGTCGGCGGGATTGACGATGTCGATCTTCATGCTGAGGGAGCGCCGCTGCCGCTGGGCCTCCACGACGCACTCGGGCAGGGTGACGGCCCGCAGGTAGGTGCCGGTGCCGCCCTTGAACACCCAGCGTGCGGTGCTGCGCCGGGCCTGCTCGTGGGCGAGCGCCACCTCCGGGCCGGCCAGCGTGCGCACCATGGACAGGTCCTCGATGGCCCGGCTCGTGCCCGCGGTCGCGGCCCGGATGTCGGCCAGCCGCCGCCGGCGCTCGGCCAGCGAGCCGTAGACCAGGGCCGCCAGCACCAGCAGGATGGAGCCGGTGACGATGTCGTCGTCGAAGTCCTTGTCCAGGATGTCCATCAGGCCGACCACCAGCGCCAGCGCGATGGCGACGACACCGTCCGCGTTCCTGACCGCCCACGCGATCGAGTCCTCCAGGCGGCGCCCGGACGGCTGCTGCCGTGTCGTACGCGTCACGTCCACCCTCCCCCGACGGCGACCTCCAGGGTAGGAGCAACCACCCCTCGCGAGCTACCGCGCGTGAATCGGCCTCAACGGCGCGTACCCGACGCCGACGGCGCGAGGGACTGCGTATCCGGCGCGGTCGACGGCGTACCCGGCACCGAGGAGGGCACCTCCTGGGCCGGCGACGGTTCCCGGGTGGCGGCGGGGGTGAGGTCCGCGGTGCCGGTGGGGTTGCCGGGTGTCCGGGGATCGGGGACCGGGGCCGGGGTCCCCTCGGTAGGGCCCGGGGCGGCGGGCGCCGGGGACTCCGGCGCAGTGGGCGCGGTCGGGGTGCCGCGCACGGGGGGCGGGGCGAGCGGGACCGTCGGGGACGCGGGCGGCCCGGGTGCCGTCAGGTGCGCCGGCAGCAGGACGAAGGCGGCGACGGCTACGGCGACGGCCGCACCGGCACCGGCGGCGGTGCGCCACAGCCGTCGCCGCCCCGCACGGCGGCGGATCTCCTCGTACCGTCCGGCAGGCGGGCCCAGATGGCCGGAGGGGGGACGCAGGAGGACGGTGAGGGGGTCGTCGGCGTCGCGGTCCGGGCCGTCGTCGAAGTCGTCAACGGGTGTGATCAAGGCTTCTCCCCAGGTGGGCACGGAGCAGTTCGCGGGCCGCGTGCAGGTCGGCCTTGACGGTTCCTTCCTTGCGCCCGGTCAGCACGGACACCTCCCGGATCGGCATGTCAGCGTAGTAGTGCAGCAGGATCGGCACCCGCAGTCGTTCCGGCAGCGACTGCACGAGCAGCCGGACCGAGGGGTCGGCCGTTTCGGCGGGCGGGCTCACGGCGGCCTCGACGGTGGCCCGGCGCACGGCGTTGCGCTCGCGCTCCAGCTTGCGCCAGTGGTCGCGGACCAGGTTGGCCGCGGTGACGTAGAGGAACCCCTGGGGTTCCGCCACGGCCGTCCAGCGCGCCCACAGGCGGGTGAACGCCTCCGAGGCGATCTCGTGCGCCGTCCCGTCGTCGTCGACCAGCCGGCGGCACCAGCCGGCGAGGCGCGGGTAGAGGGCGGCGAACAGTTCGGCCGCCGCCCTCTCACGGGACCGTTTCACCGTTCTCCCGCGACGTCCGGGGCCGCGGGGGGCGCGGCGAACACGATCACGTTGTCGCGGTACCCGTCGTCCTCGCGGGGTCCGCCGCACGTGATGAGCCGCACCTCCGGCCGGTTCACGTTCCCGTAGACCTCCTCCGTCGGGAAGTCCTCCTTGGCGACGGTGCGTACGCGGGTGACGGCGAACACCGCCGCCGTGCCGTTCTCCAGGCGCGCGACGATCCGGTCGCCCCGGCGCAGCCGGCCGAGGCGGCGGAAGACGCCGTCCCCGTACGCGCCCACCGTGACATGACCGAGGATCACGGACGGGCCGGTCCGCCCCGGCGGGGGCGAGTACCGGTACCAGCCCGCCCGGTCGTGCGCCCCGACCGGGGGCACCTCCACGCTGCCGTCCCGGGCGAGCCCGAGCCGCATGACGGGCGTGTCGACTCCGATGGCCGGGATCTCCAGCCGGACCGGGGCCGCACCCCCGGAGGAGTGCGCCGCCGGCCCGGAGGGGCGCGGCGCGGGAGACGTGCCCGCGCCCTGCCCGGCCGGGCGGCCACCGCACCCCACGAGCGGCACCGCCAGGGCCGCGGCGACCAGGGCGCGTCTGGAGAGCGGGCTCATGCCCGGGTCGCCCGCCGGCGCCGCACGACGTGGACCCCGGCGGCGCCCGCGGCGAACGCCACCGCGGCGGCACCCCCCGCGGCCGGCCCGCCCCACGCCCCCGCCGGGTCCGTGGCCGCGCCGGTGTCCGCCGCTCCCCTCGGGACCACACTCACCTGGTCCGGGACCGGCGTCGCGTCCTCGGTGGGTTCCGGCACGGAAGTCGGTGCCGCGGGGGCCGCGGGGGCGGGTGCGGCGGTGGTCGCCGGAGTGGGTGCCGCGGTCGCCGCGGGAGCGGGTGCGGCGGTCGCCGCCGGAGCGGGCGTCGGAGCCGTCCCGTCGGCGGACGCGGGGACCGCCCCCAGCATCACGGCGGCACCCGCGACGGCCAGGGCGGCGGGGCCCGTTCGGGGTATGAACCGTATGTATCGCATCAACCGCTCTCTCTCGTCCGTCCTGCGTCTGTCCTGCGTCTGTCCTGCTGTCACGCATCCGTCCGGCGTCTGTCCCGTCGGACGGATCGAGCGGAGAGACGAGGCGGTGAGGGGGCGGGTTGTAAAGAGAAGGCAAAGTGTGTGATCGGGGGGGCCGTCGACCCCCCAGCAGACGCCGCCGGCCGGCGGCGACGCCGGAGGGGAGCCGCCATGCCGCCGTACAGCCTCGCGAACCGACTGGTCATCGGAATCGCCTCCAGCGCCCTGTTCGACCTGGAGGAGTCCGACGCCGTCTTCCGGCGGGACGGCGAGGAGGCCTACCGCACCTACCAGCGGGAGCACCTGGACGACACCCTCCGCCCCGGAGTCGCCTTCCCCTTCATCCGCCGCATCCTGTCCCTGAACGACCTGGCCCCCGAGGGCGACCCCCTGGTCGAGGTGATCATCCTCTCCCGCAACGACCCCGACACCGGACTGCGGGTCATGCGGTCCATCACGGCGCGTCGACTCCCCATAAGCCGCGCCATCTTCATGCAGGGCCGGGCGCCGTACCGGTTCATGCCCGCCCTGAACATGTCGCTGTTCCTGTCGGCGAACGAGAAGGACGTCCGGGAGGCCGTGGCGTCGGGGCTGCCGGCGGGCCGGGTGCTCGGCTCCGCCGTGGCCGACGACCCCGAGGACAAGGACCTCCGCATCGCCTTCGACTTCGACGGGGTCCTCGCCGACGACGCGTCGGAGCGCGTGTTCCAGCAGGACGGTCTGGAGGGCTTCCGCGCTCACGAGGCCCTGAACGTCGCCACTCCCCACGACGCGGGCCCGCTGCGGGACTTCCTGCGCGAGATCAACACGCTCCAGCGCAGGGAGGAGGAGCGGCGCGGAGCGGACGAGAGCTACGCGATCCGCGTGCACGTCTCCATCGTCACCGCGCGCAACGCCCCCGCGCACGAGCGGGCCGTGCTGAGCCTGAACAACTGGGGGGTGACCGTCAACGACGCCTTCTTCCTCGGCGGTGTCGACAAGAGTTCGGTCATGGACGTACTGAGGCCGCACATCTTCTTCGACGACCAGGAGAGCCACCTCGAGGGCACCTACCGGAGGACTCCGAGCGTCCACATCCCGTTCGGGGTCGTCAACCAGGGGGAGCCTCTCCCCGAGGGGCCCGGGTGAGGCGCCGCCGTCAGTGGACGACGGACACGATCCGGCAGGCGGCCCCGGCGAGTTGACGGTCTCCGCGGATGCGGGAGCGGTCGAGGGCGGTGCCGGGGTCGATGCCGCGCGTGCACAGGCGCCAGGCGGTCTCCGGGTCCAGCCGCACCGCGGCGGCGGCCTGTCCTGCGGGTGCTTCGGCCAGTGACCAGCGGTCCGCGCCGGCGGTCACGGTCCAGGTGCCGCCGGCCGGCCCCTCGACGACGACCTGGAGCTGTGTCCCGAGGGGCGCGGCCGTGTCGCGCAGGGTGTGCGGCAAGGCCCGCATGAAGGTGTCCAGGACGGTGGCCAGGGCGCGGGGCTCGGGGTCGGTGCCCTGGCCGGTGGCGTGCCGGATCTGCTGGCGGTGGGTCCAGTACTCGGTGAACTCCCGGGCGATGTCCAGCCATTGGGGCACCGGGTCGGCCCCGGCCCAGGAGACCCCGAGGCCCGTCGCGTCGAGGTCGGCGCTCTCGAACCGGCGGGCGACCTGGGTGCCGGCCGGTTCCAGGGCCGCGACGAGGTCGGCGGGGCTGTGATCGGCGTGCCGGTCCACCCATTCCTGGTTGGCGCGGTGGATGAACGCCTCCAGCGTCTCCCCGGACGCGGGAGCGGGCCGGTGTCCGTCCCCGTCTCCGCGCCGGCCCAGACGGCCGAGGAAGTCACCGAGGAGGTGGGCGACGACATCGCGCACGGTCCATCCCGGGACGGCGGTCCTGCTCCACTCCTCTTGCCGCAGCTCACGGAGCAGGCGGAGGAGCGACGCCGACTCCCGCCCGAAGAGCGGGCGGGCATCGATCGGCGGGCCCAGCCAGGAGGTGTCGCCCGGACGGCCGGGGCTGTGACGAGGCTTCGTTATGGACACCGGCCAACAGTACAAGAAGGCCATTCCTCCCCCTTTTTCACGGCCCGTCCGGTCGTCCGACGCATTACTGGGGGAATTCGTGGTGACCGTGTGCGCGGCTCTTGAAGGCGACTTGCGGCATATTCAGTCGTGCCGTAATCACGTGAATCATGAACCTGTTCACCCGTGCTGCGTCACTGCGCCGCCCGGCATCCCCCACAGCATCTCAACTCCCCCACGACCAGCGGAGCTTCGCACCCACCGGCCTGCCGGACCCCGCCCTGGCGGCGCTGACCGGGGAATGGATGATCGACCCGGCGCACAGTCGTATCGGTTTCTCCGTCCGCCATGCCATGGTGACCACCGTGCGCGGGGCTTTCACGGAATACCGGAGCCGTCTCTACTTCGACGGCCGCGATCCGGCTCGCTCGCGGGCGGAAATCGTCCTGTCCACCGGGTCCGTCGACACCGGCGTGGAACAACGCGACGCGCACCTGGCCGGCCGTGACTTCCTGGACGCGGCGACCTATCCGCGGATGCGCTTCGTCAGTACGGAGGTGCGTCTCGCGGGCAGCGACGTCTACCGCATGACCGGCGACCTCACCATCAAGAACACCACGCGTCCGGTCGACCTGGAACTCACCTACATAGGACACGTCACCGACCCGTTCGGCTACGAGCGGGTCGGTTTCGACGGCACGACCACCATCAACCGTTCGGACTGGGGCCTGACGTACAACGCGAGACTCGCGGAGGGCGGTGCCATGGTGAGCGAGAAGGTGCGCCTCCAGTTCGACATCGCCGCCATCCGCGCGACCCCCGGCGGCTGAGGAGGGCGCCCCTCGGCACCGCGCCCCCGGACGGGACGTCCCGTCCGGGGGCGCGGTGCCCTGCCGGGGGCTCGGCCTCGCGGCCGCGCCGCGGAGCGCTACGCGTCGAGCGAGGTCATCACGTGCTTGATCCGCGTGTAGTCGTCGAAGCCGTACGACGACAGGTCCTTGCCGTAGCCGGACTTCTTGAAGCCGCCGTGGGGCATCTCGGCGACCAGCGGGATGTGCGTGTTGATCCACACGCAGCCGAAGTCGAGCTTCTTGGACATGCGCATCGCGCGGCCGTGGTCCTTGGTCCACACCGAGGAGGCGAGGGCGTACTCGACGCCGTTGGCCCACTCCACCGCCTGGTCCTCGTCCGCGAAGGACTGCACGGTGATGACCGGCCCGAAGACCTCGTTCTGGACGATCTCGTCGTCCTGCTTGAGGCCGGAGACGACGGTCGGGGCGTAGAAGTACCCCTTGTCGCCGACCTGGTGGCCGCCCGCCTCGACCTTGGCGTGGGCCGGCAGGCGCTCGATGAAGCCGGAGACCTGCTTCAGCTGGTTGGGGTTGTTCAGCGGCCCGTACAGCACGTCCTCGTCGTCCGGCTGCCCGGTCTTCGTCTCGGCGGCGGCCTTCGCGAGCGCGGCCACGAACTCGTCGTGGATCGCCTCCTGCACGAGGACGCGGGTGGCGGCCGTACAGTCCTGGCCGGCGTTGAAGAAGCCCGCGACCGAGATGTCCTCGACGGCCTTGGCGATGTCGGTGTCCTCGAAGACGACGACCGGGGCCTTGCCGCCCAGCTCCAGGTGGACGCGCTTGAGGTCCTTGGACGCGGACTCGGCGACGGACATGCCGGCGCGCACGGAACCGGTGATGGACGCCATCGCCGGGATCGGATGCTCGACCATCAGGCGGCCGGTGTCGCGGTCGCCGGTGATGACGTTGAAGACGCCCTTGGGGAGGATCGAGCCGACGATCTCGGCGATCAGGACGGTCGACGCGGGGGTGGTGTCCGAGGGCTTCAGGACGACCGTGTTGCCCGCCGCGATCGCCGGGGCGAACTTCCACACGGCCATCATCATCGGGTAGTTCCACGGCGCGACCTGCGCGCAGACGCCGACCGGCTCACGACGGACGATCGAGGTCATCCCGTCCATGTACTCGCCGGCGCTGCGGCCCTCCAGCATCCGCGCCGCGCCCGCGAAGAAGCGGATCTGGTCGACCATCGGCGGGATCTCCTCGGAGCGGGTCAGCCCGACCGGCTTGCCCGTGTTCTCCACCTCGGCCGCGATGAGCTCCTCGGCGCGCTCCTCGAACGCGTCCGCGATCTTCAGCAGGGCCTTCTGGCGCTCGGCCGGGGTGGTGTCGCGCCAGCCCGGGAAGGCCGCCGCGGCGGCCCGCATCGCGGCGTCGACGTCCGCCGGGCCGGACAGCGGCGCGGTCGCGTAGGCCTCGCCCGTCGCGGGGTTGACCACCTCGGTGGTCCGCCCGTCGGCGGCGTCCCGGAACTCACCGGCGATGTAATTGCGCAGCTTGCGCAGGGGTCCCAGCTCGGTGCTCACTGCCGGCCCTCCAAGTTCGGATGTCCAATGGCTGAGACACCCACATTAATCGCTGTCCCCACGTTTTCAACACCCCCGATCCCGCCGGGGCTGCGGAATCCGCAGATCTCAGTCTCGTAAACAACGAATTTCATCGCCCCGGCCTTGCGGAACTGTCGAGACGTCGTGCAGAGTGAGGTCGTGGCCAGTCGAAGCGCAGAGCACCGGGACTCCCGCGAGCCCAAGAACGGCACCCCTCACCTGGATGCCGTCAGCCTCGCCATCATCGAGCAGCTCCAGGAGGACGGCCGCCGGCCGTACGCCGCGATCGGCAAGGCCGTCGGCCTGTCCGAGGCGGCCGTGCGCCAGCGCGTCCAGAAGCTGCTCGACCAGGGCGTGATGCAGATCGTCGCCGTCACGGACCCGCTCACCGTGGGCTTCCGCCGGCAGGCGATGGTCGGGATCAACGTCGAGGGCGACGTCGAGGCGATCGCCGACGCGCTCACCGACATGCCGGAGGTCGAGTACGTGGTGATGACCGCGGGCTCGTTCGACATCCTCGCCGAGATCGTCTGCGAGGACGACGACCACCTGCTGGACGTCATCAACAAACGCATGCGTGCCCTGCCGGGCGTGCGCTCCACCGAGAGCTTCGTCTACCTGAAGCTGAAGAAGCAGACCTACATGTGGGGAACCCGATAACCGTGAGGACCCGATAACCGTGAGCACCAAGGACCTCAGCCGCACCGCGTACGACCACCTGTGGATGCACTTCACCCGCATGTCCTCGTACGAGAACTCCCCGGTCCCCACCATCGTCCGGGGCGAGGGCACCTACATCTACGACGACAAGGGCAAGCGCTACCTCGACGGTCTCGCCGGTCTGTTCGTGGTCCAGGCCGGACACGGCCGCACGGAACTGGCGGAGACCGCGTTCAAGCAGGCGCAGGAGCTGGCGTTCTTCCCGGTCTGGTCCTACGCCCACCCGAAGGCCGTGGAGCTGGCGGAACGTCTGGCCGACTACGCGCCGGGCGACCTGAACAAGGTCTTCTTCACCACCGGCGGCGGTGAGGCGGTCGAGACCGCCTGGAAGCTCGCCAAGCAGTACTTCAAGCTCCAGGGCAAGCCGACCAAGTACAAGGTCATCTCCCGCGCCGTCGCCTACCACGGCACCCCGCAGGGCGCCCTGTCCATCACCGGCCTGCCGGCCCTGAAGGCCCCCTTCGAGCCGCTGGTGCCGGGCGCGCACAAGGTCCCGAACACCAACATCTACCGCGCCCCGATCCACGGCGACGACCCCGAGGCCTTCGGCCGCTGGGCCGCCGACCAGATCGAGCAGCAGATCCTCTTCGAGGGCCCGGACACGGTCGCCGCGGTCTTCCTGGAGCCCGTCCAGAACGCCGGCGGCTGCTTCCCGCCCCCGCCCGGCTACTTCCGGCGGGTGCGCGAGATCTGCGACCAGTACGACGTGCTGCTCGTGTCGGACGAGGTCATCTGCGCCTTCGGCCGCCTGGGCACGATGTTCGCCTGCGACAAGTTCGGCTACGTCCCGGACATGATCACCTGCGCCAAGGGCATGACCTCCGGGTACTCCCCCATAGGCGCCTGCATCATCTCGGACAGGCTGGCCGAGCCGTTCTACAAGGGCGACAACACCTTCCTGCACGGCTACACCTTCGGCGGCCACCCGGTCTCCGCGGCCGTGGGCCTCGCCAACCTCGACCTGTTCGAGCGGGAGAACCTCACCCAGCACGTCCTGGACAACGAGGGCGCCTTCCTGCGGACCCTCCAGAAGCTGCACGACCTGCCGATCGTCGGCGACGTCCGCGGCAACGGCTTCTTCTACGGCATCGAGCTCGTCAAGGACAAGGCGACGAAGGAGTCCTTCGACGCCGAGGAGACCGAGCGCGTCCTGTACGGCTACCTGTCCAAGGCCCTCTTCGACAACGGCCTGTACTGCCGTGCCGACGACCGCGGCGACCCGGTCGTCCAGCTCGCCCCGCCGCTGATCTCCGACCAGGAGACGTTCGACGAGATCGAGCAGATCCTGCGCGCGACGCTGACGGAGGCGTGGACGAAGCTGTGATCTTCCGGGAGGTCCGTCCGGTGGACCTTCCGGTGCCCCTTCCTCCGAGGTGATCGACACCGGCCCCGGCGCCGTCCGTTCGAGTGAGAAACGGCGGCCCGGGGCCGTGTGCTGTCCGGATGCCTGTCATGGGCTGCCTAGCGTGCCAGTGACCGATCGGCCCTGCCTTCGTTCCCCCGGACGGGGGAAACGGCACGGGAACTACGGATCTGAACCGAGGTGTACGCCCATGGAGGCCCCGCCGGACAACGACGTGCTGTGGGCACAGTCCCTGCACTTCACGCACCACGACGGCTCCCCCGCGCTCGGCGGCGTGTCGCTCGGCGTGCGGGAGGGCGAGATCCTCGCCGTCACCGGCCCGCGCGGCAGCGGCAAGACGACCCTGCTGCACTGCCTGTCCGGCCTCGCGCCCACCCAGCGCGGCGAGGTCTGGTTCAACAGCATCCCCGTGCACACCATGGGCCCGACCGCCCGCGAACGGCTGCGCCGCGACCGCTTCGGCTGGATCGACCCGGCCCCGGTCCTGGTCCCCGAACTCAACGTCTGGGAGAACGCGGCCCTCCCCCTGATGCTGCGCGGCACCAGCCGCCGCCGGGCCAAGGCCGCCGCCCTGGAGTGGCTGGAGCGCCTCGACGTGGGCGACAGGTCGCGCTGCCGGCCGCACGAGCTGACCCAGGCGGAGCGCCAGCGCGTGTGCATCACCCGCGCCCTGGCCCCCGCCCCGTCGGTCCTCTTCGCCGACGAGCCGACGGCGCCCCTGCACCGCGCGGACCGGGTCCACGTCCTGCGCACGCTCACGACAGCGGCCCGCTCCCACGGCATCACGGTCGTCCTGGCCACCCACGACCCGGAGACGGCGGCCCTGGCCGACCGCACGGTGCCCCTGCTGGACGGACGCCGGGTGAAGACGGTCCACCTGCCCCCGGTCGAGGAACACGAGACGGAAGGCCGGGCGGCGTGCTCGCTCTCCGCCTGACCCGCAGCGCCCACCCCGCCGTCCAACTGCGCCGCCTCCTGGTGGCGACGGCCTCGGCGGGCACGGGCTTCCTCCTCCTGGGCACCCTCGGCCACGCCCTCACCCACCCCGAGACCCCGGGCGCCTCCGCACTCCGCCTGGCCTGGTGCGCGGTCCCCCTGGCGGCGACGGTCCAGTTCGCCCTGGCGGTCGCCCGCACGGACCCCGGCACCCGCCCCCGCCCGGGCCTCGCCGCGATCGGCCTGGGCCCCGCCCGGCTGATGGCCGTCTCGGCCACCACGACGGCCCTCTCCACCACCCTCGGCTCCCTGCTGGCCCTCCTGGCCTTCCTCCACCTCCGCGGCGACCTCACGGGCATGCCCTTCGACGGAGCGGCCGCGGACTTCCTGGCGTCGGAGGTCCTCCTGCCGCTGCCGGCGGCGCTGACCCTGCTGTCCCTGGTCCCGGCGACGGCATCGGCCGCGGTGGCGCTGTCGCTGCGCCCCCGGGACACCCGGCCGGCGACCGGCTCCCGGGGCACGGGGGTGTCGCTGAGGCGGTTCGCGGCGCCGGCGGGAGCGCGGGAGACGTTCGGCGCGTACGGCCGCTTCGGCAGCAGAGCCGTCCGGACGGCGGGCGGTCGTACCGCCGGGGCGACGGTGACGCCCTCGCTCGGGCGAGGCCGAGCGTGGGAGAGCGTGGCCGCGGGGGGCACCCCGCAGGCGCCGGGCAGCGCGACCAGCCCCCCGGCCACGGCCGAGGGCGCACCGGAGGCACCGGACTCCGTGCCCGGCCCCCCGCACGGACCCGGGCCGCACAACCCCCCGCCGCCCCACCCCACCGCCCTCCCCTGGGGCGCGGCCCTCCTCGCCGCCGGCCTGGCCGTGGAGGCCTACGCCCTCCACAGCGCGAGCGAGGCCACCCTCACGCTGCCCGGCGGCCCGACCGGCCCCGCCGCCGTCCTCCTCGGCTGGACCCTCACCGCCCTCGGCCTCGCCCTCGCCGGCCCCGGCCTCACCCACCTCTGCGGCCGCCTCCTGCAAGCCGTCCGCCCCGGCGCCCTGCGACTCCTGGCCGGCCGCGGCCTGATGCAGGAGGCGTCCCGCATCGGCCGTCCCCTGGGCGTCCTGTGCGCGGTGGTCTCCGGCGCGTACAGCATGGCCGCCCTGCACGACCCGTCCGACCCGTCCGCCGGCCCGCTCACCACCCTCGGCGCCCTCCTCGTCACCGGCTGCGCCCTCGCCACCGTCCTCACCGCCGCCGTGGAGGCCCGCCAGGCCCGCGCCGGCACCACCGCCGCCCTGCTCCGCCTCGGCGCGCCGGCCTCGATGCTGCGCGGCGCGGCCGCACTGCGCGCCGGCGCGCTCGCCGCGCTCTTCCTCCCGCTCACCCTGCTCGTGGCGGCGCTCGCGGCCCTCCCCCTGACCGGCTGAATCCGGTACGTGGCCGCAGGGGCACGGGTATGAGGACCCGCCCGGAAAATCCGCGCGAGAAAATCCCGGTACGCCGATGAGTTCCGCTCGACCCCCCGGTCTACCCCACCGAACACGACGAACAAGCCGCGCGGACCAACCGCTCGCAGCCGATGGGAGAGACCCCGATGACCGCCCCCGCCCACCAGCAGATGATCTTCGTCAACCTCCCCGTGAACGACCTCGAGGCCTCGAAGAAGTTCTTCACGGAGCTGGGCTACTCGATCAACCCCCGGTTCAGCGACGAGAAGGCTGCCTCGGTGGTGATCAGCGAGACCATCTTCGCGATGCTGCTCACCAAGCCGTTCTACTCGACCTTCACCAAGAAGGAGATCGCGGACTCCACGAAGACCAGCGAGGTCCTGATCGCGCTGAGCGCCGAGAGCCGCGAGAAGGTCGACGAACTGGTCGACCGCGCCCTGGCGTTGGGCGGCTCGCCCAGTGGCGAGACCCAGGACCACGGCTTCATGTACGGCCGTTCCTTCGACGACCTCGACGGCCACACCTGGGAGGTCGTCTGGATGGACCCGTCGGCGATCGAGGGCTGACCGCCCGGCGGAGGGCACGTCCTAGCATGGGCGGGTGCATCCGACACCCGCCCAGCCGTTCGACGGCTCCCACGACCGCGAGATCGAGTCCCTCGCCGAGTTCGACGAAGTGGTCGCCGCGCAGGGCGCCCTGTCCCACTACCGCGTCCAGGCCGTCGACCTGACGGACCGTACGGCGGTCCTGCTGGCCCTGGACACCTCGGGCAGCGTCTTCCTCGGCTGCCCGATGGACCCGGAGGCGGCGGAGAAGGCCCGCGCCTCGGGCGCCCTGGTCTTCCCGCCCGTACCCGGTCTTTCCTTCGACCCCTACCGCGCCTTCGTCTACACCCCCGACGAGCTGTTCGAGTCGCTGGACGAGGGCGGCTACGAGGCGACGCCCGACGCGCTCACCTACGCCTGGTTCCAGCGGACGAAGTCCGACGGCGACGTGTTCGCCTCCATGCTCCGCTCGCTCCACGACGACGCCGTCTCCGACGCCCTCGACGAACTCCTCGTCGGCGCCCGTGTGGTGGGCGTCATGGGCGGGCACGCCATGGCCCGCGGGACGGAGGCGTACGCGGGTGCCGCCCGCCTCGGCCGGGAGCTCGCCCGCGCCGGCCTGACCGTGGCGACCGGCGGCGGCCCGGGCGCGATGGAGGCGGCGAACCTCGGTGCCTACTCGGCCCCCTTCCCCGACGACATGCTCGCCGGCGCCCTCCGGCTCCTCGCCCGGGCGCCGAAGTTCACGCCCTCGATCACCGACTGGGCGTCGGCCGCCTTCGAGGTCCGCACCCGCTGGCCGCGGGGCGGCCCCTCGGTCGGCGTCCCCACCTGGTTCTACGGCCACGAGCCGCCGAACCCGTTCGCCGCGCACATCGCCAAGTACTTCTCCAACGCCACCCGCGAGGACGGCCTGCTGGCCCGCTGCACCGCGGGGGTCGTCTTCCTGCCGGGCGCCGCCGGGACCGTACAGGAGATCTTCGACAGCGCGACGCCCAACTACTACAAGTCGCGTGGGGAGCCCACGCCCATGGTGCTCGTCAACCGCGCGCACTGGACGGAGCGGCTGCCCACGTGGCCGCTGCTGCGGGCGCTCGCCGAGGAACGCGCGATGGAGCACCGGATCGCCCTGGTCGACCGGATCGAGGAGGCTCCAGAGGCGTTGAAACGTCTCGGCGGTTAAAGCGCGGGCAAAGGCAATGGTCCCGAAGCGTCCACACATTGACAGTACTTATGGAACGCTTATAGACCTGTGAGCCTCCCGGGGATGCTGTCGCCCACCGCACAGGGGGCGTCACCTCCCCCTCCACCCCCCGCAGTTGCGCATCACGTAAAGGACAAACGTGTCCCCATCCCGCCGTACCGCCGCTCGTTCGGTGCGCATGCTCGGCGTCACCGCCGCCTCGGCCGCCCTCGTCCTCGGGGCCTCCGGCTCGGCGTTGGCCAGCGATATCACGGACTTCTCCGCCGCGGCCGCCTGTGACGGCGCGAAGGGCGTCATCACCGTCACCGACAAGGACCCGACGGGGACCCCGGCCGTCGTCACGGTGTTCCTCGAGAACAACGGCGCCGACCTCCGGCAGGTCGGCGAGCAGACGGTCGAGGGCTCGAAGAAGGGCGTCACCGTCACCTTCGCCGAGGACTGGGAGCCCGGCGCCGTCTACCGGATCCACGTCACGGCCACGAAGAACGACAAGGTCCTGGTCAACGCCGACATCGCAGGCAACCTGACCACCCCGGCCAAGGCCTGCACGGCCGACGACACGCCCACCACGCCCACCGGCCCGTCGGCGTCGCCGTCTCCGTCGGACTCCGCCTCCACCCCGGCCGGGACCGACTCCGGGACACCGGCCCCGCCGGCCTCGTCGCCTGCGGCGCCCTCGTCGAGTGACGGCACCGCGCCCGCGGACACCACCGTGAGCAGCGCCCCGTCGCCCGCGGTCGGTGAGTCCAACCTCGCCGAGACCGGCGCCAACTCCCACACCGGCCTGATCGTCGGCATCGCGGCCGTGCTGGTCGCCGTGGGCGGCGGCGCGGTGTTCTTCGGGATGCGCCGCCGGGGACCGGGCAGCCGCTGATCCCCCTACGGCCCGTCCCCCAGGGGGCGGGCCACCGGCGTCCCACCCGAGGCGGATGCCGCGGCCGGTGCGCTCCGGAGTACGCGGTTCGCCGGCCGCCGCCGGTGTCTCCCGCCGGGCGCCGACGGCCAGGTCGCCGGTGTGCGCGACGGCCGGTCAGTCGAGCACGACGACCTCGGCCGCGTCGAACGCCACCCCGACCGGGTCCCCGACCTCCGGCGCCAGCCGCAGCGCGCACGCCGCCTCCAGACGCGGCGCGTCCTCCGGCTGGAGGCGGACGGCGACATGGGTGCCCTTGAAGGTGCGGGCGGCGACCGTGCAGCGCAGGCCCTCGTCCGCGCCGACCAGCCGCACCCCGGCGGGCCGGACGAGCAGCGTGCGCGTCCCCTGCCCGGAACCGGCCGGCACCGGCACCTTGCCCCACGGCGTGTCCGCGGCCTCCCCGGCGACGCTCGCCTCCACCACGTTGTCGAAGCCGAGGAAGCGCGCCACGAACGCGTCCGCCGGCCGCTGCCACACCTCGAGAGGCGTACCGGACTGGGCGATCCGCCCGTCCCGCATCACCACCACCCGGTCGGCGAGCGCGAACGCCTCGCCCTGGTCGTGGGTGACCGCGAGCACGGTGGTGCCCAACCGCCCGAACAACTCGCGGAGTTCGACGACCAGCCGCTCCCGCAGCGACCGGTCGAGCTGCCCGAGCGGCTCGTCCAGCATCAGCAGCCGGGGCCGGGGCGCGAGCGCGCGGGCCAGCGCGACCCGCTGCTGCTCACCGCCGGAGAGCGAGGCGACGGCCCGGCCGGCGGCGCCCGGCAGCCCGACGAGGTCCAGCAACTCCCGTACCCGCTCGTCCTGGTGCCGCCTGGGAACGCCGTGCATGCGCAGCCCGAAGGCCACGTTGCCGCCCACGTCCCGCTGCGGGAACAGCTGATGGTCCTGGAACATCAGCCCGAGCTCCCGCTTGTGCGCGGGCACCCCCGCCTGGTCGCGCCCGTCGAGCACCACCCGCCCGGCGTCGAGGGGTTGCAGCCCGGCCACCGCCCGCAGCAAGGTCGACTTGCCGCTGCCGCTCGGCCCGAGCACGCACACCACCTCGTGCCCGGCGACGGCGAGGTCGACGGCGTCGAGCACCGCCCGCCCGCCGAACCGCACGGTCGCACCCTCGAGCCGCAGCAGCATCAGAACTCTCCCGTCCGGTCGGTCCGCAGCCGCTCCAGCACCAGCAGGGCCACCGCGCACACCAGCATCAGAATCGTGGAAAGGGCCATCGCCTGCCCGTAGTTGAGCTCACCGGCCCGGCCGAGGAGCCGCGCCACCGCGACGGGCAGCGTCGGGTTGTCGGGCCGTGCGATGAACACCGTCGCCCCGAACTCCCCGAGCGACACCGCGAAGGCGAACCCGGCCGCGACGAGCAGCGCCCGCCGCACCATCGGCAGGTCCACCTCCCGCCACACCCGCCAGGGCGACGCCCCCAGCACGGCCGCCGCCTCCCGCAGCCGTACGTCCACCGCCCGCAGCACGGGCAGCATGGTCCGTACGACGAAGGGGACGCCGACCAGCGCCTGCGCCAGCGGCACCAGGATCCAGGTGCCGCGCAGGTCCAGCGGGGGCTCGTCGAGCGCGATCAGGAAGCCGAAGCCGACGGTCACGGCGGAGACGCCCAGCGGCAGCATCAGCAGCGCGTCGAAGCCGCGGACGAAGCGTCCGGCGTCGCGCCGGGTCAGGGCCGCGGCCGCCGCCCCGCCGACCAGCACGGCGATGGCCGTGGCGGCGAGGGCGTACTCCAGGGAGTTGCCGATCGCGTCGATCGGCGGGACGAGGAAGACGTTGCCGTCGTCGCTGGTCAGCGCCCGGTAGTAGGCGAGGTCGGGCGCGTCCAGCGAACGTTGCACGAGCACCGCGAGCGGCATCAGGAGCAGCACGGCGACGGTGACCAGGACACCGGCCAGCAGCCCCCACTGCCCGGCCCCGCGCGGCCGTCGCGCCGTCACGGAGGCGTCCACCAGCCGCAGCGCGGTCTCCCGCCGCCGTACGGTCCAGGCGTGCACGGCGAGGATCGCGCCGACGGCCGCGAACTGCACGATCGTCAGGACGGCCGCCGTGGACAGGTCGAAGATCTCCGAGGTCTGCCGGTAGATCTCGACCTCCAGGGTCGAGAAGGTCGGCCCGCCGAGGATCTGGACCACGCCGAACGAGGTGAAGGTGAAGAGGAAGACCATGAGCGTGGCCGCCGCCACGGCGGGCGCCAGGGCCGGGAGCGTGACCTGACGCCAGGCGCGGAAGGGTGACGCGCCCAGAATCCGCGCCGCCTCCTCCTGCCGCGGGTCGAGCTGCGCCCACAGCCCGCCCACCGTCCGCACGACGACCGCGTAGTTGAAGAAGACGTGCGCGAGCAGGATCGCCCACACCGTGGTGTCCAGCCGTACGCCCCACAGCTCGTCGAGCAGCCCGCCGCGTCCGACGAGGGCCAGGAACGCCGTACCGACGACGACCGTCGGCAGCACGAACGGGACGGTCACGACCGCCCGCAGCACCTGCTTGCCGGGGAAGGCGAAGCGGGCGAAGACGTACGCGGCGGGCAGGGCGAGCAGGAGGGTCAGCGCGGTGGAGGCGAGCGCCTGCCAGGTGGTGAACCACAGGACGTGCCGGATGCCGGACTGTCCGAGCACGTCCCAGAGCCGCCCGAAGTGCCAGACCCCGTCGGCCCGGAGCCCGCGCGAGACGATCGCGGCGACGGGATAGGCGAAGAAGACCCCGAAGAACGCGACGGGCAGGACCATGAGCCCCAGCCGCGCCGCGCTCCCGCGTCGGGTGGCCCCTACTTCAGTACGAGCGAGGTCCACGACTTGACCCAGTCGTCACGGTCGGCGGCGATCTTCGCCGGGTCCATGGTCTCGGGGTCCTCGGCGGCGGGCCCGTACCGGGTGAACTCGACGGGCACGGCCGCGCCCTTCACCACCGGGTAGACGAACATGTTGAGCGGCATGTCCTCCTGGAACTCCTTCGAGATCAGGAAGTCGATCAGCGCCTTGCCGCCCGCGCTGTTCTCCGCGTTGCTCAGCAGCCCGGCGAACTCGATCTGCCGGAAGCAGGTGCCGGTCGCGACACCGGTCGGGGCGGTCGTCGGCTTCGGGTCGCCGTAGATGACCTCGGCGGGCGGCGAGGAGGCGTAGGAGACGACGAGCGGCCGGTCCGCCCCGGCCTTCCTGCCGCCTGCCGACCCGGAGAACTCCTCGTTGTACGCCTGCTCCCAGCCGTCGACCACCTTCACGCCGTTGGCCTTGAGCTTCTTCCAGTAGTCCTGCCACGCGTCGTCGCCGTACCGGGCGGCGGTGCCAAGCAGGAAGCCGAGGCCGGGCGAGGAGGTGGAGGCGTTCTCGGTGACCAGGAGGTTCTTGTAGGCGGGCTTGACCAGGTCGTCGAAGGAGGCGGGCGGGGCCAGCTTGTGGTCGGCGAAGTACTTCTTGTCGTAGTTGACGCAGATGTCGCCGTAGTCGACGGGCGTGACCCGGTGCTTTGCCGCGTCGAGCTGGTACCGGGTGTCGACCTGGTCGAGCCCCTTGGCCTCGTACGACTGGAACAGCCCGTTGTCGAGGGCCCGCGACAGGAGCGTGTTGTCGACGCCGAAGAAGACGTCGCCCTGCGGGTTGTCCTTGGTGAGGACGGCCTTGTTGACGGCCTGCCCGGCGTCGCCGTCCTTGAGGACCTTGACCTTGTAGCCGGACCGCTTCTCGAAGTCCGCGAGCACGCTCTTGGAGACGGCCCACGAGTCGTGGCTGACGAGGGTGACGGTCCGGGAGCCGCCGCTCGATCCCGTGTCGTCGGACGACGACGCACCGCACGCGGACAGCGTGACGAGACCGAGGCCGACGGCCGCGGCCATGAACGTCCTGGTGTGCACTGGATTCCTCCTGGAGGTGACCAGGAAGAGACGCGGCCCTGCCCGGGACCCGCGGGGGGGTGCCCGGGCAGGGCGCAACAGCTCGAGTGATGACCGAACTCCCTACCCAGAATGACCTGGGCGAGGTTCAGAGGGTCTGCGGCCCGGTTGCCGCACTCTCAGCGCTGTGGCGCTCCCCTGTCGGAATATGAAGGTGTCTGAATACCGATGGTGGTGCTTACGCCGGTCAGACTACCGCTCGGTGGCGGCGAGCTGACCACACGCCCCGTCGATCTCCTGGCCACGGGTGTCCCGGACGGTGACGGGTACCCCGTGCGCCGCGATGGCCTCGACGAACGCCTTCTCGTCCTCGGGCCGGGAAGCGGTCCACTTCGAGCCCGGGGTCGGGTTGAGCGGGATCAGGTTGACGTGCACCGGCCGGCCCTTGAGCAGCCGTCCGAGTCGGTCTCCCCGCCAGGCCTGGTCGTTGATGTCACGGATCAGGGCGTACTCGATGGACAGCCGCCGCCCGGACCTCTCGGCGTACTCGAAGCCGGCGTCGAGCACCTCGCGCACCTTCCACCGGGTGTTCACCGGGACGAGGGTGTCGCGCAGCTCGTCGTCCGGGGCGTGCAGCGAGATCGCGAGCCGGCACTTGAAGCCCTCGTCGGAGAACCGGTGGATGGCCGGCACCAGCCCGACGGTCGACACGGTGATCCCGCGCTGCGACAGCCCGAGCCCGTCCGGCGTCGGGTCGGTGAGGGCGCGGATCGCGCCGACGACCCGCTTGTAGTTGGCGAGGGGCTCGCCCATGCCCATGAAGACGATGTTGGACAGCCGGGCCGGCCCGCCCGGGACCTCCCCGTCCCTGAGCGCCCGCATCCCGTCCACGATCTGGTGGACGATCTCGGCGGTCGACAGGTTCCGGTCGAGCCCCGCCTGCCCGGTCGCGCAGAAGGGGCAGTTCATCCCGCACCCCGCCTGCGAGCTGATGCACATGGTGACCCGGTCCGGATACCGCATGAGCACCGACTCGACCAGCGTCCCGTCGAACAGCCGCCACAGCGTCTTGCGGGTGGTGCCCTGGTCGGTCGACAGATGCCGGACGACCGTCATCAGATCGGGCAGCAGCGCCTCACGCAGCTTCCCGCGCGCTCCGGCGGGGATGTCGGTCCACTCCGCCGGGTCGTGCGCGTACCGCGCGAAGTAGTGCTGCGACAACTGCTTCGCCCGGAACGGCTTCTCACCGATCTCCGCCACCGCCTCCTTCCGCTCGGCGGGCGAGAGGTCGGCGAGATGCCGCGGCGGCTTCTTGGCTCCGCGGGGGGCGACGAAAGTGAGTTCTCCGGGTGCAGGCATAACACGTCCAGTGTGGCAGATCATCTCCGGGACCCCAGGCCAGAGCGGGGTGGGGGTGGTCACCCGTGGGCGGCGTCTGTCAGCGTTGGTCGGCCTCGGACGGCCCAGGGACGGCCCAGGGCTCAGCCAGCCTCCGACTCGCCGTGTCCAGACAGCGACGCCACCACCCATCACTCCATCTGCACGGGAGCGACCGGGAGCTGCTCCTTGTAGGGCCATGTGAAGGTGCGGTCGGGCTCGAGGTGGGCGTCCCCCCAGTGGATGGCATGGATGCCGTTTTCGACGTCGGCCGTGAAGAACACACAGACCAGCCTGGTGGAAGCTCCCAGCTCCTCGAACACCTCGTGCAGCCCCAGATACTCCTCGGTCGCCAGGTCCTCATCGACGTCGAACAAGCCTTCCGGAGGCTGCGGCCCGTGCGCCCGGAACAGCCGGTGCCGAGTGGGCGACGCGTTGGCCGGCAGCCGGGCTCGGTCCAGGGGCCTCGGCCTGTCCGCGTACCGGAACGGGAAGAGTGCGTGATCATTGATCACCGCATACTCGTACCCGCGCACGTCTCGAACGGCTTCCCCCAGCTCACGCGCCGTCTCCGCCAGGTTCTCGCGCACCAGCCCTGCTAGGGCGACACCGTACGGACTCCGCTTCTTCAGTCCCGCAGCGAGGTGCGCGGCATGAGCTTTCCCGTGTGCCTTGGCCAGTTGCACCGGGACCGCAGCGGCAAGCGCGCCGGCATGCCGCCCGAACCGCTCGACGGCCCAGGCCGACGGCCCTACCGGATAGCCACCCAACACCGACATGCAGTGCTCCCTCCCCCAGGTCCCGCCTCAGAACTGTGTGACACGCACACGAAGGGCGCACAAGGGGGCGATCCGGCCAGGACGCGGCCACACACGCTCGTTCCGCAGAACAGCCAACTGCTCACGGTCTCGCTGATCAGCGAGGCCAACCGCGGATCCCAGCGACATAGCACATCGGATGCAGGATCTGCTACATCAACTGCTCGATGTCAGTCCCCTCCGCCATGCTCCGCAGTGCTATACCGAGACATCACCCAGGGGGTTTAGTGGCGAAGAAGGCGCGACAGCAGACTCGGAAAAAGAAGCAGATGAAGGGGGTTTTTCCCAGCGCGATTGACGGCGGCGGCGTGATGTTCGCCCTTGCCGACATCCAGCCCTAGATAGACGCTGATGTCTGTTTCGCCCGTCACGACCGTCACTCCCGCCCTCGCCTGTTCCCCGGCCTCACCTGCGGCATCAGCGTGCCGGCATCCACGTTACGAAGAGACTGCCGTACCCGGTTGAGGGATTGGCGCTCGTGCCTCTAATCAGCGGTCTGCCAATGCCTCCGGCACCGGCGACACCACCTTTTCGATCATCTCGACTGGGGGCGCAAGTCATACCGGGGCCGAAGGCCGGGAGCCTCCTTGCGAGGCCACGAAGAAGGTAACGGGGCTCCGCAGCCCCTGCCTCGGACGCATCCCGAGCGCCCCCACCCTGATAGCTGTCAGGGCCACGACGTCCCTGGTGCGGTCTACGGTTCGAGTCGTCGGTTACGACCACAGAGGAGACCCCATGGGACTGAGAAAACGAGCGGCTGCGACGGTCGCGACGCTGATCGCCGCGTTCCTTCTTCCGCTGGCCGCGCAGGCACCGGCACAGGCCGCCGCCACCGCGTGGACGCCGGGGATCTCCCCCCTGTACGACGGCGAGTGGGTGCAGCGGGACATACAAGGTGGTGACGATGCTGACAGGGCGCTCAAGATTTGCGCCTTGGCATCAGGGATCGCCTGTGTCTCGGTCGGTCAGGGCGACGGCAAGCAGAGCATCTTCCACCTGTACAGGTGCGGAACGCGGTCGCTCTCGAACTTCATCGACGCGCTCTCCGTGCTCAACAACCAGACGGGCGGAGCCCAAGTCCGTTTCACGGGGCCCAACGTGGGTACGTACCGCGCCCCTGCCAACCCCAACGTCATCACCGTGTTCCCGAACGCGGCGACGTACGACTTCAACACCATGTCCGTCTGCTGAGGTCACACCGCCCCGGGCACGCCGATCAGGGTGTCCGGGTCGTCGCCCCGTACGACTCCTGAGGTACTCGACGACCCTGACCCTGGTCTCCGTCGCCCCGAACGCCCACAGCGCGGCGCCGTCCTCCTTGTGGAGGCGGATGCCGCCGGTCTGGGTGCCGGCGGGGGCCGGTTGCGTGGCCAGGTCGGCGACGATCTGTGCGGCGGCGTCCTCGCCGGGCAGCGCCGTCTGCTGTGCGTGGGCCGCTTCCACGGCCGCGGCGGCCACACTGTCCGCGTCGCGGACACCTCGATTGACCAGCCAAGACGTCAGGCGGGCCAAGCCGCGTCGACGGAGAGCGGCCGGTGTCTGGCAGCCGGTCAGCAGGACCAGTGCACCCTTGCGGGCCGAGTAGTCGAAGGCCCGCTCCAGGGCGGGAAACATGCCCGTGAGCACGTCGCGAAGCCGGTTGACCGTCCGCACCCGGTCGGTGATCAGGTCGGTGCGGTGGGCGGTCAGCAGTGCCAGGTCGGCGGCCAGCTGCGCGGGCACGTCGAGAGTGCTGAAGTCCCGGCGGTGACGTGCGGTCTCGGCTATGACGTAGGCGTCACGGGCATCGGTTTTGGCTTCGCCCCGGTAGGCGCCGGCCATGCGGTTGACGGTGCGGCCGGGCACGTAGACGGCCTTATGGCCGTGGGCTGCCAGGAGCGCCAGCAGCAGGGCGGAGGACCTGCTGGAGATGTCCACCGCCCAGTGCACCTCGTCGGCCAGGTCCAGAATCTCGCCGAGCGCGGTCAGGATCGCCGACTCGTCATTTCCGATCTTGTTCGACCACAGGGTCGCGCCGGTCTCGTCGACCACTGCGGCCCAGTGGTGGCCCTTTCCCGCGTCGATACCGACCCATACCCGGGCCCGCTGTTTGCTCACGCGTCCCTCCCGAAGCCGAGTTTCTTGCCGTCGGGCCCGTAGGACACCCCGTCGTCAGCTCCGTAAACAGCGACTCGTTCCGCGCATTTCAATCAGCGACCAGGGCGCCCCGAAGGGCCGGACGGCCACTCCAGCCAAGCCGCGGTCGGCAAGCTGCTTTGAAGCCACATCCGGCCCTCCCGGGCCACCGCACAACTTACGGAGCTGCTTTGGCGCGAGTGATCATGCCCCCGTAAGCTTCTGGCGCGTCGGGCAGTCTGTGGACCTGCCCGGTAAAGCACGACGTTAGGGCCATGATCTTCGAGGCTCGCCCCAAATTAGCTGCCTAATACTCCAGCCGTAGATCGTGATCTCGATGGTGAGGGGCGTCGAGGCGGCAGGTGTCCAGAGTGGATCATCTCGCCCGAGATCGCCCATGCCGTCGCGGGCGTCGGCTCCTTCTCCGTCTACCCGAGTTCACCGCGGCGGAGGGCGTCCCTTATCTCGCTGAGCTTCGCGGTCGTTGCCGGGGTCCGCTCCTGTGCTTGTTCAGCGAGTCGGAGGGCATCGTCGATCTCGCTGAGCTTCCTGGAGGACAGGACGGCCGCCCGCTCTATCAGGTCGTCCCGGGACACGGTGGTCAGCCACGTGCACGGGGTGAAGCCTGGACGCGGGAACGCGAGCCGCAGCACGCCTTCGAGCGGCAGCCCTTCACCGGCGCCGACCGTCACTTCGATGCCCAGACCGCTGATGTCGAGGCCCGCCGGAGCGACGACCTGCATCACCTGGAACCCGGACGCGTCGTCTCCTGACAGCAGTACGACCAACCTCCGCTCGTCGAACTGGACCCACCAGACTTCGCCACGTTGCACAAGCCCTCCGATACACAGGACGGCAGGCAGACGCTGCGCGACCTGACGCGGTGTGGAGACGGGTGCGACCACCGTTGATCATCGGTGTGTGAAGACAAACGATCATGCGGTGGCCGCAGGTCACAGCGTAGACCCTGCCTGCCGGCAGGAGGCGTTCGAGGGCCTGATGAGCCGGATGGCGGGACGCTTCACACGGGTCGAATCCCGACGGCGGCCCGGAAGTTGGTACTCGGCCTGTTGTCGGACCTGCCGCGCAAGAACTGCTGGACCATCGCCGAGTGGGCCGGGGACAGGACCCCGGACGGCATGCAGCACCTGCTCGGGAGGGCGAAGTGGGATGCCGACCAGGTCCGCGACGAGGTGGGTGACTACGTGGTGGAGCATCTGCACGACGACGAGGCGGTGCTGGTGGTCGACGAGACCGGCGACGTGAAGAAAGGCACCGACACCGTTGGAGTCCAGCGGCAGTACACCGGCACCGCGGGCAGGATCGAGAACGCCCAGGTCGCCGTCTACCTGGTCTACGCCGGCCGCCGCGGGCACGCCGCAGTGGACCGGGAACTCCATGTTCCGCGGTCCTGGACCTTTGATCCCGACCGCTGCCGGGCCGCCGGCCTCGGTGACAATACGGAGTTCGCGACCAAGCCGGAGCCGGCCGCTCGCATGGTCACCCGATTCCTCGACGCCGGCCATCGGGCCGCCTGGGTCGCGGGAGACGAGGTCTACGGCGGCAACCCGAGGCTGCGCACCACGCTGGAGGAACGCGGCACCGGCTACGTCCTCGCGGTGGCCTGCTCGCACGAAGTCACCACAGGCGCCGGGAGGTTTCGCCGATATGTTGGCCAGGAACGTGCCCAAGAGGGCCTGGCAGAAGCTGCCCGCAGGGGCCGGAGCCAAGGGCCACCGCTTCTACGACTGGGCCGTCATCGACCTCACCGATCCCCGGCCCGAAAGCCGGCAGCTGCTGATCCGCCGCAACCGCAGCACCGGCGAACGTACCCACTACCGCTGCTACTCGCCTGCCGCAGTGCCGCTGACCACCCTGGTGCACGTCGCTGGATCAAGGTGGCGGGTCGAGGTGCGACGCCGCCACCAGGCCCGATCCCAGACCAGCCACCACCGGCGTCAAGCCGCTCAAGCATGAAGATCACGATCTCCAGCTGTAGTACTAAAGCCGTGAAGCCGACCGCCCCAGCCACAGACGTGCAAACATCAGCACTGTCAGGCGATGCTTTCCAGGCCGAGCTTCGCCAGCCGCGACCGGATGGCGCTAGGCTTCCGGCCGAACTGCTTCGCAAGGGTGTCGAAGTCACGTTCCCCCTGCTGGTAGAGCCCAAGGAGGTGCGCGTCGTCCTCTGGTGACCAGGGGTGACCCATCCGCGGATAGCGAGAACGCAGCTCTTCCACTGACTCCCGCTTCCTGCTGGGGGACTTTGTTAGCAACCATTGCTGGTGCCGCGATCGCGCTCGTCGGTCAACACCTAGTGAAACGATCTGAGGAACGGGCTCGCATCTCGGAGCTTCTACTTGAGCAGTGCGCCATGGTGGCGGCGTCCTCCACGGAGTTCCGGGATCGCATCTGGGAGGAACGCCGCCTGGGCGTGGAGGGGCGGGTCGCTGATTGGGATCTCTCGGCCCTGCGGCTGGCAACAGCCCGCCTGCAGATCCTCTCGAAAGACGAAGCCCTGCTGTCGTCACTGGATCAGCTGAACAGGGCTGGCCGACGGCTGGGAAGCTGCTGGCGACGTAGGGACGTGAATGATGCGGAGTATTCCCACCTTTGGGACCAACACGGCGCTGCTATGAAGCAGTTCCTTGAGGCAAGCGGCAAGGCGGTGCACCGCCGTCTGTCTCACACCTGAGTGTCGGGGCACGGCCCAGAGACGGCCCAGCAAGTCGAGCCAGGGACCCTACCGGCGCCAAATGCGCTGGTGGCGCGGCTATTGCGCCCGGCTACTGCCAGTTCTCCGGGCTTAGGCATGGCCATACCAGTGTCGCAGATCGAATCGGGTGGCCCGGAGCCCAGGCCGCACGCGGTGGTCGTGCGGACTTCCACCGGGCCTGAGCTGCTCACCTCCACACCCCGGCGGCGGTGCCTCGCCCACGCCGGATGGTGTATCCCCGCTCGGCGGGCCCGCCCCCGTCGAGCGGGAATCGCAGGTGGGTCGGGGCTCCCCATCCACCTCGGAACGCGGTGAAGGCCCGCCGCCCCGAGGGGCCGCGGACCTTCACCGGTCATGCGAGCGAGCCGACGGTCAGCCGGACCCCACGAACAACACCAGCAGCAGCCACACCACCGGCGCCGTGGGCAGCAGCGAGTCCAGCCGGTCCATGATGCCTCCGTGACCCGGGAGCAGCGTGCCCATGTCCTTGATGCCCAGGTCCCGCTTGATCATGGACTCGCCGAGGTCGCCGAGCGTGGCGCTGGCCGCGACGGCGAGGCCCAGCAGCAGGCCCTGCCACCAGGTGCCGTCCTCGATGAGGAACTGCATGCACAGCGCGCCCGCGACCATCGCGAAGGACACCGCCCCGAGCAGACCCTCGCGGGTCTTGCCGGGACTGATGCGCGGGGCGAGCTTGTGCCTGCCGAAGCGCCAGCCGACGGCGTACGCGCCGGTGTCGCTGACGACCGTCAGGAGCAGGAACATCAGCACCCGCTGCGCCCCGTCGTCGGCCGTGAGCATCATGGCGACGAAGGTGGCCAGGAACGGGACGTAGAAGGCCGCGAAGAGGCCGGCCGTGACGTCCTTGAGGTAGCCCTCCGGCGGTTCCGTCATACGCCAGACCAGGACCGCCAGCGCGGTCAGGGCCATGGCGACCCACGCGCCCTCGGCGCCCCGGACGTATCCGGCGACGACCATCGCCGCACCGCCGAGCGCGAGCGGCACCAGCGGCGCCTTGATGCCCTTGCGCTCCTGCAGCCGGCTGGTCAGCTCCCACAGGCCCACGACGACGGCGACCGCTATCACGCCGACGAAGACGGCCTTGACGACGAACAGCGAGACGACGATCACCGCACCGAGCCCGACGCCGACCCCTATGGCCGCGCCCAGGTCTCGGCCCGCGCTCTTCTTCTGCGGTGCGGGCGCCGGCTGCGGGGAGTCGGGCATGGGATCCGGATTCTGCGGCACCGCCGCCTGGGGCTGCGCCGACGGGGTCTCGTCGCGGAACATCTCGTGCGGAGGCGTCCCGCCGTGGAAGGTCTCGTCTCGGAACAAGGGGCCACCCAGCCGAGCGGCCCCCCGGTCGTCATCCTGGTGTCCGCCGTGAGCGGCTACGTCGGGGACGCTGGGCATGGGGCGAGTCAGGTGCGCCTCAGGCGCATCGTACGCGGGACCCGCCGGGGCGGCTCCCCGGACAGGTCCCCGGTCGGTGGGCCCCCAGTACCCGGCTTGTGAACCGGCGTGCGGCGGAGCGCCCCAGGAAGAGTCGTTCATCAGACCTCGAGCAGCTCCGCTTCCTTGTGCTTGAGGAGCTCGTCCACCTGGGCGACGTACTTCGCGGTGGTGTCGTCGAGCTCCTTCTCCGCACGGCGGCCCTCGTCCTCGCCGACCTCGCCGTCCTTGACGAGCTTGTCGATGGCGTCCTTGGCCTTGCGGCGGACGGAGCGGATGGACACCTTGGCGTCCTCGCCCTTGCCCTTGGCGACCTTGATGTACTCGCGGCGGCGTTCCTCGGTGAGCTCGGGGAACACCACCCGGATGATGTTGCCGTCGTTGCTCGGGTTGACGCCGAGGTCGGAGTCGCGGATCGCCTGCTCGATGTTGCGCAGCGCGCTCTTGTCGAACGGGGTCACGACCGCCATGCGCGGCTCCGGCACGGAGAACGAAGCCAACTGGTTGATCGGCGTCGGCGCGCCGTAGTAGTCGGCCACGATCTTGTTGAACATCGCCGGGTGCGCACGGCCGGTGCGGATCGCGGCGAAGTCCTCCTTGGCGACCACGACGGCCTTCTCCATCTTCTCCTCGGCCTCGAGGAGGGTCTCTTCGATCACCACTTGCTCCTGCGTGTCTTGAGTAGGCCCGGCTGCGGTTCCTTGCGGGGGCGGCGGCCGGCTGCGTCGCGTCTTCTTCCTGCACGGTTCCCGACCGGCAGGACATTGTCCATCCCCCGACCAGGGTCCGTCCCCCGGTCAGGGGTTGTCGTACGGGCCGGGGATCTCACCGGTCGAACCGGGTTCACTGCTCAGGCCCGGCTGCCCTGGTCACCCACAAGCGTGCCGATCTTCTCACCCTTGACGGCCCGCGCGATATTGCCTTCGGCCAGAAGCTCGAAGACGAGGATGGGGAGCTTGTTGTCGCGGCACAGCGTGATCGCGGTGGCGTCGGCGACCTTCAGCTCGCGCGTGATGACCTCGCCGTAGCCGAGGGAGTCGAACTTGACCGCCTCCGGGTTGGTCTTCGGGTCGGAGTCGTAGACGCCGTCCACGCCGTTCTTGCCCATCAGCAGCGCCTCGGCGTCGATCTCCAGGGCGCGCTGCGCGGCGGTGGTGTCGGTGGAGAAGTACGGCATGCCCATACCGGCGCCGAAGATGACCACGCGGCCCTTCTCCAGGTGGCGCACGGCGCGCAGCGGGATGTACGGCTCGGCGACCTGGCCCATGGTGATGGCGGTCTGCACGCGGCTGTCGATGCCCTCCTTCTCCAGGAAGTCCTGGAGGGCGAGGCAGTTCATCACGGTGCCGAGCATGCCCATGTAGTCCGAGCGGGCCCGGTCCATGCCGCGGACCTGGAGTTCGGCGCCGCGGAAGAAGTTGCCGCCACCGATGACGACCGCGATCTGCGCGCCGTCGCGCACCACGGCCGCGATCTCGCGGGCGATCTTGTGCACCACATCGGGGTCCACGCCCAGGCCGCCACCGCCGGAGAATGCCTCTCCGGACAGCTTCAGCAGGAACCGGCCGCGTACTTTGCCGTCGTCACTCTTCTGGGCCTTGGTGGTCATGGGAGATCCCGCCTCTTTCACGTGGTGCACATACGAAGAAGGCCATTGCCGGTGGGGTGTCGTTCGCATCCCATGCGCGGCAATGGCCTCCTCGTCAGATCTGCTGTCGTCCGTCACACGTCCAGTGTCGACGTACCCGGACGACTGCTGCCGACCCTATCCGGGCCGGGCGTCCGTCGCGGTACGGACTCAGATGCCGACCTTGATGCGCGCGAAGCGCTTCAGGGTGACACCGGCCTCGTCCAGGACCTTCTGGACGGACTTCTTGTTGTCGAGCGCGTACGGCTGGCCGAGCAGCGTGGCGTCCTTGAAGAAGCCGTTGAGGCGACCCTCGACGATCTTGGCGATCGCGGCCTCGGGCTTGCCCTCGGCGCGGGTGGTCTCCTCGGCGATGCGGCGCTCGGACTCGACGACCTCGGCCGGCACGTCCTCCTTGGAGAGGTACTTCGGCGCGAAGGCGGCGATGTGCTGGGCGACGCCCTTGGCGACCTCGGCGTTCGGCTTGTCCAGCTCGACGAGGACACCGATCTGCGGGGGCAGGTCGGGCATCGTGCGGTGCATGTACGCGATGACGAAGCCGTCGGTGAACTGCGCGAAGCGGTCCAGGACGATCTTCTCGCCGAGGTTGGCGTTGGCCTCGTCCACGAACGCCTGGACGGTCTTGCCGGGCTCGATCTCGGAGCCGAGCAGGGCCTCGATGTCGGCCGGGGAGGTCTTGGCGACGTGCTCGGCGATCGCGGTGGCGACGGCCTGGAACTTCTCGCCCTTGGCGACGAAGTCCGTCTCGCACTTCAGCTCGACCAGGACACCGGAGGAGTTGTCGTCGGCGATGATCGAGACCACGGCGCCGTTCTCGGCGGAGCGGCCCTCGCGCTTGGCGACGCCCTTCTGGCCCTTGATGCGGAGCGCCTCGACGGCCTTCTCGACGTTGCCCTCGGCCTCGTCCAGCGCCTTCTTGCAGTCCATCATGCCGGCGCCGGTGAGCTCGCGGAGCTTCTTGACGTCGGCGGCGGTGTAGTTCGCCATGAGTCTGTGAGTCTTTCTCGAAGTCTGGAAGATCGGAGGTCTGCGGGCCAGTGATCCACATGGAGGGGTGGATCTCCGACTCTGCCGCTGACCTACGGGTGAACGGCGGGAGCGGTTTTCATGTCACCGCTCCCGCCGTCAACCACGCACGCTGACGGTCAGGCCTGCTCGCCCTCGGCGGCCGGCGCCTCGGCGGCGGGCGCCTCAGCAGCGGCCTCGGCGGGCGCCTCGGCGGCGGCCTCGGCGGCGGGGGCCTCGGCAGCGGCGGGGGCCTCGGCAGCCGGGGCCTCCTCAGCCTTCTTCTCGCCCTCGAGCAGGTCGCGCTCCCACTCGGCCAGCGGCTCGCCCGCGGCCTTCTCGCCCTTGCCCTCGGTGGCGACACCGGAGCGGGCGATGAGGCCCTCGGCGACGGCGTCGGCGATCACGCGGGTGAGCAGGGTGACGGAGCGGATCGCGTCGTCGTTGCCCGGGATCTTGTAGTCGACCTCGTCGGGGTCGCAGTTGGTGTCGAGGATGGCGACGACCGGGATGTTGAGCTTCCGGGCCTCACCGACCGCGATGTGCTCCTTCTTGGTGTCCACGATCCAGACGGCGCTGGGAACCTTGGACATCTCGCGGATACCGCCGAGGGTCTTCTCGAGCTTGGCCTTCTCACGCGAGAGGACCAGGAGCTCCTTCTTGGTCAGACCGGACGCGGCGACGTCCTCGAAGTCGATCTGCTCGAGCTCCTTGAGGCGCTGCAGACGCTTGTAGACGGTGGAGAAGTTGGTGAGCATGCCGCCCAGCCAGCGCTGGTTGACGTAGGGCATGCCGACGCGGGTGGCCTGCTCGGCGATGGCCTCCTGCGCCTGCTTCTTCGTGCCGACGAACATGACCGTGCCGCCGTGGGCGACGGTCTCCTTGACGAACTCGTAGGCGCGGTCGATGTACGACAGCGACTGGAGCAGGTCGATGATGTAGATGCCGTTGCGCTCGGTGAAGATGAAGCGCTTCATCTTCGGGTTCCAGCGACGGGTCTGGTGACCGAAGTGGACGCCGCTCTCCAGCAGCTCCCGCATCGTGACGACGGCCATGGCCGTTCTCCTTGGGTTTCTCGGTTGTGCCGCGGAAGCCGGACGGCTCCCGCGCCTGACGCCCGCGTGCGCCGAGCCACGAAGGACCGAGGGGCGCAGATACCGGGAGACCGACCGTTGTCGGCCCCGATACCGGGGCGTGCGAAGTCGACCCGGTGACCCGGATCGCCAGAAGAAGTGTACGGGACCCACGGGGTACCGGGTGACGCCGCTGTCCACAACGGGCGGTCGGTCCACAGGTCCCGGCGGGGGTCGGCGGGTTCGCGGGACGGTTCTCGCATGTGTCCGAAGCGATGTGCGGCCCTGCTGCTGGGCCTTTTGATCACCATGATGGCCTCGGTGGCCGGGGCGGCTCCGACACCGCCGTCCCCGGCCACCGGCCCTGCCTCCTCCCCACGGTCGCCGGTCCCCGCGATCGGCCGCTCCTGGCCGGTGGGCACCCGCCCTGCGGTGGTACGCGGCTGGGAGCCCCCGCCGACGGCGTACGCCCGCGGCCACCGGGGCGTGGACCTGGCGGCCCCGGCCGGCGCCCCGGTCCGCGCGGTGGCGGCGGGCCGGGTGTCGTTCGCGGGGCGGGTGGCGGGCAGGGGTGTCGTGTCCGTGGAACTGGCGGGCACGGACCTCCGGACGACCTACGAGCCGGTGCGGGCGGCGGTCAGGAAGGGCGACGAGGTGACCGCGGGCCAGCTGGTCGGCGAGGTGGAACCCACGGGTCCGCACTGCCCGGTCAGCTGCGTGCACTGGGGGCTGCTGAGAGGCCGCGCGTACCTGGACCCGCTGGCCCTGCTCCCGCCATGGCTCCTGCGAAGGGGCCCGTCGAGACTGCTGCCGGTCCTGGGGGTACCGCTGCCGTGAAGGGCCTGGCTGGCCATCGCGAGGGGAAGCCGTGGGCCCGGCAGCCCGATGGGGGCGGCGGGTCTGGCGGGTGTGGGTGCGGGTGCGGGCGGACAGTGCGTGAGTCGAGGTGTCCTCTGGACCGTGGGCCGGCAGCCCTACCCCCGGACCCCCCGCAGCACCATCCCGACCGCCGCCTCGGTCACCGCCGACGGCTCCTCCGCGCCCAGCTCGATCCTGCGCACGGCCGCGTCCACAACCCCCTGCACCAGCATCGCCGCGAGCCGGGGCTCCGCATGCCCCATCGCGCCCAGTGCCTCGACGATCATCGCCACGAGCCCCCCGTGCGCGGCCCGGATCTTCTCCCGCGCCCCCGCGTCCAGCTCACTCGCCGAGATCGCCACGACGGCCCGGTGCCGCCGGTCCCCCACCAGCGCCAGCTGCCGTCGCGCATACGCCTCGACCTTGGCCTCCGGCCCTTCCGCCGCGGCCATCGCCGCCTCGACCTCCGCCGCCCACACGGGGAAGTCGACCTCGCACAGTTCCTCGACCACGGCCGCCCGCGACCGGAAGTACTCGTACACGGACGAGCGCGCGAGCCCCGTCCGCTCGGCGAGGGCGGGGAAGGTCAGCGCCTCCGTCCCACCCTCGGACAGCAACGAGCGAGCCGCGTCCAGCAGGGCGGCTCGCTGCATCGACCGGTGCTCGGCCACGGAGGCCGCTCGAATCCTTGGCACGCCGACCACTTTACGGACGCCGTGCCCCGGACGGGAGTGACTCCACCCGCACGGCCGACATCCGACGAGGTCACCGACCGAAGCTCGCCAGCTTGGCGCGCAACTGCAACACGGATTTCGTGTGGATCTGGCTGACCCGGCTCTCGGTCACACCCAGCACGTTCCCGATCTCCGCCAGCGTCAGCCCTTCGTAGTAGTACAGGGTCACCACCGTCTTCTCCCGGTCGGGCAGCGTGTTGATCGCCCGTGCCAGGAACCGCCGCAGCTCCCGGTCCTCGGCCACCTCCACGGGGTTGTCCGCGGCGGTGTCCTCCAGCGTGTCCATGACGCTGAGCCCATCCCCGCCATCGCCCCCGACGTGCAGCAGCTCCTCCAGCGCCACCACGTTGGCCAGCGACAGCTGGCTGAACACCGCGTGCAGCTCGTCGACCGCGATGCCCATCTCGGCGGCGACCTCGCATTCCGTCGGGGTCCGCCGCAGCCGCGCCTCCAGCGTCGCGTACGCCCGCTCCACGTTCCGCGCCTTCTGCCGCACGGACCGCGGGATCCAGTCCAGCGCCCGCAGCTCGTCGATCATCGCGCCCCGGATCCGGGTGATCGCGTAGGTCTCGAACTTGATCTCCCGGTCGATGTCGAACTTCTCGATCGCGTCGATCAGCCCGAAGACCCCGGACGACACGAAGTCGGCCTGTTCCACGTTGGGGGGCAGCCCGACGCTCACCCGGCCCGCCACGTACTTCACCAGCGGCGAGTAGTGCAGGATCAGCTGCTCCCGCAGCCGCTCGTCCCCCGTCGCCTTGTACGACCGCCACAGCTCGTCGAGCGTCGAGGGAGCGGGCGGCCGCACGCTGCCACCGTCGCGGGCGGCTGGGGGGATTGCCGCCCGGTCGGACCCGGAGGTGTGCTGGGGCATTCGTCGCCTTGTGCCGTTCTGCCGTGAAGTACGTGAGGTCGAGGGTGTCTGGGTGGGGTGTCGTGCTGCTGCCGTGTAGTGCCGTCTGGTGCTGTGAAGTGCCGTGAAGTGCTGTGTACTGCCGTCTCGTGTCTGTGGTGCCGGTGTAGTAGCGGTGGTGCAGGAGCTTCCGGTCTGTGCCGGAATCCTCGTGAGCGTAGCGTGACTGGAGCGTCGCGGTGCGCGAACGGCGTGGTCCGGCGCGGGCGCGGATGCGGTCCGCCGAACGGCGCGCCGGGGCGGGCCGCTCGCCGGGGCGGCCGGTGGGAGGCGTCAACTACGGGTGATTTCCAAAGGGTTCGGCGTTCCCCCGGACGGCCGAACCCCGTCGGTCAACACGGGCGTCGACCCACTCGAACGGAGACCATCGCCTGGCGTGTCAACTTCCAGCCGTCGCCGTGTCGTTCGACGTAGCCGAGTGCTCTGAGTTCGTACAGTCTCGCGATGGCGTCGTCCTGGGTGGTCCCGGCCTCGCGGGCGATCTCGTCCACCGCCGCCGGCCGGCGGCCGGGAAGGGCGGCCAGGACCCGTCGGGCGCCCGGTTCCAGCAGGTCGCGCGGCAGCACCGGCCCGCGCCGCTCCGGAGCGAGCTCCCCCATGTCACCGACCAGTTCCACGACCTCCGCAGCGTCGGTGACCAGCACGCCCTCCCCGCGCAGAAGCTCGTGCACACCCGCCGACAGGCCGCTGGTGGCGGGCCCGGGCACCCCCATCGTGTGCCGGCCCAGCCGCTGCGCCGCCCGCGCGGTGACCAGCGATCCGCTGCGGTGGGCGGCCTCGACGACCACCGTGCCCCGGGTGAGCGCGGCGATCACCCGGTTGCGCAGGACGAATCTGCTCTGCGTCGGATGGTCGCCCGGCGGCAGCTCCCCCACGACCAGCCCCTGCTCCGCGATCCTGTTGATCAGTTCCGTGTGGCCGCGCGGGTAGGGCCGGTCGACCCCGCAGGCGAGGACGGCGACGGTGGCACCGCCCGCGCCGAGAGCGCCCCGGTGAGCGGCGCCGTCGACGCCGTAGGCGCCGCCGGAGACCACCACCCAGCCGCGCTCGGCGAGGCCGGCGGCGAGGGTGACCGCCATGTGCGCGCCGTACTCGGTGCAGGCGCGGGCGCCGACGACCGCCACCGAGCGCAGCGCCCACATCCGCAGACTGGGCCGGCCCCGCACCCACAGGCCCAGGGGGCGGGCGTCGCCGAGGTCGTCCAGCGGACCGGGCCACTCGGCGTCACCCGGGCACACGAACCGCACTCCCGCCTCCCGCGCGACGGCCAGGTCCCGCTCCGGTGCGGCCTGCGCGGCCCGTGCCCGCAGCCCGGCCCACCGCCGCGGGGTCACCCCGGGCAGGGGCTCCCCGCCGTCCCGCAGCCGCCGCGCCACCTCCACGGCCCCGTGCCGTCGCACCCACTGCCCGCCGACCTCGTCGCCGGGCTCGATGACCCGGGCGAGGAAGACCCGGGCGAGCCGTTCCCCGTCCGGCTCGCCGGTGCCGGTCATGCCAGGGCCCCGAGTGCCATCGGCACCCCGCGCGGTACGCCCGTGCGCAGTTGCAGCGCCAGGGCGACGTCCAACGCGTCGGGCCGGTCGTGGCCGAGGAGGTCGGCGACGGTCCAGGCGACGCGCAGGACCCGGTCCAGCCCGCGGACGGTGAGGACGCCTCGCTCCAGGTTCCGTTCGGCCTCGTCCATGGCGCCGATCGCGGGATGCCAGCGGTTGCGCAGCTCCCGCCCCGGTACCTCGCTGTTGGTCCGCCAGGGGGTGCCGGTCAGCCGGGCCGCCGCGCGTTCCCGGGCGGCGCGGACGCGGTCGGCGACGGTCGCCGTGGACTCGCCTCCGGGCCCGCGGTGGGCCAGCTCGGCCCGGCTGACCGGGTCCACCTCGACACGCAGGTCGACCCGGTCGAGCAGCGGTCCGGAGAGCCGGGCCTGGTAGCGGCGGATCGCCGAGGGCGGGCACTCACACAGGCTGTCGCGCTGGGAGAAGCGGCCGCACGGGCAGGGGTTGGCCGCGAGCACCATCAGGAACCGCGCCGGGAACCGCACCACGCCCGCGCTGCGCGCGATCACGACGTGTCCGGCCTCCAGGGGCTGTCGTAGGGCATCCAGGACATGGCTGCTGAATTCGGGGGTCTCCACCTCTTTAGGGAGTGCTCAATCGTCAGTATCGGCTATGACCTGCGGCAATACGTCGCGTGTATGTCCGCGACGTATTGCCGTGCCGTCAGAACGGTGTGAGCGCCAGCGGGTTGTTGTGGGCAAGTTCAGGGCCGGTGAAGACGGTGGGGCCGATGTCGCGGGTGCGGGTCTCCTGCCACCGGTCGCTCTGCCGCTCGGCCCAGGGGACGGGCTTGCGGCTGATCACGAAGGAGTCGGGGCCGGAGTCCTGCTGGATGACGATCAGCGTGGGTTCCCCGGTGGTCTCCTCGGCGTGCGCGTCGATGAAAGGCAGGTGCCGCATGTCGCCGGTCCAGCGGACGGCTGGTGCCGCGTCGACCAGGGCGAGGACAGCTTCCAGGAGCCAGGCGGCCTTATCGGGCGAGATGTTGCCGGTCAGCCAGTAGGTGAGGGGGACGAAGCCGTCGGCGTCGTCGGCTTGAAGATCGATAGCGTTGTCGAGGCGATAGACGAACACGGCGGGGACTCCTTCATGGCCGGGCGCCGGCCGGAACGGCCTGCTGGAGTTCGAGGAGTTGGACCTCGAGGTCGGCGATGCGTTTGTCGGCGAAGCGGAGGTTGGTGCGGGCGCCTTCGAGCCGTTCTTGGAGCTTGCGGTGCTCCTGTGTCACCTGTTGGATGCGGCGCTTGAGGGTGGTGTTCTCGGTGGTGAGCTGCTGGAGGGACTCGCCGGGGACCATCTGATCGACGTCGCGGAGTTGGCCCATGAGCTCGCCGATCCGCTGTCGCTGGACCAGGACCTCGTTCTGGGTCCGGGTGAGTTCGGCCTCGGCGTTCAGGGCCCGCTCGCGCCAGGACGCCTCGATCTGTTCGTGCTTTTCGCCGGTGCGCCGGTCGTGTCGGCTCCTGCTGTCGGTGACGGCCTGCTGGACGAGAGCCCGGGCTTCCGAGTTCTCATAGAGGAACGTGGCGGACACGTCCGCCCGCTCGGCGATCGCCCGCACTGCGAGCCGTCCGCGCTCCCGGCGGAGCTGGCCGATCGCCTTCTCGACGCGGGTGAGTTTGTCCTGGGTCTGTTGACGACGGGCGGCGATGGCCGCCGCGGTCTGCCCGGGTCCGGGGGTCACGGTGTCACCTCGCCCTCGTCGTCCGGCCGGGCCTCGTCGACGACCGGGATGACGGCGTTATCGACGTACTCGGTCGCCGCGGTGCTGTCCGTGTGGATGTAGAGCAAGGTCGGCCCGACGCGGGTGTGTCCCAGCTGCTGGGCGGCGAAGGTCTGCATGTGGCAGTCGGCAGTGGTCACGACAGGTCCTCGTTCTCGTCGGAGTCGTACTCGTCGTCGAAGTCGATGTCGCCGTGGTCCTCGTGCTGGGCGAGTTCGTTGGCCCGGAAGGCGGTGGCCCAGACGCGGCCGAAGTAGTCCTGGGGCCGTCGCAGGTCGAGGGCGAGCGCGTCGTCAAGGAGGCCGACGGCGGCCAGGGCCTTCTCGAGGCCGTCGATCGCGCGGGCGGTGGGCTCGAAGATCTGGTGGAGGTAGTCGGCGACCTTGGGGTCGCCGGAGCCTTCGGCGACCATCCGCCACTGCTCCCGCTTGCGGTGCCAGTAGAGGAGGTCGGCGCCGGACATCACGAACTTCTCGCAGTTGTGGCAGTCCATCTGCCAGGGACAGGCACCGCCGTCGACCACGGCCTGGAAGGTGCAGAAGCCGCCTTCGGCCGGGGTGGACCTGCGGGTGAGGTCGATCATGATCGCCTCGGCCTGCTCGCGGGTCATCGGCTCGCCGCCGGACAGGACGATGCCGGGTTCCGGGGCGCCGGGGCCGGCGACCCAGATCGCGTTGAGTGCGTCCTCGAGCCGCTGGTCGGTGTTGGCGATGGTGACGTAGTGCTCGGCCATCGCCTCGGAGACCTGCCCGAGGTAGCGCTTGACGTGGGTAAGGTTCGCGCCGTTCTTGATCAGGTTCGTGGCCAGGGAATGGCGAGCCTGGTGGGCGACGCAGTGGCCGATGTCGAGCTCGTTGATCCACTCGCGGAACTGCGAGTTGAACCAGCCGTAGCTCATGCCCTTGATGTGCTTGCGGTTCATGGCCCGGCTGGGAAACAGCGCAATCTTCAGGCGCTCTTCAGCGGTGGGCGGTCGGCCTTCTCGCTCGACGAACCGTTCGATGGTCTTGGCCTGGCGTCGCTCGATCCGCTCATAGAGGCGCTCGGAGATCCGGATGGCCTGGTCGTAGTTGCCGACCTTGGTCGCGTCATACCAGAACATCGCCAGACCACCGAGGCGGCCGATGCACTCCAGCCGCAGCTCCAGCACCTCACGGCAGCGCCGACCCGTGGTGACCAGGGCCTCCCACATGTCCCGCAGTCCCCCGTCTCCGGGGTCCTTGCCCTCCAGCGCCTGCAGGTTCGCTTCGGCCGCGAGGGCCTTGGCGACGTCATCGGGAAACGGCCGGCGGCGGTTCTTGGTCCTGGCGACTCCGGGAATGGCGAGGATGAACGCCCGGTCCAGCCCGAGCCGTTCGGAGTCGCCTGTCTCCAGAGCCTTGCGCAGGGTCCGGCGGACGCCGTTGAAGAACCCGACGACCATGCCCTTGGTGACCGGGTCGTGCTCCTTGCCGCCGCGGCGTCGGGACGCGGCCAGTGGCTGCTGCCCGTGCTCGGCCCGGTGCCGCTGATCGGCGACGAAGTCGATCATGTGACGGCCTTCGAGGAGCCGGGGATCGTGGCCTCCCTCTGGCGCCTGGACTTCCAGAAACGCGCTGAGTTCCGCGCATCCGCGTCGCGTCAGGTCGAAGGGCTGGGTGGTGCGGGGCGGGTTGACCAGCAGGCGGTTGGCCATCTGGTCCCAGAGCAGATCTCTCAGCCAGCGCTGCGAGATGCAGGTCAGGTCGATCTGCCCGCCGTGGTTGCCGAGCTTGACGCCGAAGTGCTCGGTCTCGATGTAGCCGGCGTCCTTGGTGTCCTCGCGGGTGAAGTAGACGATCCGCAGCATGCGGAGCATCGCCTTGCCGACCAGCCGTGGCAGGTGCCGCATGCCGTCGAAGTCCAGGTCCGCAAGTGAGTTGACCTTCTGCTTGCGGCAGTCGTCCGCCAGGTACTGGATCCAGGGCAGCGGCCAGTGTCCGGCCTCGACCTTCACCTGGGTGTGCTGGAACATGCACCACTGGATCTCTGCCTTCACCAGTGGCCGCAGCCTCAGCAACGACACCTTGCCGTTCGCCCGGTTGATCGGGTCCGTTTCAAGGCACCATTTCCGGAACGCCAACTCGTCGTCGTAGAGCACCGGGACCGGCTTGCCACGGTTCGCCAGCCACCGGCCCCACTGGTGCGGCAGCCGGCCTCCGCCCGGGCAGCCCTCCCTGCGGTACTGACGGACGTGCCGCATGCACATCCCGATCGGGTTCTCCGCCCGTTCCGGGCATGCCTGCACCTTGCAGTCGCCGAAGGGCGGGAACGGCTTCTCCGCCGCGAGCCACTCGTCGTAGTCCGGCTGTCCTTCGCCGTGCTTCTTGAGCCAGAACGTCTTCCGTGCCTGCCACCGGTCCGCGTGCAGGAAGCACAACGGTGACGAGCCCGAGGCCGGGATCCCGGGACAGATCGTGCAGTCCTCGGGCTGATACCAGGACACCGGTTTCAACGGCTCGGCCGTGCGCATGAAGTCGGCGAGATTGCCGCCGGCCTCCCGCGCCGTGCGCCACCCGACCTCATGGACGGCGCAGAGCGACCGCGTCGGCTCGCTTGCGCGCTCGCACTGCGGGACCGTGCAGATCCACCCGTAAGAGTCATGGTCCCCCGGGACGCGGATGATGTCCTGACAAAACAGCCCGGCGTCGAACCCGGGCGCCGCCATCAGCGTGTGCAGCAGCTCCAGCCGGTCGCCGGTGGTCCGGCTCGGCTGGTCCGGGGTAACGAGGGGCAGCAGGTGGCGGGCAGGCTCGTTCACTCCGGCTCACCCCAGACCGACTTCAGCGCGGAGACGAACTCCGGGGAGTGCATGTCGGGGTGCCCGTAGACCTCTTCGACGGTCTGCACCGACGCCCAGTTGCCGGCCTCCTTGGCCACCCAGCTGTCGTTGTCCGTGACATCGAGGATCTTCGAGGTGGTCGTGTGCCGGAACGCGTGCGGCTTGATGCGGCCGGGAAGCTCGGCCCGCCTGCCGGCCCGCCGCAGCATCCCGCGGGCCGCGTCCGCGGTCCACGGCTCACCGATCTGCTGCCCGGCGAGCTGGATCAGGAGCATCCCGTGCCCCGTGGCGTACTTCGCGTACTCCGTCGTCATGTACTTGAAGTAGGAGCTGACCATGGCCGGGCTCGCCCGGTAGATCTCGCCGCCGGTGATCACGCCGTCGACCAGGTGCCAGTCCTCCTTCTTCTTCGCCCTGGCCCGGTTGGGGTTGGCCTGCCGGTGGCAGACGTGGACGTGCGGGCTCTTGCACTCGCCGCAGTCGGCGTTCTCCCGCAGGTGGAGGTCAACCAGGTGCAGGCCGGTCAGGCCACCGATCCGCAGGGTCGTGTCGGACAGCCAGGTCACGACCATCTCGTCCCGGGCGGTGTTCACCGCCCCCATCAGCTCCGGCCTGGCGCCGTCCGGCAGCATCTTCGGATGACGCCGACGGCTGCCCTGCCGTGGGGCCAGTGGATTGGTCGGCACCGAGGTGATCGCATGCCCCAGGAAGGCCCTCTTGCGGTCCGCCTGGGTGGGCAGCCTGCCGACGTCCAGCGCCTCGCGGAGCTCGTCGTTGATGCCCCGCCTCACGCACTGGTGCAGGTAGAAGCGCTTGAGGACGGCCGCCGAGACCGACAGAGCCGACGTGCTGTACGGACGCTTCGGCGGCACCCGCCACGGCCGCCCATACGGCATCGGCACTTGCGCACCCACCGCCCCCTGGTAGCGGTGGAGATCCTGCAGCGTGATCGTCTCCGTGGTCAGCCCTTCGCGCAGGCGCCACCGAAGGTGGTCGACGAGGTAGTAGGCGTAGGGCTCCTGGGAGCCCGATCCCTCGTAGAGGCGCAGGTAGCTCTCCGCTTCTTCGTCGACCGAGCAGTCCGGCCAGAGGATCGAGAACGCCCAGCTGCCGTCGGCCCGTCTGATCTTCTGGACCCGTAGGTCGTCCAGCACCAACGTGCTTCGCAACAGGATTTCCTTCCGTTTCGTCGCCTATGGGGCGAACGGAAGCAAACTGTTAGCTAAATACCTACGTGACGCGGCCGAACTGCGTCTCTACGAGCGACACGGACTCGCCGTTGGCAGTCGCTAAAGTCCAGGAAGAGAACCCCACGATGAGCCATCGACACGGCCCCCGGACGGGCGATGTTCGGGCCGCCCCCGACGAGCGCCTGCATCGTGGCGGAGTGGTGCGGGGCGCAGTACGGGGGAACGTCGATCAGGGGCTTGCCCGGGGGCAGGAGCCCGGCCACCGAGTGGACCGCCGTGACCTCGAGGGACTCCTCCCGGCTCAGCCGGGGCAGCACGGCGGGGAGCCGCTCGGCGAGCATGGTCTTGCCCGCTCCGGGTGGTCCTTCCAGGAACAGGTGATGTCCGCCCGCCGCGGCCACCTCCACGGCCGTCCGCGCCGAGCGCTGGCCCACGACGTCCGCGAGGTCGTGCCCCTGGTCCTGCTGGGCGGCGCCGACGCCGTGCATGCCTGCGGCCGCGCCCGTCCCGGGCATCCGCAGGCCGGCCAGGAGGGGATCCGGGCGGCCCAGCTCGTCCGGTTCCTCCTCGGGCACGGGCTCGTCCGCGAGGACGGCGATCAGCTGCCGCAGACTGCGCACCCCGAGCACGGAGACGCCCGGGACCAGCGAGGCCTCGGCGGCGGCGCACTCCGGCACCACCACCTGCTCGTAGCCGGCGTCCGCCGCGGCGAGCACCGCGGGCAGGATGCCCCGGACCGGCCGCACCCGCCCGTCGAGGCCCAGCTCTCCGATCATCACGATGTCGGCGAGCACCCGTGGGTCGATCCGCTCGGCCGCGCCCAGCACCGCGCAGGCGACGGCCAGGTCGAAACCGCTGCCCGCCTTCGGCACCGACGCGGGACTGAGTCCGACCGTGAGCTTCTTCTGCGGCCACTCGCCGCCCGAGTTCACCACGGCAGCCCGCACCCGGTCGCGGCTCTCGCTCAGGCTCTTGTCCGGCAGCCCGACCAGCGTGAAGGCCGCGACCCCGGGCTCCAGGTCCGCCTGGACCTCGACCACGACCCCCTCGACACCCACCAGCGCCACGGAGCACGTCCGTGCGAACCCCATCTCAGGCCACCCCCCGCACGTGCTCGACGACGGGCGCGCCGCGCCGCGGCAGGACGACGCCGACCAGGTCGATGCGTACGCCGCCCGGTGGGGCCCCTCCCTGGGCCTGGATCCAGCACTCGGCGAGGCCCCGCAGCCGCGCCGCCTTCTCGGGCGTGACCGCGGCCATGGGATGTTCGAAGTCGCCGCCCCTGCGGGTCTTCACCTCGCAGACGACCAGGGTGTCGCCGTGCCGGGCGACGATGTCGATCTCTCCGGTCCTGCCACAGCGCCAGTTGCGCTCCAGGACCGTCATTCCGGCCTCCACCAGCCGCCGAGCGGCCAGCGTCTCGCCGTACCTGCCGAGTGCGCTGCGTGCGTTCATGTCGGCACCACCTCCGGCGCCAACCGTCACGCATCCGGCCCCACCCAGTGGATCTTGGTGGAGAACTCAGCCGCTGTGGACAACTCCGTCACCCACGGGAGTGAGCATCACCCGCCCGGAAGCTCCAGATCGCTCTTGTTCAGCTCCTCGATGTTCACGTCCTTGAACGTGAGCACCCGCACCTGCTTCACGAACCGGGCCGGCCGGTACATGTCCCACACCCAGGCGTCCGCCATCGACACTTCGAAGAACACCTCACCCTGGACCGAGTGCACCTGCATCTCGTAGTCGTTGGTCAGGTAGAAGCGCCGCTCGGTCTCGATCACGTATTTGAACAGACCGACGACATCGCGGTACTCCCGGTAGAGCTTCAGCTCCATCTCGGTCTCGTACTTCTCGAGGTCCTCGGCGCTCATGGCATGTTCCCCTTCAGCCGTGCGATCCCCCCATTGTGCGCCAGTCCCGTGAGCCGCTAGACGATTTCCGTGTCAAGGGTTACGGGGCCGGCCGGGGGACCTTCGTCGAGCAGCCTGCTCAGCAGCTCGGCGAGTCTGGTCGGATACACCGTCTCATGTGCCCGGGTGAGTTCCTGACACGTCCACCAGCGCGCTCCCGCGACGCTGCGCCGCTCCAGCTCGGTCAGGGCGGTGGCCCCGGTCGCCGTCACGGTCGTACGGGCCAGGTAGTACCACTCGTCCTGGTCCCAGCGGCGGCCCGCGAACGGGAAGGAGCATCTGCGCCGCCACACCACCGGGCCGAGCTCGACGTCGGTGATGCCCGTCTCCTCGGCGAGTTCCCTCAGCGCGGCCTCTTCACGGGTCTCGTCGCCCTCCAGGCCGCCGCCGGGCGTGAACCACCAGTCGTCGGCCGGATCGTCGGGCTCGTGGCCGTGCAGCAGCAGGATGCGGTCCTCGGGGTCGAGGAGGACCACCCGGGCAACCTTGCGCAGGCCGCCTTCGTACGAGTCGACGCTCGTGTCCGTCGTCTCAGCGGGCACCGACGGGCTCCGGGCGGGGACGGCGGGAGACCCGCTTGGCGATCGGGCCGTACGCGCCGCCGCCGAGGACGAGGACCGTGCCGGCCAGGATCATCCAGCCGATCGTGGGCAGCGGGCCCGGCTGGGAGAGGGTGCCGAGCGGCTCGAACCCGGTGGGCCGCTCGAGCATGCCGTCCATGGGCCAGACGACGGCGTCGACGCGGGCCTGGACGGCGCTGCGCGCGACCGTGCCGCCGGCCGCGTCCGTGAGGTGGGCGGTGGAGTCCAGGGAGCCCTGGCGCTCGTCGCCGAGCAGGAACAGCCGTCCCTCGGGAACCTTCACGGTGGGGAAGTTCTTGATCTCGGCGAGGCTGCCCTCGGGCAGATACGGTTCCTCGATCTGCTGGTCGTTGACGGTCAGCTTGCCGTCCGTGCAGCAGGAGACCGTGTCGCCGCCGACCGCGACGACCCGCTTGACCACGGGCGCGTTGCTCGCCCAGGTCTTGTCGGTGAAGACCACGACGTCCCCGCGGCGCACCTCGTCGCCGTCCACCACCTCGGCCAGCACCCGGTCACCGGCCTGGATCGTCGGCGCCATGGAGCTGGTGGGCACGGTGTAGGGCCGGTAGGTCAGCGCCGCCCAGCCGAATCCGCCGAGGAACAGCACAAGGCCCAGCGCGACGGCCACACCGGACAGACGCTGTCCGGTCCGGCTGCCCACCGGGCCACTGCTGGTGCCGCCGCGGCTCTGCGGGGCCGTACGTGTCGAGCTCTCGCCACCCATGGATCCGCACCCTACCCGGCGGTACCGAGCCGGGTCAGCCCTTCCCCGGGGGGCGGTCACACCTTGGGAAAGGGTTTGCCGAGCGGATCCCCGAGTCGGCGGGTGCGAGGGGTCAGCGGGTCTCGGACACCTGCGCGCGCCGACGGCGCCACAGGACCACCGGGACGACGCCGGCGAGGGCGAGGCCCTCCGGGGCGACCGTCAGGGCGGCGGAGGCCGCCGACCGGGCGTTCAGACCCTCCTGGTCGAAGGTGTCCGGCACCGGCAGCGTGCCCCAGCGGTTGATGGGCCAGGCCTTGACGATGGCGCGGCCGACGACCTTGTCGACGGGGACCATGCCGTGGTTCTTGTCGGACTGGTTGTAGCGGGAGTCGCGCGAGTTCTGGCGGTGGTCGCCCATGACCCAGATGTAGCCCTTGGGCACCTTCACCGTGAACTGGCCGCCCTGGTCGTCCATGCTGCACGGGGTGTTGCCCGGGTACACGTACGGCTCGTTCAGCGCCTTGCCGTTGACCGTCAGGGGGCCGGTCTTCTTGCAGGAGACGGTGTCGCCGCCGACGCCGACCACCCGCTTGATCAGGTCCTTCTCCTCCGCGGACGGCATCAGGCCGATCCAGCTGAGGAAGGTCTGCACGGCGTTCGGGTCGATGGTGGGCTCGCCCGCCAGCCAGTTGTCCGGGTCGTGGAAGACGACGACCTCACCGCGCTCGGGCTCGGAGCCGAACCACGGGGTCAGCTTGTCGACCAGGACGCGGTCGCCCTCCTGCAGGGTGTTCTGCATCGAGTCGGAGGGGATCGAGAACGCCTGCACCAGGAACGTCTTGATGAGCAGCGCGAGCACGAGCGCGATGCCGATCAGGATCGGCAGTTCCTTCCAGAAGGAGCGCTGCTTCCTCGCCCCGGGGGCCCCGTCGTCCGGTCCCGGCCCGGTCGTGGGCGGCTGCCCGTCGCCGGGCCCGTCGCCTCCGGCCGCCGGGACGTCATTCCCGGAGGTCACGGCGTCGTCCACGGCCGGGTCGGCCGCCTCCACGGGACGTCCGCGGTGCTCCTCGCCGTCGTGCCCGGACCGTGCGCCAACCGCCACATCCCCCACGCCAACTCCTTACTCTGTGCCGCTGCCTGCCCCACATACGACGCAGGCCCACCACTCCCATAACGAGCGGGAGTTCCGCAGGGCTCGGGAGTCGGATCGTTCCGTTCGGATCGTCGGGAGCAACCCTATGCGACGTCTCGGGAGACGCGGTCGTCCCGACGACCGCGTCGGTCACGGAAGAAAAGGTTTGCGGTTCCTTGAGGGTGTTCCAGTGGCCCAGGGGCCAGGCGATGACCATGGCCCGTCCCACCACCTCGTCCTCGGAGACGGTGCCCCCGTAGTCGGTGTCCTGGTGGGCGCGGGAGTCCGCGGAGTTGTCCCGGTGGTCGCCCATCACCCACAGCCGTCCCTGGGGGACGGTGATGTCGAACGGTGTGCTGGAGGGGGCGTTGCCGGGATAGAGGTAGGCCCCCTCGTTCAGGGGAACGCCGTTGACGGTGACTCGGCCCTGCGTGTCACAGCACTGGACGCGGTCCCCGCCGACCCCGACGACCCGCTTGATCAGGTCCTTCTCATTGTCGGACGGCAGCAGGCCGATGAAGGTGAGGGCTTCCTTGACCTGCTTGACGACGATGGGGTCGTCCTTCTTCACGGTGGTCTGCTCGTCCTGGAGCCAGCCGCCGGGGTCCTTGAAGACGACGACGTCCCCGCGCTCGGGCCTGGAGCCGAACCAGGGCGTGAACTTGTCCACCAGGACGCGGTCGCCGATCTGGATCGTCTGCTCCATGGAGCCGGACGGGATCACGAAGGCCTGCACGAGGAAGGTCTTCAGGACCAGGGCTATGAGGACGGCGACACCGACGAGAAGCGGGATCTCCCGGACGGCGCCGCGCCTGCGCTTGCGCTTGACCTTGCGCTGCAGCTTGCGCCGCTCCGCGCGGGTGCGGCCGCCGGAGGGGGCGGCGGCGCGCCGGGAGCCGGTGGGCAGGAGGTTGTCCGCGGCGCTGCTGGGGACGCCGCGGGGCTTGCCGCGGTTACCCATGGGCGCCCGCCGTCTTCTCCGGGGCACGCTCCGCATCCGACGGGGTGCTCGCCGAGGGCACGCGCGCGTAGGCGCTCGGACGGTGCAGGCGGGTGAGGTGGGCGGAGGGCCAGACGATCCAGTCGGCGCGACCGATCACGGCGTCGACGGGGATCATGCCGCCGCCCGGTGAGCCCAGGTGGTCGCGCGAGTCGCTGGAGGCGCTGCGGTGGTCGCCGAGGACGAACAGGGTGCCCTCGGGCACCTCCACGTCGAAGGGCACCGTGGACGGGCTGTCGCCCGGATACAGGACCGTCGACTCGTCGACCGGCCGGCCGTTCACCTGGATCCTCCCCTCCTTGTCGCAGCAGACCACGTGGTCTCCACCCACACCCACAACGCGCTTGATGTAGTCGGCGTGCCCGAAATACCCGGTGCCGTCGAACACAACCACGTCGCCACGGCGCGGCTCGGCGCCGAAACGGTATGCCAACTTATTTACGAGGACGCGGTCACCGATCCTCAATCCGTTCTCCATGGATCCGCTGGGAATCTGGAAGGGTTTGGCCACGAAAACGTTGAGGAGCAGCAGAAACAGCAGGCAGATCAGCAGGGTGAGGCTGGTCCGGCCGCCCGGGAGCCAGTGCGTGATCCGTGCCACCAACGCGAAACGCGACCGTTCCTCCCGCCGCTCCGCCTCCGAGGTGTCCTCGGGAACGGAAGGGTGGGAGGAGCGGTCGCGCTCCGTCGGCTGTGCTTCGGTGTCCATCGAGGCCAGATGCTATCCGGCCCCGTCGCGAACCCCGGAGAGCGCTCAGTTGTCGCGCTTCTCCTTGATCTTCGCGGCCTTGCCGCGCAGCTCGCGCAGGTAGTACAGCTTGGCGCGACGCACGTCACCGCGGGTCACGAGCTCGATCTTCTCGACGATCGGGGTGTGCACCGGGAAGGTGCGCTCGACGCCGACGGAGAACGAGACCTTGCGGACCGTGAAGGTCTCGCGGACACCGGCGCCCTGGCGACGGATCACCACGCCCTTGAACTGCTGCACACGGGAGCGGTTGCCCTCGATGACGCGCACGTGGACGTTGACGGTGTCACCCGGGCGGAAGGCCGGGACGTCGCTGCGCAGCGACGCGGCGTCGACGGAGTCGAGCAGGTGAGACATTTCGTCTGCTTTCTTCGCTGATGCCACAGGTCATCAACGGAACTAGGTGATCTGGATGAGAGTCGTGCGCGTCGGGGCGGGCGTCGTGTCCCCCTGTGGCAGGGGCGCACGCCGGACGGCGCACAACAGCGACCTATTCTTCCACGCCCTCGGTCCTGCGCCAAAATCGGCCGAACGGCTCCCCCTCGGGGTCCGGTGCCCAGCCCAGGATGGAGAGCATCTCGCGGTCCTTCTTGTCGAAGGCCTTGGGGTCGCAGCGCTCGATCAGGTCGGGCCGGTTGGCCGTCGTACGCCTGAGGGCCTCGTCGCGGCGCCAGCGGGCGATCTTCCCGTGGTGGCCGCTGAGCAGCACCTCGGGGATCTCCCGGCCGCGCCAGGCGGGCGGCTTGGTGTAGACGGGGCCTTCCAGCAGGCCGGCCATGGCGCCGGGGGCGAAGGAGTCGTCGCGGTGGGACTCGGCGTTGCCGAGCACGCCGGGCAGCAGCCGCGCCACGGCCTCCGTGATGACCAGGACGGCCGCCTCGCCGCCGGCGAGGACGTAGTCGCCGATGGAGACCTCGTACACGGGGATCCGGGTGGCGTACTCGTCGACGACGCGCCGGTCGATGCCCTCGTAGCGGGCCGGCGTGAAGATGAGCCAGGGGCGCTCGGAGAGCTCGACGGCGAGTTCCTGGGTGAAGGGGCGGCCGCTGGGGGTCGGGACGACGAGCGCGGGGGTGTGCGCGCCGGTCTCGTAGCCGTCGGCGAGGACGGAGTCCAGGGCGTCGCCCCAGGGCTCGGTCTTCATGACCATGCCGGGGCCGCCGCCGTACGGGGTGTCGTCGACGGTGTGGTGCCGGTCGTACGTCCACTGGCGCAGGTCGTGCACATGGACGTTCAGCTGTCCACGCGCGCGTGCCTTGCCGACCAGGGAGACGTTCAGCGGGTCGAGGTACTCGGGGAAGATCGTGACGACGTCGAGGCGCATCACGACTCCTCCCCGGCCGCTTTCCGCGCGGAGGCGCTGTCCCCGTCGGCGACTTCGCCGCGGTCGTCGATCAGTCCGGGCGGCGGGTCGATGACCGCGCGCTGCTCCTCCAGGTCGATCTCGGTGACGATCTCCTCGACGAACGGGATCAGCACCTCGGTGCCGTCGGCCCGCTCGACGATGAAGAGGTCCTGCGAGGGCAGGTGCGAGATCTCGGTGATCCGGCCGACCTCCTCACCGTCCTTGGTCACGACGTCGAGGTCGATCAGCTGGTGGTCGTAGTACTCGTCCTCGCCCTCGGGGAGTTCCTCGGGGTCCACCTCGGCGATGAGGAGGGTGTTGCGCAGGGCCTCGGCCGCGGTGCGGTCGGTGACGCCCTCGAAGCGCAGGAGGAGACGGCCGCTGTGCACCCGGCCGGTCTCGATCGTGAGCGGACCCGCCGAGGCGGGGTCCGTGGACAGTACGGCGCCGGGGGCGAGCCGCAGTTCCGGCTCGTCGGTGCGGACCTCGACGGTGACCTCGCCCTTGATGCCGTGGGCGCGGCCGATCCGTGCGACTACGAGCTGCACTTTTCGAAGATCTCCTGTCGTACGTGTCGTACCTGTCGGACGTCGCGTACCTGTCGTGGGTGGCGTGCCTGTCGTACCGGTCGTGACGACTCGCGCAACGACTACGGGCCGGGGAGAGCCCAGTGGCCCTCCCCGGCCCGAGCCGGTTGCGATAAGCGTCAGCGGACGTGGTCGACGTCGACCAGGTCGACGCGGACACCGCGGCCGCCGATGGCGCCCACGACGGTGCGCAGAGCGCGTGCGGTGCGGCCGTTGCGACCGATCACCTTGCCGAGGTCGTCCGGGTGGACCCGGACTTCGAGCACACGCCCGCGACGCAGGTCGCGCGAGGCGACCTGCACATCGTCAGGGTTGTCGACGATGCCCTTCACGAGGTGCTCAAGCGCCTCTTCGAGCATGCTGCTCAGGCCTCGGTCGACTCGGACTCAGCCGCGGCCTCGTCCTTCTTCTCAGCCTTCTTCTTCTGGGTGATCGCCTCACCCTTGCCCTCGTCGTCGCCACCGAGTGCCTCGAACGAGGGGCGCGCCTTCTTCGGCTCGGCGACGAGCAGCGGAGCCGGGGCGGGCTCGCCCTTGAACTTCTGCCAGTCGCCGGTCTTCTTCAGGATGGCGAGCACGGGCTCGGTCGGCTGGGCGCCGACACCGAGCCAGTACGCCACACGCTCCGCGTCGACCTCCATGACCGACGGGTTGTACGTCGGGTGGTACTTGCCGATCTCCTCGATCGCACGGCCGTCACGACGGGTGCGGGAGTCGGCGACGACGATGCGGTAGTGAGGCGAACGGATCTTGCCCAGACGCTTCAGCTTGATCTTGACTGCCACGGGAGTGGGTTCTCCTGGATTTGACGTGGTTGGGCACGGCGAGAATGCCGCGTGGGGTTGCGGTACCCGAGTGCCCGATGGACGCGTCAGCCGGAGGAGAGAGGGGTCCTGTGCGGCTGTCGAGTACAGCTAGCCATTCTGCCACACCCCGCGGGCCGCTCATGGCCGAGGGTGCGCGCGGGCATGCCCGGCCGGCCCCACGGGGCAGCAGGGAGCACCCCTGGGCCGGCCGCCCTGACGGCACACGGCGCCGAGGTGCCCGCTGCCACGGCGGGACCCGCACGTGGGCGTGACGCAGGTGGGCGTGACGCGCCCGGCCTGAGCACCGCGCCCGCCCGCAGCGGCACGCGCGCGGTGCTCAGGCCGGGCGAGCAGGCCCGGCAGGCGTCCCGCGCCCGTCACGCGGGGCGGCCCGGCAGGCCGTGCCCGGCTACTGAACCGGCAGCCACGAGATGCCGGTGTGCAGTCGGCGGGTGCCGTTACGCCGCGCCCATGACGTCCGGGATCCGGAACGGCTTGCCGCAGCCCCCGCACACGATCGGGGCCTGGGCCAGGACCGACGGCACCACCCGGACGTTGCGCCCGCAGTCGCAGACCGCCTTGACGCGGACGCCGCCGCCGGAGGAGCCGTGGCGGGCGGCCGGGCCGCGGAAGGCGCGGGTGGTGTCGGAGGAGGTGGCGGCCGTGTGGGCCTTGAGGGCCCGCTGGAGGCGCTCGATCGTCGGACGGTAGCGGCGCTTGGCCTCGGGGTTGAGCGTGACCAGCGAGAAACCGCTGCTGGGGTGCGGTTCCTCGGGGTGGTCCAGGCCCAGTTCCTCGGCGATCGCGAGGAATCTGCGGTTGTGGTAGCGGCCGGCGCGGGAGGTGTCGCGGACGCCGCGGGAGGCGGCGATCCCGTGGACTGCCTCATGGAGCAGTCGCTCGAAGGAGAGCTCGTGACCGCAGGCGGACGACGACTCCCCGATCAGGGACTCTGGCGCGGCAAGGTCCGGCAGCTCGGGGTGGTACCGCTGAATGTCGGCCCACGCCTGTGCCAGCTCTGCGGCGAGAACAGGTGGTGTCTGTGTCGTGCTCACGTAATGACAACGAGCGGGGGTGCCCCTGTGTTCCTATTCCGGGGCATCTCAAATAATTTGCACGTACCCGTCAGTTGCCCCTGATGCGTCCTGACGAGGGCGGGTGCGCTGATCTGCGGAGAAGCCTCACAGCTCATCCCAAGCTGGTGCGTAGTTCGCCGTACGGTCCGGCGCGTAGACGATGTCCGCGCGCCGGGGTACGGATGTTCGCAGGGGCGCAAGAGGCGTTTCGGTCGCTCTCTCGGCGGAGGGCGCCGCCTCAGTAAGCGCGCGCGACGATCGCGACGTTACCGGGAGCGTCGCCGTCCTCCGGCACCGACCCGTCCGCGGCGACCAGACACCGTACGGTCACCGCGTGGTCGGCCAGCTTGGCCTCGCCCTCCTCGCCCAGGGTCGCCCAGGGGATGCGCGCCCAGCCGCCGGCGGCGGCCACCTGCACGGCCTCCTCGACCGTGGCCACGTCCGTCGTACGGGACTCGCGGCGCTCGCGGGACTGCCTCAGCAGCAGCGCCTGGTCCTCGTCGAGGATCGTGGGGAGCAGGCCGGCCAGCGCGTCCAGGGACACCGGCTCCTTGCCGCCCGGGATCCGCCGCACCAGCATCGCCGTGCCGTTCTCCAGGTCCCGGGGCCCGACCTCGACCCGTACGGGCACGCCCTTGAGCTCCCAGTCGACGGCCCGGCGCCCGAAGGGGGTGTCCGTGCGGTCGTCGACATGGACACGGACACCGGCCGCCCTGAGCCTGTCGCCGATCTCGTGGACCTTGGCCAGAACCGCTTCGTCACCCTTGATGGCGAGGACGACGGCCTGGATCCGCGCCAGGCGCGGCGGGACGCGCAGCCCGTCGTCGTCGCCGTGCATCATCACCAGGGCGCCGATCATGCGGGTGGTCGATCCCCAGGAGGTCTGCCAGACCAGTTCCTGGGTGCCGTCCTTCGACAGGTAGGAGGTGTTGAAGGCCTTGGCGAAGTTCTGCCCCAGCTCGTGGCTGGTGGCCATCTGCAGGGCCTTGCCGTCGCCCATCATGCCCTCGAGCGTGAGGGTGTTGATGGCGCCCGCGAACCGCTCCTTGACGGTCTTGCGGCCGGGGACGACGTCCATCGCGAGCACGTTCGCCATGAAGTCCTCGTAGACCTCGCGGTGGATGTGCGCGGCGAAGTCGCGGGCCTCCTCGTACGTGGCGTGCGCGGTGTGGCCCTCCTGCCACAGGAACTCGGTCGTGCGCAGGAAGAGGCGGGGCCGCAGCTCCCAACGGACCACGTTGGCCCACTGGTTGATCAACAGGGGCAGGTCGCGGTAGCTCTGCACCCACTTCGAGAAGTAGTCGTTGATGATCATCTCGGAGGTGGGCCGGACGACCGCCGGCTCCTCCAGCTCCTTGCCGCCGCCGTGCGTGACGACCGCCAGCTCGGGGGCGAAGCCCTCGACGTGATCCGCCTCGCGCGTGAGGTACGACTGCGGGATCAGCAGGGGGAAGTACGCGTTCTGGGTGCCGGTCTCCTTGATGCGGGCGTCCATCTCCGCCTGCATCCGCTCCCACAGTCCGTACCCGTACGGTCGGATCACCATGGTGCCGCGCACCGGACCGTTGTCGGCCAGCTCGGCCTTGGTGATCAGATCCTGGTACCAGCGCGGGAAGTCGTCCGCCCGCGGCGTGAGAACGGGTGCCTTTGCCATGGCGCGATGGTACGGCCCGAAGTTGCCGGGACGTGAAATCTCGCCACACGCGCGGATCGTCCCCAAGCAGGGCCCCTCAACCCCTGGACGCAGGGTCGAGTGGGGAGTTACCTGGCATACGGGGGGAGTGCGGGCGCACTGACGGGGGCCACCTGAACGGGTACAGCGGCAACTCTCGGCGGATTGGGGCGCTTTTACATGACACCTACGCTCGTGCGGCAGCACCTGCCTCATGCCGGGCCGGCGGCGGTCCACGCGGATCCGGGTGCACGCGCGCGTGACTGGTCCGAGATCCAGGAGCGGATGCTGGTCCCGCTCTATGAGGCCGTCTACGAGCGACTGGAAGTGGGCCCGGGCACACGGCTGTTGGGCCTCGGCTGCGGCTCGGGGCTGGCTCTGCTGATGGCGGCCTCCAGAGGCGCCGCCCTGACCGGTGTCGAGGCCTCCTGCCCCGAGCGGCTGGCCCTCGCACGCCAGCGGCTGCTGCCGGAGGGCTCGGGAGCACGCACGCGTGCGGACACCCGGCTCGTCGAGGGCTCGCCCGGGGACGCGGCCGACGTGCGGACACCCGCGTACAACCTGGTGACCGCCTTCGAGCCCATCGGCTGCCTCGCGGGGGACTCCGAAGGCCTCGGCGAGTTACTGGCGGCCGCCACGCCGCTGGCCGAGCGGGGTGCCCCCGTGGTGCTCGTCGGCTGGGGTCCGCCGGAGCGCTGCGCCACGTCGTCCGTGCTGCGGGTCGCCACCAAGCTGGCCGATCCCCTGCGCTGCACGGGCAGTTGGCGCCCCGCCCTGCGCGACGACCTGGAGGAGGTCGCCCAGCGGGCCGGGCTGAAGCCGGACGGATCCGGGCGGGTGGCCTGCCCGTTCGGGTACGCGGGCGTCGACAGCGCCCTCAAGGGCCTGCTGTCCACCGGCCTGTTCGACGCGGCGATCTCCGCGACGGACCAGGCGCAGGTGGACAAGGAGGTGACCGAGGCGCTGCACCCGTACCGGCGCGAGGACGGCACGGTCTGGATGCCGAACGTGTTCCGGTACCTGATCGCACGCACGGTCTGAGTGCGCTGTTCGGGAGTAGGGTCCAGGACCTGTCGTTCGGCTCACGCCGCGGACGCGGGGCACGCACGCGCACCTGCGGCGTCGTCGTCGGTCGCCGCTCCGCGTCGACGCCCTCCCCCGCCGTGCGGCTGCACGCACCGGGCACCGCTCACCGGCGCCGACGGGACGCCGTCGATTCCCTGCGACCTCATCCGAACCACAGACCCTAGACGTCGTCCTTGGTCAGCCGCGCGATCCCCGCGATGCGGTACGCGTCCGCCTCCTCCAGCGTCTCGTTCTCCAGCAGCGCCTCGGCGAGGGCGTCCAACCGGGCGCGGTGGTCGCGGAGTTTGCGGGACGCCTCCTCGTAGCACTCGTCGACGATGCGGCGCATCTCGCTGTCGATGACGTCGAGGGTCTGCGGGGCGGCCGCGAGTCCGTAGGCCTGCGCGGCGTCGCTGGGGAGGGCGGAGAGGCGGCCGATGCGCTCGCTCATGCCCCAGCGGGCGACCATGCCGCGCGCGATGGCGGTGACCTGTTCGAGGTCGCTCTCCGCGCCCGTGGTGACGACCCCGTAGACCACCTGCTCCGCCGCCATGCCGCCGAGGGCGCCGATGATGCGGCCGCGCAGGTACCCCTCCGAGTGCGCGTACCGCTCCACCTCGGGGCTGGACATGGTCACGCCCAGCGCCCGGCCGCGCGGCACGATGGTGATCTTGCGGACGGGGTCGGCGCCGGGCTGGAGCATGCCGAGGAGGGCGTGCCCGCTCTCGTGGTACGCGGTGCGGCGGCGGTCCTCCTCCGGCATCACGAGGGTGCGGGCGGCGCCCAGTTGCACCTTCTCCAGCGCCTCGGAGAGGTCGGAGCGGGTCACCCGGTCCTGCTGGCGCCGGACGGCGAGCAGGGCGGCCTCGTTGGCGAGATTGGCCAGATCCGCACCTGTCATGCCCGGCGTCACCCGGGCCATCTGGGCCAGGTCCACGTCCGGGGCGAGCGGTATCTCCCGGGTGTGGATCCGCAGGATGGCCTCGCGTCCGCCCCGGTCCGGCGGGGAGACGTTGACCACCCGGTCGAAGCGGCCGGGCCGGGTCAGCGCCGGGTCCAGGATGTCGGCACGGTTCGTGGCCGCTATGACGATCACGCCTTCCGTCCCGGAGAAGCCGTCCATCTCGGTGAGGATCTGGTTCAGCGTCTGCTCGCGCTCGTCGTGTCCGCTCACCGAGGCGCCGCCGCCGCGGACGCGTCCGATGGTGTCGATCTCGTCGATGAAGATGATCGACGGCGCCACCTTGCGCGCCTCGGCGAACAGTTCCCGGACGCGGGACGCGCCGACGCCCACGATCATCTCGATGAACTCGGACGCGGAGGCGGAGAAGAAGGGCACGCCCGCCTCGCCGGCCACCGCGCGAGCCAGCAGCGTCTTGCCGGTGCCGGGCGAACCGGCGAGCAGCACACCGCGGGGCATCTTCGCGCCCATCCTGCGGTAGACGTCGGGGTGCCCGAGGAAGTCGACGACGTCGTCCAGCTCGCCCTTGACCTCGTCGATGCCGGCCACGTCGGCGAAGGTCGTGCGCCGGCCGCCCGGCCGGAGCTCGACCGGTCTGGGCGGCGCCTTGCGGCCGAGCACACCGCCCGCGCCACCCAGGCCCGCCCCGGCCCGGCGGACGACGAAGATCCACACGGCGACCAGGAGCACGATCGGGACCAGGGAGATCAGCAGGTTGGACAGGAGGCCGCGCTCCTGGACGACCGGCTCGGCGGTCACCGTGACGTTCCGGCCGCTGAGGTCCTGCCAGAGGTCGTCGTCCGCGAAGGCGGGGCGCTGCGTCGTGAACCTGGTGTACTCGCCACCGCCGTCCGGGTCGTCCCGGGCCTCCTTGAGCTGCCCCTGGATGGCGTCGCCCTTGGAGTAGATCTTGGCGACGTTGCCGTCGTCGACCTGTCGGCTGAACTCGGTGTACGAGATCGTCGGCTCGTCGCCCCCGCCGAAGTAGTTCAGCCCCGCGTAGGCGAGCAGGAATACGATCACCGCGGTGACGACGAGGCCCCACCACTGGCCGCGTGTCCTTCGGCCACCGGACCGCCGCGGCGCCTCGTCCGGGGTGCCTTCGGTGCGCCACGGCTGCTCGGGGGCCTTGCGTGGTGGCGCGGCATTGCTCATATCTGGACGTTACGGCACACGCCGGACCCCGGCACGCGCTGAGGGCGCCCTCCCGGCGGGAAGGCGCCCTCTGCCGTACCGCGGCTGCGGCGCGGGTCAGCCCATGAACTTCTTGAACTCGTCCGGCAGCTCGAAGTCCTGGCCGGCCTGCTGGCCCGGCAGGCCGAAGGCGCCGCCGGGAGCGCCGCCCTGGGCGGCGGCCGCGCGACGGGCGGCCTCCTCCTGCTCCTGCTGCTTGCGCTTCATCGGGTTGCCGGAGCGCTGCTTGCCCTTGGCCTTCTTCTGCTGCTTCCTGGCGCGGCCGGGGCCGCCACCCATGCCCGGCATCCCCGGCATCCCGGGCATGCCGCCGCCCTGGGCCATGCGGGACATCATCTTGCGGGCCTCGAAGAACCGCTCGACCAGGCCCTTCACCGCGCTGACCTCGACACCGGAACCCTTGGCGATACGGGCGCGGCGCGAGCCGTTGATGATCGTCGGGTCCTGGCGCTCGGCCGGGGTCATCGACTTGATGATGGCGGCCGTGCGGTCGACGTCCCGCTCGTCGAGGTTGTTGATCTGGTCCTTGATCTGGCCCATGCCCGGCAGCATGCCGAGCAGCTTGGAGATCGACCCCATCTTCCTGACCTGCTCCATCTGGGACAGGAAGTCGTCGAGGGTGAACTCCTGACCCTTCTTGGACGCCAGCTTGGAGGCCATCTTGGCGGCCTCTTCCTGGCTGAAGGTCTTCTCCGCCTGCTCGATCAGGGTGAGCAGGTCACCCATGTCGAGGATGCGGGAGGCCATCCGGTCCGGGTGGAAGGCGTCGAAGTCGCCGAGCTTCTCGCCGTTCGACGCGAACATGATCGGCTTGCCGGTCACCGAGGCGATCGACAGGGCCGCACCACCACGGGCGTCACCGTCGAGCTTGGACAGCACCACGCCGTCGAAGCCGACGCCGTCACGGAAGGCCTCGGCCGTGTTGACCGCGTCCTGACCGATCATCGCGTCGACGACGAAGAGGATCTCGTCGGGCGAGACGGCGTCGCGGATGTCCGCGGCCTGCTGCATCAGCTCGGCGTCGATACCGAGGCGGCCCGCGGTGTCCACGATGACGATGTCGTGGACCTTGGACTTCGCGAACTCGATGGAGTCCTTGGCGACCTTGACCGGATCGCCGACGCCGTTGCCCGGCTCGGGGGCGTAGACGGCGACGCCGGCGCGCTCGGCGACCACGCTGAGCTGGTTGACGGCGTTGGGGCGCTGGAGGTCGGCGGCGACCAGGATCGGCGAGTGGCCCTGCTCCTTCAGCCAGTGGCCGAGCTTGCCCGCGAGGGTGGTCTTGCCCGCACCCTGCAGACCGGCCAGCATGATCACGGTCGGCGGCTGCTTGGCGAAGCGCAGGCGCCGGGTCTCGCCGCCCAGGATCGTGACGAGTTCCTCGTTCACGATCTTCAGGACCTGCTGGGCCGGGTTCAGCGCCTTGGAGACCTCGGCGCCGAGGGCACGCTCCTTGACGTTCTTGATGAACGTCCGCACGACCGGCAGGGCGACGTCCGCCTCGAGGAGGGCGATCCGGATCTCGCGCGCGGTGGCGTCGATGTCCGCCTCGGAGAGCCGTCCCTTGCCGCGCAGGTTCTTGAAAGTCGCTGAGAGGCGATCGGAGAGAGTATCGAACACGGCGCTCGCGGTCCTCGGGGTCGGTGATGGCTTCAGGGAATCGCCCTCCAGGGTATCCCGGAGCGACAGGACCGGGTCACGGTCGTCCCCGACCCGGTCCGGACGCCCCGGTTCAGCCCCGCAAGGTCTCCTCCAGCTTCCGCGCCACGGATTCCGCCTCGTCGCTCGGCAGCGGGGCGCCCTCCGGTCCGGTGACGTAGAAGGCGTCGACGGCGTTGGCGCCCAGCGTGCTGACGTGCGCACTGCGCATCCGCACCCCCGCGTCCTCCAGCGCCCGGCCGATCCGGAACAGCAGCCCCGGCGCGTCCTGGGCGCGGACCTCGATCACCGTGGCCAGGCGGGAGGCCGCCGAAGCCACCGTGACCCGCGGCGGAGGCGCGACCACGCCCCGGCGACGGGGGTAGGCCGCGTCCCGTTCCGCGAGCCGGCCGGCGATGTCCAGGGAGCCGTCCAGGGCGCGCACGAGGTCGGCGCGGAGCCGGGCGGCCTGGGGCAGCGAGCCGTACTCCGCCGCGACCCGCCAGTCCAGGAGCAGCACGGAGCCCTCCACGCCGGAGGGCAGGTCCAGGGCCCGCAGCTCGGCCGTGCGGACGGTCAGCCGGTGCATGGCGAGGACACCGGCGACCGCGGGCAGCACGCCGGTCTGGTCGGGTACGGCGATGAGGAGTTCCACGCCGAGCGGCTCCGGGTCGCCGGACGGCTGCTCCGCGGCGGAATCGGCCGGCGACTCGGTCTGCGCGCGCAGCGCCAGCACCGGGCTGCCCGTGGCGACCGCCTCGATCGCGAGCCGCTCCTGCTCGGCGGTGGTCGCGGCCTCCTCGGGCTCCGCGGGGGCGTCCCCGGCGAGCACCGCCGAGACCCGCTTGACCAGGTCGGCGACGAGCGAGGCACGCCAGGACGACCAGGCGGCCGGACCGGTGGCCAGGGCGTCCGCCTCGGTCAGGGCGTGCAGCAGTTCCAGGGTGCCCTGCGAGCCGACCGCCTCGGCGACCGACCGCACGGTGGCCGGATCCTCCAGGTCGCGCCGGGTGGCCGTCTCGACGAGCAGCAGGTGGTGGCGGACGAGGGTGGAGAGGACGGCGACGTCCGCGCGGTCGAAGCCGATGCGGGCGGCCACGTCCTTGGCGATGATCTCGCCGGCCACGGAGTGGTCGCCGGGCCAGCCCTTGCCGATGTCGTGCAGCAGCGCGGCGACCAGGAGGAGGTCGGGACGGCTGACGCGGCGGGTGAACTCGGAGGCGCGCACGGCGGTCTCGATGAGGTGCCGGTCGACGGTCCAGATGTGCACGGCGTTGCGCTGCGGCCGGCAGCGCACCCGCTCCCAGTCGGGCAGCAGCCGGGTGATCAGCCCCTCGGCCTCCAGCGCCTCCCAGACCTCGATGGTCGGCTGTCCGGAGCCGAGCAGGGTGACCAGTTGTTCGCGGGCCTCGGCGGGCCAGGGCGTGGGCAGGGGGCGCACGGTGGCCGCGAGGCGCCGTACGGCGTGCAGGGAGAGCGGGAGGCCGGCCTGCGCGGCGGCGGCCGCGGCACGCAGGGGCAGCACGGGGTCGCGGTCGGGGCGCGCGGCGCGGGCGAGCACCACCTCGCCGTCCTGCTCCACCACCCCTTCGGCCAGGGGGGAGCGCTCGGCGACGGGCTTCCCGCCCCCGAGCATGGCGCGCAGCCGCGGTCGCACGGCGCGCGACCTGAGCACGCGCCCCACTTCACGCCAGGTGACGTCACTGGCGTACGAGACGACCCGAGCGGCCTCGTAGACCTGGCGCAGCAGGGTGTCGGCGTCCAGGAGGCCCAGCTCGGCCGCGACCTGGTCCTGTTCCTGGAGGGCCAGGCGGTCGGTCGCGCGGCCGGTCGTCAGGTGCAGGGCGTCGCGGACGTCGAGGAGCCGGCGGCGGGCGTCGTCGAGGCCCTCGCGGGGGGCGTCGGCGAGCCAGGAGGCGGCGACGGCGCGCAGGGCGGTGGCGTCGCGCAGGCCGCCGCGGGCCTCCTTGAGGTCGGGTTCCAGCAGGTACTGCAGCTCGCCCTGGCGTTCGGCGCGCTCGGCGCACAGTTCCTGGAGTTCGGGCAGGCGCTTGGGGGCCTGGTTGCGCCAGTCGGCGAGCACCGCCGTACGCAGTCCCGCCGTCAGTCCCAGGTCGCCCGCGAGGTGGCGGGCGTCGAGCAGGCCTAGGTGGACTTTCAGGTCCTCCCCGGCCGTCCTGCGGGCCTCCGCCGGCGTGCGCACGGAGTGGTCGAGGGCCAGGCCGAGGTCCCACACGGGGTACCACAGGCGGTCGGCGAGGGCGGCGACCGCCTTGGGGTCGTTGCCGTCGTGCAGCAGGAGCAGGTCGAGGTCGCTGCGCGGGGACAGTTCGCCGCGGCCGTAGCCGCCGACGGCGACCAGGGACACGCCGCGCAGTTCCTCGGCGCCCGCGGCGAACAGGCCGGCCAGCCAGTCGTCGGTCAGTTCGGCGAGGGCCGAACGGCGCGGCGGCCCGGACCGCGCCTCCTCGGTGAGGAGGCGCAGCCGGGCCGCCGCGTAGCCGCTGGGTCCCGAGTCCTCTGCATCCTTGCGCACGTCCGTACTCGTCACCCAGCGACTCCTGTTCTGTTCTGCGGTCAGAGCGCGTCCGGGCCGCGCTCGCCGGTGCGGACCCGTACGGCGGTCTCGACCGGGAGGGACCAGACCTTGCCGTCACCGATCTTGCCGGTGCGGGCCGCCTTGACGATGACGTCGATCAGCTGCTCGGCGTCGTCGTCCTCGGCCAGCACCTCGATGCGGATCTTGGGGACCAGGTCGACCGTGTACTCGGCACCGCGGTAGACCTCGGTGTGTCCCCGCTGACGACCGTAACCGCTGGCCTCGGTGACCGTCAGGCCGTGGACGCCGAATGCCTGGAGGGCTTCCTTGATCTCGTCGAGCCGGTGGGGCTTCACGACGGCGGTGATGAGCTTCATGCGTCCACCTTCTTGCTCGCGGTGTCGGCCACCGGGGCCGGGGCGGCGGTGGTGCGGGCGGCACCGCCGCCGGCACCGCTGAAGTCGTATGCGGTCTCGGCGTGCTCGGCCTGGTCGATGCCGGCCACTTCCTCGTCCTCGGAGACGCGCATGCCGATCGTCTTGTCGAGGATGAGGGCGAGGATCGCGGAGACGATCAGCGAGTAGGCGAGGACCGCGAAGACACCGGCGCACTGCTTCCAGAACTGGTCCAGGCCGCCGCCGTAGAAGAGGCCCTGGACCTCGGACTGGCCCTTGCCGCTGGCGAAGAAGCCGATGAGCAGGGAGCCGACGACACCGCCGACCAGGTGGACGCCGACGACGTCGAGGGAGTCGTCGTAGCCGAACCTGTACTTCAGGCCGACGGCCATGGCGCACAGGACACCGGCGATGACGCCGACGGCGATCGCGCCGAGCGGGGAGACCGCGCCGCCCGCGGGGGTGATGGCGACCAGGCCGGCGACCGCGCCGGAGGCGGCGCCCAGCGTGGTGAACGCGCCGTGGCGGATCTTCTCGTAGATGAGCCAGGCCAGCATGGCGGCGGCGGTGGCGACCTGCGTGTTGACGAACATCAGCGCGCCGACGCCGTCGTCGTTGCCGAGCCACGAGCCGGCGTTGAAGCCGAACCAGCCGAACCACAGCAGACCGGCGCCGAGCATGACCAGCGGCAGGCTGTGCGGGCGCATCGGGTCCTTCTTGAAGCCGACGCGCTTGCCGATGACGAGGATCACGCCGAGGGCCGCGGCACCGGCGTTGATGTGGACCGCCGTACCGCCGGCGAAGTCGATCACACCGAGCTCGAAGGCCCAGCCGCCGGCACCCCAGACCCAGTGGGCGACCGGGAAGTAGACGACCGTGGCCCACAGGGCGACGAACAGCGCCCAGGCGCTGAACTTCACGCGGTCCGCGAGGGCACCGCTGATCAGGGCGGGCGTGATGATCGCGAACATCAGCTGGAAGACCAGGAAGACGAAGACCGGGATGGTGTAGCCGTCCCACAGTTCGGTCAGCCCGATGTTGCTGAGGCCGACCCAGTCGGAGTTCCACCCGATGAGGCTGCCGGAATCCGTACCGAAGGCGAGGGAGAAGCCGTACAGCACCCACAGGATGGTGACGATCCCGAGGCTGATGAAACTCATCATCAGCATGTTGAGGGTGCTCTTGACGCGGACCATGCCTCCGTAGAAGAAGGCCAGGCCCGGGGTCATGAGCATCACCAGGGCAGAGCAAATGAGCATGAAGCCTGTGTTGGCGGACGACAGCGTGGGTGCGTCCGCCGCAAGCGTGATGGCGGCTGATGCCATCGGCGTCTCCTCGTCGTAAGTACGGCCCCGTGCGGGCGAAGCCTGAGCGGATTGAGGGGTGGGCCGGTTATGCGCCATGAGATTGGCGCAGCGCGGTTTCGGTGGAAGCCCCTCGTTGTTTCGCGGCCGTGACGAAGGCGCCGTGCGTGTTACGCCTCGATGAACTGGCAGATATCGCCCGCCTCGATCGTTATCGTGGCGCAACCTTCACCGAGGGAACGAAAACCGGCCGTGGCCGGCCTTCCGATGACCTGGCATGGGGGAGCCGAGTCGGGCAGTTCGGGAGGGCCGGCCACGGCCGGGGTCCAGGGGTTCTCCTGGGGTTCAGACCGCTGCCGCGGTCTCCGGCAGCTCGACGGCGAGCCGGTCGGTGAGGTCGACGACCTCGCTGAGGTCCCCGAAGTCGCGTACGGCGGTGTCGACGGTCTTTCGGATACGAGTGTTCACACGCTCGGAGCGGACCTTCTTGGCTTCCTTCATGGCCCGCACGGCCAGGACCGCGCTCTGCTCGGGCTCGCGCCGCAGCAGGTGGACGGTGGCCATGCCGATCAGGTTCAGCACGTACGACCGCTGGTGGTCGGAGTCCTTGGCGAACAGGTCCACGGCCTTCTGCATCAGCGGCTCGGCCAGCGAGGCGTACGTGGGGCTGCGGCCGGCCACGTAGGCCAGATCGCGGTAGGAGTGGGAGTTCTCGCCGTGGAGTTCGGCCTCGGAGAAGAAGCGGATCCAGTCGGGATCGGGCTCGTCCCACTCCTCCGCGTCGGCGAAGGTGTCCTCGGCCATCCGGACCGCCCGCTTGCACCGGCCGGGCTGGCCCATGTTGGCGTAGGCGCGCGCCTCCATCGCATACAGCATGGACTGGGTGCGCGGGCTCGCGCAGTCGCGGCTGCCGTACTGCGCGAGGTGGATCAGCTCCAGGGCGTCCTCGGGCCGCCCGAGGTGGATCATCTGGCGGCTCATGCTGGACAGGATGTACGAGCCGAGCGGCCGGTCACCGGCCTCTTTGGCGGCGTGCAGGGCGAGGACGAAGTACTTCTGCGCGGCCGGCTGGAGCCCCACGTCGTAGGACATCCAGCCGGCCAGCTCGGCCAGCTCGGCGGCGACCTTGAAGAGCTTGCGCGCGGTGGCCTCGGGCTGGGGCTCCTGGAGGAGGTCCGTCACCTCGTGCAGCTGTCCGACGACCGCCTTGCGGCGCAGACCGCCGCCGCACTGGGCGTCCCACTGCCGGAACATCACGGTGGTGGACTCCAGCAGCTCCAGCTCGGGCCGGGAGAGCCGGCCGCGGGCGCGGCTGGTCGGGACGGACGCCGCGTCCTCCCGCGGGCCGGGCGGCGAGGGGACGAGCCAGCGCTGCATGGGCTCGATGAGGGACGGGCCCGCGGACAGGGCCAGCGAGGTTCCGAGGAAGCCGCGCCGCGCCAGCATCAGGTCGCTGCGCGAGAACTCGCTGAGCAGGGCCACCGTCTGCGGGCCCGTCCAGGGCAGGTCGACGCCGGTCGCGGCGGGCGTCTGCCGCGCGGTGCGCAGACCGAGGTCCTCGACGGAGACGACACAGCCGAACCGCTCGGAGAACAGCTCGGACAGGATCCTGGGGATGGGTTCGCGGGGGTTCTCGCCGTCCAGCCAGCGGCGCACGCGCGAGGTGTCCGTGGAGATGTGGTTGGCGCCCAACTGGCGGGCGCGCCGGTTGACTTGGCGGGCCAGCTCGCCCTTGGACCAGCCGCTGCGCACGAACCAGGAGGTGAGCAACTCGTTGGGGCGCTTGTCGGCGTGCGCGGCGCTCCCGGCGCCCGTCCCGCTTCCCTCGTTGCCGCTCACTGGAACGCCCCCATCCCTGAGACCACTTGTCGCTTGAGTGCGCCAAGCCTTATCAGAATGCCGGTAAATACCGCCCGCCGTCCGGCAGTTGTCACCCTTCGAACGGAGAGCCGACTTGCCCCCGGCATACCCACGGGTGCATGTGCCCCCGGGCCTCGCACACTCAAAGTAATCCTACGATCACGCGCCTAGCCACGGCGATCCCGGAATCGCCACCATTCGCCACCCCTTCGAATGAACTCACGGTGGCGCGTACGCGATTCACTTGACACCGGAGGCCTGGAGTGGGCGGAGCGTTGCACGCAGGGGCGCGTACGGTCGGCCGCACCACCCACGACGCTTCCGGGCGCCGCCTGAATTCCGCGGCGCGAGGGAAGGCGACAGTACGCAGAGTCACGCTGAGCGTCCGTTACGTAACCATCGGTGCGGCGGACCCGTTGGAGGGGGCATGGGCTTCACGATCGGCGGCATTCGCGAGATCCGCTCCGGCGCGCGCAGGCGCGGTCGCTCCTCCGAGTGCACCGCCGTCGCCGAGTTCACCGGCCTGTGGGGCTGGGACGTGGTGCCGGGCGCACGCGCCGCGGCGGGCGTCTGCTCGTGCGGACGCGGCGACTGCCACGCACCGGGCGCGCACCCTCTGGACTTCGCGCCGCGGGTCCCGGCCGGCGCCACGCTCGACGACGTGACCAGGGCCTGGGCGGAGTTCCCGGGTGCCGCGGTGATGCTGCCGGTCGGGCGCGCCTTCGACGTGATCGAGGTGGCCGAGCCGGCCGGGCGCCGCGCGCTGGTCCGCCTGGAGCGCATGGGGGTCCCGCTCGGACCGGTCACCGCGACCCCCGAGGGGCGCGCCCAGTTCCTCGTCGCCCCCGGAGCCGCCACCGGCCTCGACGACCTCCTCTACCGCATGGGCTGGGACAGCCCGGCCTCCCTCGACCTGCGCGGCCTCGGCCCGGGCGCGTCCATCACGGCACCGCCCTCCGACCGGGGCGGCCTCGGCCCGGTGCGCTGGCTGCGCCCGCCCGCCCTGGACTCGGCGACCCGGCCGCCGGAGGCCCGGCTGGTGCTCGGCACGCTGGCGTACGTGGCCCACCGGTCGCGCGCGACGTACTGACGTACCGAGGCGTACGGACCCGCCGCACGAGGAAGCGCCCGTCCCCCACGGCCCCCAGTACCACCGCACGACGAAGCGCCCGCCCCCGACTGCTCTCGGGGCGGGCGCTTCTCGTCGCCTGCCGTTGCGGGTAAGTGGGGGTCAGTCCCCGATGAGGGCGTCAACGAACGCCTCCGGCTCGAACGGCGCCAGGTCGTCCGCGCCCTCGCCGAGACCGACCAGCTTGACGGGTACGCCCAGCTCGCGCTGGACCGCGACGACGATGCCGCCCTTGGCCGTGCCGTCGAGCTTGGTCAGCACGATGCCGGTGATGTCGACGACCTCGGCGAAGACCCGGGCCTGGACCAGGCCGTTCTGCCCGGTGGTGGCGTCGAGGACGAGCAGCACCTCGTCGAGCGGGGCGTGCTTCTCGACGACGCGCTTGACCTTGCCGAGCTCGTCCATGAGGCCGGTCTTGGTGTGCAGCCGGCCGGCGGTGTCGATGAGGACCACGTCGATCCCCATCTCCTTGCCCTCCTTGACCGCGTCGAAGGCGACGGAGGCGGGGTCGCCGGCCTCCGGCCCGCGCACGGTGTGGGCGCCGACGCGCTCGCCCCAGGTCTGGAGCTGGTCGGCGGCGGCGGCGCGGAAGGTGTCGGCCGCGCCGAGGACGACGGTCCGCCCGTCGGCCACGAGCACCCGGGCGAGCTTGCCGGTGGTGGTGGTCTTGCCGGTGCCGTTGACACCGACGACCATCACGATGCCGGGCTTGCGGTCCTCGGGCTCGGTCTTCACGGTGCGGTCGACGTCGGTGCCGACCAGCTTGAGCAGCTCCTCGCGCAGCAGCCCGCGCAGGTCCTCGGGGGTGCGGGTGCCGAGCACCCTCACGCGCTCGCGCAGCCGTTCGACCAGCTCCTGGGTGGGCTGGACGCCGACATCGGCGGTGAGGAGGGTGTCCTCGATCTCCTCCCAGGTGTCCTCGTCGAGGTGCTCGCGCGAGAGCAGCGTGAGCAGCCCCTTGCCGAGGGCGTTCTGGGAACGGGAGAGACGGGCGCGCAGGCGGATGAGCCGCCCGGCGGTGGGCTCCGGGATCTCGATCCCGGGAGCCTCGACAACGGGAGGTTCCTCGACGGCGGTGGGAGCGCCGCCGCCCGGGAGGTCCACCTCCTCGATCGTGCGGCGTGGTTCGTCGCGGGGCGTCTCGGCCTCGTCGCCGACGTGCGGCTCGGCCGGAGGCGCGGTGATGTCGGGCGCGGCGGGGGGCGGCGGGGGCAGCGACTTCTTCCGCCGGCTGCCGACGATGAGCCCGCCGAGCGCGCCGAGCACGACCACGGCGATGACTACAGCAAGGATGACGGTTTCCATAACGCGTCCAGTATCCATCCCTCCCCGGCGCGCGTCCGTGCGCGCCGGGGAGGGTGTCTGCGCACGGCCGGCCGGCCGCTCCGGTGCGGGGCGGCCCCCGCCCGCCGCCGCGGCCCCAGCCGGCGGTCCGTCTCCCGCTCCGGCTCGCCGCGGGGCGGCAGCGGCGCTCGATGACCCGCCGCAGCGCCGTGGTCGCGGCCGCGCCGGAGGGCGGCGCTCCCCCGCGCGGCCGCGACCCGCGGGTCGGCCTGCTGGACGGCCGGTTCCCGGCGGCAGGCGGCGACCGCCCTCCCCTCGGCCCTGGAGATCTGACGTATCGTCAGCTACCGTCCCCCCACCAGAAGGGGGTTCCCGATGCCCGTCACCGTCGTCCGCTTCAACCTCGTCGCCCCCGGCGCCTCCCCCGCCGAGCTCGGCGCCCGCTACCGGACGGCCCTGGAGATGGCCGCGTACGCCGACGAGCACGGGATCTCCACCGTCCAGACGGAGGAACACCACGGCGCCGAGAACAACTGGCTGCCGTCGCCGTTCGCCTTCGCGGGCGCCGTCCTCGGGGCCACGCGCGGCAACGGAGCGGCGGGCGGCCGGGAGAAGGGCGGGCGCCTGACGGTCACGGTCTCGGCGGCGATCGGTCCGCTGCACGACCCCCTGCGGCTGGCCGAGGACATCGCGGTGCTCGACCTGCTCGGCGGCGGGCGCCTGGTCACCGTCGCCGGGATCGGATACCGGCCGGGGGAGTACGCCCGGGCGGGCGTGGACTGGAAGCGGCGCGGCCGGCTCCAGGACGAACTCCTGGAGACCCTGCTGAAGGCCTGGACCGGCGAGGAGTTCCCGTACCGGGGCCGTACGGTACGGGTCACCCCGCGCCCGTGCACCGAGCCGCACCCCCTGCTGCTGGTGGGAGGCTCCTCCCGGGCCGCCGCCCGCCGGGCCGCCCGCCTCGGCCTGCCCTTCTTCCCCAGCGCTCACCTGCCGGAGCTGGAGGCCTACTACAAGGAGCGGCTGGTGGAGTACGGCACCGAGGGCTGGGTGCTGATGCCGCCCGCCGAGACCCCGCTGCTGCACCTCGCCGAGGACCCGGACCGGGCGTGGGCCGAGTACGGCGGCCACTTCCTGCACGAGGCCCGCACCTACGCCTCGTGGCAGTCGGCCGACATCCGCTCGGCGGTGCGGTCGGCGGCGACCACGGTGGAGGAGCTGCGCGCGGAGGGCGTGTACCGGATCCTCACCCCGCAGGAGTGCCTGGCGCAGGGCCTGGACAACCTCGTCCTGCATCCGCTGGCGGGCGGCATGCCGGTGGAGGAGGGGTGGCGGAGTCTGCGGCTGTTCTGCGAAGACGTACTGCCCCGGCTCGACGGGTGAGCCGGGGCAGTACGCCCTACGGATACGGGGAGAGGGGCAGCGGGGACTTGGCCCTTCTCCCCGAGTTCGGGTGAGGGGTTACCCCATCTCCTCCAGCGACTTGCCCTTCGTCTCCTTGACGTACTTGAGGACGAACGGGATGGAGAGCGCGGCGAAGACCGTGTAGATCACGTAGGTCATGGAGAGGTTCCAGTCGGCCAGCGACGGGAAGCTCGCGGTGATGGCCCAGTTGGCGATCCACTGCGCGGAGGCGGCCACGCCCAGGGCGGCGGCGCGGATCTTGTTCGGGAACATCTCGCCGAGGAAGACCCAGACGACCACACCCCAGGACAGGGCGAAGAAGAGGACGAAGACATGGGCGGCGATCAGCGCGATCCAGCCCTGGGTGGCGGGCAGCTTGCCGTCGACGAGGTCGTAGGAGAAGGCCCAGGCCTCCAGCGCGAGGCCGATCACCATGCCGACGGAGCCGATGAGGGCGAGCGGCTTGCGGCCGACGCGGTCCACGAAGATCATCGCGATCACGGTGCCGACGATGTTGATGATCGACGTCGTGAACGAGTAGAAGAACGAGTCCGTCGGGTCGACGCCGACCGACTGCCACAGCGTCGAGGAGTAGTAGAACGCGACGTTGATGCCGACGAACTGCTGGAAGACCGACAGGCCGATACCGACCCAGACGATCGGCTTGAAGAAGAAGGAGCCGCCGAGCAGGTCCTTGAAGGTCGACTTGTGCTCGCTCTTCATGGCGAGCTCGATCTCGGTGACGCGGGCGTCGAGGTCGACGTCCCGGCCCTCGACCTCGGTGAGGATCTCACGGGCCCGCTCGTGCCTGCCGACGGAGATCAGGAAGCGCGGGGACTCGGGGATCGCGAAGGAGAGCAGGCCGTAGAGGACGGCCGGGATCACCATGACGCCGAGCATGACCTGCCAGGCCTCCAGGCCCATCAGCTCACCGCGCTGGTCACCGCCGGCGGCGTTCAGCAGACCCCAGTTGACCAGCTGCGACACCGCGATGCCGACGACGATCGCGGCCTGCTGGAAGGAGCCCAGACGGCCGCGGTAGGCGGGCGGGGCCACCTCGGCGATGTAGGCCGGGCCGATGACCGAGGCCATGCCGATGGCGAAGCCGCCGACGACGCGCCAGAAGGCGAGGTCCCACAGGGAGAAGGGCAGCGCCGAGCCGACGGCACTGACCGTGAAGAGGACGGCGGCGATCTGCATGCACCGGATGCGGCCGATGCGGTCGGCTATGCGGCCGGCGGTCGCGGCGCCGATGGCGCAGCCGATCAGGGCGATGGCGATGACCTGGGCGAGGGCCGCGGAGCCGATGTCGTAGCGGTCACGGATGGCCTCGACGGCGCCGTTGATCACGGAGCTGTCGTAGCCGAAGAGGAAGCCGCCCATCGCGGCCGCCGCCGCGATGAAGATGACGTGCCCGAGATGATCGGGATGAGCCGTCCTGGCTCCTGACTGAGGTGCCTGCGCTGTGCTGGTCACGTGTTCTCCTCGGGCCATCGGCAACGCCGCCGACGCGGATGTGCCCTTCGAGGTAGTGATACCTGAAGGTAAAAACAACGTTGCCGAGACTATGCCTTCAAGTTTCGAAGTCAAGGGACCATCGGGTGTGAGAAAAGAGGCACACGTAAGGAGTGTGTGTTCAATCCTTGAAGGAACGAAGCCCGGCTAGCGAAGCCGCTGGGAGATCACCTTCGACACCCCGTCGCCCTGCATGGAGACGCCGTAGAGCGCGTCGGCGACCTCCATCGTGCGCTTCTGGTGCGTGATCACGATCAGCTGGGAGGACTCCTGCAGCTCCTGCATGATGCGGATCAGCCGTTGCAGGTTGGTGTCGTCGAGAGCGGCCTCGACCTCGTCCATGACGTAGAACGGGCTGGGCCGCGCCTTGAAGATCGACACCAGCATGGCGACGGCGGTCAGCGACCGCTCGCCGCCGGAGAGCAGCGACAGCCGCTTGACCTTCTTGCCGGGCGGCCGGGCCTCGACGTCGACACCCGTGGTGAGCATGTTGTCGGGGTCGGTCAGGATCAGCCGGCCCTCCCCGCCCGGGAACAGCCGGCTGAACACGCCCTCGAACTCGCGGGCGGTGTCCCGGAACGCCTCGGTGAAGACCTGCTCGACGCGCTCGTCGACCTCCTTCACCACCTGAAGCAGGTCGGCGCGGGTCTTCTTCAGGTCCTCCAGCTGCTCACTGAGGAACTTGTGGCGCTCCTCCAGCGCGGCGAACTCCTCCAGGGCGAGCGGGTTCACCTTGCCGAGCTGCTGGTAGGCGCGTTCCGCCGCCTTCAGCCGCTTCTCCTGCTCGGCCCGCACGAACGGCCTCGGCCGGTTGCGCGGGTGCTCGGGGTCCTCCGGCAGCTCTTCGCCGTCGGCGGGGGGCGAGGGCGGCACCAGTTGGTGCGGTCCGTACTCGGACACCAGCCCCGCCGGTTCGACACCCAGCTCCTCCAGCGCCTTGGTCTCCAGCTGCTCGATCCGCAGCCGCTTCTCGGCTCCTAGTACCTCGCCCCGGTGAACTGAATCCGTCAACTTGTCGAGCTCTGCCTTGAGATCGCGCCCGGCACCGCGCGCTGCGGCCAGCTCCCGCTCGCGGCGGGCCTTGGCGGCCTCGGCGGCGACGCGTTCGGCGTCGGCGCGCCGGAGCGACACCTCGACGTGTGCGAGCAGCTGCCGCGCGCCGGAGGCGACGGCCTCCGCGACGGCGGCCTCGTGCCGCAGCCGCGCCCGCCGCTGCTCGGCACGCGCGCGTGCCTCGCGTTCCGCCCGCGCGGCCCGGTCCAGCGAGTCGGCCCGTCCGGCCAGTCCGTTGACCCGCTCCTCGTGCGTACGGACCTGGAGCCGCGCCTCCATCTCGGTCTGCCGTGCGTTGGCCCCGTCGGCGGCGAGCCGGTCCCGCACGGAGGTGTCGGGCTCCTCCTCGACCGGCATCTCCTCGGCGACGGCCAGCCTCTCGGCCAGTTCCTCGGCCTCCTCCACGGCCCTGTCGAGGGCCTCCTGCGCCCGGGCGGCCGCGGCGGCGGACCGCTCGGCCTCCCCGGCGGCACCGCGGGCCTGTCCGGCGAGCCGTCCGAGCTGCTGCGCGACGGCCGACTTCTCCCGCTCGGCGGCCCGCCGCCGCTCCCCCAGCTCCTCGACGAGCCCGGCACACTCCCTGCGCCGCTCCCCCGCCGCCTGCTGCGCCCCGGTCAGCTCCTCGCACCGCACCGCCAGCTCCTCCAGCTCGGCGGCGGCCTCGTCCACGGACGCCTGCACCTCCAGCAGACTGGGCGCCCCGGCGGACCCGCCGTGCGCGAAATGCGCCCCCAGCAGATCGCCTTCGGCGGTCACGGCGGTGAGATCGGGTCGGGCGTGGACGAGATCCTCGGCGTCCTCCAGGGTCCCGACGACGACGATCCCGCGCAGCAGCCGCCGTACGGCGGGCATGAGCTCGAGGGGCGCGCTGACGAGGTCGGCGGCGAAGGGCGGCCCGGCCGGTCGGTGGGTGACGGCGCGATCCGGGGTACCCGCGGGGAGGGACCGGTGGGCGTCGGCAGTGTCGTGCCCGGCGGCGGAGAGCGGGGCGACCTGTGCTGCGGCACCGGCGTCCACGGACCGCGCCGTCGGCTCGGCGCTGCCGGCGGAGGTCGTGGACGCCGGGTCGGCGCCTGGGCGGCCCGCGTCCGGAGCCCCCGACCGGGGTCCACCGACGGGGGCTTCGACGTCACCGGAGAGCGCGGACCACATGCCGCCCTCGGCCCCCACCTCCCGGCGACCGCCCTGCGCGGGCGACGCCGTCCCCCGATCGTCCCCACCCGTTGTCCGGCCGCCGCGCGCTCCGGCGGGCGCCGGTTCCTCCGGGGCCCCCGCCAGCAACAGGGCCGCCCGACCCGCGTCCTGCTTGCGCAGCAGGCGGATGGCGTCGGCGGCCGCGGACGGGTTGGTCACGGCGAGGGCGTCGGCGGCGGCGCCGAAAGCGGCGGCGAGGGACACCTCGTAACCGGGGGCGATGGTGAGGAGTTCCGCGGCCGGGCCGAGCAGGCCGGTGAGGCGGTCCTGCGCGCCGAGCAGGGCGCCCGTGCCGTCCTTGCGGCGCAGTCCCATCGCGAGCGCCTCGTGGCGGGCCTGGGTCGCGGCGCGCTTGCGTTCGGCGGCGGTGGCCGCCTCGCGGGCGGCGGTCAGCGCGGCCTCCGCCTCGGCGAGCTGCCGCTTCGCCGCCTCGTGCCGCTCGGCGAGTTCCGCGTCCCCCGCGTCGAGGCCGTCGACCTCCGCCTTCAGGGCCTCGTACTCCTCCTGCGCGGCGACGGCCCGTTCCTGGGCCTCGTCCCGGGCGGCGGCGAGGCGGTCGATCTCGGCCTGGGCGGAGGCGGCGCGGGAGCGGGCCGCGTTGACCTGGCCGTGCAGTCGGGCGAGGCCCTCGCGGCGGTCGGCGATGGCGCGGGCGACGTCCTTCAGGCGCCGTTCCTCGACGGCCAGCTCCCGTTCGAGGTCGGCGCGGTGGGCGACAGTGTCGTCGAGGGCCCGCTGAGCCGCCTCCAGGGCCGCCTCCAGCTCGGCCTCCTGCTCACGGACGCGGGCGGCCTCGCGCTCCATGTCCTCGGGGTCGCGGCCGCGCCGCTCCTCGGGGGGCGCGGAGGTGGCGCTCTTCACGCGCGCGTCGGCCAGTGAGATCGTGCCGCGGACGCGTTCGGCGAGCTGGGAGAGCTCGTACCAGGTCTGCTGGGCGCGCTGGAGCCGGGGCGTGAGCTGCCGCACCTCGTCCTCGAGGAGCGCCTCCCGCTGGAGGGCCTTCCTCAGCTCCTGCTCGGCGGTCTCCTTGCGTTCCTTCAGCGCGGCCTCGTCGGCGACCTCGGCCTGGAGGGCCTCCCGCAGCCGTACGAGATCGTCGGCCAGCAGCCTGAGGCGGGCGTCGCGCAGGTCGGCCTGGATGACCGCGGCCCGTCTCGCGACCGCCGCCTGCCGGCCCAGCGGCTTGAGCTGGCGGCGCAGCTCGTCGGTCAGGTCCTGCACGCGCGCGAGGTTGGCCTGCATCGCGTCCAGTTTCCTGAGCGCCTTCTCCTTGCGCTTGCGGTGCTTGAGAACGCCCGCGGCCTCCTCGATGAAGGCGCGGCGGCCCATCGGGTCGGCGTGCAGGACGGAGTCGAGCTGGCCCTGGCCGACGATGACGTGCATCTCGCGGCCGATACCGGAGTCGCTCAGCAGCTCCTGGATGTCGAGCAGACGGCAGGTGTCACCGTTGATCTGGTACTCGCTGCCGCCGTTGCGGAACATGATCCGCGTGACGGTGACCTCGGCGTACTCGATGGGCAGGGCCCCGTCGGAGTTGTCGATGGTGAGGGACACCTCGGCGCGGCCCAGCGGGGGACGGCCGGTGGTGCCGGCGAAGATGACGTCCTCCATCTTGCCGCCGCGCAGCGACTTGGCGCCCTGCTCGCCCATGACCCAGCTGAGCGCGTCCACCACATTGGACTTGCCCGACCCGTTCGGCCCGACGACACACGTGATGCCCGGCTCGAACCGGAGTGTGGTCGCCGACGCGAACGACTTGAACCCTCGGAGGGTCAGGGCCTTGAGGTGCACGGCGCTGGACTCTACCTCCCAGGTATGTCTCACTCCATGAACCCGCGGTTTCACCCGTGAACGCGCAGGGCACACCACTCGTTAAAGACACTGAAAGGATGCGCGGGGGAAAGAAAGAAGGGACGCCGAAGCGTCCCTTGCAACTTCTGACAACTAAGCGGTCCGACGCGGTTGAAAAACATCGCCCAGCCGCTGCGTGTGCTGTTGTGGAGCGGTGCAGCGATCAGGTGAGCGCAGGCTCCGCCTGGTGTGCGTCGATGCTCTCCATGATCCTGTCGTGAGAAGCGGCAGCCGTCAGGGCGTCGTTCTCGGCCTGGATCCGTACGAGCTCGGATTCCAGATCCTGGACGCGCTGCTGGAGCCGTCGCATCTCGGCGAGGAGTCGCGGGTCGGAGCCGCCGACGTAACCGAGAAGCGCCTTTGCCATGATGGATGGTCCTCCACACTGAGTGACCGACCGAAGCGGTGTGGGTCGTGAGGGATTCGCACCCGCGATGCTTGGCAGGATCTTGTTCCTGCTGCCGTTCATCCATGCCAAACAGCTAGGTGCGCGGGGTGCTTTCAGCGTCTCACCAAAAAGTTTGACGGTCAACACGATCACGCCCCGTATTGGTGGGCAACCCTGGGGCGCGCGGCCGGAAACGGCGGCGCTGCGACTCCTGCGGGGCCCTCAGGGCGTGGCGATCATCCTTGCGTGCGGAGCCTGCCACCGCAAGCGATTCTTGGCAACCACCTGCTTCTTTCCACTGGGGGCACGTGCCGGTGGCATGCTCCTGCGCTTCCGGCGGCGGTCGGGGCGTCCGTTCGTCAGCGGATCGCGAAGCCGTCGTAGCCGCCGCGCGGTGTGTCCCATATCTCTGTGACTCCGTCCACGCGCCCGGGCGTGTCGTCACTCTGGAGCCACTCCAGCAGGCCCTCGCAGCCCTTCCGGGACCCCTCGGCGACCACCTGGACCCGCCCGTCGGCCAAATTGAGAGCAAAACCACTCAGGCCGCCGATCTCCAGCGCCTTGGCCCGCGTGAACCAGCGGAAACCCACGCCCTGCACGCGTCCGCGCACCCAGGCGACCAGCCGTACATCCTCGCTCATGGGTGCTACCTAATCAGGCGATGTCTCTTGCGACACTTCCTCCCCCAGCGGCATGCGGTACCGTCCCGACCGAATGAATTTCACATAAAACTCACTCGATCGAGTGAGTCAGGTCGACCACCAGGAGTCATGCGCCACAAGGCGCGGGTCGGCCTCAGGGACTCCGCTCAGACCAGTTGGACGAGGAAGGCCAGGACATGGGACGCCACCGACGCTCCGCCGCCGGCCGCGCCGCCACGGGCCGCGCCACGGGGGTCAACCACACCGACGGCTCGTACCCGCAGGGGCACGCCCGGCAGGACTCGTCCGCCGGCGACGTCCCCACGATGGGCATCGCTGCGTACCTGAACCCGGAGGCGTACGCCGACTCGGTGGCCCGGAGCCAGGAGTACCTGTTCGCGACGGACGACGAGTACGCCCGGGCGGCGGCCGACACGGCGGTCCTCTCGGCCGGGGGGTTCTCCCCGGGCGGCGGGCCGCGTCGGCCCGGACCGGGGCGGGGCGGCTCGGGCCGACGGCGCAAGAAGAAGGCCGTGACTCCGGTCAGGACGGGCCTGCTCGGCGTCTCCGCGGCGGTCGCCCTCGGCACGGTCGCGGTGGCCTCGGGCGTGGTGCCCGGCCTCGACAACTACCGGATCGGCGATGTCGGCGGCTCCGCCGACAAGGTGCAGGCCGCCGACTCGCCGACCAACTCGGCCTCCGAGCAGGGCGGCACCTCCGGCGCTCTCGAGAACGACCGCGACGGTACGCCGACCAGCCGCGACACCGGCCGGTCCACGTCGCCCTCGGCCTCGACCCCGTCGGCATCACCTTCCCCGTCGGCCTCGGCCACGAAGGCGTCGCCGAGCGCGTCGCCGACCACCGAGAAGCCGAAGGCCACACCGTCGAAGCAACCGACGAAGGCACCGAAGAAGACCCCGTCGAGGACGGCCACGAAGGCACCGGAGAAGACCAGCGCCCCGGTGACGGTCTCGGCGGAGGCCCAGGCCGCGGCTGAGGTCCTGAAGCTCGTCAACGAGGAGCGGTCCAAGGTCGGCTGCAGCCCCCTCTCCGCCAACAGCGCGCTGGCGGACCTCGCCCGGGAGTTCAGCGAGGACATGGCCGCGCGCGGCTTCTTCGACCACACCGACCCGGACGGCGCGACCCCGTGGGACCGAGCCACGAAGGCCGGCATATCCGACCTCGGCGGCGAGAACATAGCCAGGGGCCAGACCGACGCGGCGGCGGTGATGGAGGCCTGGATGAACAGCCCCGGCCACCGCGCCAACATCCTGAACTGCGACTTCAAGACACTGGGCGTGGGCGTCCACTTCGGGGCGGGCGGCCCCTGGTGGACCCAGGACTTCGGCTACTAGACGGTCCGCCCCCACCGGCTCCTCCGCGATACCCCCACGACAACGCACTAACTGACAGTTAGTGCAACCTGTCGGTTAGCGCTGTCTTCGCCTACGCTGAAGACATGAACGGCATTCACGAGCGCACCCCGGAGCAGGACCTCCCGTACAACGTGTTCGCCAAGGCCTGTCCCTCGCGCGGCACGCTGGAGCACGTCACGGGACGCTGGGGCGCGCTCGCGCTGGGGGCGCTGCGGGAGGGCTCGCTGCGCTTCAACGAGCTGCGCCGCCGCGTCGACGGTGTGAGCGAGAAGATGCTGTCCCAGACGCTGCACGCGCTGGAACGCGACGGCCTGGTGCACCGCGAGGCCCAGCCGACCAACCCGCCCCGCGTCGACTACGAACTGACCCCGCTCGGCCAGGAGGTGGCCGAGCGGCTCCTGGACCTGATCCACCTGGTGGAGGGCCGGATGGACGACGTTCTCGCGGCCCGCGAGCGCTACGACGCGACGCGCGGCGGCCTCTGACACTTCGGGCAGAAGTAGCTGGACCGGTTCATCCAGGGGCGTCGGCGCATCGGCGTACCGCAGCGCCTGCAGGGCAGGCCCTCGCGCCCGTAGGCGTCCAGGGACCGGTCGAAGTAGCCCGACTCGCCGTTGACGTTGACGTACAGGCTGTCGAAGCTGGTGCCGCCGACGGCGAGGGCCGCGTTCATCACGTCCCGGACGTGGCCGAGGAGTTCGGCCGTGCGGGGGCGGGTGAGGGTCGCGGTCGGACGGTCGTAGTGGATGCGGGCGCGCCACAGGGCCTCGTCCGCGTAGATGTTGCCGACGCCGCTGATCAGCGACTGGTCGAGCAGGGCCCGTTTGATCGTGGTCCGCCTGCGGCGCAGTGCCTGGTGGAAGGCCTGGTCGTCGAAGAGCGGGTCGAGGGGGTCGCGGGCGATGTGGGCGATGACGTCGGGCAGGCCGTCGGGGGTGGTGTCGTGCAGCGACAGACCGCCGAAGGTCCGCTGGTCGACGAAGCGGAGCTCGGTGGCGAGGGCGTCGGCGAAACGGACGCGGATGCGCAGGTGCTTCTCGTCGGGCGAACCCTGCGGCTGCACCAGGAGCTGGCCGCTCATACCGAGATGGGCCAGGATCGCCTGGGGCGTGTCCTCCAGGGGCAGCCAGAGGTACTTGCCGCGGCGGCTCGGAACGCCGACGCGGTGGCCCTTGAGGCGGTGCACGAAGTCGTCGGCGCCGGCCACATGACGGCGTACGGCACGCGGGTGCAGCACCTCGGCCTCGGCGACCGTGCGATGGGCGACCCATCGCTCCAGACCGCGCCGGACGACCTCGACCTCGGGCAACTCGGGCATGGGCTCCCCCGTCACTCCCCCTCTACGGGAGGTCTCTCGCTCCCCCTGTACGGGAGTTCTCTCCGGACGAGCCGAGCGCCCACCCCAGCGGCGGGGCGGGCGCTCGGTCGCGCTGTACGTCGGTGCACCCGGACGGGCCGGGTGCTAGGCGGAGGCGGACTCGGGGTCCGGGCTGCCGTCGACGGCCTGGACGGCCTTGGCCGCCTTGGCCCGCTCGTCCGCCGCGGCCCGGATGGACCGCCACGCGGACTCGGCGGCCTGCTGCTCCGCCTCCTTCTTGCTGCGGCCGGTGCCGGTGCCGTACGAGACGCCTCCGACGCGGGCGGCAGCAGTGAAGGTCTTCTCGTGGTCGGGGCCGGTCTCCGTGACCAGGTACTCGGGGACGCCGAGTCCTTCGGTCGCGGTGAGCTCCTGGAGGCTGGTCTTCCAGTCCAGGCCGGCTCCGAGGTTCGAGGACTTCTCGATCAGCGGGTCGAACAGGCGGTGCACCAGTTCGGAGGCCGCGTCGAGGCCCTGGTCGAGATAGACCGCGCCGATCACCGCTTCCAGGGTGTCGGCGAGGATGGACGCCTTGTCCCGGCCGCCCGTGCCCTCTTCACCGCGGCCAAGCCGGATGAAGGAGCCCAGGTCCAGGCCGCGACCGACCTCCGCCAGCGCGCGCGAGTTGACCACCGCGGCCCGAAGCTTGGCCAGCTGGCCTTCGGGCAGATCGGGGTGGGTGCGGTACAGCGTGTCCGTGACGACGAGGCCGAGCACGGAGTCCCCGAGGAACTCCAGCCGCTCGTTCGTCGGCAGACCGCCGTTCTCGTACGCGTAGGAACGGTGGGTCAGCGCGCGCACCAGAAGGGCGGACTCGACGTGGTAGCCGAGCCGCCCTTCCAGAAGCGTGTGGGACGAGGCCGTGTTGTCCGCCTTCTTCCTGGCGACTGATTCCGCCTTGGCGTCAGACATGAAGCCTCTCACCAGCCGCTCAGACCTCGAGGACCTGGCGCTTGTTGTAGGTGCCGCAAGACGGGCACGCGATGTGCTGCTGCTTGGGCTCGTGGCAGCGCTCGCACGCAACCAGGGTGGGGACCGCAGCCTTCCACTGCGACCGGCGGTGGCGCGTGTTGCTGCGCGACATCTTCCGCTTCGGAACAGCCACGGCTACTTCTCCTGCTTCTCGTCGACGCCCGCTTCGGCGCCGCTCATCTCGTCCTTCTCGCCGTCTTCGAGTGAACCGGCGAGTCCCTGCAATGCCGCCCAACGGATGTCGACGGCGTCGTGGTGGTGGTCCGGGTCGTCCGCGAGCCGCTCTCCGCACTCGGAGCACAGGCCCGGGCAGTCTTCCTGGCACACCGGCTGCATCGGCAGTGCGAGCACCACCGCATCGCGCAGCAGAGGTTCGAGGTCGAACATTCCGTCCTCGAGGAAGAGCCTGTCCTCGTCGTCCTCGGCGTCGTCGTCGGGATCCGCTTTGACACGGCCCCGCTCGTCGGCGTCAGGGTACGAGAACATCTCCTGGAAGTCCGTTTCGAGCTCCAGCCCGACCGGCTCCAGACACCTTACGCACTCCCCCTCGGCCCGTGCACGGGCGGTGCCTGTGACGAGCACACCTTCCATGACCGACTCGAGGCGGAGGTCCAGCTCCACCGGGGCGCCTTCCGGCACTCCGATGACCCCCTGGATACCGAGGTCCCTGGGGGCGTCGATCGTGCGGGTCAGGCGCTGCAGCGCGCCAGGACGCCGCCCCAGCTCGTGTGTGTCGAACACGAGAGGGTTGCGGTGGTCGAGGCGGGCGTTCAGGGCCATTCCTGCTTTCGATCTTTCCGAACTCTGGGCACTGCCCTTCGGTGTTCCGGGCAGCGGTGATCGCGGGCGTATACGGAGTCGGCGAAGCGCACACGCGACCGAAGAGCCAGGATACTGGAGCATTCGCTCACAGCCCAATCCGGTGCTCCCGCCCCGGCCGTTACAGGCCGCGGCCCTGTTCGTAGGCGCGCAACTGCTCGGCGCTGATCATGCCGGTGTCGAAGAGACTGGTCTCGTCGAGGGCGTACGCCTGGGGGTCCTGCTGGGGCTGCTGCGGCTGCTCCGCGGCCTGGTTGGGGTCGTAGGGGGCCTGCTGGGTGTCGTAGCCCTGGTAGGCGTAGGGGTCGGCCTGCTGGTAGCCGTACGGGTCCTGTTGGCCGCCGTAGGTCTGCTGCTGGTAGCCGCCCGCGTAGGGGTCCTGCTGCTGGTAGCCGTAGGCGGGCTGGGCGGCCTGCTGGTCGTACCGCTGCTGGTGCTGCGCGGGCTGCTCGGCCGGGCTGTCCTGCTCCGCGAGGCCGGCGAGGTCGGCGAGGTAGTCGGCGTCGGAGGAGTGCTGGAAGGTCGTGGTGTCGTCGGCGAGGGCGCCGAGGTCGTCGCTGGCGATGCGTCCGTGCAGCTTCTGCCGGCCGCGGCCGACGGCGTCCAGGGTCTTGGCCAGGACCGCCTCGAAGGCGCCCAGCTTGGCGTCCACGTAGGCGTCGGCGTCGCGGCGCAGGGTCTCCGGGTCGTGGCTGCGCTCGGGGGCGTCCTCGTCCTCGTAGCCCTGCTCGTCCAGACCGGGACCGGTGCCGAGGAGCTTCTCGCGGCCGCGGCCGACGGAGCCGAGGGTCTTGGTGAGGACGACCTCGAAGTTGGCGAGCTTGGAGTCGACGTAGTCGTCGGCCTCGGCGCGGATCTCCTCCGCCTCCTTGCGGGCCTCGGCGAGGATGCGGTCGGCCTCGGCCTGGGAGCGGCGGGCGATCTCGGTGTCGGAGATCAGGGAGCCGCGCTCGGCGTGCGCGGTCTCGATGATCCGCTCGGCCTCCTGGCGGGCCTGCTCGACCATCTGCTCGCGGCCGCCGATCAGCTCCTGGGCCTGCGCGAGGGAGTCGGGCAGGGCCGCGCGCACCTCTTCCAGCAGGGCGAGCAGTTCGGCGCGGTTGATCACGCACGAGGCCGACATCGGCATGGATCGGGCACTGGAGACCGCTGAGACGATCTCGTCGAGCTTCTTCTGCACGTCCACCGGTTTGCTCGCCACTCTCTACAGCTGTGTTGGAGACGGACGGGACGACTGTACGGCCATGAGGTGCCGGCCGGACAGCGGCTGACGGGCCGTCAGGAGGTCAGTCGCTCCTCAGGCGCTCGGTGAGCGCGTCCAGCACGATCGGCGGGACCAGGTGGGAGACGTCCCCGCCCCAGGTCGCGACCTCCTTGACCAGGGAGGAGGAGAGGAAGCTGTAGGTGGGGTTGGTGGGGACGAAGAGCGTCTCGACGCCCGAGAGGCCATTGTTCATCTGGGCCATCTGCAGCTCGTAGTCGAAGTCGCTGACCGCGCGCAGGCCCTTGACGATGGCCGGGATGTCGCGCTGCTTGCAGAAGTCGACGAGGAGGCCGTGGAAGGCCTCGACCCGCACGTTCGCGTACTCGGCGGTGACCCGGCGGATCAGGTCGATCCGCTCGTCGATCTCGAACAGGCCCTTCTTGGACTTGTTGATCATCACCGCGACATAGACCTCGTCGTAGAGGCGGGAGGCGCGGGAGATGATGTCGAGGTGTCCGTTGGTGATCGGGTCGAACGACCCGGGACAGACGGCGCGGCGCACTTGTGATCCCTCGCTCTCCGGTCCGGTCATCGTGCGTCTTCGCACGTAGAGGCGGCGCGACCGTACCAAAACGTTCCCTCGCCGTAGCGACGGGACCGGATCGCTGCGAAGCCGTCCGGCCAGCCGAAGGTGCCGCCTCTGGTGCTGCGCTCCACGGTGACGAGGGCTTCCGGCGCGAGCCACCCCTCTGTGCGGAGTGTGAGCAGAATCTCCCGGAGATCGTCGTCGGAGACGGCGTACGGCGGGTCGAGGAAGACGAGGTCGTACGGCTCGGCCGGGGGCGTCTGGATGATCTGGCGGGCCTTGCCCGCGCGGACCTCGGCGCCGGGCAGGCCGAGGCTCTTCACGTTCTCCCGGACGGTGCGGACGGCGCGGGCGTCCGCCTCGACGAGCAGGACGTGCCCGGCGCCGCGGGAGAGGGCCTCCAGGCCCACGGCGCCCGAGCCCGCGTACAGGTCGAGGACGCGTTCGCCGTCGAGGGGGCCGCCGAGGAGTGACTGCCAGGTGGAGAAGAGACCTTCGCGTGCGCGGTCGGAAGTCGGGCGGGTGCCGGTCCCTGGCGGGACGGCCAGGCGACGTCCGCCGGCCGCGCCGGCGATCACGCGGGTCATGTCCTGGGTCCTTGTCGGTGTGCTCGGATGGCTCGGGCGCGGTGCCCGAACGGCTCGGACGGTGTGCCCGAGCGGTGACCCCTCCCAGTCTGTCAGCCCTTCTCCAGGTACTGCTCCCTCTCCTCGTCCAGCAGTGCGTCCAGGGCCGTCCGCAGGCCCGGGAGGCCGGCCAGCTCCGGGTCGGCGGCGACGACCGCGGTGGCCTCCTCTCGGGCCTCGGCGATGACCTCCTCGTCCTCGATCACGGCGAGCACGCGCAGGCTGGAGCGGGCGCCGGACTGGGCCTGGCCCAGGACGTCGCCCTCGCGGCGCTGTTCGAGGTCGATGCGGGAGAGCTCGAAGCCGTCGAGGGTGGAGGCGACCGCGTCGAGCCGCCGTCGGGCCGCGCCGTCCTCCGGCATCTCGGTGACCAGGAGGCAGAGGCCGGGTGCCGAGCCACGGCCGACCCGCCCTCGCAACTGGTGGAGCTGGGAGACGCCGAAGCGGTCGGCGTCCATGATCACCATCACGGTGGCGTTCGGGACGTTCACACCGACCTCGATGACGGTCGTGGCGACCAGGACGTCGGTGTCACCGGCGGTGAAGCGGCGCATCACCGCGTCCTTGTCGTCGGGCGGCATACGGCCGTGCAGGACCTCGACCGCGAGGCCGCGCAGCGGTCCCTCGGCGAGTTGGCCGGCCACGTCGAGCACGGCGAGCGGGGGGCGCTTCTCGGCCTCGTCCTCGGGGGACTTCTTCTTGCCGGCCTTCTTCGGGTCGTCCTCCTCGTCGCCGATCCGGGGGCAGACCACGTACGCCTGGTGGCCCTTCGCCACCTCCTCGCGGACCCGCTCCCAGGCGCGCGCCAGGAAGTGGGGCTTGTCGGCGGCGGGCACGACATGGCTGGCGATGGGCGAGCGGCCGGCCGGGAGCTGGTCCAGGACGGAGGTCTCCAGGTCGCCGAAGACGGTCATGGCGACCGTGCGCGGGATGGGCGTGGCGGTCATGACGAGCAGGTGCGGAGGCTGCTTTCCCTTGCCGCGCAGGGCGTCGCGCTGCTCGACGCCGAAGCGGTGCTGCTCGTCGACGACGACGAGGCCCAGGTCGTGGAACTGGACCTTGTCCTCGATCAGCGCGTGGGTGCCGATGACGATGCCGGCCTCTCCGGTGACGAGGTCGAGGAGCGCCTGCCGTCGCGCGGCCGCCCCCATCGACCCGGTGAGCAGCACCACCTTGGTGGCGTCGTCCGCCCCGCCGAGCATTCCGCCCTCGGCCAGCTCGCCCATCATCTCCACGATCGAGCGGTGGTGCTGCTGGGCGAGCACCTCCGTGGGCGCGAGCATGGCGGCCTGACCGCCGGCGTCGACGACGGCGAGCATGGCGCGCAACGCCACCATGGTCTTCCCGCTTCCGACCTCACCCTGCAACAGCCGATGCATCGGGTGCTCCGTCGCCAGGTCGTCGAAGATCTCCTTCGACACCTTCCGCTGGCCCTCGGTGAGGGTGAACGGGAGGCGGTCGTCGAAGGTGGCGAGGAGGCCGTCGGGGCGGGGTCTGCGGGGGACCGCGGGGAGCTGGGCGTCGGCATGGCGGCGGCGGGCGAGGGCCACCTGGAGGACGAAGGCCTCGTCCCACTTCAGGCGGGCGCGGGCGTCGGCGATGTCGGCCTTGGTGTGCGGGCGGTGGATCTTGAGGAGGGCCTCCGGGAGGGAGACCAGGCCGCGGCCCTCGCGGAGGCCGTCGGGGAGGGGATCGACGGCCTCCTGGGCGCTGGGCAGGACCGTCTGGATCGCCTTGCCGATCTTCCAGGACTCCAGCTTGGCGGTGGCGGGGTAGATCGGGATGAGGGCACCCGCCCATGTCTCGACGGTGTCGCCTGCGTCGTCCGAGTCGCCGCGCAGCAGTTCGTAGGCCGGGTGGGCCAGTTGGAGGCGGCGGTTGAAGACGGAGACCTTGCCCGCGAACATCGCGCGGGTGCCCGGCAGGAGCTCCTTGTGGGGCTTGTGGACGCCGTGGCCGAAGAAGACCAGCTGGAGGCGGCCGCTGCCGTCGGTGATGGTGACCTCCAGGCGCTGGCCCTTGCCCCGGGGTGCCTTGGCGGAGGCGAAGGTGTGCAGGCGGGCGTCGGCGACCATGGCGACCACCGTGACGTGCTCGTCCAGGGGGAGGTCGGCGAGGTGGGTGAGCTGGCCGCGCTCCTCGTATCTGCGCGGGTAGTGGTGCAGCAGATCGCCGACGGTGTGCAGGCCGAGGTGCTCGGCCATCACCTTCGCGGTCGGTGGGCCGAGCACCTTTTTCAGTGGTTCTTCGAGTGCGGGCACGAGATCCATTGCACACCACGCCACTGACAATGCCGGATACGTGTCTTGAAACCCCTGGTCAGACGGCTCGTTCGGGCTCTAGGATGGCGCGCTCCGGCCATCCCCGCGGTCACCGCCCCACCGGGACCGCCCGACCCCGCGCCGCCGGCCCTCCCCAGTCCGCGGTGCTGCAGCGATGGACTCCCAGACCTCACAGTCATCCCAGGCATCACCGTCACCTCATACGTTCCAGGTCGACCTGCGTGGTCTGGTGGACCTGCTGTCCCATCACCTCTACTCCAGTCCCAGGGTGTACCTGCGCGAGCTGCTGCAGAACGCCGTGGACGCCGTCACCGCCCGGCGGGCCGAGGAGCCCGACGCACCGGCGCGGGTGCGGCTGTTCGCGTCGGACGGCGGGCTGCGGGTGGAGGACTCCGGTGTCGGTCTCACCGAGGCCGACGTGCACGACCTGCTGGCCACCATCGGGCGCAGTTCCAAGCGGGCGGAGGGGTTGCAGGAGGCCCGGTCCGACTTCCTCGGTCAGTTCGGCATCGGACTCCTGGCCTGTTTCGTGGTCGCCGAGCGGATCCGGGTGGTCAGCCGCAGCGCCCGTACGCCCGGCGCGCCGCCCGTGGAGTGGACGGCCCGGGACGACGGCTCGTACACCGTGCGGACGCTGCCCGACGCGGAGCGCCCCGAACCGGGCACGACCGTGCACCTGGTGGCGCGCGCGGGGGCCGCGGAGTGGCTCTCCGAGCAGCGGGTGCTCCAGCTGGCGCGGGACTTCGGCTCGCTGCTGCCGTACGACGTCCGGGTGGGCGACGAGGCGGTCACCGACCTGCCGGCGCCCTGGGACCGGGCGTACCCCTCCCCCGCCAACCGGCGGGTGGCGCTGGCCCGGCACTGCCATGAGCTGTTCGGTTTCACGCCGCTCGACTCGATCGAGCTGAACGTGCCGCTGGCGGGGATCCGCGGGGTGGCGTACGTGCTGCCGGCGGCGGTCAGTCCGGCCCAGCGGGGGAGCCACCGCGTGCACCTGAAGGGCATGTTGCTGACCGAGCGGGCCGAACAGCTGCTGCCCGACTGGGCGTTCTTCGTGCGCTGCGTCCTGGACACCGACAGCCTGCGGCCCACGGCCTCGCGCGAGTCGCTGTACGAGGACGAGACGCTGGCGGCCGTGCGGGAGGCGCTGGGCGAACGGATCCGGTCGTGGCTGACGGGTCTCGCCGCCGGTGACCCGGAGCGGCTCGGTGCCTTCCTGGCCGTGCACCACCTGGGTGTGAAGTCCCTGGCGCGGCACGACAAGGAGATGCTGCGCACGATGCTGCCGTGGCTGCCGTTCGAGACGACCGACGGGCGGCTGTCGCTGGAGGAGTTCGCGCAGCGGCACCCGGTGGTGCACTTCACGCGGACCGTGGAGGAGTACCGGCAGGTCGCGCCGATCGCGTCCGCGCAGGGCGTCGGGGTGATCAACGGCGGTTACACGTACGACAGCGAGCTGATCGAGGCGCTGCCGTCGGTGCGGCCGGGGACGGTGGTCGCCGAGCTGGACGCGGACACCGTGACCGCGCACCTGGACGCGGTCGATCCGGCCGAGGAGCTGGCGCTGTCGGGCTTCCTGGCGGCCGCGCGGGCGAGGCTCGACCCGCTGGGCTGTGACGTGGTCCTGCGCGCCTTCCACCCCCTCTCCGTGCCCGCGCTGCACCTGGACGACCGGGCGGCCCGGCACGAGCAGGCGCGGGCGGAGGCGGAGGCGCGGGCGGACGACCTGTGGGCGGGCATCCTGGGCTCGCTGCGCGGCAGCGCCCCGCGCGCGCGTCTGGTGCTCAACCACCTCAACCCGCTGATCCGCAGGATCAGTTCGCTGAACGACCCGGAGCTGATCGGCACCGCCTCGGAGTCGCTGTACGGGCAGGCGCTGCTGATGGCGCAGCGGCCGCTGCGCCCCGCGGACTCCGCGCTGCTGAACCGCGCGTTCATAGGCCTCCTGGAATGGGCCACACACAGGGAGCACGGGGAGTCCGCACACGGGGAGTCCGCACAGGGGGAGGACGGCCACTGATGACCGAGATCACGGACTTCGACTCGCTCCGCCGGGCGATGGCGGAGAACTCCGAACAGCCCGAGGGTCCGGCCCGCAACGCGCGCGCGGAGCAGCTGCTCGTGGAGGCCGAGAAGCTGAACGTCCCGCTCGCCGTGATCGAGGCGCTCGGACACCAGCTGAAGGTCTACAACTACAGCTCCGAGAAGGACAAGATGTTCGTCCCGTTCGCGCGCCTGCTGCGCATGTGGGACGAGCGGCCCGAGGACTTCGACGAGTACGAGACGCACTCGCTGCACTGGGTCTTCAAGTGGATGTCGGCCGGCATGCTCGACCAGCCGCACATTCCGCTGGCGTCCGTGGAGAAGTGGCTGGGCGAGATGGAGCACCGCTACCGGCTCGCCGGGCACTCCGAGCGGGCGGTGCGCAGCGCCGAGTTCAGCGTCGCCGCGCACGTCGGGGACGTGGCGCGGGCCGAGCGGGCGTTCGCCGCCTGGCTGGCCGCCGACCGCGACACCATGGCCGACTGCCACGCGTGCGAGCTGCACGGGCAGGGCTGGTGGCAGGCGGAGCGGGGCCGGGACGCCGAGGCACTGGAGGTGTGGGCGCCCATCCTGGAGGGCGCGTACACGTGCGCGCACGAACCACACACCGTGCTCGCGTCCTCCCTGGTGCCGCTGCTGCGCCTCGGGCGCCTGGAGGAGGCGCGCGCCCACCACCTGCGGGGCTTCCGGCTGGTTCGGGCCATGGAGAGCATGCGGGGCGCGTACGCCGACCACGTGGAGTTCTGCGCGCTGACCGGCAACGAGGCGCGGGGCCTGGAGCTGCTCGCGGAGCGGCCGGCGTACTTCACGGACGAGGGGCATCCGCGCAGCAAGCTGGAGTTCCTGAGCGTGGTGGCGCTGCTCATGGAGCGGCTCTCCGCGCTGGGCCTCGGCGGTCAGCGGGTGCCGGGGCCGGCCGGGCGGCCGTGGACCGCGGACGGTCTCGCCGCCCACGCGCGCGGGGAGGCCCTCGCGCTGGCCGCGCGTTTCGACGAGCGCAACGGCACGTCGCACGTGAGTGAGCGGGCACGCGCGCGCATGGCGCAGCGGCCGCTGGTGGAACGGCTGCCGCTCGGGGTGCGGGCGGTGCGGCCGGCGGCCTCGGTGGCCGTGCCTCCGGCTCCGGTCCAGCAGGCCGCCGAGCCGGAGCTGTCCGACCTGCTCGCCGAGGCGCGGCGGCTGTCCGACACCCTCCAGCCGCACGCCGTCGAGGCGTGGGCGGCGGTGGCGCGTGCCGCGGAGGGCGCCGACCTGGACGCCCGGGACCGCGCGGAGATCGTCGACCACGAGGCGATGGGGCTCGGCCCGCGGGGTGCCGAAACGTTCGAGCGGGCCGCGGAACTGTACGCGGAGGCGGGTGACCCGGGCGAGGCCCTGGCGGCACGCGCGCGTGCCGCGTACGTCCGCGCGCTCGACGGGGACGTCGACGAGGCGCTCGCGGCGGTCGCCGGCCCCTACGACCAGGTCCTCGCGCTGTACGCCGAGGGCGGCACGCGGATCCCGCAGGCGGCGGGCGTCCTGATGGGCCGGGCGCGGATCCTGATGCGGCGCGTCCACGACACCGACGGGCCCGTGGCGCAGGAAGTCCTGAAGGAGGCCGAGGCGGCCGTACGGGAACTGCTGGCGCTCGTCGAGGGGCGCACCGGGGACGACGTACGGCTCGCCGCGCGGATCGCCGAGGGGCACGCGATGCTCGCGGAGCTGGCGGCGCAAGCGGGGGACGCGGAGGCGGGCGCGGAGCTGTTCGCGCGGGCGGCGGCGGAGTTCGTCGCGGCGGGGCTGCCGTGGTTCGCCGTGGAGTACGAGGCGCGGCTGGCCGGGCTCGCACACCACCTGGGCGACCTGGTGGGGGCGGAGCGGGCGCTGCGGGCCGCCCTGGAGCACGGTGGCGCCCACCTGGAACCGGTCGGGCGCGCGCAGCTGCATCTCCAGCTCGCCGAGGTCGTCGGAGGCCGGGGACAGGCGCAGGAGGCCGCCGAGCACGCCCTGGAGGCGGCGCACTGGGCCGACGAGGCGGGCGAGGGCCCGACGTTCGGCGCGTGGGCGCGGCACCAGCTGGGCGGGTTCCTGGTGCGGCAGGGCCGCTGGGCCGAGGGCGCGGAGGTGCTGGAGTCGGCGCTGACGGACCTGAGCGCCGAGACGCACGGCGACGGGGTGGTCGTGCAGACGCAGTGGTGGCTCGGTGACTGCCTGAGCGAGCTCGGGGAGCACCGGGCCGCCGCCGAACGCCGGCTCCAGGCCGCCGAGATCGCCCGCCACTGGCCCGAGCAGCACGACCACGCCACCCTGGCGCACCTGGCCGCCGAGTCCCTCGGCCACGCGGGGCTGCCCGTCGACGCGGACCGGGCCTACGCGCGCGCGGGCGAACTGTGGCGCTCCCTCGGCAACGTCCACGGGCTGGTCCGCTCCCTGCGGGCCCGCGCGTGGCTGGCGCTGCGCATGGACGACGGCGTGGACAACGGCACGGACGCGGCACGGGAGCTGATGACGAGCGCCGTCGAGGAGTGCGCGGACGCGCTGGGTGCGACGGACGACGAGGAGGCGCGTGTGCGGCTCGTCGCCGAACTGGGTCACACGCACCGCCAGTTCGGGGACCTGCTCGCCCGCTCGGCCGCCGAGGACGCCGACGACGACTCCATCCGGGCCGCGCTGGAGGAGGCCCTGTGCCAGATGACGGAGGCGGTCGCGGTCTTCGTCTGCCTGGAGGACGGCGCCCTGCACGCCCGCACCGGCGCCGAACTGGCCGCCGGCTGGCTGGAGACCGACCTGGGACGCCCGGCGCAGGCGGCGGCACGCGCGCGTGCGGTGCTGCGGGCGTACGCGGACGCGGAGGCCGACGCCGACGCCGACTTGGACGGCGGCGGGAGCGACGAGACCGTACGGGCTCGGCGGGCGGAGGCGGAGCAGCTGTTGCAGGTGGTGGAGGAGCAGGAGGATCGTTGAACGAATCCCCTGCGGGCGGCGGGGGTCGTTGAACGAGTCTCTGGGCGCGCGGACCGATCGTTGAACGAATCCGGGTGGGCAGGACGATCGTTGAACGAATCTCCTGTTGGCGGGCGGATCGTTGAACGAACCCCCATGTACGCGGGGATCGTTCAACGATCCCCGCCGCCCCTCAGCCTCCCTCTCCCCCTACTCCACCCCGATCAGCAACAACGCCCCCTGCCGCCCACCCCGGTACACGACCGTGTCGACCGCGAGGTAGGCCTCCCGCACCCGCGCCTCGAGACGCTCGGCGACGCCTTCGGGGGCCTCGTCGCCGAGGACCAGGGTGACGAGTTCCCCGCCCGCCGCCAGCATGCGGTCCAGGACGGTCTCCGCGGTGGCGGTGACGTCGGCGCCGATGACGGCCACGTCGCCGTCGATGAGCCCGAGGACGTCGCCGGCCTGGCAGATGCCGGCCATGGTCCACGACTGGCGCTCGGCCACGGCGACCTCGGCGTACCGGGTGGCGCCGGCCGCCGAGGTCATCGAGACGACGTCCTCGTCGAAACGGCGGTCCGGCTCGTGCACCGCGAGCGCGGCGATCCCCTGGACCGCCGACCGGGTCGGGATCAGGGCCACCCGGATGCCCTCGGAGCGGGCCTGCTCGGCCGCCGCGGCCGCCGTGTGGCGCAGGTCGGCGTCGTTGGGCAGCAGCACGACCTCGCGCGCGTGGGCCCGGCGTACGGCCTCGACGAGTTCGCCGCTCGCGGGTGGCTCCCCGGGGCGCGCGAGGACCGTGGTCGCGCCGGCCTCGGTGTACAGCCCGGCCAGGCCCTCGCCCGGCACGACGGCGACGACGGCCCGCTGGGCACGCTCGCGGGGCGGACGTTCGCCACCGCGCGCGTGCACGTCGTCGACGCCGAAGTGCGTGATGCGGATCCGGTACGGCCGGCCGGCCTCGACGCCCGCCTCCACGGCGGCGCCGGCGTCGTCGACGTGCACGTGCACGTTCCACAGGCCGTCGCCGCCGACCACGACGAGCGAGTCCCCGAGCGCGTCGAGCCGCTCCCGCAGCCGGTCCACGGCCGCGTCGTCGGCCTCCAGGAGATAGATGACCTCGAAGGCGGGGCCGCCGCCCTCGGTGGCATCGGCGCAGCGGTCGCCGTCGACGGCCTCCGCCTCGACGGGCGCCACGCGCGCGTAGGCACCCGCGTCGGAGGCGGCGGAGTCCCCCGGCCGCTCCCCCGTGAACGTCTCCACCAGCGCCGCGAGCACCGCCACCAGCCCCCGCCCACCCGCGTCGACCACCCCCGCGCGTGCCAGGACGGCCAACTGCCCCGGGGTCGCGGCGAGCGCCGCGCAGGCCCCCTGGTAGGCCACCCGGGCGACCGTCGCGCAGTCGCCCTCGGCTCCTCCCGCCGCGTCGGCGGCGGCCGAGGCGACCGACAGGACCGTGCCCTCGACGGGGTGGGCCACGGCCTGCCGGGCGGAGTCGGCCGCGTGCCGCAGGGCCAGCCGCAGCCCCTCCGCGTCGGTGCGAGGGGCAGCACCCTCGGCGAGCACCTGGGCCATGCCGCGCAGCAGCTGGGCGAGGATCGTCCCGGAGTTCCCGCGCGCGCCGATGAGCGCGCCGTGCGCCATCGCGTGCGCGGCGTCGGCGAGGGAGGGGCTCCCGGCGGGCGCCGAGCCGGCCTCGTACCCGGCGAAGACGGCCTCGACGGCGGTCGCCGCCGACTCGACGGTCAGGTAGAGGTTGGTCCCGGTGTCCCCGTCCGCGACGGGATAGACGTTGATCGCGTCGATCTCCTCGCGCGCCCGTCCGAGCGCGCGCAGCGCGAGGCCGCACCAGGTGCGCACCGCGAGAGCATCGAGGAATGTCTGCGGCACCTGTGGCACCTGCGCCTCCTTGAGCTGCTGGACTGGGACGCAGCGTAGACCTTGGGCGGGTGTCCACCGGAAGAGGGACGGGACCGGGGCCCTGAGCAGCCATGGTAGTTTCGTTGTACTGGCGCAGTCGTTGTATGCTGCTCCGGTTGCCCGATCCTGATCGGGCTATCCCCCCTGGCAACGCCACTCAGATCTTTGATCCTACGATCGTGATCCCGGCCTGCCGGGTTCAACCGTAAGTGCATCTGAAGTCTTTGGAGTGACCCGTGGCTGCCAACTGCGACGTCTGCGGCAAGGGGCCGGGCTTCGGCAACAACATCTCGCACTCGCACCGCCGTACGTCCCGCCGCTGGAACCCGAACATCCAGCGTGTGCGTACCGTGGTCGGCGGGACGCCGAAGCGCGTGAACGCTTGCACCTCGTGCATCAAGGCCGGCAAGGTCTCGCGCTGACGCACAGCTAAGCGCGCGGCCACTGCTGGTTCGCTGCATTGAGCCGGTCCACCTCAGGTGGGCCGGCTTTCTGCTGTGCCCCGGCGACCGGACGGCCTGCCAGACTCCGGCCATGCGCTTCGGCATCCTGGGCCCCCTCGACCTCCGCACCGACGACGGCACCACCTCGACCCCGGCGGCCCCCGCCCGCGCGCCCTGCTCACCCTCCTGCTGCTCGACGCGGGCCGCGGCGTCTCCGTGGGACGCCTGACCGAGGGCCTGTACGGCGCCGAGCCGCCCGCCGGGGCCGCCATGCCAACGCGGTGCAGTCCCAGGTCTCCCGGCCACGGCGCCGTCCGGCCCCGCACACCGAGATCGGGGCGGGCCCCGGCGGGTACCGGATCGGTGCCCGCCCCGACAGCGTCGACGTGCACCGCTTCGAGCGGCTGGCCGCGGAGGGACGTACCGCCCCGCCGCCGGCGATCACCCGCAGGCCGCCGTCCGGCTGCGCGAGGCCCTCGCCCTGTGGCGCGGCCCGGCACTGCCCGATCTGCCGGACGCGCACACCGAGCGCACCCCGCTCGACGAGCTGCGGCCGGCCGCCGTACAGGATCGGATCGAGGCGGATCCCGCGCTCGGGAGCGGGCCGGAGCCGGTGCCGGAGCTGCGGGCGCTGGCATCCGCTCGGCGAGCGGCTCTACGGGCAGCTGACGCGGGCCCTGCAAGCGGCCGGGCGGCCCGCCGAGGCACTCACCGTGTACGAGGAGGCCCGACGCACCCTCGCGGCGGCCCCACCACCTGGGCCTCGACCGCGCCGGCCGCCTCTCCAGCGAGCCCGGCCGCGCGGTGGCGATCGGCACCTACGACGGCGCCCCCACCGGGCGAGCGCCCTGCTGGTCTTTGGGTCCGGTGGTCTTTGGGTCCGGTGGTCTTTGGGTCCGGTGGTCTTTGGGTCCGGTGGTCTTTGGGTTCGGGCAGCTGTCGTACGACCACCGGGACGTCGCCGCGCAGAAGAAGATGTGCAGAAGAAGATGTCCGGCGACGCGGGCCCGTTCTTCGCCCCGCCGACCGAGCGGCGCATCCGCAACCGGGACCGCAGGTACCGGCCGCTCAGCTCGCCGCTGCCGGCGGGCTTCTTCAAGAGGCTCACCGAGAAGGCGGCGACGGACTTCAGGCTCCGGGCGTACCCGGCCGCGTGAGGGCCCAGCCGTGGTCCACCGGGCCGATGCCCCCGCCCAGCGCGAATCCGGCCGCGATCGCCCCGGTGACGTACTCCTTGGCCGCCGCCACCGCCTCCGGCACGGTCTGCCCCTTCGCGAGCCGCGCCGCGATCGCCGAGGCGAGGGTGCAGCCGGTGCCGTGGGTGTGCCGGTTGTCGTGCCGGGGCGCGCGCAGCCAGTGCTCGGCGGTGCCGTCGGTGAGCAAGTCCACGGCGTCACCGGGGAGATGACCGCCCTTGACGAGCACCCACCGGGGCCCGAACGACAGCACGGCGGCCGCCGCCTCCCGCAGCTGCTCCTCCGACTCGACGTGGACGCCGGTGAGTTGGGCGACCTCGTCGAGGTTCGGGGTGGCGATGGTCGCGACCGGCAGCAGCTTCGTCCGTACGGAGTCCAGCGCCGAGGCCGCCAGCAGCGGGTCCCCGTGCTTGGAGACGCCCACCGGGTCGACGACGGCCGGAGCGTCCGTACCGGCGATCAACTCGGCCACCGTCTCGACGAGTTCGGCGGAGGCGAGCATCCCGGTCTTCACGGCCTGGACGCCGATGTCGTCGACGACGCTGCGGTACTGGGCCCGCACCGCCGCCGCGGGAAGCTCCCAAGCGCCCTGCACGCCCAGGGAGTTCTGGGCGGTGACCGCGGTGACGACGCTCATGCCGTGCACGCCGAGCGCGAGCATCGTCTTCAGGTCGGCCTGGATGCCCGCGCCCCCACCGGAGTCGGAGCCGGCCACCGTCAGCACACGGGGAGGCGCGCTCATGACTCGATGTCCCCGAAGTGGTCCCAGCCGCCCTTGGTGGTCCAGGGCGCTCCGTCGACCGTCACCTGGGGCAGGGCGGAGGGATTGAGGACCTCGCCGATCACCTTCCAGCGGGCCGGCAGCTTCACGTCCGGCGGGAAGGTCGCCACGATCGCGTGGTCCTCTCCGCCGGTCAGCACCCACTGGATGGGATCGACGCCGACGGCCTGCCCGATGTCGTTCATCTGCGACGGGATGTCGATCGCGCCGGACCGGATGTCTATACGGACCTTGCTGGCCTCCGCGATGTGCCCCAGGTCGGCGATCAGCCCGTCGCTCACGTCGCACATCGCGGTCGCGCCGAGCGCGGCGGCCGCCGGACCCGCGTGGTACGGCGGCTCGGGGCGGCGGTGGGCCTCGACGAAGGCACGCGGCGAGCGGAAGCCGCGGGAGAGGACCGCGTAGCCGGCGGCGGACCAGCCCAGCCAGCCGGTCACCGCGACCAGGTCGCCGGGCTGGGCGCCGCCCCGGGTGATCGGCTCCTGGTTGCGCAGGTCGCCGAGCGCGGTGATCGACACCATGATCGTGTCGCCGCGGACGACGTCACCGCCGACGACCGCGGCGCCGGCCACCTGGCACTCGTCGCGCAGGCCGTCCATCAGCTCCGTCGGCCAGGTCACCGGCAGTTCGGCGGGCACGACCAGGCCGAGCAGCAGGGCGGTCGGCACGGCGCCCATCGCGGCGATGTCGGCGAGGTTCTGGGCGGCTGCCTTGCGGCCGACGTCGTAGGCGGTGGACCAGTCGCGCCGGAAGTGCCGGCCCTCCAGCAGGATGTCGGTGCTGGCCACGACCCGCCGGTCGGGCGCGGCGACCACCGCGGCGTCGTCGCCGGGGCCGACCCGCACCGCCGGGGTGGTGGTGAGACGGGAGGTGAGCTCCCTGATGAGCCCGAACTCCCCGAGCTCACCAACAGTGCCCTTCATCGCCCTTGCTCCCCTTCTGTCCCTGTCCGTGCCCGGTCGCGCGTCACCAGTGTCCTCGATACGGTCGAGATGACCGCCGACTTCCCTCGTGCCCGTACCCCGGCGCGCGAGCCGTGGTCCCCGCAGGTCTCCCCGCGGCGAGCGGCGACGCGATACCGTGGCGTTCCTTTTCCCCACATGATCCTCGTGGCCGCCCTGGAGGTTCCGTGGTACAGGCGTACATCCTGATCCAGACGGAGGTCGGCAAGGCGTCGACCGTCGCCGAGACGATCAGCAAGATCCCCGGGGTCGTCCAGGCCGAGGACGTGACGGGTCCCTACGACGTGATCGTGCGGGCCCAGGCCGACACGGTCGACGACCTCGGCCGCTTGGTGGTGGCCAAGGTCCAGCAGGTGGACGGGATCACCCGTACCCTGACCTGCCCGGTCGTGCATCTGTAGCCCCCGTCTACCCTTGGCCGATGAATCTTTTCCGCCCCCGGCCGGTCGTTCTGCCGTCGCTCGCCCTCCTGCTCGCTGCGGTGGGCTGCTCCTCAGCAGACGGTGACGCGTCGGTGGCGGTTCCCAGCCCCTCGTCGACGGTCGCCGAACTGTGCCGGAACCTGGACCAGGCGCTGCCGTCCACGGTGGACGACCTCGGCCGCCGGGATCCCTCGCCCGCCTCCACGCTGACCGCGGGCTGGGGGAACCCGGCGATCATACTGCGCTGCGGTGTCGAACGACCCGGGAAGATGAGCGATCAGGAGGCCGACGGGGTCGAGGTCAACGGGGTGGGGTGGCTGCTGGAGAAGCAGGGGAACGGGTCGTTCCGCTTCACCACCGCGCTGCGCAGGGCGTATGTCGAGGTGACGATCCCCGAGGACCGCACGGCGAACGGCATGGCCCCGCTCGTCGACCTGGCCTCCGCCATCAAGAAGGCGATCCCCGAAGGGATCGCCGATTAGCCGCCGCGCAGGCCGAGCCGTCGTCGGAGCGCGGGCCGGCCGTGACCGGCCGCGCCCACGGGGCGCAGCCGCGTGCGGACCGCGGTCCCGCGCTCCCGAGACGGATCAGCGCAGGCCCGTCGAACGCCGCAGCGCCGCCTGCACCAGCCGGTCCACCAGGTCCGGATAGCCGACCCCGCTCGCCTGCCACATCTGCGGGTACATGGAGATGGGCGTGAAGCCCGGCATCGTGTTGATCTCGTTGATCACGAACTCCCCGTCCTCCGTGAGGAAGAAGTCCGCCCGCACCAGGCCCTCGCAGGAGGCCGCCTCGAAGGCGTCCACCGCGAGGCGCTGCACCTCGGCGGTCTCCTCGGGCGTGAGCGGGGCCGGCACGATCCCGGGGGTCGAGTCGATGTACTTGGCCTCGAAGTCGTAGTACGCGTGCGCGTCCGGCGGCGGGATCTCGGCCGGGACGGAGGCTCGCGGGCCGTCCTCGAACTCCAGCACCCCGCACTCGATCTCGCGGCCCCGCAGCGCCGCCTCGACGAGGATCTTCGGGTCGTGGCGCTGGGCCTCGGCGATCGCCTCGTCGAGCCCCGACAGGTCGTCGACCTTGGTGATGCCGATCGAGGAACCCGCGCGCGCGGGCTTCACGAAGAGCGGCCAGCCGTGCTCGCCGGCGAAGTCGACGATCTTCCTGCGGGCGGCGGACTCGTCCCGCTGCCACTCGCGCGGCCGGATCACCACGTACGGGCCCACCTTCAGCCCGAAGGAGGTGAACACCCGCTTCATGTACTCCTTGTCCTGGCCGACGGCCGAGGCGAGCACGCCCGAGCCCACGTACGGGACTCCGGACAGCTCCAGCAGACCCTGGAGGGTGCCGTCCTCGCCGTAGGGACCGTGCAGCACCGGGAAGACGACGTCGACCTCACCGAGCGCCTTGGGCACGGATCCCGGCTCGGTGTAGACGACTTCGCGGTTCGCGGGGTCGACGGGGAGCACCACGCCGCCCTCCTGCGACTCGGCGAGCTCCTCCACGCTGGGCGTACGGCGGTCGGTGATCGCCATGCGCTCCGGCGCGTCCGCGGTGAGCACCCACCGGCCTTCCCGGGTGATGCCGATCGGCAGGACCTCGTACTTCGTCCGGTCGATGGCCGACAGGACGGCGCCGGCGGTGACCATGGAGATCCCGTGCTCGGAGCTGCGTCCGCCGAACACGACGGCCACACGCGGTTTCCGAGACGGCTGCTCAGGGCTCTGGGGAAGGTTCTCGGTGCTCATATCGGCTTGAGAGTACCCGGTGGTAGGGCCCGGAGACAGCGTCGACTAGGGGGCGTTGCTCAGCGTCGTTCCGGCTTCGCGCTGCGCGACATCAGCTCCTTCAAGGCCACCACCGGCGGCTTGCCTTCGTGCACGATGCCGACGACCGTCTCGGTGATCGGCATGTCGACGCCGTGCCGGCGGGCCAGATCCAGCACCGACTCACAGGACTTGACGCCCTCGGCGGTCTGCCTGGTGACGGCGATGGTCTCCTGGAGGGTCATGCCCTTGCCGAGGTTGGTGCCGAAGGTGTGGTTGCGGGACAGGGGCGAGGAGCAGGTGGCCACCAGGTCGCCCAGTCCCGCGAGTCCGGAGAAGGTGAGCGGGTCGGCGCCCATCGCCAGGCCGAGGCGGGTGGTCTCGGCGAGGCCGCGGGTGATCAGCGAACCCTTGGCGTTGTCGCCGAGGCCCATGCCGTCCGCGATGCCGACGGCGAGCCCGATGACGTTCTTCACGGCACCGCCCAGCTCGCAGCCCACCACGTCGGTGTTGGTGTACGGGCGGAAGTACGGGGTGTGACAGGCGGCCTGGAGGCGCTGGGCGACGGTCTCGTCGGTGCAGGCGACCACGGACGCGGCCGGCATGCGCGAGGCGATCTCCCGCGCGAGGTTGGGCCCGGTGACGACGGCGACCCGGTCCCGGCCCACCTTGGCGACGTCCTCGACGACCTCGCTCATCCGCATGGTCGTCCCGAGTTCGACGCCCTTCATCAGGGAGACGAGGACGGTGTCCGGGGCGAGCAGCGGGCGCCACTCGGCGAGGTTGGCGCGCAGCGTCTGCGAGGGGATGGCGAGGACGGTGAAGTCGGCGTCGCGCGCCGCCTCGGCGGGGTCGGCGGTGGCCCGCAGGTTCTCGGGGAGTTCGACGCCGGGGAGGTAGTCGGGGTTGGTCCGCGTGGAGTTGACGGCGTCGGCGAGCTCGGCGCGGCGCGCCCAGAGCGTCACCTCGCAGCCCGCGTCGGCGAGGACCATGCCGAAGGCGGTGCCCCACGATCCGGTGCCGAAGACGGCCGCCTTGACGGGCTTGCTCACGTGCCGGTCCCCCCTTCTCGGCCGGTCGCCCGACCGGCCTGCGTCTGTGCTGGTGACTGCGTCTGCGCCTGGGCCCGTGGCTGCGTCTGCGCATGTACCTGGGCCTGCGCCTGGGCCTGGGCCTGCGCCTGGGCCCGTGGCTGCGTCTGTGCCTGCGTACGACGCCGCTGCTCGATCCGCTCCTGGCGCGGGTCGTAGGGCGTCGCGGGCGCCTTCTCGCCGCGGATCTCCTCCAGCTGGCGGGTGATGGCGGCCATGATGACCTCCGTCGCCTCCTTCAGCAGCTCGGGAGTCATCTCCTTGTCGTAGAACCGCGCGAGGTCCACGGGCGGGCCGGCGAGCACGTGGTGCGTCTTGCGCGGAAGGAGGTGGGGCTTCTTGGCGTACGGCGGCAGCACTTCGTTGGCGCCCCACTGCGCGATCGGGATCACCGGGCACTTGGTCTGCAGGGCGACGCGTGCGGCACCGGTCTTGGCGGTCATCGGCCAGCCGTGCGGGTCGCGGGTGAGGGTGCCCTCGGGGTAGAAGGCGACGCACTCGCCGCGCTCCACGGCGTCGATCGCGGCCCGGAAGGCGCTGAGCGCGTCGGTGCTCTCGCGATAGACGGGGATCTGCCCGGTACCGCGCATCGCGGCGCCCACGAATCCCTTCCGGAAAAGCCCGCTCTTCGCCAGGAATCGCGGCACTCGTCCGGTGTTGTACTGATAGTGCGCGTAGGCGAAGGGGTCGATGTGCGAATTGTGGTTCACCGCGGTGATAAATCCGCCCTCGGCCGGAATGTGCTCCATTCCGCGCCAGTCCCGCTTGATCAGAACCACCAGTGGCGGTTTGCAGAGGACCGCAGCGAAGCGGTACCAGAACCCGATTCTGCGGCGGGGCACGCGGACACCTTCCTCTAGGACTTCCCTGACTTCCCTCCGGCGCCTGGGGGCCGCACAAGTGTCGCCCCGGGCCGCCGGTCTGTCGAGAACACCGTACGCCCCGATCGAGGTACCGCCGGAGGAGCCGGGTGACAATGGCCGCGACGAGAGAGGGACGGTACACCGGTGCAGTGGAGCTTGGTCATCCCCGTGAAGCCCTTGGCGCTGGCCAAGAGCAGGCTCGCGGACACCGCGGCCGACGGGCTGCGCCCGGGACTCGCCCTCGCCTTCGCCCAGGACACGGTCGCGGCCGCCCTGGCCTGCCCCGCGGTACGGGATGTGGCGGTGGTCACGGACGACGTGCTGGCCGGTCGGGAGCTCGCGGCGCTGGGCGCCCGCATCGTCCCCGACGAGCCGGGCTCCGGCCTGAACTCCGCCCTGGCGCACGCGGCGGCCGTCGTACGCGCCACGCGCCCCGACGGCGCGCTCGCCGCCCTGAACGCCGATCTGCCGGCGCTGCGCCCCCTGGAATTGGCCCGGGTCCTGGACGCGGCCGCGGAATTCACCCGCGCTTTTCTTCCGGACGCGGCCGCAATCGGCACCACTCTTCTCGCGGTGGCTCCCGGCCATGAATTGCGCCCCGCATTCGGCACGGATTCCCGCGCCCGCCACCGCGCCTCCGGGGCCGCGGAACTCCGCCCCGCCGCGGTGGATTCGGTACGCCAGGACGTGGACACCGGCGAGGACCTGCGGGCGGCCCTGGCCCTGGGCGTGGGTCCCCGAACGGCCGCGGCGGCCGCGCGCCTGCTGATACCGGGGCAGTAGGCTGCCGACCATGCAGGCCACCGCGTACACGTACGACCCCGACACCCGCAGCGGACAGGTGCTGCTGGACGACGGCACCCCGGTGCCCTTCGACGCGCCGGCGTTCGACGCGGGCGGGCTGCGGCTGCTGCGGCCCGGGCAGCGGGTGCGGATCGAGACCGAGGGCGAGGGGGACGCCCGGCGCATCACCCTGGTGACCCTGCAGACCTTCTGAGCACTCCCCTCGCACCCAGGGCCGGCGAACAGGCCCGGGAACAGGTACGGAAGACAGGGCCGGACACGCCGCGGGCCGGACTCCGAGAGGGAGTCCGGCCCGGCGCGTGAGTGCCCCTGACCCCTGACGCCTAGCGGGCGGTGGTCTTCTTGGCGGCGGTCTTGCGCGCGGTCGACTTCTTGGCGGGGGCCTTCTTGGCCGTCGCCTTCTTCGCCGGGGCCTTCTTGGCCGTGGTCTTCTTGGCCGCGGCCGTCTTCGCGGTCGAGGTCTTCTTGGCGGCCGCCGCCGTCTTGGTGGTCGACTTCTTGGCGGTCGTCTTCTTGGCGGTGGCCGTGGTCTTCTTCGCGGCCGCCGTCGTCTTCTTCGCCGGGGTTGCCTTCTTCGCGGCGGCCGTCTTGGTGGTGGCCTTCTTCGCGGCGGCCTTCTTGACCGTCGCGGTGGCACCACCGGACAGGCTGCCCTTGGGGGCCTTCTTGACGGCGACCTCGCCGCCGCGCGGCAGCTTCTTCGAGCCGCTCACCAGGTCCTTGAAGCCCTGGCCTGCGCGGAAGCGCGGCACGGACGTCTTCTTGACCCGGACCCGCTCGCCCGTCTGCGGGTTACGGGCGTAACGCGCCGGACGGTCGACCTTCTCGAACGAACCGAAGCCGGTGACCGAGACCCTCTCCCCCGCGACGGTCGCACGGACGATGGCGTCCAGGACCGCGTCGACCGCGTCGGCGGCCTGCTGGCGGCCCCCCAGCTTGTCGGCAATCGCTTCTACGAGCTGCGCCTTGTTCACGTCTTCCCCTTCGGAGACATCGCCAGAACGAAAGTGTTCAAGCTTTTTCGCACGTTAGGCAGATATATACCGCAAATCAAACACGAAACGGGCTAATCACCCTTGTGCCGCAACGAACTCGGCTGCTCTGGACGCGATCAGCGCTCCTCTTCGGGCATTCGCCCCTCGTCGAGGTCCGCCAAGAACCACTCCAGCCGCCTTGTCGCACCGGCGAGATCGTGCTTGGCCGCGGCCGTAATGACCAGCAGCTTCCGGGTCAGCGCCATCCGTACGCCCTCCGGGACTTGCAGTGCGCGCACCCTTGCGTGCGCTTCCTTGAGCTGGTTCGCGACCGCCGTATAGAGCTCGAGTTGGCCGTCGTGTTCCATGCACAGATTGTGCCATCTGGGGCGAGTTGTCGCCCGCCCAGGGGGCAACTGCCGCCTCAAACGGTCGTCCGGGCACCGTCGGAAGCCGCGTCCACAGAGGGCGCGTACCCCGGCAACCACCGCCGTAACGTGGGACGTTGGGAGGAAGCGTGAGGACTCGCGGGGCCGAACGGGTGCGGATACGGCCGTACCCCCGATCGGTCCGATCGGGGGTACGGAGGGGGTGTCGCGGTGGCCGAAACTCGACCTGTCAGCCGGAGATCAGCTCTGGAGCGTCCGCGGCTTGTACGACGGGCGCTTGGCCTCGTAGGCGGCGATGTCGGCCTCGTTCTGGAGCGTGATGGAGATGTCGTCCAGCCCGTTCAGCAGCCGCCAGCGGGAGTTCTCGTCCAGCTCGAAGGAGGCGGTGATGCCCTCGGCACGCACCTCACGCGCCTCAAGGTCCACAGTGACCTCAGCAGTCGCGTCCTTCTCGGTGAGCTCCCACAGCGCGTCCACGGTCTTCTGCTCGAGAACCACCGTGAGCAGGCCGTTCTTCAGCGAGTTGCCGCGGAAGATGTCGGCGAAGCGGGAGGAGATCACGGCCTTGAAGCCGTAGTTCTGGAGCGCCCAGACGGCGTGCTCACGGGAGGAGCCGGTGCCGAAGTCGGGGCCGGCGACCAGCACGGTCGCGCCCTGCCGCTCGGGACGGTTGAGCACGAACTCCGGGTCCTTGCGCCAGGCCTCGAACAGCCCGTCCTCGAAACCGTCCCGGGTCACCTTCTTGAGCCAGTGAGCAGGGATGATCTGGTCGGTGTCGACGTTGGAGCGGCGCAGCGGGACGGCCCGGCCGGTGTGCGTGGTGAATGCTTCCATGGCTGATCAGACTCCAGCGGGCGTACGGGTCTCGACGTCGGACAGGTCGGCCGGGGAGGCCAGGTGGCCCAGGACCGCGGTGGCCGCCGCGACCTGCGGCGACACCAGGTGCGTACGACCGCCCTTGCCCTGCCGGCCCTCGAAGTTGCGGTTGGACGTGGACGCGGAACGCTCACCGGGCGCCAGCTGGTCGGGGTTCATGCCCAGACACATCGAGCAGCCCGCGTGCCGCCATTCGGCGCCGGCCTCCTTGAAGACGACGTCCAGGCCCTCGGAGACGGCCTGGAGACCGACGCGCGCGGAGCCCGGAACGACCAGCATCCGTACGCCGTCGGCGACTTTGCGGTCCTTGATGATCTCGGCGGCGGCGCGCAGGTCCTCGATGCGGCCGTTGGTGCACGAGCCTACGAAGACGGTGTCCACCTCGATGGAGCGCAGCGGCTGCCCGGCCTCCAACCCCATGTATTCCAGGGCCTTTTCGGCGGCGAGGCGCTCCGAAGCGTCTTCGTACGAAGCGGGGTCGGGGACGTTCGCCGAAAGCGGCGCGCCCTGGCCCGGGTTGGTGCCCCAGGTGACGAACGGCGACAGTTCGGCGGCCTCGATGACGACCTCGGCGTCGAACTCGGCGTCCTCGTCCGTCTTCAGCGTCTTCCAGTACGCGACCGCCGCGTCCCAGTCCTCGCCCTTGGGGGCGTGCGGACGGCCCTTGAGGTACTCGAAGGTCGTCTCGTCGGGGGCGATCATGCCCGCGCGGGCGCCGGCCTCGATCGACATGTTGCAGATGGTCATCCGGGCCTCCATCGAGAGCTGCTCGATGGCGGAGCCGCGGTACTCCAGGACGTAGCCCTGCCCGCCGCCGGTACCGATCCGGGCGATGATCGCCAGGATCAGGTCCTTGGCGGTGACGCCGTCGGGCAGTTCGCCGTTGACGGTGATCGCCATGGTCTTCGGGCGGGCCATGGGCAGCGTCTGGGTGGCCAGCACGTGCTCGACCTGCGAGGTCCCGATGCCGAAGGCCAGACCGCCGAAGGCGCCGTGCGTGGAGGTGTGCGAGTCGCCGCAGACGACGGTCATGCCCGGCTGGGTCAGACCGAGCTGCGGGCCGACGACGTGCACGACGCCCTGCTCCACGTCGCCCAGCGGGTGCAGGCGCACGCCGAAGTCGGCGCAGTTCTTGCGCAGGGTCTCCAGCTGGACGCGGGAGACCGGGTCCGCGATGGGCTTGTCGATGTCGAGGGTCGGGGTGTTGTGGTCCTCGGTCGCGATGGTGAGGTCGAGCCGGCGCACCTGGCGGCCGCTCTTGCGGAGGCCGTCGAAGGCCTGCGGGCTGGTCACCTCGTGCAGCAGGTGCAGATCGATGAAGAGGAGGTCGGGCTCGCCCTCGGCGCGCCGGACGACGTGGTCGTCCCAGACCTTCTCCGCGAGTGTCCTACCCATCGCTTTCCCTCCGGCCGGCAAAACGCTCCGGCCCAACTAGAGATCTTGTGGAGCGGCGCCCTCGCCCCTGCCCGGGCACCCGCCGCCAAGCCCGTTGGTCTTCGGGCCCTGTGCGTCCAAGGGTTGCGCGTCTCACGGAAAAATGAACTTGCGTTTCACAGAGTGAGACGGGAATATCGTTTCATGGACAACAGTAGCGGCGTCGGCGTTCTGGACAAGGCAGCCCTTGTCCTGAGCGCCCTGGAGTCCGGTCCGGCCACCCTCGCGGGTCTGGTCGCGGCGACCGGGCTGGCACGACCCACGGCCCACCGGCTGGCCGTGGCTCTGGAACACCACCGTATGGTGGCGCGCGACATGCAGGGCCGTTTCATCCTCGGCCCGCGCCTGGCGGAACTGGCCGCCGCGGCCGGCGAGGACCGCCTCCTCGCGACCGCCGGCCCGGTGCTCACCCACCTGCGTGACATCACCGGCGAGAGCGCGCAGCTCTACCGCCGCCAGGGCGACATGCGCATCTGCGTCGCCGCGGCGGAACGCCTGTCCGGCCTGCGGGACACCGTCCCGGTCGGCTCGACGCTCACGATGAAGGCCGGCTCGTCGGCCCAGATCCTCATGGCCTGGGAGGAGCCCGAGCGCCTGCACCGCGGCCTCCAGGGCGCCCGCTTCACGGCGACGGCCCTGTCGGGCGTACGGCGCCGGGGCTGGGCCCAGTCCATCGGCGAGCGCGAGCCGGGCGTCGCGTCCGTCTCCGCGCCCGTGCGCGGCCCCTCCAACCGCGTGGTGGCCGCCGTCTCGGTCTCCGGCCCCATCGAGCGCCTGAGCCGCCACCCGGGCCGTATGCACGCCCAGGCGGTCATCGACGCGGCGGCCCGCCTCTCGGAGGCCCTGCGCCGCACCGGCTGACGCCGGCAGGACGTCGTACCCCCGTCGGTAAAGGGCCGGCCTCAACGCCGCGGCAGGCCCGCACCGACGGGGACATGACCTCCCTCAGCCGCGCCAGGCGAACCGGTCCCTGGCATACCGGCCCCGTGCCTCCAGCGGCACCTGCCCGTGTCCGGCGGCGAGCCCGAACGCGGGCATGTCCCCGTAGACCGCCTCGTAGGACCCCTCGGGCACCACATAGGCCTCGTGCCAGATCCCCACGTGTCCGCGCACCTTGCCGTCCCGCTCCATGCGGTTGATCCGCGCCCACACGGCGTGGTGGAAGGCGTCCGGCGCGCTCGCGTACGCGTACAGCTTCTCCTTCGACTCCCAGTACTGGACGACGTAGTACGTCCGCGGGGAAGCCGTCAGCAGCACCCGGGAGAGCAGTCCCCGCTCCGGCTGCCTCTTCAGCTCGGCCAGCATGCGGAACATGGCCAGCATGACCGGCAGCCACTGGTGCACCGCCCGGAAGCGGTTGATCCGCATGCCGATCAGCAGGACGACCACGTCACCCTGGGCGTCCGCGGTGGTGCGACGTGCACTGATGCGTTTCGCGGCCATACTTGGATAGTGCCGTTGTCCAAGAAAGGGCGCAAGAGATGCGGCTGGCAGAACTGAGCGAGCGCAGCGGTGTGTCCACCGCGACGATCAAGTACTACCTGCGCGAGGGCCTGTTGCCCCCGGGCCGCCAGGTCAACGCGACGACCGCCGCGTACGACGAGGGCCATCTGCGCCGGCTGCGCCTGGTGCGGGCGCTGATCCAGGTGGGCCGGGTGCCGGTGGCCACCGCCCGGGAGGTGCTGGGGCACGTCGACGACGAGTCACTGGGCCGCACGATCCGGCTGGGCGCGGCCCTGTGGGCGCTGCCGCACGACCCCGAGCCGGACGAGGAGGATCCGGCGGTGGCGGCCGCCCGGCGCGAGGTGGACGCGCTGCTGGAGCGGCTGGGCTGGGAGACGGCGCGGGAACTCGCCCCCCTGTCCCCCGTGCACCGTTCACTGGTGGTGGCGGTGGCCACGCTGATCCGTCTCGGTTACCCGTGGGACGCCCAACTGCTGGCGCCGTACGCGGAGTTGATGCACCAGGTCGCCGTGCGCGACCTCGACTTCCTGGAGACGCACGCCTCGGAGGAGGAGAAGGTCGAGACGGCGGTCGCGGCGGCGGTGCTGTTCGAGCCGGTCCTGAAGGCGCTGCACCGGCTGGCGCAGGAGGAGGAGTCCGCGCGGCGGTACGGCATCGTGTGAGCGGGGGCCGGGATACGCCGAAGGGGCTTCCACCTGAGTGGAAGCCCCTTCGGGACGCGTACCCCCGACCGGATTCGAACCGGCGCTACCGCCTTGAGAGGGCGGCGTGCTAGGCCGCTACACAACGGGGGCGTGGACTCTGCGTTTCCGCAGGTCCGAGCTGGTCTACCTGGACTCGAACCAAGACTAACTGAACCAGAATCAGTCGTGCTGCCAATTACACCATAGACCAATGTGGTTTAGACCAGTCAGTACCCCCGACCGGATTCGAACCGGCGCTACCGCCTTGAGAGGGCGGCGTGCTAGGCCGCTACACAACGGGGGCCCTAGCGATTCCGAGTTGATCGGAACCAGTACCCCCGACCGGATTCGAACCGGCGCTACTGCCTTGAGAGGGCAGCGTGCTAGGCCGCTACACAACGGGGGCTTGCGGACGAGATCCGCGGGTGCAGATGAGCTCTGCGAGCTGGCCTACCTGGACTCGAACCAAGACTAACTGAACCAGAATCAGTCGTGCTGCCAATTACACCATAGGCCACTGGAACGCAAGCCCCGGAGGGGATCTTGTTCTAGGTTGCTTCCCCGGGGTTCCGGCCTCTCGGCCCGCTCCCCGGCGGCGCAGGAAGAACATTACCCGAAGGTGGACTGCGCTCCAAAACGGGTATCCGCGCCGAGGATCGCGGGCAGTTCGGCGAGGGTGGCGATCCGGTGCCGCCCGGAAGGCGCCTCGACGGTGGCCGTGCCGCCGCAGCGGTCGATCCACACGGAGAGCAGACCGGCGTCCGCGGCGCCCTGTCCGTCGATCTCCGGGTGGTCGCCGACGTACGCCACCTGGTGCGGCGGCAGGCAGAGGGCCTCGCAGGCCGCGAGGAAGGCGGCGGCCTGCGGTTTGGAGACGCCGAGCTCGGCGGCGCACAGGATGGCCTCGAAGCGGTCGTGCACGCCCAGGACGCGCAGCTTGCGGTCCTGGACGTGGATGCTGGAGTTGGACAGCACGGCGTGCCGGTGGCTGGCGGCGAGGGCGTCCAGGACGGGCAGGACGTCCGGGAAGAGGGCCCAGGCGGCCTCGTAGTGGCCGATGTAACGCTGGAACCAGGCGTCGGCCTCGGCGTCGGTCATCTCCCGGTCCAGGAAGACCCGTACACGGTCGCGGCGCTGGTCCTGGAAGCCGGTCTCGCCGGCGGCGAAGCGCGCCCACTGCTGGTCGGTGACCTCCCGCCAGCGGGTGAGGGCCCGCTCCGGCGTGCCGTACCCGTCGAGGAGGCCCTCGGCCGCCAGGTGGCCGCGCATGCCCTCGCGGTCCGCGGTCGTGTAGTCGAAGAGGGTGTCGTCCACGTCCCAGACCACGGCGCGAATGCTCATGATCCGACGGTAACGCGGGGACCCGCGGCGCGTCCGGCGGAACGGCGAAGGTGCGGCACCCGGGCCGGGTGCCGCACCTCACGGGCGTGCGGGTTACGCGGTCAGCTTCGCCAGGGCCGCGTCGATGCGGGCCAGCGCCTTCTCCTTGCCGAGGATCTCCAGGGACTCGAAGAGGGGCAGGCCGACCGTGCGGCCGGTGACGGCGACGCGGACCGGGGCCTGGGCCTTGCCGAGCTTGAGGCCGTGGGCCTCGCCGGCGGCCAGGACGGCCTCCTTGAGGGACTCGGGGGACGTCCAGTCGGCCGCGTCCAGCTTCTCGCGGGCCGTGCGCAGGAGGGCGTCGCTGCCCTCCTTCATCGCCTTCGTCCAGCTCGCCTCGTCGAAGACCGGCTCGGGCAGGAACAGGAAGTCCACGTTGTCGGTGATCTCGGAGAGGACCTTGAGGCGGGTCTGGGCGTGCGGGGCGATCGCCTGCCACTTCGTCTCGTCGAAGTCCTCCGGCGCCCAGGGGGCGAACGGGGCCTTCAGCCACGGGCGGCAGCGCTCCGTGAAGTCCTTCACGTCCAGCAGGCGGATGTGGTCGGCGTTGATCGCCTCGCACTTCTTGAGGTCGAAGCGCGCCGGGTTGGGGTTCACGTCCGCGATGTCGAAGGCCGCGACCATCTCGTCGGTGGTGAAGATGTCCTGGTCGGCGGAGAGCGACCAGCCGAGGAGGGAGAGGTAGTTGAGCAGGCCCTCGGGCAGGAAGCCGCGCTCGCGGTAGAGGTTGAGGGACGACTGCGGGTCGCGCTTGGAGAGCTTCTTGTTGCCCTCTCCCATCACGTACGGCAGGTGGCCGAAGGACGGCATCCGCCGCGCGACGCCCAGCTCGATCAGCGCCTTGTAGAGGGCGATCTGGCGGGGCGTGGAGGAGAGCAGGTCCTCGCCGCGCAGGACGTGGGTGATCTCCATCAGGGCGTCGTCGACCGGGTTCACCAGCGTGTAGAGCGGGGCGCCGTTGGCCCGGACGATGCCGTAGTCCGGGACGTTCTCCGGGGTGAAGGTCAGCTCGCCGCGGACCAGGTCCGTGAAGGTGATCGTCTCGTCGGGCATGCGGAAGCGGACGATCGGCTCGCGGCCCTCGGCCCGGTACTGCTCGACCTGCGCGTCGGTCAGGTCGCGGCAGTGGCCGTCGTAGCCGGAGGGCCTGCCGGCGGCGCGGGCGGCCTCGCGGCGCGTGTCCAGCTCCTCCTGGGAGCAGTAGCAGTGGTAGGCGTACCCGCCGTCCAGGAGCCTGGCCGCGACGTCCTTGTAGAGGTCCATCCGCTGCGACTGGCGGTACGGCGCGTGCGGGCCGCCGACCTCGGGGCCCTCGTCCCAGTCGAAGCCCAGCCAGCGCATGGAGTCCAGGAGCTGCTCGTAGGACTCCTCGGAGTCGCGGGCCGCGTCGGTGTCCTCGATGCGGAAGACCAGGGTGCCGCCGTGGTGCCGGGCGAACGCCCAGTTGAACAGGGCGGTGCGGACCAGGCCCACGTGGGGGTTACCGGTGGGCGAGGGACAGAAACGGACGCGTACGGGGGAGCCGGGTGCGCTAGCCACGCTTGACAACCTTGTTGGTGAGAGTGCCGATGCCTTCGATGGTGACGGCGACCTCGTCGCCGACAGCCAGGGGGCCGACCCCTGCCGGGGTGCCCGTGAGGATCACGTCGCCGGGGAGCAGCGTCATGGCCTCGGTGATGTTGACGATCAGATCCTCGATGGAGTGGATCATCTCGCTGGTGCGGCCGAGCTGGCGCTGTTGGCCGTTGACCGTGAGCTGGATGGTGAGGTCGCCCGGGTCCAGGTCGGTCTCCACCCAGGGGCCGAGCGGGCAGGACGAGTCGAAGCCCTTGGCCCTGGCCCACTGCTTCTCGCGCTTCTGGACGTCCCGCGCGGTGACGTCGTTGGCGCAGGTGTAGCCGAAGATCACGTCCTTGACGCGCTCGCGCGGGACCTCGCGGCACATGCGGCCGATGACCACGGCGAGCTCGGCCTCGTGGTGGAGGTCCTCGGAGAAGGGCGGGTACTGGATGTCGTCCCCGGAGCCGATCACGGACGTCGACGGCTTGAAGAAGGCGAACGGGGCGTCGGGCACCTCGTTGCCGAGTTCGCGCGCGTGCTCGGCGTAGTTGCGGCCGAAGGCCACGACCTTGTTGGGGAGCACGGGCGGGAGCAGCCGGACCTTGCTCAGCGGCACCTTGGTGCCGGAGAGCTCGTGTTCCGTGAACGGGATGCCCTTGATGATGTCGAGGACGAGCTCGTCCGGCTTGTCGCCCTCGACCGCGCCGAAGGCGACGTTCCCGTCGATGGAGAACCTGGCGATGCGCACGGGTTGGTTGGCCCCTTGCTGAGCTGGCGGGAGTCTGACGCTCCAGGCTAACGCGGAAGGGCGTCCCCGGCCGGGGACGCCCTTGACATCCGTGGCGGCCGCCCTGAGCATGCGGCGGCCGGTTTCCGTACTACTGCGCGGAGGAGGCGGCGGCGGCCGCCACGGGAACCTCGGTCAGGATGGTGCGCTTGGGGTTGGCGGTCTGGGCCGGCAGGTCGACGGGGTGCTCCTGCTGTTCCGGAAGCTGCAGTTCGTCGGCGTCCTCCAGGTGCGCCAGCGTCGTGCGCCGCGGGTTGGCGATCTTGTGGAACATCGTCGTCGTCTTCACTGTTGTACTGAACCCTGTCGTGTCCGGGCGCCGGGCGGGCCGGGAACGGCCCACCGCTGGGGCGCGGCTTGTCGGATTTGCCATTTCTGTAAAGCGTCAGGCTAAACACGCGATTCCCGTTGAACGCGTGAAGGTCTCACGATCAACGTGTGAGTTTGCTCACGAGCCCACGGTCAAACCGGTCAATTCAGACCCTCACTCGACCGCTACGAAACGGACATTGACCCCCTGAAGCCCGCATTCCGCTCCTGATCATGGCGACTGGGACACCCGGCCCGCCCCCGCACTTCACCCCGGTATGCCCGCTTTGCTCCAGATCACTTTGTACGGGCGGTAATCCACCCCTCACGTGGTGTCACGGAGGTCACAGCCCGGCCAACACACCTTGTTGGAGATCCTGCACTGTGCTGGAATTCCACGGACCGCCGCAGGATCGAGCCGGCGCGCAGGGGGCGCACAGCAGCGCCGAGTGGCGGCGAGATTAGGGGGAGCCAGCGCCGGTCACTCACGACTCGGAGGGCGTATTCAGGACGCCCTTCAAGACGCCGACACCGTCCTTCCGTTCATCCGGAAGGGCGCCTGGTCCAGAGGTTGCGACGCTAGTGCAGGGACGTTTCAAGAGGGATGGCAGCGCTTCGGCCGAGCCGGAGCCGCACGGCGGGACCGACCGCGGTTCCTCGCCCCAGCACGCCCAGAACCCGGGTCCGGGCCCGACCCCGTCCGGCGACGGCGGTGAGCGCCCCGGGCGCCCCGGCGCGTCCGCCTCGGGGAGTGCCCTGTCCGCCACTCCGACGGTCAAGCCCCCGGCCGGTCCCGCCGGCCCCGGCTCGCGCGTCGCCCTGCGCAACTGGCGCATCTCCACGCGCCTGGTCGCGCTGCTGACGCTCCCCGTCGTCGCGGCCACCAGCCTGGGCACCCTGCGCATCAACCAGTCCATGGACGACATCCAGCAGCTCGACAACATGAAGCTGCTGACGGACATGACCAAGCACGCCACCGAGCTGGCCGCCGCGCTCCAGGACGAGCGCGACAAGTCCGCCGGTCCGCTCTCGCACGGCGCGAAGGCGACCGACTTCACGGTCAAGGGCGCCCGCGAGAAGACCGACCGGTCGCTGACCGCGTTCAGCGACGCCTCGGAGGAGATCGACGCCTCCAGCGCGGACGGCAACCTCCAGGGCGTCCGCGACAGCCTCGTCGGCCTCCTCAGCGACCTGGGCAACCTCGCCAAGATCCGTAAGACGGCCTACGCGGAGCAGCGCAACTCCACCCAGACGGTGGAGGCCTACCACCGCCTCATCACCCACCTGCTCGACCTCTCGCAGGACATGGCGCAGGCCACCAGCAACCCGGAGATGATCCAGCGCACCCGCGCGCTGGCCGCCTTCTCCTCCGCCAAGGAGTACGCCTCCGTCCAGCGCGCCTCCCTCTCGGCCGCGCTCCCGGTGAACGACGACACCTACGGCGAGCTCTCCGAGAACGACCGGCAGTACGCCCAGGCCGCGCTGGAGAACGAGGACTCCGAGCTCGCCAGCTTCCGCAGCATCTACGGCGACAAGGGCGCCGAGGAACTGCTGCAGCCCATCGAGCAGGGCAGCCCGACCATCGATGACGCCGACACCTACGCCATCCGTGCGCTGAGCTCGGCCGCCGGTCTCACCTCGCTGGACAAGCGGTCGTACCAGGACTGGTTCGATGCCAGTACGACCAAGATCCGGCAGATGACCAACATCGAGACCACGCTGCTCGAGGACATGGAGCAGAAGGCCCGTGAGCTGCGCGCCGAGTCGGAGCGCGAGGCGATCATCTCCGGTGCGCTGATCCTGCTCGTGCTCGGTGTCTCGCTGGTCGGCGCGTTCGTCGTCGCCCGGTCCATGATCCGCTCGCTGCGCCGGCTCCAGGAGACCGCCACCAAGGTCGCCCAGAACCGACTGCCCGAGCTGGTCAGGCAGCTGTCCGAGTCCGACCCGCAGGACGTCGACACGTCCGTGGAGTCGGTCGGTGTGCACTCCCGGGACGAGATCGGCCAGGTGGCCGCGGCCTTCGACGACGTGCACCGCGAGGCGGTCCGCCTCGCCGCCGAGCAGGCCCTGCTGCGGGGCAACGTCAACGCGATGTTCACCAACCTCTCGCGCCGCTCCCAGGGCCTGATCCAGCGCCAGCTGTCGCTCATCTCCGAACTGGAGTCCCGCGAGGCCGACCCGGACCAGCTGTCCTCGCTGTTCAAGCTCGACCACCTCGCGACCCGTATGCGCCGTAACGGTGAGAACCTCCTCGTCCTCGCGGGTGAGGAGCCCGGCCGCCGCTGGACCCGTCCGGTCCCGCTGGTCGACGTGCTCCGTGCCGCCGCGTCCGAGGTGGAGCAGTACGAGCGCATCGAGCTGGCCTCCGTGCCGACCACCGAAGTGGCCGGCCGGGTCGTCAACGACCTCGTGCACCTGCTCGCCGAGCTGCTGGAGAACGCCACCTCGTTCTCCTCCCCGCAGACCAAGGTCAAGGTCACCGGTCACGCGCTGCCCGACGGCCGCGTCCTGATCGAGATCCACGACACCGGCATCGGCCTCTCCCCCGAGGACCTCGCCGCGATCAACGAGCGGCTCGCCTCGCCGCCCACCGTGGACGTCTCCGTCTCCCGCCGCATGGGCCTCTTCGTGGTCGGTCGTCTGTCGCAGCGGCACGGCATCCGCATCCAGCTGCGCCCGTCCGACTCCGGTGGCACGACCGCGCTGGTCATGCTGCCCGTCGACGTCGCCCAGGGCGGCAAGAAGCCGCAGCCCAAGCCCGGTCAGGGCGGCGCGTCCGGCGGTCCCGCCGCCGCGCAGGCCGCCGCCGGTGCCGCCGCGGCCCGTCGTCAGAGCGGCCAGCAGGGCGGTGCCCTCGGCGGCGGCGCGCCGGCCGGCGGCGGCAGCCGGCTCGGCGCCGGTCAGGGTCCGCGGGCCGCGCTGCCCGGCCGTGACGGCGGTGGCCGTCCCGGTGGGCCGCAGGGTCCGGGCTCGCCGCAGCAGGGCCGCCCGGCTCCGGCCGGTGCGGGCGCCGGCTTCGGCGGGCAGGCACCGGGTGCGCCGCAGGGCATGCAGTCGACCGGTCCCGGTGCGCCGGGGCAGGGTCCGGACATGTTCGGCGGCGGACGTCAGGCACCGCCGCGCCAGAACGACAGCCGGGCCGAGCAGGGCGGTCGCGGCCGTCAGCCGCAGCTGCCGCCGCGCGGCGGCCCGCGCGCCGAACTGCCCGGCGGCAATCCGCAGCAGCGCGCCACGAGCTGGGCCGACGACAACGCCCAGCCGCCGCTGGGCCGCTCCTCGCTGGACGCCCCGCGCGGCCACGAGGAGCCGGACGTCGCCCAGACCTCCCGCATGCCCCGCATCGACGACCGTCAGGGCCCCGGGTCCACCGCGGAGATACCCCGGATCGACGAGCACCAGGGCCCGGCCGGCCCCGCCGACTTCGGGCGCCCCGGCCTCAACGGCGCCGCCCAGGGCACCGGCCAGTTCCCGGCGCCCGGCGGCAGCGGCCAGCAGGACGGTTTCGTCCGCCCGGACGTCTTCGGCGCCCCGGGCGGCCAGAACGCCCCGGCGGGTCCGGGCCGGTTCGCCCCTCAGCAGGCGTACGACAACGGCTCCACCGGGCAGTTCCCCACCCCCGGCCACGACGGTGGTTCCTCCACCGGGCAGCACTCCCTGCCCGGCCGCCAGGACCCGCAGTCCACGGGCCAGTTCGAGCGCCCCCAGACCAACGGCGGCAACGGCTACGGCTCCCCACAGCCGCAGCCGGTCCCGCCGCGCCCCGCCGCCCGCCCCGAGCCCGACACCAGGGGCCCGCAGCGGCCCGACGACGGGCGGGGACCGGGTGACGCGTGGGCCCTGCCGCCGGCCCCGGGTCCGGGTGACGGCCGTACGCCGCTGTACGACACCCTGGAAACGAACTGGTTCCGGGATCAGCAGGGCGGCGACAACGGCTCCGCTCCGGCGCCGCAGCAACAGCAGCCCCAGGCTCCGGCCGCTCCCCAGCGTTCCGCGGGCAATGCCTGGCGCACCTCGCCGAACGACGAACTCGTCCGGCAGGCGGAGCGCGTCCGGCAGCCGGCCGCGGGCGGCGTCACCACGTCCGGCCTGCCGCGCCGGGTGCCCCGGGCGAACCTCGTCCCGGGCACGGCTCAGCAGCAACAGCACCAAAGCGGTCCGCAGGTCTCGCGTGCGCCTGACGACGTACGCGGACGGCTGACCAATCTCCGTCGGGGCATCGCGCAGGGTCGCCAGGCCGGCAACGGTCAGACCGGCAGTTTCCCGAGCCCCACTCACCAGCAGGAGCGTTAGTTGAGCCAGATGAGCCAGGCGGCCCAGAATCTGAACTGGTTGATCACCAACTTCGTGGACAACACCCCTGGGGTGTCCCACACCGTCGTCGTGTCCGCCGACGGGCTCCTGCTCGCGATGTCCGAGGGCTTCCCGCGTGACCGTGCCGACCAGTTGGCGGCGGTCGCGTCGGGGCTCACCTCGCTGACGGCCGGAGCCTCCCGGATCTTCGAGGGCGGCCATGTGGCCCAGACGGTCGTCGAGATGGAGCGAGGTTTCCTCTTCCTCATGTCCGTCTCGGACGGCTCGTCCCTCGCCGTTCTCGCGCACCCGGAGTGCGACATCGGCCTCGTCGGCTACGAGATGGCACTACTGGTCGACCGCGCGGGCGCGGTACTCACGCCTGACCTGCGCGCCGAGCTCCAAGGCAGTCTGCTCCACTGACCGTCTTCGGTACCACCCACCTCACGAAATCACCGTCCGGCCGACACACCCCCCCCACCGGCCTCGACGGACGGCACGACTGACCGAGACATGCTGTCCCGCCCGGAGGATCCATGACCCCGCCCACCGCCTCTCATGATCCGTACGCGGAGCCGTACGGGGATGAGGGCGACCAGCCGCTGGTGCGTCCGTACGCGATGACCGGCGGCCGGACCCGGCCGCGCTACCAGCTCGCCATCGAGGCGCTGATCAGCACCACGGCCGACCCGGCAGCGCTCATGGGGCTGCTCCCGGAGCACCAGCGCATCTGCCACCTGTGCCGTGAGGTGAAGTCGGTGGCGGAGGTCTCGGCCCTCCTGGCCATGCCGCTGGGCGTGGCGCGGATCCTCGTCGCGGACCTCGCCGAGGCCGGACTGGTGGCCATCCACCAGCCGGGCGGCGACGAGAACAACGGCGGCGCACCGGACGTGACGCTGCTCGAAAGGGTGCTCAGTGGACTTCGCAAGCTCTGACGGGGGCCGGGCCACCACCTCCGCGAAGATCGTGGTGGCGGGTGGCTTCGGCGTGGGCAAGACCACGTTCGTGGGCGCCGTCTCCGAGATCAACCCGCTGCGCACGGAGGCCGTGATGACGTCCGCGAGCGCGGGCATCGACGACCTCACCCACACCGGGGACAAGACCACCACCACGGTGGCGATGGACTTCGGCCGTATCACGCTGGACCAGGACCTGATCCTGTACCTGTTCGGTACGCCGGGCCAGGACCGGTTCTGGTTCATGTGGGACGACCTGGTGCGCGGTGCGATCGGCGCGGTGGTCCTGGTGGACACCCGCCGCCTGGCGGACTGTTTCCCCGCCGTGGACTACTTCGAGAACAGCGGCCTGCCGTTCGTCGTCGCCCTCAACGGTTTCGACGGGCAGCAGCCGTACCAGCCGGAAGAGGTGCGCGAGGCGCTGCAGATCGGGCCGGACACCCCGATCATCACCACCGACGCCCGGCACCGGGCGGACGCCAAGAGTGCGCTGATCACGCTGGTGGAGCACGCGCTGATGGCACGACTGCGGTAACTTTCAAGTACCCAGCGTCGTACGGCAGTTGTCGTAGACACCTTGGAGCCGGCTGTGGCCTTTGACACGGTCGGCTCCGGTGTTCATAACGTTTCGGCAGAGGAATCGGGTGGTACCACCACGCGTCGCGGTCATTTGGTCTCGCTGCGCGCACGAAGGCCCCGTCTTTTGACGGGGCTCGCTCTTTATGACCGATTTATCTGGGGCTTACATCACAAGGAATCGGCGCTTCTCACTGTTTGGAAGAGCGCAGGTCGTCGTGCTGGAATGCCTGAACTGCCCAATAGTCAATGACGTACTCATGGTCGATGGCTGACAGGGCTCTGAGACACTGCGGCACGACGTAGGTGCCGACCGCCGAGAGGTTGTTGGTCGAGTGAGGCGAAGCAAGAAAAGTCCCGAGCCGGCGGCGCGGGGCAACTTCACCCCGCCGCCGCGCGGAGCGGCGCCCGCCCCTGTGCCCGGCTCGGAGCCGCCGGCCGCGCCCCCGAAGAGCGGCGGCCGTCTCTCTCCGCGCAACTGGCGGGTGCCGACCCGGCTGAACGCGATCCTGCTCATACCCGTGCTGGTCGGCCTGGTCATGGGCGGCTTCCAGGTGAAGAGCTCGATCGACACCTGGCAGGAGGCCCGCGACGCCGAGAAGGTCGCGAAGATCGTGGCCGCCGCCGGCGAGTACGCCGAGGCCCTCCTCAACGAACGTGACGTCTCCGCGGAACCGCTGCTGCAGAACAAGAAGGACGACGAGACCGTCAAGGACGCCCGCGCCCTGACCGACGAGAAGGCCGCCGCCTTCCACCGGGAAGTCGTCGGGATGCCCGCCAAGCAGGGGCTGGAGCGCCGGCTGAGCCTGGTGGAAAAGGCCGAGCCGACCCTGGCGAAGATCCGCGCCGCCGCCTACACCAAGGCCATGGACCCGGTGAAGACCGAAGAGGGCTACGTCGCGGTCGAGCACCTGCTGATGGAGTTCTCCAACGAACTCAGCCTCGGCACCGGCAACATCACGGCCTACGGCCGCACGGTGTACGCCATCGCCCTCGCCAAGGGCGCCGAGTCCCTTCAGCGCTCGATCGGCATGCACCTGCTGGTCCGGCCCAGCCCCGAGAAAAAGGTCTACGCGCAGCAGCTCACCGCCTTCACCTCGTACGCGTACCTCGAGAACGTGGCCATCCAGGAGTACGTCTCCGGTGGCACGGTCGAGGATGCCGCGCGGCTCAACGAGGTCATGAACCAGAAGACGCAGGAAGGCGCCAAGCTCGCCGCCGACGCCAAGGCGAAGGCGGAATCCGCGGGCCGGGACTACGTCGCCCCGCCCGCGATGAAGGACATGATCCAGGCGATCGGCAGCGGCCGGACGCCCGCCGAGCTCGCCGAGCAGGGCATCACCGCCTCGGCCTGGATGACGGCCGCGACGCTGAAGTTCGAGGGCTACAGCCAGGTCGAGAAGGAACTCATCGACCGCGCGGTCACCGACGCCGGGCAGATCGCCTCCGACGCCCAGCGCGACGCCATCATCAACGGTGGCATCGTCATCATCGCCCTGCTCACCGCGTTCATCATCGCCTCCCTCATGGCGCGCCAGATGAGCCAGGCCATGCGCCAGCTGCGCAACGCCGCCTTCGGGATCGCCGAGCAGCGGCTGCCGATGCTGGTCGACCAGCTCTCGCGCACCGACCCCGGCCGCGTCGACACCCGGGTCGCCCCGATCCCGATCAACACCACCGACGAGATCGGCGAGGTCGCCCGCGCCTTCGACCAGGTCCACCGCGAGGCCGTCCGGCTCGCCGCCGAGCAGGCGCTGCTGCGGGGCAACATCAACGCGATCTTCACGAACCTGTCGCGCCGCAACCAGTCGCTGATCGAGGGCCAGCTGACCCTCATCACCGACCTGGAGAACAACGAGGCCGACCCGGACCAGCTGGAGAACCTCTTCCGCCTGGACCACCTCGCGACCCGTATGCGCCGCAACGGCGAGAACCTCCTCGTCCTCGCCGGCGAGGAGCCCGGCCGCCGCTGGGACCAGCCGGTCCCGCTGGTCGACGTCCTGCGCGCCGCCTCCTCCGAGGTGGAGCAGTACGAGCGCATCGAGCTGTCGGGCGTGCCGGAGGCCGAGATCCACGGCCGTGCCGTGACCGACCTCGTGCACCTGCTCGCCGAGCTCCTGGAGAACGCCACCACGTTCTCCTCCCCGCAGACCAAGGTCCGCGTCACCGCGACCCGTCTCCCCGACGGCCGCGTCATGATCGAGATCCACGACAAGGGCATCGGCCTGACGGCCGAGGACTTCGCGGACATCAACCACAAGCTGGCCAACCCGCCGACCGTGGACGCCGCGATCTCCCAGCGCATGGGCCTCTTCGTGGTCGGCCGCCTGTCCGACCGGCACGGCATCCGCGTCCAGCTGCGTCCTTCGGGCGAGCAGGCCGGCACCACCTCGCTGGTCATGCTGCCGGACGCGATCACGCACGGCGGTGGCGGCGAACAGGCTCCGGCCGCCGACGAGTTCACCGTCTCGCAGATCATCCCGGAGCAGCGGTTCCAGGGTGAGGACTTCAACCAGCAGCCGTTGCGCACGGCGGCCGAACTCGGCTTCGACGACAGCCGCTACACCGAGGTCCCCGACGACCTGCGCGACCTGGACCCCGTGGGCCGCTCCCTGATGCGCGAGGAGCGCCGGGCGGCCCTGGAGGCCCAGTCCCACGGCCAGCCGCAGCAGGAGTCCTCCGAGGCGCCCCCGTACGGCGAGAGCTTCGACCAGACGCAGCAGCAGCCGGCGTACGGCGACTCCCGGAACGGCTACGCGGGCGCGCAGAGCGGCTACGACGGCGGCGCGAGCGGATATGCCGAGCAGCCCTCGGCGTACGACCAGCAGACGGCGTACCAGGAGCAGCAGCGCCCGTCGTACGAGGACCCGTACCTCACGTCGAACGGCACCGCGCAGAACGGCGCCTTCGCGTCGAACGGCGGCTACCCGGACCCCGCGTATGCGGAGCCGTCCCAGGAGGAGCGCACGCCGTCCCAGGCGTCCGCGCCGGAGGGCTTCCCCTCGTACGAGGAGCAGTCCTACCAGGACGACTGGCCGCAGCAGAGCGGTTACCAGAACGGCTACCCGGACCAGTACGCTCCGGAAGCGGAATCCGCGCAGGCCACTGACGCAAGTGAGCAGGACCGCGTAGGCTTCGACCGTCCGGGAACGGCCCACTCCGCCGTCCACGACCTGACCGAAGCCGGGCTTCCCCGCCGCGGATCCACCGCGGCGAGCGGTTCGAACGGCTCGCGTCCCGTGAACCAGGAAGCGCCGGCTCCCACTTCCGAGAGCAACGGCGAAAACGGCTGGCGTTCGGCGAACGACGCGCGCTGGCAGCAGGCCTCGCAGCTCCGGAAGCCGAAGGCGGGCGGGGTCACCTCCTCCGGCCTGCCGCGGCGGGTACCCAAGGCCAATCTGGTCGAGGGTGCCGCGGAAAGCACCCCCCAGGGAGGCCCACAGGTCTCCCGCGCCCCGGAGGACGTCCGAGGCAGGCTGAGCAACCTGCGTCGGGGCGTCCAGCGCGGGCGCAACGCAGGCAGTGAAACGAACGGCCAGGGCTTCGGTCCTGACAGCACCTACAACCAGGAGCGTTAGTGTGAGCCCGATGAGCCAGGCGGCACAGAACCTGAACTGGTTGATCACCAACTTCGTGGACAACACCCCGGGGGTGTCCCACACGGTGGTGGTCTCCGCCGACGGACTCCTTCTGGCGATGTCCGAAGGCTTCCCCCGCGACCGCGCCGACCAGCTCGCGGCCGTCGCCTCCGGTCTGACGTCACTGACGGCAGGCGCCTCCCGGATCTTCGAGGGAGGCAGCGTGAACCAGACGGTTGTGGAGATGGAGCGGGGATTCCTCTTCATCATGTCCATTTCCGACGGTTCCTCGCTCGCCGTTCTCGCGCACCCCGAGGCGGACATCGGCCTCATTGGGTACGAGATGGCCCTTCTGGTGGACCGAGCCGGTACGGTCCTGACGCCCGACCTGCGTGCGGAGCTCCAAGGGAGCCTTCTCAACTAACAGCGGGACGGTGCGTATTGGCGTCCCGAGGCCGTAGGGTTTCGGGACGCGGCTTCCCACGTGGTGGGTGCCAGGCACAGTCGGAGGAGGAGAGAAAGTGGCAACACCCCCAGGCGGTTCCCCTTCGGGTCACTGGTCGTACGGCCCTGCCCAGGGCCAGGGCGACGGTTCCCAGAACCCGAACCGTTACAACTTCCCCTCCGCCCCGAGCCAGCGCCAGCCGTACGCGCCGCAGAGCCCGCAAGGTCCGGGCCCGTCGCCGTACGACCAGCCGCAGGGGCCGCGTATCCAGCCCGTGCAGCCGCAGCGACGCACCCCCGAGCCGGCGCCCGCCGGGGCGTCCCACAACCCCTTGGTGCGTCCGTACGCCATGACCGGCGGCCGGACCCGCCCGCGGTACCAGCTCGCCATCGAGGCACTGGTGCACACCACCGCGGCTCCGCACCAGATGCAGGGGCAGCTGCCCGAGCATCAGCGGATCTGCAACCTCTGCCGTGAGATCAAGTCGGTAGCCGAGATCTCGGCCCTCCTGACAATCCCTCTCGGCGTGGCCAGGATCCTCGTCGCCGACTTGGCGGAGGCGGGACTGGTCGCCATCCATCAGCCCGGCGGCGACGAGAACGCCGGCGGCCAGCCAGACGTGACACTGCTCGAAAGGGTGCTCAGTGGACTTCGCAAGCTCTAGCGGCGGTCCTTCCCGCTCCACCACCTCGGCGAAGATCGTGGTGGCGGGTGGCTTCGGCGTGGGCAAGACCACGTTCGTCGGGGCCGTTTCGGAGATCAACCCGCTGCGCACAGAGGCCGTGATGACTTCCGCTTCGGCGGGCATCGACGACCTCACCCACACCGGAGACAAGACGACCACCACGGTCGCCATGGACTTCGGCCGCATCACGCTGGACCAGGACCTGATCCTGTACCTCTTCGGTACGCCCGGCCAGGACCGCTTCTGGTTCATGTGGGACGACCTGGTGCGCGGCGCGATCGGCGCCATCGTCCTGGTGGACACGCGCCGGCTCGCCGACTGCTTCCCGGCGGTCGACTACTTCGAGAACTCCGGTCTCCCCTTCGTGATCGCCCTGAACGGCTTCGACGGCAACCAGCCGTACTCGCCGGACGAGGTCCGCGAGGCCCTCCAGATCGGCCCCGACACCCCGATCATCACGACCGACGCCCGCCACCGCGCGGACGCCAAGAGTGCGCTGATCACGCTGGTGGAGCACGCGCTGATGGCCCGCCTGCGGTAGGGCAGCCGCGCGACGGCACGACAAGGGGGCGCCCTCTCCGGCCGGAGAGGGCGCCCCCTTGTCATGGACGGACGCCGTCTTCCCGTGCGTCGTGGGTCCAGGAGGTCCGCAGGGCGGTCGCAGCGGCGGCGCGTCCGCGGCGCCACGGGGACGGTCGTCGTCCGCCGCGGGCGGAGGGGGCGGCGGCCTGACGCTCGCCGGGGCGGGCGAGGGCGGTGCGGTGCCTCTCCAGCGCGCTCGCCGAAGGCTTCGGACTCAGGCCGGTCGGGATGCCGGCCGGTTCGCCGGCCGCGCCGGTACGCGCGCCGTGTGAGCCCTTGCCGCTCCCGACCCCAACCGGAAGGCCCCGGCCGCCCTTGCGGGGCGTCGGGGCCTTCGGCGTACGGCGCGGGCGCTCAGCGCCAGCTGTGGGGTGCCCGGAAGCCGGGCTCGCGCTCCAGGCGGCGCCAGCCGGCCCTGGCGCGGCCGCGGTGGGCCGGGGTGGACTCGGAGGAACGGGCGGCGGCGCGGGCCAGGAGGATCGCCGTGATGGCGGCGACTTCCTCGGGCTCGGCGTGGCCCTTCTCGACGCGGATGTCAGGGGTGTCCATGGATGTCAGTCTCCGTGAGAGAGGTTTCCGCGAGGGTGTCGCGGAAAGTCCGCTGGGTTACTGCGGGGGGTTGCCGTGCTTGCGCGAGGGCAGGTCGGCGTGCTTGCTGTGCAGCATCGCCAGGGACTTGACGAGGACCTCGCGGGTCTCGGCGGGGTCGATGACGTCGTCGACCAGGCCGCGCTCGGCCGCGTAGTACGGATGCATCAGTTCGGACTTGTACTCCTTGACCATGCGGGCCCGCATGGCCTCGGGGTCCTCGGCCTCGGCGATCTGGCGGCGGAAGATGACGTTGGCGGCACCTTCGGCGCCCATGACGGCGATCTCGTTCGTCGGCCAGGCGTAGGTGAGGTCAGCACCGATGGACTGGCTGTCCATGACGATGTAGGCACCTCCGTACGCCTTGCGCAGGATCAGGGAGATCCGGGGCACGGTCGCGTTGCAGTAGGCGTAGAGGAGCTTCGCGCCGTGGCGGATGATCCCACCGTGCTCCTGGTCGACGCCGGGAAGGAAGCCGGGGACGTCCAGAAGAGTGATGATCGGGATGTTGAAGGCGTCGCACATCTGCACGAAGCGCGCGGCCTTCTCACTGGCCTCGATGTCCAGGACACCGGCGAGCGTCTGCGGCTGGTTGGCGATGATGCCGACCACCTGGCCGTCGAGGCGGGCCAGCGCGCAGATGATGTTGCGCGCCCAGCGCTCGTGGACCTCCAGGTACTCGCCGTCGTCGACGATCTCCTCGATCACCTTGGTCATGTCGTACGGACGGTTGCCGTCCGCCGGAACCAGGTCGAGCAGGACGTCGCCGCGGCGGTCGGCCGGGTCGGAGCACTCGACGCGCGGGGGGTTCTCGCGGTTGTTCTGCGGGAGGAGGGAGAGGAGGTAGCGGACCTCCGCGATGCAGGTCTCCTCGTCGTCGTAGGCGAAGTGGGCCACGCCGCTCGTCTCGGCGTGCACGTCCGCGCCGCCGAGGCCGTTCTGGGTGATCTCCTCACCGGTGACGGCCTTGACCACGTCGGGGCCGGTGATGAACATCTGCGAGGTCTCGCGGACCATGAAGACGAAGTCGGTCAGGGCGGGGCTGTAGGCCGCGCCGCCCGCGCACGGGCCGAGCATCACCGAGATCTGCGGGATGACACCGGAGGCCTTCGTGTTGCGCTGGAAGATGCCGCCGTAGCCGGCCAGGGCGGAGACGCCCTCCTGGATACGGGCGCCCGCGCCGTCGTTGAGCGAGACCAGCGGGGCACCGGCCGAGATGGCCATGTCCATGATCTTGTGGATCTTCGTGGCGTGGGCCTCGCCCAGCGCGCCGCCGAAGATGCGGAAGTCATGGGCGTAGACGAAGACCGTACGGCCCTCCACCGTGCCCCAGCCGGTGATGACACCGTCGGTGTGCGGCTTCTTCGCCTCCAGGCCGAAGCCGGTCGCCCGGTGCCGGCGCAGCTGCTCGACCTCCTGGAAGGACCCCGGGTCCAGGAGCAGCTCGATGCGCTCGCGGGCGGTCAGCTTGCCCTTGGCGTGCTGCGCCTGGGTCGCCTTCTCGCTCGGCCCGGCCAGCGCCCGCGCACGGATCTCGTGCAACTCGGCGACGCGCCCGCGCGCGTCCGTCGGCTCGGCAGGCTCCGCGGTCGGCTCACCCGTCGTCTCTTCCAAAACGGTCATGTAGTGACCTTACGAAGCCCGCCAAGGAAAGCGAGACGTCGACTCCGTACAGTCTCCGACGCGTTTTCCTGGTACCACTGAACAGAACCAAGGGGGCGTGCAGGCGTTCCGACTGCTCAGAGGGCCTGGCGGTTGTAGAGGTCGCACAAAGGTGACGCGTGAGATCCACTTCACATTCACCGGCGTGGCGCGCCCTCCGGACGGGTGACACGACGAGCCTAGCCCCAGCCGGCGAGCGCCGGAGCGGGGCGGTCGCACACAGCTCCGGCGTCCGCAGTCCACAGATGTTGAAACTTGAACGGAATAGGTCTACGGTCGTTCTCGTTGACGTCGTTGAACGTTCAACATCCTGGATCACCTCCTCGATCCCGTCCCCAAGGAGCACGTCATGGGCATCTTCGGCCGCAAGACCACCGAGTCCACCGAGTCCGCCACCACCCCCGCCGTCGCCGTCGTGAACCCGGAGCTCGCCGCGCTGACCGGCGACTACTCGATCGACCCGGCGCACTCGACGATCGGCTTCGTCGCCCGGCACGCGATGGTCACCAACGTCAAGGGCAAGTTCAACGACTTCACCGGCGCGCTGCACCTGGACGGCACCGACCCGTCGCGGTCCACCGCCACCATCGACGTCAAGATGGACAGCATCGACACCGGGTCCGCCGACCGTGACGGCCACCTGAAGAGCGCCGACTTCTTCCGGACCGAGGAGTTCCCGACGATGACGTTCCGCTCGACCGGTGCGCAGACCCTCGGCGGCGACGACTACCGCATCACCGGCGACCTGACCGTCCTCGGCGTGACCAAGCCGCTCACCATCGACCTGCAGTTCAACGGCTGGGCGAAGGACCCGTTCGGCAACGAGCGCGTCGGCTTCGAGGGCAAGGCCGAGATCCTGCGCTCCGAGTGGGGCCTGACCTGGAACGCGGCGCTGGAGACGGGCGGCGTCCTGGTCTCCGACAAGATCAAGCTGAACTTCGACATCTCGGCGATCAAGAACGCGTGACGTCCCGCCGACCGCCCCTCCCCGAGCGCGCCCGCCCTCCACTCCCCTTGGGAGGGCGGGCGCTCGGCGTGTCCGGGCCGCGCGCCCCGAACGCTTCCTGTACGCACCCCGGGCCGCGCCACGGTCGTCGGCGCCGCTCGTTGACCAGGGCACCCCCGCCGGCACGGCCGGGGAGACCGCGAGCCAGGAGGCGCCATGAGCCCCAGGACAGGACCACAGCACTACCCGGGCGCGAACCGCGACCACTGGTACCAGGACGACTTCGGCGGAGCCCGCATGGAGGTCAACGCCGTCGTCCTGCACACCACCGAGGGCCGATCGCTGCCCGGATACGGGGGCGGCGCCTCCGCGCCGAACCTGACGGCGGTGCCGGACCTCGCCGCCAAGAAGCTGAAGTGGTACCAGCACTTCGACATCGACATCTCCTCGCGTGCCCTGGTCAACAAGCCCGGCGGCGTCGAGACCAACACCCTGAACGTCTGTCAGGTCGAACTCGTCGGCACCTGCGACCCCGAGCTCCACACCAAGTGGAAGACGAGCGGCCATGCCCACATCTACTGGCCCAAGGCCCCCGACTGGGCCCTGCTCGGCGTCGCCCGCTTCCTGGCCTGGATCCACACCCACCACGGCGTCCCCCTGCGCGGCCCGGCCCTGTGGCCCGCCTACCCCAGGTCCGCCGGGAACGGGGGCGGGCAACGGATGAGCGGGGCCCGGTGGAACGACTTCCGGGGCGTGTGCGGGCACATGCACGTACCCGAGAACACGCACGGGGATCCGGGGGCGATCGACTTCGAGCGGCTGATGGAACTGGCGAGGGGCTGACGCAGGGGCGGCATCGGCCCGGGGGCCGGGGGGCGGCCGCCTCCGGTTCCGCGGCGCCGGCCTGGCCGTGTCCTTCCGGATCAGCCCGATGCCGGGCTGCGGCACGGTCCCGGGACGATCCCACGGACACGGCCTGGCCCCGAGCCGGCCGTCGGCGGCGTCCGGGAGGTTCCCGGGGACGGACGACCCCTGGGGGAGCCGTCGGCTTCCCGCCGGAACGCCGTGGACAGGGCTCGGCGCGGTGCCGCATGATCCCCGCATGATCCGAGCCGCCACCGTGCACGACATCCCCGAGATCCGGGCGATGATCCGCGAACTCGCCGACTACGAACGGGCCGTCGAGCAGGCGCGGGCCACGGAGGAGCAGCTCCGGGAGGCGCTGTTCGGGGAGCGGCCGGCGGCGTACGTGCTGATCGCGGAGGACGACGGGAGCGGTGAGACGGCCGGCTTCGCGCTGTGGTTCCCGCGGTTCTCGACCTGGACCGGCACGCGGGGCATGCATCTCGAGGATCTGTACGTCCGGCCGCACGCCCGGGGCGCGGGGCACGGCAGGGCTCTGCTCGCCGCGCTCGCCGCGATCTGTACGCGCAGCGGGTACGAGCGGTTCGAGTGGTGGGTGCTGGCGTGGAACCGGCCCACGATCGAGTTCTACACGTCCCTCGGGGTGGAGTTCCTGGACGAGTGGACGGTGTGCCGGCTGAGCGGAGGGCCGCTCGACGAGCTCGCCGCCACGGCGCCGGCCGTCGGGGAGCGGGCGCCCGGGTCCGGACGTGGCTGAATCGCACCCCTTGTGTGAAAGCTTGCGACGTTCTCATAATCCAGCGACAGATTTGACCTGCCCATGCCAGCAATGGGCTCTTCTTTGTTGCCGCTGTTGTCATGCGCGCGTCAATTCCGTGTCTCGGTTCCACCCGGTTCCACACCCCAGGTCAACCCCCCACGGAAGGCATCACGTTGAAGAGACTCCTCACGGCGCTCAAGAGACTCGCGGTCGTCGGCGCCGCCGCCCTCGCGGTCGCCAGCCTTCAGCCCGTCTCGTCCGCGCAGGCCGCCCCCTCGCCCGTCGTCGGCGGAACCCGCGCCGCGCAGGGCGAGTTCCCGTTCATGGTCCGGCTCTCCATGGGCTGTGGCGGCGCGCTCTACACCCAGCAGATCGTGCTCACGGCGGCCCACTGTGTGGGCGCCACCGGCCCCAACACCAGCATCACCGCCACCGCCGGTGTCGTGGACCTCCAGTCCACCTCAGGCCGCGTCCAGGTCCGCTCCACGTACGTGTACCGGGCCCCGGGCTACAACGGCAACGGCAAGGACTGGGCGCTCATCAAGCTCGCGTCGCCCATCAACCTGGCGACGCTGAAGATCGCCACCACGACGCAGTACAACACCGGCACCTTCACCGTCGCCGGCTGGGGCGCGGCCACCGAGGGCGGTGCCCAGCAGCGCTACATGCTCAAGGCCAGCGTGCCCTTCGTGAGTGACGCGACCTGCCGTTCGTACAGCGGCTACAGCGGTCTGATCGCGAGCGAGGAGATCTGCGCCGGCTACGCGGCCGGCGGCGTCGACACCTGCCAGGGCGACTCCGGCGGCCCGATGTTCCGCCGTGACGCGTCCAACGCCTGGATCCAGGTCGGCATCGTCAGCTGGGGCATCGGCTGCGCCCGGCCCAACGCGCCCGGCGTCTACACCGAGGTCTCCACCTTCGCCTCGGCCATCGCCTCGGCAGCGGCCTCCCTCTGACGCACACCCCCTCTCGTCGTACGACGTCCACGGGCCCGGCGCGCTCCGCGCCGGGCCCGTGCCCATGACGGTGGGAAAGGGGGGTCAGAAGCCTCCGCCGAAGTCCCCGCCGCCGAAGTCCCCTCCCCCGCCGCCGCCGAAGTCGCCGAAGTCGCCGAAGCTCCCGGTGTCGAAGTCCGCGCCGGACACGTCGCCGCCCTCGTAGCCGCCGCCGAAGTCGCCATAACCGGAGCCGTAGTCGGCGGCGTAGGTCGGGGTGGCCATCATGCTGCCGAGCATCGTGCCGATCAGGAGGCCCGGCAGGATGCCACCGCCGAAGTAACCGCCCGCCCAGGGGCCGTAGGCCGGGCCCGCCTCCCAGTACGGGCGGCGGCCGTAGTCGGTGTCGACCTCGCGGATCACCGGGTCGCGGCCGTCGGCCAGGCGGGTCCGGTCGGCCGCGCAGACCGGGACCTCGCGGGGCGCCCCGCCGGGCGGGGTCCAGGCGGCGTCGGCGACGGAGGGACCGTGGCGCGGGTCGAAGAAGCAGGGCGGGCGACGCTCGGGCAGCGGGCTGCCCGCCCTGCGCGCGGTGAGCCGGGCCAGGGAGAAGCGGCCGTCCTCCAGGGCCTCGGTGACGGCGCGGACGTCCTCCGGTTTCGTCGCGGCCGCCATGAACGACTTGGCCTTCTCGTAGGCGTCGAGGGCGTGCTCGTAGTCGGCGCGCATGGCGTCGTCGGCGCCCGGTTCGGCCGGGTGGAAGTCCAGGCGGTCGAGTTCCTCGCCGAAGGCGGTGATGTCCTCGTCGACGACGACCCGGAGCCGTTCGAGGGCGGCCCGCTGTTCCTCCTCGTGCCGCCGGCGGTTGTGGCGTACGAGGGTGTAGGCGCCGGCGCCGCCGGCCACCAGGACCGCGCCCGCGGTGATCAGGGCGGTGGACGAGATTCCGCCGCCGTCGGAGCCGCTCCAGCTCGCGGGGGCCGAGCCGCCCATGTTGGCCAGGGCGCGGTCGGTGAAGTCGTCGAGCTGGGTGGCCGCGTCGGTCTGGCCCTGGACGCTGCCGACGAGGTTGCGGACGGCCGCGTTCGGCAGGACCGCGGGGTCGGCGCGGGCGTCGAAGCGCTCGCCGAGGCGGATGGCGTACAGGCCGGTCACGCCGGTGGCGGTGCGCAGGTCGGTGAAGAGGTTCTCCGTGGGGTAGCCGGCCGGGAGGACCACGACGAACACGGGCTTGTCGGCGCCCTCGATCTTCTTCTGCAGCGCGACGGCGTCGCCCCGCGAGAGGAGGTTCGAGGCCTCTGGCTCGACGTAAACGGGACTCTCGCGCAGAGCCGCGGCGATCGTCGAGACGCTGCTGTCCGCGGCGGCGCGGGGGGCGCCGGCCGAGAGCAGGGTCAGGGTGGCGAGTGCCAGCGCGATCAGCAGTCCGGCGAAGGCACGGGTCGATGATGCGACCTTCATACTTCGAAGCTACCCGAATACGCACAAAATAGGGCACCCCCTGTTGTGTGCAGGGGGTGCCCTGCGGAAAACCGGGGCTGCCGGGTCAGGCCCCGGCGGTACGGCCACCGCGGGTCGTACCGCCGGCACCCGGCGCGTGGACCGCGTTGCCCGGTCTCGCGCGCCGGGGCGGGCCCGTCCGGGCGGCTACTCCGCGGGGTCCACTCCCGCCCGCAGCAAGCCGTACGTGTAGGCATCCTCCAGCGCCTGCCACGACGCCGCGATCACGTTCTCCGCGACGCCCACCGTCGACCACTCTCCCGTGCCGTCGGTGGTGGAGATGAGGACGCGGGTGGTGGACTGGGTGCCGTGGACGCCCTCCAGGATGCGGACCTTGTAGTCGACGAGGTCGAGCTTGGCGAGCTGGGGGTAGATCTTCTCCAGTCCGACGCGCAGGGCCCGGTCGAGGGCGTTGACCGGGCCGTTGCCCTCGGCCGTGGCGACGATGCGCTCGCCCTTGGCCCACAGTTTGACGGTGGCCTCGTTGGCGTGGGTGCCGTCGGGGCGGTCCTCGACGATCGCGCGCCAGGACTCGACCTCGAAGTAGCGCAGGGGCTTGCCCTCGACCTCGGTGCGGAGCAGGAGTTCGAAGCTCGCGTCCGCCGCCTCGTACGTGTAGCCCTTGAGTTCGCGTTCCTTGACGCGCTCCACCACCCGGCCGACCAGTTCGCGGTCGCCGCCCAGGTCGATGCCCAGTTCCTTGCCCTTGAGCTCGACGGAGGCGCGGCCCGCCATGTCGGAGACCAGCATCCGCATGGTGTTGCCGACCAGCTCGGGGTCGATGTGCTGGTACAGGTCGGGGTCGACCTTGATCGCGGACGCGTGCAGGCCGGCCTTGTGGGCGAAGGCCGACACCCCTACGTACGGCTGGTGCGTCGACGGGGTCAGGTTCACGACCTCCGCGACGGCGTGCGAGATGCGCGTCATCTCGCGGAGCCTGCCCTCGGGGAGGACCTTCTTGCCGTACTTCAGCTCCAGGGCGGCGACGACCGGGAAGAGGTTCGCGTTGCCGACCCGCTCGCCGTAGCCGTTCGCCGTGCACTGCACGTGGGTCGCGCCCGCGTCGACGGCGGCGAGGGTGTTGGCCACCGCGCAGCCGGTGTCGTCCTGGGCGTGGATGCCGAGGCGGGCGCCGGTGTCGGCGAGGACGGTCGAGACGACCGCCTGGACCTGCGCCGGGAGCATGCCGCCGTTGGTGTCGCAGAGGATGACCACGTCGGCGCCGGCCTCCGAGGCGGTACGGACGACCGCCTTCGCGTACTCGGGGTTGGCGCGGTAGCCGTCGAAGAAGTGCTCGCAGTCGACGAAGACGCGGCGGCCCTGCTCCGTCAGGTAGGAGACCGTGTCGCGGACCATCTCCAGGTTCTCGTCGAGCGTGGTCCGCAGGGCCAGTTCGACGTGCCGGTCGTGGGACTTCGCGACCAGGGTGATGACCTCGGCGCCCGCGTCCAGCAACGCCTTGACCTGCGGGTCCTCGGAGGCCTTGGCCCCGGCGCGGCGGGTGGCGCCGAAGGCGACCAGCTGGGCGTGCCGGAAGTCGATCTCCTCCCGGGCACGGGCGAAGAACTCGGTGTCGCGCGGGTTGGCGCCGGGCCAGCCGCCCTCGATGAAGCCGACGCCGAAGTCGTCCAGGTGCCGTGCGATCGCGAGCTTGTCGGCGACGGTGAGGTTGATGCCCTCGCGCTGCGCGCCGTCGCGCAGGGTCGTGTCGAAGACGTGGAACGAGTCGTCGAGCTCGCTGGTTGCCGTCTCGGTCATGGTCTCAAGGCTCCTGTTGTGGATCTTCGGTCTTACCGGAATGACCGGCTCCACCGTCCCCCCATGGTCCCGCTCGCTCTCGTTCCCGACTGATGGTGGGCCAGGAAAACGAAAAACCTCTCGCGGGTGCGAGAGGTCTGCGCGCGGGTCGAGGACGACGATGGCCGCCCGTACCTGGTCGTACGTGGCGGTCACTGCGGACCGGCGCGCCTGCTGCCAATAATCGTGGCGAACGAGAGCACGGGGGCAGTCTGGCACAAGCCGCCCCCGTGCTCACCGGGTGTCTCAGGATGCGGGAAGGCTGCTCTCGGGCTCAGGCGTCCGTGAGGAGGGTCCCGCGCAGGAACTCCCGTACGTGGCCGAGCACCTGCTCCCGGTCCGTGCCGCGCAGGCCGATCGCCACGTGGATGGAGAAGCCGTCGAGGAGGGCGCGCAGGCGGGCGGCGAAGCGGTCGGGGTCGACACGGCGGAACTCACCCCGCGAGACCCCCTCGGCGATCAGCGCCACCAGGTCGCGGTGCCAGGCGCCCTCGATGGCGGCCTGGCGGTCGCGGGCGTCCTCGTCGGCGTTCTGCGAGCGGTTCCAGACCTCCAGCCAGAGCGTCCAGTGCGGGTCGCGGTGCCCGTCCGGGACGTACAGGTCGACGTACGCCTCGAGGCGTTCGCGGGCGGAGGCGGAGCGGGTGAGCAGCCGGCCGCGCTCCGCGCCGAGCCGGCCCTCGCTCCATTCCAGGGTCCGCAGGAGCAGCTCGTCCTTGGAGCCGAAGTAGTAGAGGAGATGGCCGCTGCTCATGCCGACCTCGCGGCCGAGCGCCGCCATGGTGAGCTTCTCCAGACCCCGCTCGGCGATCATCTCCATGGCGGCGGCGAGGACCTGCTCGCGCGGCGGGGCCGGGGTGCGACGGGTCGTGCTCATACGGCGGCCGGCCGTGGGCCGTCGGGCAGGACGCGGGTCGCGTACGGCGCCCCGCACGGCCGCGGGGCCACGGCGTACGCGCGGCGCGGCGCGGTCGGCGGGGCGTGCCGGGAGCCGTCGGGGTGCGCCGGCCCGTCGCACCCCGGGCGCGGCGGCGTCCCGGGCAGCGGGCGCGGCGGTTCGGTGGGGCGGGGGCCGCGGGCCGTGCGGAGCAGCAGTGCGTTCACCCGTACGTTCTACCCGACCGTCACCCTGGGCTGCTGCTGGGTGATGCAGTGGATGCCGCCGCCGCCCGCGAAGATCGTGCGGGCGTCGACGAGCGTCACCGTCCGCCGCGGGAACAGGCGGCGGAAGACGCCGGCCGCGATCTCGTCGCGCGGGTCGTCGAAGCCGCACAGCACGACGCCGCCGTTGCAGAGGTAGTGGTTGATGTAGGAGTAGTCGGCCCAGTGGCCGTCGGCCTCCAGGACGGTCGGGGCGGGGACCTCGACGACCTCCAGGCGGCGGCCGCGCGCGTCCGTCTGCGAGCGCAGCAGCCCGATGATCTCCTCGGTCACCTCGTGGTCGGGGTGCGCCGGGTCCGGCTGGTGGTGGGCGACCACGACGCCCGGGCGGGCGAAGGCGGCGACGATGTCGACGTGGCCGAGGGTGCCGAAGCCGTACGGGGGATAGTCGCCGGTCAGGCCGCGCGGCAGCCAGATCGCCTTGCGGGTGCCGAGGTGGGCGTGGATCTCGGCCTCGGCCTCCTCCCGGGACCAGTGCGGGTTGCGCTCGGGGCCGAGCTGGACCGTCTCCGTCAGCAGGACCGTGCCCTCGCCGTCGACATGGATCGCGCCGCCCTCGTTGACGAGCCGGGAGGTGTACGTCCGCGCGCCGGCGAGGTCCGAGACGTACGCGGCGATCTTCGCGTCGTGTTCCCAGCGGGCCCAGTCCTGGGCGCCCCAGCCGTTGAACGTCCAGTCCACGGCGGCGAGTTCACGTCCGTTCGTCAGGAAGGTGGGCCCGATGTCCCGCATCCAGGCGTCGTCCAGGTCGCGTTCGACGGTGTCGACGCCCTCGCCCAGCAGGGTGCGGGCCTCGGCCGACTGCCCGGGTCCGCACACCACGGTCACCGGCTCGAACCGGCGTATCGCGCGGGCGACGGACGCCCAGGCCCGGCGGGCGGCGGCGAGGCCGTCCGGGTCGTCGAAGGTGGGGTTGGGGGACGGCCACGCCATCCAGGTGCGCTCGTGCGGGGCCCATTCGGCGGGCATGCGGAAGCCGTCGGCGGCTGCGGACATCGGTGATCCTCAGAGGAAGTAGAGGCGGTTGAGGGAGACGGACTCGGCCGGTGCGGAGCGCAGCGGCTCGCCGTCGAGGGTGACCAGGCCGGTGCGCTGGTCGACGTCGACCGATCCGGTGCGGGTGTTGAGGCGCAGGTCGGCGGGGCCGATGCCGCGGGTGCCGCGTACGGCGACCCTGCGGCGGCGGGTCGGCATCGTGTCGTTGCCCTGGTCCAGGGCGGCCCGGGCGACGAAGGCGACGGAGAGGTCGGCGGGCGTGGCGCCGTGGGCCCCGAACTGCGGCCCCAGGACCAGGGGTTCGCAGGTGTCCGTCGCCGCGTTGGGGTCACCGACCACGCCGTACGCCGGGAAGCCGGCCTTGAGGACGAGCTGCGGCTTGGCGCCGAAGTACTCCGGCCGCCACAGCACGATGTCGGCGAGCTTGCCGACCTCGATCGATCCCACCTCGTGGGACAGTCCGTGCGCGAGGGCGGGGTTGATGGTCAGCTTGGCCATGTACCGCAGGACGCGCTCGTTGTCGTGGTCCTCGGGCGCGCCGCACTCGGCCTTCATCTTCCCGGCCATGGCGAACGTGCGGCGGACCGTCTCGCCCGCGCGTCCCATGCCCTGCGCGTCCGACGAGGTGATGCCGATGGCGCCCAGGTCGTGCAGGACGTCCTCGGCGCCCATGGTCCCGGCGCGGATGCGGTCGCGGGCCATGGCGGCGTCGCCGGGCAGGTCGGTCTTGAGGTCGTGGACGGAGACGATCATGCCGTAGTGCTCGGCGACCGCGTCCCGGCCGAAGGGCAGGGTGGGGTTGGTGGAGGAGCCGATGACGTTGGGGACGCCCGCCATCTTCAGGACGTTGGGCACGTGTCCGCCGCCGCAGCCCTCGATGTGGAAGGCGTGGACGGTGCGGCCCTCCAGCACGCTCAGGGTGTCCTCGACGGAGAGGCACTCGTTCAGCCCGTCGCTGTGCAGGGCGACTTGGACGTCGTGTTCCTCGGCGACCCGCAGGGCCGTGTCCAGCGCCCGGGTGTGGGCGCCCATGTCCTCGTGCACCTTGAAGCCGGACGCGCCGCCCTCGGCGAGCGCCTCGGTCAGGGGCGCCTCGTGGGACGACGAACCCCGGCCGAGGAAGCCGATGTTGACCGGCCAGGCGTCGAAGGCGCCGAACGCGTGCCGCAGCGCCCACGGCGAGTTGACCCCGACGCCCCACACCGGCCCGAACTCCTGCCCGATGATCGTCGTCACCCCGGAGGCCAGCGAGGCCTCCATGATGCGCGGCGACAGCAGGTGGACGTGCGTGTCCACGGCGCCGGCGGTGGCGATCAGCCCCTCGCCGGACACGATCGACGTGCCCGTACCGACGACGACGTCGACCCCGTCGAGGGTGTCCGGGTTCCCGGCCCGCCCGATCGAGCAGATCCGCCCCGCGCGGATCCCGATGGACAGCTTCCGGATCCCCTGCACGGCGTCGATCACGACGACGTTGCTGATCACGACGTCACAGGTCTCGCGCACGGCGGCGGCCTTGAGGTGCAGTCCGTCGCGGGCGGTCTTGCCGAAGCCGGCGAGGAACTCGTCGCCGTACCGCTGTGCGTCGGACTCGACCCGGATCACCAGGCCCGAGTCGCCGAGGCGGACGCGGTCGCCCGCGCGGGGGCCGTGCGTGGCGGCGTACTCGTACGGATTCACCGCTGTGCTCCCAGGTATCCGCAGGCGGCGGCCCGGCGCAGGGCCTCTTCCTTCGCCCCCGGCGCGTCCAGCGCCCCGTCGACCAGTCCGGCGAAGCCGATCGCGATCCGGTCACCCCCGACCGGCACGAGCCCGACCTCGCTCGTCTCCCCCGGCCCGAAGCGCATCGACGACCCGGCGGGGACGGCGAGCCGCATGCCGTAGGCCCGCTCGCGGACGAAGTCCAGACGCGGATTGGCCTCGAAGAAGTGGAAGTGGGAGGTCACGGAGACGGGCACGGTGGCGGTGTTGGTGACCGTCAGCCGCACGACCGCCTCGGGCTCGGCGTGGACGGGCCCCGGCAGCAGCGCGCCCGGCGCCCGCTCCCCCAGCCCGCCGCCGATCGGGTCGGAGACCACCGCGAGCCGTGAGCCGTCGTCGAAGACGGCCTCGACGTGCACCTCGGTGACGACGTCCGCCACACCGGGCAGGACGTCGTCCGGCCCGAGGACCGACCGCGCGCGCTCGACGGCCTCGGCGAGCCGGGCACCGTCGCGGGCGGCCTCACAGACGGTGTCCGCGATCAGCGCGGTCGCCTCCGGCACGTTCAGCCTCAGACCACGGGCCCTTCTCGCCCGGGCCAGCTCGGCGGCTCCGAAGAGCAGCAGCCGGTCACGTTCGGTGGGGGTGAGTCTCACGTCGCGGCACCTCCTTGCTTGCCTTGCCTTGGGCCACTTTAGAGCATGACTCTAAAGTGTGGCCTACAAGCAACAAAAGGGGTCTGACTTCCCTGCTCCGTCACATCGAACACCGCTCAAAGCTATGAGTCCTCGGCGGACTGCGGCTTCCTGTTGTCCGGGGGGTCGCCGGAGCCCGCGGACCTGTCGCCGTCACCCGCCCGCGCACACGAAAGGGCCGCCGCGGACGCTGGTCCGCGGCGGCCCTGACGAACAGTGAGTTCTAGCCGAGCTGGTGCATCCAGCCGTGCTTGTCCTCGACGGTCCCCCGCTGGATGTCCAGCAGCGCCTCGCGCAGCTTGAGCGTGACCTCGCCGGGCTCGCCGCCCGACTGCTTCCACTCGGCACCGGCACGCTTGACCGTGCCGACCGGGGTGATGACGGCGGCGGTGCCGCAGGCGAAGACCTCGGTGAGGGTGCCGTTCTCGGAGTCGCGCTGCCACTGGTCGATGGAGACGCGGCCCTCCTCGGCCTCGAAGCCGAGGTCGCGGGCGACGGTGATGAGGGAGTCGCGGGTGACGCCCTCCAGGATGGAACCGGTGAGGGACGGCGTGACGATCTTGTCGCCGTAGACGAAGTAGAGGTTCATGCCGCCGAGTTCCTCGACCCACTGGTGCTCGACCGCGTCGAGGTAGCAGACCTGGTCGCAGCCCTTGGCGGCGGCCTCGGCCTGGGCGAGGAGGGAGGCCGCGTAGTTGCCGCCCGTCTTGGCGTCACCCATGCCACCGGGGACGGCGCGGACGCGGTCCTCGGAGACCCAGATGGAGACCGGCTTCACGCCGCCCGGGAAGTAGGCGCCGGCCGGGGAGGCGATGACGAGGAAGAGGTACTCGTTGGCGGGCTTCACGCCCAGGCCGACCTCGGTGGCGATCATGAAGGGGCGCAGGTAGAGGGACTCCTCACCGCCGTGGGCCGGCACCCACCCCTTGTCCTGCTGGACCAGGACGTCACAGGCCTCGATGAACGTCTCGACCGGCAGCTCGGGCATCGCGAGGCGCCGGGCGGAGGCCTGGAAACGCCGCGCGTTCTTGTCCGGGCGGAAGGTGGCGACCGAGCCGTCGGGGCGGCGGTAGGCCTTCAGTCCCTCGAAGATCTCCTGGGCGTAGTGCAGGACGTTGGTGGCCGGATCGAGGGGGATCGGCGCGTACGGAACGAGCTGTCCGTCGTGCCAGCCGCGGCCTTCGGTCCACTTGATCGTCACCATGTGGTCGGTGAAGTGGCGGCCGAACCCGGGGTTGGCGAGGATCGCCTCCCGCTCGGCAGCGGAGAGCGGGCTGGCGGAGGGCTTGAGCTCGATCGTGGGCGTCGTCATGAGTGGTGTCCTTCACCGGTTGTAGTGACGGGCCGCGCTCACTCCCGCACGGCACGTGGCCAGTGCTAGGACGTCCGAGCATTCCCTCATACCGCGGCTCCGCGTTCGATTATCTCGTGGAGCGTACGGCGGAAGAAAACGGGGTGAATGCGGCCCACGGTTGATGGTGGCACCCGGCGACCGCATACGGAAAGCCGCCGGGTGCGGATGCCACCCGGCGGCTTCGAAGGCGTCGAACGGCGCCGGGGGTGCCCCCCACGCCGTGCAGACAGTGGGAGAGGGTCAGCCGGCTACTCGTACGGAGAGCGCGTCACCGATCTCGGAGGTGGAGCGGGCGGGCTTGCCGGTGCGCTCGGCGAGGTCGGCGGAGACGGCGTCCTCGATGCGGGTCGCCTCGGCGTCGTGGCCGAGGTGGCGCAGGAGGAGGGCGACGGACAGGACCGTGGCGGTGGGGTCGGCCTTGCCCTGGCCGGCGATGTCCGGGGCCGAGCCGTGGACCGGCTCGAACATGGACGGGAACTCGCCGGAGGGGTTGATGTTCCCGCTCGCGGCGACGCCGATGCCGCCGGAGACGGCCGCGGCGAGGTCGGTGACGATGTCGCCGAAGAGGTTGTCGGTGACGATCACGTCGAACCGCTCGGGCTGGGTGACCAGGTAGATGGTCGCCGCGTCGACGTGCATGTACTCGGTGGTGACCTCGGGGAACTCCTCGGCCACCGTGTTGAAGACGTTCGTCCACAGGTGACCCGCGAAGGTCAGCACGTTGTTCTTGTGGATCAGCGCGAGCTTCTTGCGCGGGCGGGCCTGGGCGCGGGCGAAGGCGTCGCGGACCACGCGCTCGACACCGAAGGCCGTGTTGACGGAGACCTCGGTGGCGACCTCGTGCGGGGTGCCCTTGCGGATGGTGCCGCCGTTGCCGGTGTACGGGCCCTCGGTGCCCTCACGGACGACGACGAAGTCGATCCGCGGCTCGCCGGCGAGCGGGGTGGCCACGCCCGGCAGGAGCTTGCTGGGCCGCAGGTTGACGTGGTGGTCGAAGGCGAAGCGGAGCTTGAGCAGGAAGCCGCGCTCCAGGACGCCGGAGGGGACGCTCGGGTCGCCGATCGCGCCGAGCAGGATGGCGTCGTGCTTCTTCAGGGCGTCGAGGTCGGCGTCGGTGAGGGTCTCACCGGTGGCGTGGTAGCGCTTGGCGCCGAAGTCGTACTCCTTGGTCTCCAGCTTCACATCCTGCGGGAGGACGGCGGAGAGGACCTTCAGACCTTCGGCCACGACCTCCTGGCCGATGCCGTCACCGGGGATCACTGCGAGATTGATGCTGCGAGACATGCCCGGCACCCTACTCCTCGTCCCATGGGATGACACGGCCCGTCCGGCATACGGACAGCAGGCGTCGTCCGCCCGAGGGCGTTCACCCGTTCGCCTGACGGGTGTTGGGGCGCACGGGAAGGTAGGGGCCATGGAGACACCGGACGTCGGCATCCCACCCCGGCTCGCGGAGCGCCTGAGCATGGCGGAGCAGTACGAGTATCTGCGCACGAGACCGTCCCGGCGCCGGACGCTGGTGTCGGCCGGCGCGGTGGCGGGCGGGCTGCTGACCGGCGGCTCGGCCCCGGCCGGCACGGCGGCGCCGTCCCGCTTCCCCTCTCCCGTCGCCGGGGCGCCCGGTGCGGCCGTCGCCCCCTTCGGACGCCACCTGTCCTTCGGCGCCGACCCGCGCACGCAGATGCGGATCTCCTGGCAGGTCCCGACCCCGGTGCGCCACCCCTACGTGCGGATCGGCACGCGCCCCGACGAGCTGGGCGGCAGGATGGAGGCGGAGGTGCGCGCCCTGCGCACGCCCGGCGTCGAGGGGGTGCGCAGGGCCGTCGAGCAGTACTACGCGCACGCGGCGCTGGACGACCTCCTGCCCGGCACGACGTACTACTACGGCGTCGGCCACGACGGCTTCGACCCGGCCGCCCCGGAACACCGCGCCACGATCACGTCCTTCCGAACCGCTCCGGCCCGGCCGGAGCGGTTCGTGTTCACCGCCTTCGGCGACCAGGGCGTGGGACGGGACGCGGCCGCCGTCGACCGGCTGCTGCTGCGCGAGAAGCCCGCCTTCCACCTGCACGCGGGTGACATCTGCTACGCGGACGGCGCCGGAAGGGGCACGAAGGCGACCGGCTACGACCCGGTGACCTGGGACTCCTTCCTGCGGCAGAGCGAGCCGGTGGCCCGCTCGGTGCCGTGGATGGTGACGACCGGCAACCACGACATGGAGGCCTGGTACTCCCCCGACGGCTACGGCGGCCAGCTCGCCCGTTTCTCCCTCCCGGACAGCGGCTTCGCCCCGCGCACGACCCCGGGCGCGTACACGTTCACCTACGGCAACGTCGGCGTGGTGGCGCTCGACGCGAACGACGTGTCGTACGAGATCCCCGCCAACCTCGGGCACACCGGGGGCCGGCAGACGGCGTGGCTGAAGCGGACGCTGGCCGCGCTGCGGGCGGCGGACGGCGTCGACTTCGTCGTCGTGTTCTTCCACCACTGCGCCTACTCGACCTCCGCGCACGCCTCCGACGGCGGGGTGCGCGCGGCGTGGCTGCCGCTGTTCGCCCGGTACCGGGTGGATCTGGTGATCAACGGGCACAACCACGTGTACGAGCGGACGGACGCCGTGAAGGACGGCGCGGTCGGGCGCACGGTGCCGGTCGGCGGGTCGGCCGATCCGGCCAGGGACGGGACCGTGTACGTCACGGCGGGCGGGGGTGGCCGGGACCTGTACGGCTTCCCGGCGGGCGTGGCGGAGAGCTACGAGGGGCACGTCACCGGCCATGAGCCCGTCGACACCTTCCGGTGGACGAGGTCCCGGGACAGGGCGACGGAGACCGTGGAGTGGTCGCGGGTGCGCTACCGGGGGTTCTCGTTCCTCACGGTGGAGGCGGTCGGCGGTGCCGCGCCCCGGCTGACGGTGTCGGCGCGCGCCTCGGACGGCGCGCGCATCGACCGTTTCGAGGTGCGGCGCGGGGCCTGAGGTCCCGCTCGGGCCCGCGCCGCACCCCGACGGGAGCGGCTCCCGGACCGGGGGTGCCTCAGTGGCCGGTCTCGCCGCCGTTGTCCCGGCGGTCGAGGGCGCGCTGGAGGGCGGCTGCGGCGTTCTTGCGGTCGGACTCGCTCGTGCGGGAGACGTGGCGGACTCGGCGGCGGACGGTCGTCTCGGCCATGGGAAATCGACTCCTTCGACGAAGCAGGGAGTGCGGAAAGGGGTGCGAGACGCCGGATGGGGCGGGGAGCGACGGTGCCGCAGGGGTTGCCTGCACGGGGCTCCGGCTCACGACCGCCATTCGCTGGGTCGAGCGAGACGTTCGGCTCCTACAAAGCTAAGGGAGCAGCGCGCGGCTGTCTCCACAATTACTCGGACTTCCTACTATCTGAGACAGTGCACTGGGTCACACGGCGCTGAACTGGTCTTTCGCGTGTGCGCGCAGCTCCCGGACGAGCGCGCGAACGGCGGCTGCCGTGGCGAGTTCCGGGGTGGTGACGTAGCCGATCCGGCGGGTCGGCCGCTCGGGTCCCAGGTCGGTGATCCGCAGACCGGACGGCACCCGGGTGAGGGAGAGCGCGGGCATGATCGCCATGCCGAGTCCGCTGCCCACCATCGACAGCACGGCCCCGTCGTCCTCGGCGCGCACGGTCGCGGCCGGGATCCAGTCCTGGGCCGCCCACCACTCACGGGTGTAGGAGGAGCAGTTCTCCTGCCAGTCGACGAGCGGCAGCGAGCGGGGGTCGGCGTGCCCGGCCGGGTGCACCAGTGCGTACGGCTCCTCCAGCAGGACGTCGCCGACCAGTCCGGGCGGGACGGGTGCACCGGTGCCGAGGGTCGCAATGCCGAGGTCGGCCCGTCCCTCGGCCACCTCGCCGGTGGTGCCGGGGCCGATCTCCCGTACGACGGTGACGGAGACGTCGATCCCGGGGTGGCGGGCGGCCAGCCGCTCCAGGACGGGGGGCAGCAGGTACAGGGCGGCGCTGCGGAAGGCGGCGATGCGCAGCGGTCCGGCGAGCCGTCCCGGGCCGGTTCCCCTGGTCTCGGCGACGAGCACCTCCAGCATCCGCAGGACGCGGCGGGCGTGGGCGACGGCCCGCGCGCCGGCCGAGGTGGGCCGGGCGCCGAACCGGCCGCGCTCGAACAGCACGACGCCCAGTTTCCGTTCGATGCCGCGCACCGCGTGGGAGACGGCGGACTGGGTGGCCGCGAGCCGCACGGCGGCGGCCGAGAAGCCGCCCTCGTCGGCCACCGCCACCAGGGTCCGCAACTCCTGCGGTGCAAGATCGACCGAGTTCACGCCTGGCTCCCACCTGCGGGTATGAGGACGCTTCATGGATCGTCCCGTTCCATGAGCCCAACCCTCTCCCCGCCCCCGCGCATTCCTGCCTACGGTCCCCTCCCATGACCGACACCGCGCTCACCGTCCAGCAGACCGTCCGCCCGACCGGCTTCCCCACCGCCGGCCACTTCCGCTTCGTCGAGTCCCCCGTCCCGCGGCCCGCGCCGGGCACGGCCGTGGTGGAGAACCTCTACTGGTCGGTCGACCCCTACCACCGCGAAATGATGGACGCGGACTTCGCGTTGAACGCCCCGCTGGAAGGCCGCACGCTGGGCCGCGTCGTCGCCTCGCGCGAACCGGCGCTCCCCGAGGGCGAGATCGTCCTCCACCGGCAGGGCTGGCGCACCCACGCGGTGGTCGGCCCCGAGGAGGTGAGACGCCTGCCGCACCACGACGGCGTGCCCCTCTCCGCGTACCTGAGCGTCCTCGGCGGCACCGGCCTGACGGCCTACGTCGGCCTCACCCGCATCGCCCGGCTCCGCGAGGGCGACGACGTGTTCGTCTCCGCGGCGGCCGGCGGGGTCGGCACGGCGACCGGCCGCTTCGCCCGCCTGCTCGGCGCGGGCCGGCTGATCGGCAGCGCGGGCACCCCGGAGAAGGTGCGCCACCTGACCGAACAGGTCGGCTACGACGAGGCCTTCGACTACCACACCGGTCCCGTCGCCGACCTCCTCGCCCGGTCCGCCCCCGACGGCATCGACGTCTTCGTCGACAACGTCGGCGGCGAGCACCTCGGCGCGGCGATCGGCGCCCTGCGCCGGCGCGGGCGCGTGGTCCGGATCGGCACGGTCGGCCAGTACAACACGCCCGACGCGCCGCCGGTTGTCTTCGACCACGCGGACGTGGTGGAGAAGAGCCTGCGCATCGAGGGTTTCCTGGTGCGCGACCACCGGGACCTCCAGGAGGAGCTGTACGCGTTCGCCGTACCGCACCTGCTCAGCGGGGCACTCGTGGCGGACGAGACGGTGGTGGACGGCTTCGAGCGGATCGTGGACGCGTTCCTGCTGATGCTGCGGGGCGGGAACACGGGGAAGATCCTGGTACGGCGGTCACCCGCCTCTTGATCGTCCACACGACTGATCCTCCACCCGGAGCGTGGCATCGGCTCGCGGTCACGGGAACGGTGAGGGCATGAGCGACACGGCCAAGGCACTTCTCGAGGGCGGCCCGCGGGATCTGCCCGAACGGATCGTCCCGGTCCCGGCCCCCGGAGACGATGTGAAGATCGAGCTGCGGAACGGCTACGAGCACTTCAGGCCCACCGACCGCCACTCGGACACACCGGAGGGCAGGCTGCCGGTGTACGAGTGGTGGGAGCGGACGGAAATGCCCGGCTAGGGCCTGGCGTCGCCGGGCAGGCGGGAAGGTGGACGACAGGGGCCATGGGCCATGTCCGGCGCGCCGGGGACAGCGGCTCATCGCAGCGCCGGCACCACCGCCTCCTCGAAGCCCTCGGGGTCCTCCGCCCACGGCATGTGTCCGGCTCCGGGCAGGATCACCCGGCGCACGTTCGGCAGGGCCCGTTCCAGCGAGTCCACGGCCGAGCGCGGGCGGATGTCCCGCTCGCCGTCCACGATGAGGACGGGCAGGTCGAGGGCCTGGCAGGCGGCGTACAGCTCGGGGGTGCCCCAACTGCGCCTCCGCTCCCGGCCGAGAGCCCTGTTGCACGCGCGGTTGATCCCGAACCAGGGGTCGGCCATGCGTCCGGCGTGCTCGAGCGCCCGCTCCCGGTCCTCGAACTCGACGGACCACTGGAGCACTGCCTGTTCCCGCGCCTCCTCGTCCGTCATTGACCGACGTCCCGTCAGTTCCTGCCAGCGGGCGAGCCGTTCGGGGATTTCACCGAGCCGGGCGAGGAGGTTCTCCCGGTGCGCGGGGTGCCAGTCGGCGTCCGGGCCGATGCCCGTCCCGCTGACGTAGATCAGCGTGCTCACCCGCTCCCGACGCGCGAGCGCGTAGCTCAACGCCAGTTGGGCGCCCCAGGAATGCCCGAGCAGGGCGATCCGGCCGAAGCCGAAGTGGGCGCGTACGGCGTCCAGATCGGCCACGAACCGCTCGGTCGTCCACGGCCCGTCGCAGCGCTGCGAGCGTCCGCAGCCGCGCTGGTCCCAGCGGATCACCGTGGCCCGGCCGGTGAGCGGCTCGGCCACGTCTTCGAACATGTCCCACAGTCCCGGCCCGCCGTGGCACAGCACCAGCGGCTCGCCCTCGCCCGACCGCGCCGCCCACAGCCGCACGCCGTCGTCGGCCGTCACGCTCTCCTCGGTCCACGTCACGGGGCCAGTCTGCCCGCCGGACAGCGGGACGGGCCGGGTCGGAGAAGACCTGGCCCGTCCGGGGTGCGGGGTGTCAGCCCATGTGCGGGTAGATGTAGTCGGTCGGCGGGACCAGCGTCTCCTTGATGGAGCGGGTCAGGGTCCAGCGCGTCAGGTTCTGCGGCGCGCCGGCCTTGTCGTTGGTGCCGGAGGCGCGGCCGCCGCCGAAGGGCTGCTGGCCGACGACGGCGCCGGTCGACTTGTCGTTGATGTAGAAGTTGCCGGCCGCGTAGCGCAGCTTGTTCATCGCGTAGGCCGCCGCGGCGCGGTCGCCGGCGATGACCGAGCCGGTCAGCGCGTAGTCGGACACCGACTCCGTCTGCGTCAGCATCTCGTCGTACGTGTCGTCCTCGTAGACGTGCACGGCGAGGATCGGGCCGAAGTACTCGGTGGTGAAGACCTCGTTCTCCGGGTCCGAGCACTCGATGACGGTCGGGCGGACGAAGTAGCCGACCGAGTCGTCGTAGTCGCCGCCCGCGACGATCGTGCAGGCCGGGTCCGCCTTGGCGCGGTCGATGGCGGCCTTGTTCTTGGCGAAGGCGCGCTCGTCGATGACGGCGCCGATGAAGTTGGACAGGTCGGTCACGTCCCCCATGGCGATGTAGTCGACCTCGGCGGCGAACTCCTCGCGGAAGCCGTCGTTCCAGATCGACGCGGGGATGTACGCGCGGGAGGTCGCCGAGCACTTCTGGCCCTGGTACTCGAAGGCGCCGCGGGTCAGGGCGGTCTTCAGGACGGACCGGTCGGCGCTCGGGTGGGCGACGACGAAGTCCTTGCCGCCGGTCTCGCCGACCAGACGCGGGTAGGAGCGGTACTTCTCGATGTTGGCGCCGACCGTCTTCCACAGGTACTGGAAGGTCTTCGTCGAGCCGGTGAAGTGGATGCCGGCGAGGTCGCGGTGGTTCAGGGCGACCTCGGAGACCTCGATGCCGTCGCCGGTGACGAGGTTGATGACGCCCTTGGGCAGTCCCGCCTCCTCCAGGAGCCGCATGAGCAGCACGGCGGCGTGGGTCTGCGTCGGGGAGGGCTTCCACACGACGACGTTGCCCATCAGGGCCGGGGCCGTCGGCAGGTTGCCCGCGATCGCCGTGAAGTTGAACGGCGTGATCGCGTAGACGAAGCCCTCCAGCGGGCGGTGGTCGAGGCGGTTCCACACGCCCGGGGAGTTGGCCGGGGGCTGCTCGGCCAGGATCTGGCGGGCGTAGTGGACGTTGAAGCGCCAGAAGTCGACCAGCTCGCAGGGGGTGTCGATCTCGGCCTGCTGGGCGGTCTTCGACTGGCCGAGCATGGTGGAGGCGGCCAGCGTCTCGCGCCACGGTCCGGCCAGCAGTTCGGCGGCGCGCAGGATGATCGCCGCGCGGTCGTCGAAGGACATCGCGCGCCAGGCCGGCGCGGCGGCGAGGGCCGCGTCGACGGCGTCCTGGGCGTCCTGCCGGGTGGCGTTGGCGTACGTGCCGAGGCGGGCCTTGTGGTTGTGCGGCTGCACGACGTCGAAGCGCTCGCCGCCGCCCATCCGCTTCTCGCCGCCGATCGTGCAGGGCAGGTCGATCGGGTTGTCGGCGAGTTCCTTGAGCTTGGCCTCGAGGCGGGCACGCTCGGGAGAGCCGGGGGCGTAGCCGTGCACCGGCTCGTTGACGGGGGTGGGGACCTGGGTCACAGCGTCCATGTGTTCCGTAACTCCTTGCGTTGAGCGGGTGGTTCGGGCTCAGCCCTTGCTGACCATGGAGCGGAGGAAGAAGCGCAGGTTCGCCGGCTTCTCCGCCAGCCGCCGCATGAAGTAGCCGTACCAGTCGGTGCCGTAGGCGGTGTAGACGCGCATGCGGTGGCCCTCGGCGGCGAGCCGCAGGTGCTCCTCGCCGCGGATGCCGTAGAGCATCTGGAACTCGTACTCGTCGAGCTTGCGCCCGGCGCGCCGGGCCAGCTCCTGGGCTATGGAGATCAGGCGCGGGTCGTGCGACCCGATCATGGGGTACCCGTCGCCCTCCATCAGCGTCCGCAGAATGCGGACGTACGCCTTGTCGATCTCGTGTTTCTGCTGGTGGGCGACCTCGGCGGGCTCCTTGTACGCGCCCTTGACGAGCCGGACGCGGCTGCCGTTCGCGGCGAGGCGGCGGGCGTCGGCCTCGGTGCGGAAGAGGTATGCCTGGATGACGCAGCCGGTCTGCGGGAAGTCCTTCCGCAGCTCCTCGTGGATGGCGAACATCGAGTCGAGGGTGGTGTGGTCCTCGGCGTCCAGGGTGACGGTGGTGCCGATGGCGGTGGCGGCCTCGACGACCGGGCGGACGTTGGCGAGGGCCAGCTCGTGGCCGCCGTCCAGCGCCTGGCCGAACATCGACAGCTTGACGGACATCTCGACCTTGGGGCCGAGCTCCAGGTCCTTCAGGCGGTCGACGAGCCCCAGGTAGGCGTCGCGGGCGGCCTCGGCCTGGTCGGGCCGGGTGATGTCCTCACCCACGACGTCCATCGTCAGCTCCAGGCCCCTGGCGGTGAGCTCCTTGATGATCGGCACGATGTCGTCGACGGTCTCACCGGGGATGAAGCGGTCCACGACCTGCTTGGTCACCGGGGCCGCCGAGATCAGGCGTCGCATCCGGTCGCTGCGCGACGCGGCGAGAATCACGGGACCCAGCACGGGGCACCTCCACTTACCAACCCATACGAGGCCGATACCCGACGAGCCGGGAACGGCACGGAGAACCACCGTGAAACCTAAGGATCCCTCCGATCGTCGGCCATCGACAGCTGTCACGCATCCGTGCCGCAGATCTCAGACAGATGTATGAAGCGGACCCCGAAATGCGGGAGAATGCCCAGGTGCCATCGGAACACAGGGGCGACTACCAGGAGCTGGTCGACGAGATCTCGGAGCTGCTCGGCGTCCCGGCGACCCTGGAGAACCGCGACTTCGAGCTGATCGCCTTCGGCGCGTACGACAGCGAGGACGAGCTCGACGCCTCCGCGCTGGACCCGGTGCGGGCCCGCTCGATCCTGACCCGGCGCTCGACGGCGGCCGTGCGCACCTGGTTCGAGGGCTTCGGCATCACCCGCGCGACCGCCCCGGTCCGGATCCCGCCGGCCCCGGAGGCCGGCGTGTACCGGGGCCGGCTGTGTCTGCCCGTACGCCATCGTGGAGTCGTCTTCGGCTACGTCTGGCTGCTGGACGACGATCCCGGGCCCTCGGACGCCCAGCTGGCGTCGGCCATGGAGGTGGCCGCGCGGATCGGCGCCCTGCTCGCCGACGAGGCCCAGCACGGCGCCGACCTCACCCGGGAGCTGCGGACGGTGCTCACCGCCGAGCGCGGCTGGCCGCGGGACATGGCGGTGGCGGAGCTGCGCACCGCGCTCGGCGCCCGCGCGGACGTCCCGCACACGGTGGTGTGCGTGGCCCCGTGGCCGTCCGCCGACCCGGACGACGCCCCTTCGCTGCGCACGCTGCCGGGGGCGACGGCGCTGTGCACGGTGCCGTGGGGGGTGGCGGGCCAGTGCCTGGCGGTGCTGGTGCGGCTGCGCTCGACGGACGTCCTGACCCCGGCGGCCTCGGTCGCGGCGCGGTTGCTGGAGCGGAGCCCCGGAGCCGCCGCGGGCATCGGCGCCGGGCGCGTCGGGCTGGCCGAGCTGGGCACGGTGTGGCAGGAGGCGGCCGCCTCGGCGCGGGCGGCGCTGGCGGAGCCGCGGCTCGGCCCGGTCGCGCGGTGGGCGTCGATCGGCCCCTTCCGGCTGCTCACGGCGCTTCCCGCGGAGGCCGCTCACGATCCGGTCGTACGCGTTCTGCTCTCCCCCGCCCACCGGGAACTCGCCCGCACCGCCGAGATCTTCCTCGACTGCGCGGGGCAGGCCGGCCGCACGGCGGCGGAGCTGGGCATCCACCGGCAGACCCTGTACTACCGGCTGTCGCGGGTGGAACAGCTGACGGGTCTGGACCTGGACGACGGGGAGGACCGGCTGTTGCTGCACATGACGCTGAAGGCGCACCGCCTGTGAAGCGCGTCGCGGGTTGCCCTTGAGCCATCTTGCGATCACTTTCGGCCAACTATTGAAAACGATTGTCATCGTGTTACGGTCTGCGCATCCCTTGAACCTTTGACCACCCCTTTACGGAGTGCCCCGTGCGCCTGCCCGCCCGCCGCCTGCTCCCCGTCACGGCTTTCACGGCCGCCTCCGCGCTGCTCACCGGCTGCTTCACCGGCGACGGGTCCGCGTCCGCGGACGCCGACGGCAAGCGCGTGCGCGTCGCGATGATGCAGCCCCCGCGCTCGGGACTGTCCCCGCTCTCCGACGACGCCTTCAAGCTCTCGCGCTGGTCGACCGCCGAGACCCTGGTGAAGCTGGACGCGGAGGGCGACGCCAAGCCCGCGCTGGCCACCGCCTGGCAGCAGAGCGGACGCACCTGGAGCTTCGAGATACGCGACGGCGTCACCTTCCACGACGGCACCAAGCTCGACGCCGAGGCCGTCGTCCGCTCCCTCACCAAGGCCGCCGGCGCCTCCCCCAAGCCCCGCATCCTGGACGGCGTCGAGCTGACCGTGAAGGCCGCCGACGCCGACACCGTCACGGTCACGACCGCCGCCGAGGACCCGCTCGTCCCGCAGCGCCTCAGCTCGCCCCAGCTGTCGATCCTCGCCGCGAAGGCCTACACGGGGAAGACGGTGAACCCGCTCGGCGCGGGCACCGGCCCCTTCGAGCTGACGAAGGTCAACGGCACCTCCTCCGCCACCCTCGACCGCTACGACGCCTACTGGGGCGGCAAGGCCAAGGCCCCCGGCATCGACGTGCGGTTCGTGCCCGACGGCACCGCCCGCGCCGCCGCCCTGCGCAGCGGCGAGGCCGACATCGTCGAGGCGGTGCCGGTGTCGCAGGCCGCGCTGCTGGACGAGGAGCTGGTCACCGAGGTCCCTATGCCGCGCACCAACACCCTCTACCTCAACACCGGGAAGGGCGTGTTCAAGGACGCCTCGCTGCGGGCCGCCGCCCGGGCGGCCGTCGACGCCCAGTCGATCGTGAAGGGCGTGTACGAGGGCCGCGCCGACGTCGCCCAGGGGCTGCTCGGCCCGGCGCTGCCCTGGGCGGCCGGGCTGCGCAAACCGGTGACCCGCGCCAAGGCCGGCGACCCGGCCGGCCGGACCGTCACCATCGGCACCTTCACCGACCGCGCCGAGCTGCCCGAGGTCGCCGCCGCACTGCAACAGCAGCTCCAGAAGGCCGGGTTCACGGTGAAGCTGGACGTGCGCGAGTACGCCAACATCGAGTCCGACGCGCTCGCGGGCGCCTTCGACGCCTTCATCCTCTCCCGGGCCACCGTCCTGGACTCCGGCGACCCGGCCGCCTACCTCTACAGCGACTTCGCCTCCGACGGCTCCTTCAACATCGCCCAGCTCAGCGACCCCTCCGTGGACGCGGCGCTGCGGACGGCCGGGAAGACGGCCACCGGTGACGCCCGCCGCCGGGCCGTCATCGCCGCCGAGGCCGCCGTCCTCGCGACGGACGCGGCCGTGCCGATGCTGCACGAGCGGGTGATCCAGGGCGACGCCGCCGGAGTCGTCGGCGCCGCCCACGACCCGCGCGAGCGGGAGCTGGTCACGGCCGCCACGTACGTCAAGTGAGGTCCCCGGCCGCCGGGTTCACCCGGGCCCTGAGTCTCCTCGCGGTGGTCACCACCGTCGGCCTGCTGCCCTGGCTCTCCGGCCGTGACCCCGCCCTGACCGTCCTGCGCGCCCGCTCCGCCGAACAGGAGCCGACCGAGGAGGCCCTGGACGCCGTACGGCGTGACCTCGGCCTGGACGCGGGTCCCCTGTCCCTGCTGGGGAGGTGGGCCGGTGACCTGGTCCACGGCGACCTCGGCACCTCCTGGGTGTCGGGCACCGACGTCCTGCCCTCCGTGCTGGCAGGGCTCCAGGTGTCGCTGGCCCTGATGGGCGCGGCCCTCGCGGTGGCGGTCCTGCTCGCCGTCGTCCTCGTGGCACCCGTGCTGGTGCGCGGGCGCGCGTCGGCCGGGGCGGGGGCCGCGATGCTGGCCGCCGTCCCGGAGTTCCTGCTGGCGACCGTGGGGCTGCTGGTGTGCGGGGTGTGGCTGGGGTGGCTGCCCACGTCCGGCTGGCAGGGCCCGCGGTACATGGTGCTGCCCGCCGTCGCCCTGGGCGTCCCGGCGGGCGGGCTGCTCGGACGGCTGGTCGCGGACGCGTTGCCGGCCGTGCTGGAGGAACGGTGGGTCGAACTGTGGCGGGGCGCCGGAGTGAGCCGGACGCGGATCTCGGCCGCCGCCCTGCGCCGCGTCCTGCCGCCGCTCGTCCCGCAGTTCGGCATGGCCGCCGTCGGTCTGACCGGTGGCGCGGTCGCGGTGGAGACGGTGTTCGCGGTGCCCGGCATCGGCCGTACGGCGCTGGGGGCGGCCAAGTCGCAGGACCTGCCGCTGCTCCAGGGCTCGGTGCTGGCCCTGCTGCTGCTCGGCCTGGTCACCGGCGCGCTGGCCGCCCTGGCCCGGCGCCGCCTGCTGGGACCGGCCCTGCGGGACGCCTCGCTGGCCCTGCCGCCGGCCCGCCCGGTCCGCACCCACCCGGCGGTTCCGCTGACCCTCGCGGCCGTCCTGCTCACCACGATCGGCTGGGGCCTGCTGCGCGACCCGTACGCAGTGAACACCGCGGTCCGGCTGGCTTCCCCCTCCTGGGCCCACCCGCTCGGCACCGACGGTCTCGGCCGTGACGTGCTGGCCCGCCTCGGGCACGGCGCCGCGGCGACCGTCGGCACGGCGGCGGCCGTGTGCCTGTTCAGCCTGGTCCTGTCACTGGCCCTCGGCTTCCTGCCCGGGGTCGCGGCCGGCGCGGCGGACATCGCCAACGCGCTGCCCCCGGTGATCGTCGGCATCCTGGTCGCCGCGGCGTCGGGTCCCGGCACCGCCGGTGCGGCCCTGGCCGTCGGCGTGATCTCCTGGCCCGCCCTGTCCGCGCACGCGGCGGCCCTGGTGCAGGAGGTCCGCGCCTCGGCGTTCCTGACGGCCCAGCGGGCCATCGGCGCATCCCCGTCCTGGATCCTCACCCGGCACGTCCTGCCCTCGGTCGCCGCCCCCGTCGCCCGCCACGCCCTGCTCCGCCTCCCCGGCATCGCCCTCGCCCTCGCCTCCCTCGGCTTCCTCGGCCTGGGCGCCCAGCCCCCGGCGCCCGAGTGGGGCCTGCTCCTCGACGAGTCCCGCGCGTACGTGGAACGCGCCCCGTGGGCGGCCCTGGCCCCGGCGGTGGCGCTCGCGCTGCTGGCCGGGCTCGCGGTCTCCGGGGCCGCCTACGCACAGGGCCGCAACGCCACCCCCGCCCCGAAGAAGGAGGCCCCAGTTGCCGTCTGAGGCCCTGCTGTCGGTGCGCGACCTGCGCATCTCCTTCGACGGGACCGAGGCCGTACGCGGCGTGTCCTTCGACGTCCGCCCCCGCGAGGTCCTCGCCCTGGTCGGCGAGTCGGGCGCCGGCAAGTCCCTCACCGCGCGGGCCCTGCTCGGCATGGCCCCGCCCGGAGCGACCGTGAGCGGCGAGATCCGCCTGGACGGCTCGACCGATCTCGCCGCCCTCCGCGGCCGCCGCATCTCGCTCGTCCCCCAGGACGCCCTGTCCGCCCTCTCCCCCGTGCACCCGGTCGGCGACCAACTCGCCGCCGCCGTACGGTCGGTGCACCGCGTCTCCCGCCGGGAGGCCCGCGCCCGTGCCGTCGCCGCGCTGGAGCGGGTGGGCATCCCGGACGCCGCCCGCCGGGCCCGGGCCCACCCGCACGAGTACTCCGGGGGCATGCGCCAGCGCGCGGTCATCGCGATGGCCACGCTCAACCAGCCCGACCTGGTCGTCGCCGACGAGCCGACCACCGCGCTGGACGCCGAGCGCCGCGAGCAGGTGCTGCGGGTGCTCTCCGAGCAGCGCGAGGCGGTCGGCGCCGCACTCCTCCTCGTCACCCACGACCTGGACGTCGTCCGCGACCACGCGGACCGGGTGCTCGTCATGTACGCCGGCCGCACGAGCGAACTGGGCCCGGCGCAGGCCGTGCTGAGCCGCCCGCGCGCCCCCTACACCGCCGGCCTGCTGGCCTGCCTCCCCCAGGACGGCCCCCGGCGCCGCCGCCTGCCCACCCTGCCCGGCACTCCCCCGGCCCCCGGCGCCCTCCCTGCGGGCTGCGCCTTCGCCCCCCGCTGCCCGCTGACGACACACCGGTGCCGCGACGAGGAACCGGAGCCCCGCGAGGCCCACGGACGCCTGGTCGCCTGCCATCACGCGGACCGGGTCCCCGACGACGCGGCCGCCTTGTTCGACGAGGAGCGAGCGGCATGACACCCCTGCTGGACGTACGCGACCTCGTGGTCCGCTACGGCACCGTCGCCGCCGTGGACGGCGTCTCCTTCACCCTGGAGCCGGGCGAGACCCTCGCCCTGGACGGCCCGTCCGGCTGCGGCAAGTCCTCCATGGCCCTGGCCGTCCTGCAACTGCGCCGCCCGGACGCGGGCGAGGTCCACTTCGAGGGACGGGAGCTGACCTCCCTCACCGAACGCGAGCTGCGCCCCCTGCGCCCCCGCATGCAGCCGGTGTTCCAGGACCCGTACGGCTCCCTCAACCCCCGCCACCGCATCCGCGACGCGGTGGCGGAACCGCTGAAGGTCCAGGGCCGCTGGACCGACGCCGACGGCCCCGCCCGCGTCGCCGGGCTCCTCGACCGCGTCGGCCTGGACCCCACGTACGGCGACCGCCGCCCCTACGAGCTGTCCGGCGGCCAGTGCCAGCGTGCCGGCATCGCCCGCGCGCTCGCCTCCGAGCCGCGTCTGCTGGTCCTCGACGAGCCGGTGTCCGCGCTGGACCCGTCCGTGCGGGCCGGCGTGCTCAACCTGCTCGCCGACCTCCAGGACGACCTGGGCCTCGGCTACCTGTTCATCTGCCACGACCGGGCCGTCGTACGGCACTTCGCGGACCGGGTGGTGGAGATGCGGGAGGGACGGCTCACCCCGGCCTGAGGACGGGCACGGGCACGAGAAAGCGCCGGCCGGGCTGCACGAGCCCGGCCGGCGCTCTCTTCGTTCAGGTGATCAGACCAGGTTGACCGCACGGGCCGACGTCGCGCCGATCTCCGTCGCGACCTCCGCCAGCACCCCGGCGGACACCGTGTCGTCCACCGTGAGCACGGCCAGCGCCTCACCGCCCGCCGCCGCACGGGCGACCTGCATACCGGCGATGTTGATGCCCGCCTCACCCAAGATGCGGCCCACCGTGCCGACGACGCCCGGACGGTCCTCGTAGCGCAGCACGACCATGTGGTCGGCGAGCGCGAGGTCGACGTCGTAGTCGCCGACCGCGACGATCTTCTGGAGGTGCTTCGGACCGGCCAGCGTGCCGGAGACCGACACCTCCTCGCCGCTGCCGAGCGTGCCGCGCACGGTGACGACGTTGCGGTGGTCGGCCGACTCCGAGCTGGTGGTCAGCCGCACCTCGACGCCGCGCTCCTGGGCGAACAGCGGGGCGTTGACGTACGACACCGTCTCGTCGACGACGTCCTCGAAGACACCCTTGAGGGCGGACAGCTCCAGCACCTTCACGTCGTGCTGGGTGATCTCGCCGTAGACCTCGACGTCGAGGCGGACCGCGACCTCACCGGCGAGCGCGGTGAAGATCCGGCCGAGGCGCTCGGCGAGCGGCAGACCCGGCTTGACGTCCTCGGCGATGACACCGCCCTGGACGTTCACCGCGTCCGGCACCAGTTCACCGGCGAGGGCGAGCCGCACCGACCTCGCGACCGCGATGCCCGCCTTCTCCTGCGCCTCGTCCGTGGAGGCACCGAGGTGCGGGGTGGCGACCACCTGGTCGAACTCGAACAGCGGCGAGTCGGTGCAGGGCTCCTTGGCGTACACGTCGAGGCCGGCGCCGGCGACCCGGCCCTCCTTCAGCGCCGAGTACAGCGCCTCCTCGTCGACGATGCCGCCACGGGCCGCGTTGACCACGCGCACGCTCGGCTTGACCTTGCGCAGCGCCTCGTCACCGATGAGACCGACCGTCTCCGGGGTCTTGGGCAGGTGGACGGTGATGAAGTCGGAGACCTCGAGCAGCTCGTCCAGCGACAGCACCTTCACGCCCATCTGCGCGGCCCGAGCGGGCTGCACATAGGGGTCGTAGGCGACGACCTTCATGCCGAAGGCGGACATGCGCTGGGCGACGAGCGCCCCGATGCGGCCGAGGCCCACGACGCCGAGGGTCTTCTCGGCCAGCTCCACGCCCGTGTACTTGCTGCGCTTCCACTCGCCGTTCTTCAGCGCGGCGTTGGCCTGCGGGATGTTGCGGGCGGTGGCGAGGATCAGACCGCAGGCCAGCTCGGCGGCGGTCACGATGTTCGAGGTGGGGGCGTTGACGACCATCACGCCGGCCTTGGTGGCGGCGGAGACGTCGACGTTGTCCAGGCCGACGCCGGCTCGTGCGACGACCTTCAGCTTGCCGGCGGCCGCGATCGCCTCGGCGTCGACCTTGGTGGCCGAACGGATCAGGATCGCGTCGACATCGGCGATGGCGGGGAGCAGTTCGGCTCGGTCCGCTCCGTTGCAGTGCCGGATCTCGAAGTCCGGGCCAAGCGCGTCCACGGTCGCGGGCGACAGCTCTTCAGCGATGAGTACGACAGGTTTCGAGCTCACGTGAGTCCTCACAGGTCCAATGCGTGCGGACGGCCGTCCCGACGGCCGCAGGCGGAGGAGGGGCTAGCCGCGTGGAAGACGCACGACGTTGTGGGCCTGACGCGTATGTAGTGCAGCAGTCTAGTGCCGTGGCAAAGGTCGTCATGCGCCTCTGCGGAAGGATCACCCGTCCGGGGCTGGACGGGGTGGACAACACCGTTTCCTACGACGTTACCCGCAGTTCGCCAAAGGGGCCGGAGCAGCACGCTCCGGCCCCCGGCCACGAGGCTTACGCCTCCTCGTCGACCCAGCTCATCAGCTTGCGGAGCTGCTTGCCGGTGGTCTCCAGCAGGTGCTCGGAGTCCTGCGACTTGTACTCGTTGTACTTCTTCAGACCGCCGTGGTACTCCGCCATCCACTCGCGGGCGAAGGTGCCGTCCTGGATCTCGGCGAGGACCTTCTTCATCTCGGCCTTGGTGGCGTCCGTGATGATCCGGGGGCCGGTGACGTAGTCGCCCCACTCGGCCGTCTCGGAGATCGACCAGCGCATCTTCTCCAGGCCGCCCTCGTACATCAGGTCCACGATCAGCTTCAGCTCGTGGAGGCACTCGAAGTACGCGATCTCCGGCTGGTAGCCGGCCTCGGTCAGGGTCTCGAAGCCGGCCTTGACCAGCGCGGCCGTACCACCGCAGAGGACGGCCTGCTCGCCGAACAGGTCGGTCTCGGTCTCCTCGGTGAAGGTCGTCTTGATGACGCCGGCGCGGGTGCCGCCGATGCCCTTCGCGTACGACAGGGCGAGCGCGAAGGCGTTGCCGGTCGCGTCCTGCTCGACGGCCGCGATGCACGGGACGCCGCGGCCCTCCTCGTACTGGCGGCGCACCAGGTGGCCCGGGCCCTTCGGGGCGACCATGCAGACGTCGACGCCGGCCGGGGGCTTGATGAAGTCGAAGCGGATGTTCAGGCCGTGGCCGAAGAACAGCGCGTCGCCGTCCTTCAGGTTGTCCTTGATGGACTCCTCGTAGACCTGGGCCTGGATCGGGTCCGGCACCAGGATCATGATGACGTCGGCCTCGGCGGCGGCCTCCGACGGCGTCACCACGCGCAGGCCCTGCTCCTCGGCCTTGGCCTTGGACTTGGAGCCCTCGTGCAGACCGACCCGCACGTCGACACCCGAGTCGCGCAGCGACAGGGCGTGCGCGTGGCCCTGGCTGCCGTAGCCGATGACCGCGACCTTGCGGCCCTGGATGATGGACAGGTCGGCGTCAGCGTCGTAGAACAGCTCGGCCACTTTGGGTTCTCTCCTTGAGTGCAGGTGTTGCGTCCCACCGTATGACGGCGGGCGGAAGGGAAGTCTGGGGGTCTCGGAATGCGGGCGGCCGACGGCGCGCCGACCGCCCGTTTCCGGTCGTGGGCAATCCGGTGCGCGTCCTATGCCGATCGGTCGAGTGCGCGCAGCGAGCGGTCCGTGATCGAACGGGCACCGCGGCCGATCGCGATCGTGCCGGACTGGACCAGCTCCTTGATGCCGTACGGTTCCAGCATCTTGAGCATGGCGGACAGCTTCTCGCCGGATCCGGTGGCCTCGATGGTGACGGCCTCCGGGGAGACGTCGACGGTCTTGGCGCGGAACAGCTGGACGATCTCGACGATCTGGGAGCGCGTCTCGTTGTCGGCGCGCACCTTCACCAGAACGAGTTCGCGCTGAACCGCCTGGGCGGGCTCCAGCTCGACGATCTTCAGCACGTTGACGAGCTTGTTGAGCTGCTTGGTCACCTGCTCGAGCGGCAGGTCCTCCACCCCCACGACGATGGTGATGCGGGAGATGTCGGGGTGTTCGGTGACACCGACCGCGAGCGAGTCGATGTTGAAGCCGCGGCGGGAGAACAGGGCGGCGATCCGGGCGAGGATGCCCGGGGTGTTCTCCACCAGGACGGAGAGCGTGTGCTTGGACATGTCTCTTGGGTCTTCCTCGCTCAGTCGTCTTCGTTGTCGCCGAAGTCGGGGCGGACGTCCCGGGCGGCCATGATCTCGTCGTTGGAGGTGCCGGCGGCGACCATCGGCCAGACCATGGCGTCCTCGTGGACGATGAAGTCGACGACGACCGGGCGGTCGTTGATCGAGTTCGCCTCTTCGATGACCTTGTCGAGGTCGGCCGGGTCCTCGCAGCGGATGGCGTAGCAGCCCATGGCCTCCGACAGCTTCACGAAGTCGGGGACACGGGTGCCGGCGCTGGGCTGCTTGCCGTCCGCCTCCGGGCCGGAGTGCAGCACGGTGTTGGAGTAACGCTGGTTGTAGAACAGGGTCTGCCACTGGCGGACCATCCCGAGGGCACCGTTGTTGATGACGGCGACCTTGATCGGGATGTTGTTCAGGGCGCAGGTGGTGAGCTCCTGGTTGGTCATCTGGAAGCAGCCGTCGCCGTCGATCGCCCAGACCGTCTTCGACGGGGCTCCCGCCTTGGCGCCCATCGCGGCCGGGACCGCGTAGCCCATCGTCCCGGCGCCGCCGGAGTTCAGCCAGGTGGCGGGCTTGTCGTACTGGATGAAGTGCGCGGCCCACATCTGGTGCTGGCCGACGCCCGCCGCGAAGACCGTGCCCTCGGGGGCGAGCCGGCCGATGCGCTCGATGACCTGCTGCGGGGAGAGCGAGCCGTCCTCGGGCTGGTCGTAGCCGAGCGGGTACGTCTCGCGCCAGCGGTCGAGGTCCTTCCACCAGGCGCTGAAGTCGCCCTGGTTGCCCTCGCTGTGCTCCTTCTGCACGGCCTGGATCAGGTCGGCGATGACCTCGCGGGCGTCCCCGACGATCGGCACGTCGGCGGCCCGGTTCTTGCCGATCTCCGCCGGGTCGATGTCCGCGTGCACGATCTTGGCGTACGGGGCGAAGCTGTCCAGCTTGCCGGTGACGCGGTCGTCGAAGCGGGCGCCGAGGGCGACGATCAGGTCGGCCTTCTGCAGACCGGTGACGGCGGCCACCGAGCCGTGCATGCCCGGCATGCCCAGGTGCTGCGGGTGACTGTCGGGGAAGGCGCCCAGCGCCATCAGGGTGGTGGTGACCGGGGCGCCGGTCAGCTCGGCGAGGACCTTCAGCTCGGCGGTGGCGCCGGCCTTGAGGACACCGCCGCCGACGTAGAGGATCGGCCGCTTGGCAGCGGTGATCAGTTTGGCCGCCTCGCGGATCTGCTTGGCGTGCGGCTTGGTCACCGGGCGGTAGCCGGGCAAGTCCATGGTGGGCGGCCAGGAGAAGGTCGTCCTCGCCTGGAGGGCGTCCTTGGCGATGTCGACCAGGACCGGGCCGGGGCGGCCGGTGGAGGCGATGTGGAACGCCTGCGCGATCACCCGGGGGATGTCCTCGGCCTTGGTGACCAGGAAGTTGTGCTTGGTGATCGGCATGGTGATGCCGACGATGTCCGCCTCCTGGAAGGCATCCGTGCCGATCGAGGCGGAGGCGACCTGGCCGGTGATCGCGACCAGCGGCACGGAGTCCATGTGCGCGTTGGCGATCGGCGTGACGAGGTTGGTCGCGCCGGGGCCGGACGTCGCCATGCAGACACCGACCTTGCCGGTGGCCTGGGCGTACCCCTCGGCCGCGTGACCCGCGCCCTGCTCGTGGCGGACCAGGACGTGGCGCACCCGCGTGGAGTCCATCAGCGGGTCGTAGGCGGGAAGGATCGCACCGCCGGGAATGCCGAATACCGTGTCGGCGCCGACCTCCTCGAGAGAGCGGATGAGGGACTGCGCACCCGTGACGTGCTCGACGGACGCGGAGTGCTGTCCTCCGGATCGGGGCCGCGGCTGCGGGTGATGGGCCCCGGTGGCCTGCTCGGTCATCGGCATTCTCTTCTCGATGCTGAGGGTTTTTGCGAGGTTCGTGCGGTGTTCGACTGCTGCGTGGCAGGTGCCTGTGCAACAAAAAACCCCTCGTGCCAAAAGGCAAGCGAGGGGAGCGCGCCGGTGAGGTCGCTGGGGTTCCCGGATCGTCCTCCGGTGGGTCCCAGCTCAGCCGACGCGCTGTCCAAGTACGAGAATTCGGGTGCGCATGGCACTGACCCTCCCCCCGGCACGCACCCAGTGTCAAGTGGGTGGGACAGGGGTCTCATTATGTGAGCGAAGGGCCGTTCCGCCACCCAGCGTGCCGCCTCCCAGGACCGCGGGGACACCACTGGTGTACACCCCCGCGCCACCACCCGCGAACGCGGGCTCGACGGGCCCGTGCGGCACCGGACAGTGGCCGCGGCCGAGCGCCCTGCGCAGCCGGTACTCGTCGAGCGGCCCGGCGAACGCCATGCCCTGCCCGTGCGTACAGCCCATCGCGCGCAGGGCCACGACCTGCTCGGGCAGGTCCACGCCCTCGGCCACGGACTGCAGCCCGAGGTCGCCGGCGATCCGCAGCAGCCCGCTGGTGATCTTGTGCAGCCGCGCGGACTCGACGACACCCTCCACCAGACCGCGGTCCAGCTTCAGTACGTCGACGGGCAGCCGGCGCAGTGCCGTTATGGCCACGCAGCCGCCGCCGAAGCCGTCGAGGGCGATCCGTACGCCGAGCCTGCGCAGCGCGCCCAGACGGCGCTCGAGTTCGTCCAGCGACACGTTCGGCTCTATGTCCGACAGTTCGACGACCAGCGCCCCGGACGGCAGCCCGTGCCGGGTCAGCAGGGCCTCGACCGAGCCCAGCGGCATCGACCGGTCCAGCAGGCGCCGGGCGCCCACCCGGACCACCACCGGCACGTTCAGCCCGCTCGCGGCCCGGTCGGCGGCCTGCTCGACGGCCTTCTCCAGCATCCAGCGGCCCAGCTCGGCCGCCCGGTCGCCGGCCTCCGCGACCCGCAGGAACTCCGCGGGTGTGAAGAGCACCCCCTGGGAGGAGCGCCAGCGGGCATGGGCGGCGACCGACGAGATCCGGCCGTCCTCCAGCCGCACCACGGGCTGGTGCAGCAGCGCGAACTCACCGTCGTGCAGCGCGGCACGCAGCCGCGTGGCCAGCTCCGCCTTCCGTACGACGTCCTGCTGCATCTGTGGCTTGTACAGCTCGACCCGGCCCTTGCCGCCCGCCTTGGCGCGGTACATGGCGAGGTCGGCGTTGCGCAGCAGTTCTCCGGCCCCGAGCCCGGGCTCGGCGAAGGCGACGCCGATGGACGCGGCGACCCGCACCTCGCTGCCGTCGATGAGATACGGCTGGGAGAGCGTGATCCTGAGACGGTCGGCGAGTTCCAGGATGTGCCGCTCCCGGGCGCTGCGGTCGCGGGTGGTGTCGCCGGCGATCAGCGCGGCGAACTCGTCGCCGCCCAGCCGGGAGGCGGTGTCGCCCTGCCGGACCGCGTCCTGGAGCCTGCGGGCGGCCTGCACGAGCAGCTCGTCCCCGGCCTGGTGGCCGATCGTGTCGTTGACGGCCTTGAAGCCGTCGAGGTCGATGAAGAGGACGGCCGTGTTGCGCAGGGCGGTGCCCCGGTCGGAGCTGCGGCGGCCGGACAGCGCCTGCTGGACGCGCCGGGTGAACAGGGCGCGGTTGGGCAGGTCGGTCAGCGGGTCGTGCTCGGCGTTGTGCTGGAGCTGTGCCTGGAGGCGGACCCGTTCGGTCACGTCCCGGCTGTTGAAGATCAGCCCGCCGTGGTGCCGGTTGACGGTCGACTCGACGTTGAGCCAGCCGCCGTCGCCGGAGCGGAACCGGCACTCGATGCGCGTGGTGGGTTCCTCCTGGGGGCTGGCGGCGAGGAAGCGGCGCACCTCGTGCACCACGCAGCCCAGGTCCTCCGGGTGGATCAGCTGGGCCAGCTCCGTGCCCACCAGTTCCTCGGCGGGCCGTCCGTAGACGCCGACGGCGGCCGGGGAGACGTAGCGCAGCACGCCGCTGGGGGCGGCGATCATGATGACGTCGCTGGAGCCCTGCACCAGGGAGCGGAAGTGGTTCTCCTTCTGGGCCAGCTCCTGGGTGAGGGTGATGTTGTCGAGCAGCATGATCCCCTGGCGCACCACGAGGGCGAGCACGACCGCCCCGCCGGTCAGCAGGACCACCCGGTCGACGCTGCGGCCGTGGAGGACGTTGTAGAGGATCCCCAGCGTGCAGACGGCGGCGGCGAGATAGGGCGTGAGGGCGGCGAGGGAGCCGGTGAGGGGCCGGGCGGTCGGATACCGGCCGCGGTCACCGCCCGGCGCGGGGGGCTGCGGGTGCGGGTGGCCGGTGATGCGGTGTCCGGGCACGTGCTCGTGGACCACGCGCGTGTGCCCCTCCTCCCCCGGGCCGTGCTGCCGGCCCGCGGCCCAGGGGGCGTACGCGAGCAGCAGCGAGCCGGCGAACCAGCCCGCGTCGAGGAGCTGGCCCGAGCGGTAGGTGTGGTGCAGCAGCGGTGAGGTGAACAGGGCGTCGCACATCACGGTCAGCGCGAGGGCGCCGACGGCGGTGTTGACCGCCGTGCGGTTGACCGACGTGCGCCGGAAGTGCAGTACGAGCGCCATGCTCACCAGGGCGATGTCGAGGAGCGGGTACGCCAGCGTCAGCGCCGCGTGGGCCACGCTCGGCCCGTCGAGCCGCGCGGCCTGCGCGAGGGCGAGGCTCCAGGCGAGGGTCAGCAGCGAACCCGCGATCAACCAGGCGTCCAGCGCCAGGCAGACCCAGCCCGCCTTGGTCATGGGCCGGGCGGCGAGCACCAGCAGCCCCACGATCGCGGGCGGCGCGAAGCACAGGAAGAACAGGTCGGCGTAGCTGGGGCTGGGTACGGGGCGGTTCAGGACGACCTCGTACCACCCCCAGACCAGGTTGCCCAGGGCGGCCATCGCCGAGGAGAGCGCGAACAGCAGCCAGGCCGGTCGAAAGCGGACCCGGCGGGTGCGCGCGTAGAGGAAGCAGGACACGGCGGCGGCGCCCGCCGCTGCCGCGAGCCCGAAGTCCCCCATGATGAGCGCGAGTTCGTCCGAGCCCCAGCCGAGCGCGGAACCGACGGCGTAGCCCGCGCACAGCAGGGCCAGCACCAGTTGGTGGACCATGCTCGTCGATCCGGGGCCGCCCGGGGACGGCGACTCGGTCAGCGGCGTCCCCGCCGGAGTCTGTGTCCGCAGCGCTCCGTCGAGGAGGGTCGTGGAGGTCGACGGCGAACTCACCGGGGCCTCCCGGTCCGCGCCGCTCCCCAGGCCTGCCGGTCCCGGTGCGTCGGCGGGGTCTGCCTCCTGCGGCCGCTGGGCCCGCGGTGGTGATGGCTGCGCCGACTGCCGTGACCGGGGCCACCGCATCTGCTCGTGGCCGTGCAACAGGGCCGCCGACGGCGGCTCCGCCGCGTCGGATCGTTCGTCCATAGGCCGTGCATCGCCCGTCGCCCCCCTCACAGTCTGAAATGTCCATCCCCGGCGCCGTACGGTCGCGGCGCAGCCCCTGTCGGGACGATACACCAGTCTCGTCACTCAGGGACATAGTTCCTCTACGCTCCGTGACGATCAGCGGCAACGGGGGTACTGACCGCGTTCGGGGGACTGCGGAGGGTGCCCGAACCGGAGGACACGCGTGCCGTGCTCGTCATGACTCGCTTGTGGCGCCCGTCGTAAGGATCACGTTGCGCAGGGGCTCCTGGTTCACGAAACGCCTCAACTGTTCCTTCAACAGCCGCTCGGCGCGTGGCCGGAAGGCGGACGTGGGGCCGCCCACGTGCGGGCTGATCAGCACACCCGGCGCCGTCCACAGCGGGTGGCCGGGGGGCAGGGGCTCGGGGTCGGTGACGTCCAGGGCAGCGGTGAGGCGGCCGCTCTCCAGTTCGGTGAGGAGCGCCTTGCCGTCGACGACCTGGCCACGGGCGATGTTGACCAGCAGCGCACCGTCCTTCATCCGGGCGAGGAAGTCGGCGTTCACCAGGTGGCGGGTGGTCTCGGTGAGCGGCGTGGCCAGGACGACGACGTCGGCCTCGGGCAGCAGGGCGGGCAGTTCGGTGAGTGGGTGCACCGGTCCGCGCGCCGTTGTGCGCTGGGAGCGCGCGACGCGCGCCACCCGCGCGACCTCGAACGGAACGAGCCGGTCCTCGATCGCTGATCCGATCGCCCCGTATCCCACGATGAGGACGGTCCTGTCGGCCAGCGCGGGCCGGAACCCGGCGAGCCACTCCCCCCGGTCCTGGGCGCGCACGAAGTCGGGGACGCCGCGCAGCGAGGCGAGGATCAGGGTGAGCGTGAGTTCGGCGGTGCTGGCCTCGTGCACCCCGCGCGCGTTGCACAACCGCACGCCCGGAGGCAGCGCGTCGATGCCCGGCAGCACGTTGTCGACGCCGGCCGAGAGGGTCTGCACCACCTGGACGGCGCTCAGGTGGGGCAGGGGCCGCAGCACGACCTCGACGGGCTTCATGTAGGGGACCACGTAGTACACGCACCGGGCCGGATCCGCGGGGAAGTCCTCGTCGCCGTCCCAGAAGAGGTAGTTGGGCCCCTCCGGGAGACCGTCGATCCCGTCGGGCGGGAGGGGCAGCCATACGTCGTTCGGCAGGTCAGCAGCAGTCATGGTCTGGAGGCTATGTCAGGCACGCGCGTGTGCAGAGGTTAGGTTGGGGGGCCGGAAAAGGGAGGGTCACGAGCAGGTGGAGCGCAGGACGATCGGCGCGGCGGCGCTCGCGGTGGGGGCCGTCGGACTCGGATGCATGCCGATGAGCTGGGGGTACAGCGGGTCGCGGCAGCGCGGCGACGAGTCGCTGAGGGCATTGCACCGGGCGCTGGATCTGGGCGCGTCCCTGCTGGACACGGCCGACATGTACGGCCCCTTCACCAATGAGCTGCTGGTGGGACGGGCGTTGAAGGAGCGGCGCGAGGACGCATTCGTCTCGACGAAGGTCGGCCTGCTGGTGGGTGAGCAGCACATCGTGGCCAACGGCCGCCCCGGGTACGTGAAACGGGCCTGCGACGCCTCCCTCCGGCGCTTGCAGACGGACGTCATCGACCTCTACCAGTTGCACCGCGCCGACCCCGAGGTGCCGGTGGAGGAGACCTGGGGGGCGATGGCGGAGCTGGTCCAGGCGGGCAAGGTGAGGGCGTTGGGGCTGTGCGCGGTGGGTGCCCGGGGCGGTCGCCGTGGTGGGGGGCGGCTGTACGACGCGACGATCCGGCAGTTGCAGCGGGTGCAGCAGGTCTTCCCGGTGAGCGCGGTGGAGGCGGAGCTGTCGGTGTGGTCGCCGGAGGCGCTGGAGGCCCTGCTGCCGTGGTGCGAGCAGCGGGGCGTCGGTTTCCTGGCGGCGATGCCGCTGGGCAACGGCTTCCTGACCGGCACGCTGACCCCGGGCGGGGGCTTCGAACCGGACGACATGCGCGCCCGGCACCCTCGGTTCACCGCCGAGATGATGGCCGCGAACCAGCCGATCGTCGCCGGTCTGCGCCGGGTGGCCGCGCGCCACGGGGCGGCCGTGACGCCCGCGCAGGTGGCGCTGGCGTGGGTGCTGGCGCAGGGGCCGCACGTGGTGCCGGTGCCGGGGACCAAGCAGCAGCGGTGGGTGACCGAGAACGCGGGGGCGGCCGGGCTGCGGCTGACGGAACAGGACCTGGCCGAGGTGGCGGAGCTGCCAGCGGCGCAGGGGTCGTGGGACTAGAGGACCGGACGGCGCGGGGTCGCGGCGGGCATCGGGTTTCGGTGATCGGGAACTCGTGGGCCGCGAGCGGTGTATGACAAGGAGAGGGCTGCCGTTGGACACCCGCCGGGAGAACCCGCCGTCGGTACCCGCCGCGTCGAAGGGACCAAGATCGTGCAACGTCGAGCAGTAACGGCCGTGCTGGCCGCGAGTGCGCTCCTGTTGGCGGCGGGCTGTTCCTCCGACGGAGGAACCCCGGGCGCCGGCGCGAGCCCGTCCCCCAGCCCCACGGTGACGGAGGGCTCGTCCCCGGGGCAGGCGGCCGAGGAGACCCCGCCCGCCAAGGGCACGGTCAAGGTGGTGCGTACGGTCGCCGAGGGCCTGGACAGCCCGTGGGGCCTCGCCCCGCTCCCCGAGGGCGGTCTGCTGGTCTCCTCCCGCGACGAGGGGACGATCACGCGGGTGGACGAGACGACCGGCGGGAAGACGGAGCTCGGCGAGGTGCCGGGCGTCTCGGCCGCCGGTGAGGGCGGTCTGCTCGGTATCGCCCTCTCCCCCGAGTACGCCTCGGACCACATGATCTACGCGTACTTCACCTCGGCCTCGGACAACCGCGTCGTCCGCATGCTGTACGACCCCGATCGGCCCTCCGGCGACCAGCTGGGCGCCCCGGACACGGTCTTCAAGGGCATCCCCAAGGGCATGATCCACAACGGCGGCCGGATCGCCTTCGGCCCCGACAGGATGCTCTACGTCGGCACGGGCGAGAGCGGCGACCAGGGCCTGTCCCAGGACAAGGAGTCCCTGGGCGGCAAGATCCTGCGCCTGACCCCGGAGGGCGAACCGGCTCCGGGCAACCCGTTCCCCGGCTCCCCGGTGTACTCGTACGGCCACCGCAATGTGCAGGGGCTGGCCTGGGACGGCAAGCAGCGGCTGTTCGCCGCGGAGTTCGGCCAGCAGACCTGGGACGAGCTGAACGCGATCGAGCCGGGCGCCAACTACGGCTGGCCGGAGGCCGAGGGGAAGTCGGACGACGCCCGGTACCGCAACCCGCTGGCCCAGTGGGGCACGGACGAGGCCTCCCCCAGCGGCATCGCCTACGCCGAGGGCTCCGTCTGGATGGCCGGCCTGAGGGGGCAGCGCCTGTGGCGCATCCCGCTGAAGGGCACGGAGGCGTCGGCGGACCCGCAGGCGTTTCTCGGGAGCGAGTACGGCCGGCTGCGCACGGTGGTCGCGGCGGGCGGCAACAAGCTGTGGCTGACGACCAGCAACACGGACGGCCGGGGCGCGCCGAAGGCGGGGGACGACCGGATCCTGGAGCTCGAGGTGAGCTGAGGCCCACGCCTCACTGCCGCGGCCGCTCCCCGTCCACGGAGTCCCCGGCGGCCTCCGCGTCGTCGGCGTCCGTGGCGTCCGTTGGGGTGTCCGTGGTGTCCGTGGGGGTGTCCGTGGCGTCCTCGTCGGCCGTCGGCTTGGGCGGGCGGACGACGACCTTGCCCGAGGTGAGGTCTATCGGACCGCGCCCGGGGTCGGCGTCGCCGACGTCCTCCCGGGTCAGCTCCAGCCGGTTCTGCTCGTCACTGGTGTGCTTGCGGCCCGGGGAGAACAGTTCCTCGAAGGCGTTGAACATGGTTCTTCCTTTCGGGCCGCGTCGCGGCGGTGGTCACTCGTCGTCTATGAGCGACTGGTCGAGGATCGCCACCGAGACGAGGATCAGGAACGCTCGGTGGATCATGTAGTCGACGGTCAGGCCGGGCGCCACGGAGACGACGCGGATGTCCTCGCCGCTGACCGCCTTCGACACCGGAGTGAACGGATCCTCGGCCAGCTTCAGCAGACCGCGCTCCAAGAGCTTGCGCCGGTCCTCTGCGAGAGCGTCACGCTGCGCTGCCGCGCGCTCGGTGTACTCGATCTGGTACAACACGGCTCCTCCCTGGTCGCCTGCCGCCATTATCCCGCGACCGGCCGGCCGTCCGCCCCCGCCGGGAACAGACCCAGCCGGTGCGCCACCGCCGCGGCCTCCCCGCGCCCCGAGACGCCCAGCTTGGCGAGGATGTTGGAGACGTGGACGCTTGCCGTCTTCGGCGAGATGAAGAGTTCCTCGGCAATCCGGCGGTTGGTGCGGCCGGCGGAGACCAGGCGCAGGACGTCGCGTTCGCGGCCGGTGAGGCCGAGGGCCCGGGCCGGGTCGTCGGGGGTGGGCGTCGCGGTGGCGGTGAGGGTGAGGCGGGCGCGCCCGGCGAGGCGGACGGCGGACTCGGCGAGGGAACGGGCGCCCAGGTGGCCGGCGACGGCGTGGGTGAGGCGGAGCAGTTCCGTGGCGTGGTCGCGCCCGGGCTCGGTGCCTCCCCCGGTGAGGAGGGCCTCGGCCAGCCGGTACCGGACGCGGGCGAGGTCGTACGGCCGCTCCAGGCGTTCGAAGGCGATGACGACCTCGGACCACAGGCCGGGGGTGTCCAGGCCCTCGGCGCGGCGGAGTTCGGCGCGCACCCACAGGTCGACGGCGGCCCAGACGGGGGCGCCCGTGGCGAGTCTCCCGGCGGCCTGGCGGATGCGGGCGAGGACGTCCGCCCTGCCCTGCCGGGCGGCGGGCAGGTCGCGGGCGTCGGCCTCGGCCGTGGCGGCGGCCAGCAGCACCGGCCAGCCGTGGCGCTGGGTGCCGGGCGGGAAGCCGGCGTCGAGGGCGCGCTCCAGTTCGGCGCGGGCGTCGAGCAGGCGGCCCTCGCCCGCGGCCACGCCGATCGCGATCCGGGTGAGCGGCAGCGTCTGCCGCGGCAGGGAGTCGTGGGGGCCGTAGCGGGCCCGGGCGGTGGCCAGGTGACCGGCGGCTTCCGTGAGGTCGCCGCGGCCGAGGGCGAGGTGGGCCCTGCGCAGCGCGCCGGCGCCCCGCGGTCCGGCGCCGCGGCCGATGCGCAGGGCGCCCTCGGCGGCCTCCGCGGCGGCCTCCCAACGGCCCAGCGAGTACAGCGAGTCGGACAGGGTGACCCACGCCCACGCCTCGGAGTCCAGCAGGCCGAACCGGCGGGTGAAGGCGATGCCCTCCTCCAGGAGGGGGACCGCCTCGCGGGAGCGGCCCACGGCCTCGAGGCCGGCGGGCAGGCTCACCCGGGCACGGCCGGCCACGGAGGTCCTGCCCTCCTCCAGCGCCCGTTCCCCGACCTCGTACAGCTCCCTCAGCCCGGCCTCGATGTCGCCCGCGTCGACCATGAGGCCGGCGAGGGTGAGGCGGGCGTTCAGCTCGGTCTCGCGGACGCCGACCATGCGCGCGTACTCCACGGCGCGTTCGGCGGCCGTGAAGGCCTCGGGTCCGGGGTCGTGCGCCATCGACCAGTTGGCGACGGTGGCCAGCACTTCGGCGTGCACCTCGGAGGGCGGCAGCCCGCGTACGAGATCCTGCGCGGTGGCCAGTTCCGCCCGGCCGTCGCCGCGGGCCTGCGCCCGCACCAGCCGGGAGCGCTGCACCCAGAACCAGGCGGCAAGCAGCGGGTCGTTCTCGTCCTCCAGGAGGTGCAGTGCCCGCCTGGTGATCCTCAGGGCGCGTTCCCGTTCCCCGCAGAGCCGGCCGGCGACGGCGGCCTCCGCCATGAGGTCGACGTAGCGCAGGGGTGGGGTGGCGGGGGCGCGGCCGCGGGGAGCGGGGATCTCGGTGTGGCCGACCGGGCGCGGACGGGCCCGTACGTCCTCGGGAGCGGTCTCCCACAGTTCCATCGCCCTTTCCAGGAGCCGCAGTTGCTCGCTGTAGGCGTGGCGGGAGCGGGCGGCGTCGGAGGCGTCCAGGACGGCGGGGAGCGCCTTGGCGGCGTCGTGGGCGTGGTACCAGTGGCCGGCCAGGCGCGGGACGCGCTCGTCGGCGGGGACGAGCGTCGGGTCGGCCTCCAGCGCTTCGGCGTAGCGGCGGTTGAGGCGGGAGCGTTCGCCGGGCAGCAGGTCGTCGCTGACGGCCTCGCGCACCAGGGAGTGGCGGAAGCGGTAGCCGTCGCCGGTGGGCGCGGCGAGCAGGATGTGGGCGCCGACGGCGGCCCGCAGCGCCTCGATGAGGTCGTCCTCGGCGAGCCGGGCGACCGCGGCCAGCAGCCGGTGCTCGACGGTGGAGCCGCCCTCGGCGACGATCCGGACGACCCTCTGCGCGCCCTCGGGCAGCGCCTCGACGCGGACGAGCAGCAGGTCACGCAGGGAGTCGGTGAGACCGGCGCGGAAGCCCTCGTGGGCGGCGACGGCGAGTTCCTCGACGAAGAAGGCGTTGCCGTCGGAGCGTTCGAAGATGGCGTCGACCTGGGCGGGGTCGGGTTCGTGGGCGAGGATGCCGGCGATCTGGCGGCCGACCTCCTCGCGGGTGAAGCGGGCCAGTTCGAGGCGGCGGACGGTGCGCAGCCGGTCGAGTCCGGCGAGCAGGGGGCGCAGCGGGTGGCGGCGGTGGATGTCGTCGGAGCGGTAGGTGGCGAGGACGACGAGGCGGCCGGCGCGCAGCGTGCGCAGGAGGTAGGAGAGGAGGTGGCGGGTGGAGGCGTCGGCCCAGTGGAGGTCCTCCAGGGCGACGACGACGGTGCGGTCGGCGGCGACGCGTTCCAGGAGGCGGGCGGTGAGTTCGAAGAGCCGCGCCATGCCCTCCTCGTCGTGCCGTCCCGCACCCGCCTCGCCCAACTCGGGCAGCAGCCGGGCGAGTTCGTCCTCCTGCCCGGCGGCCGCGGCGGCCAGCTCGTCCGGCAGGGCGCGGCGCAGGGCGCGCAGGGCGGTGGAGAACGGGGCGTACGGCAGTCCGTCGGCGCCGATCTCGACACAGCCGCCGAGCGCGACGACGGCGCCCCGGTGGCAGGCGGCGGTGGCGAACTCCTCGACGAGGCGCGTCTTGCCGACCCCGGCCTCGCCGCCGATCAGCAACGCCTGTGGCTCTCCCGCGGTGGTGGCGCGGGAGAGCGCGTCGTTCAGGATGTCCAACTCGTCGGCGCGACCGACGAAGACGGGGCTGACGGACCTGGTCTCCACGGGGCGAGCATCGCACAGGGCTCCGACAGCACCCCAGCCGTTGCCGCCGCCCGACCTCTCGCGGGGGCGACGGCCGACACCCTCAGCAGGCCCGTCGCGCCGTACGGCCGGTCCCCGTGCGGCGTCGCTCCCGTGCCGCGGCGCCCCCGTGCGGCGGCCCTCCCGTGCGGCAGCGCTCCCGTGCGGCGGCGCTCACGCCGGGCGGGCGGGCCGCGGCCGGCGGTGGCGGGGGGCGCGGTTCGCCTCTCAGCGGCCTCGGGGGCGCGTTCAGCAGCCTCGCGGCAGGTGGTGCGCCGACCTCGGGCGGCCTCGCGGGTCAGTCGCCCGCGCTCGGCGCGGCGGCTCGGCCGGGCTGGGCTGGGCGGGGCTCGGCCCGGCGGGACGGGGCTCTGGCCCGGGGCTGGGCTGGGCGGGGCTCGGCCCGGCCCGGCGGACTGCTGGAGCTCGTACGCGTACACGGTGGGTCCCTCGGGGGAGCCGGGCGGGAGTGGCTCCGCTTGCTGCGATGCCTCACCCCTCGCCTCCCGGGGTGTCCGTCGCCTGGGAAGAGTTCCGCGTCTTCGACGATCGCGTGGGGCCTCGGACACGTGTGAGGGGCCTCGGGGTGGGCCGCAAGGTGCTCGCGGCCCACCCCGAGGCCCCTCGGGACCTGCGGGACCTGCGGTGGTTCAGCCCGTGGACGGCAGTCCGAGCAGGACGTCGGTGTACTTCAGGACGGCCAGCAGCAGACCGACGACGCCGAGCGAGACGCCCGCCCAGGCGACCGACTTGATCCACGGCGCCTGCGGCCTGCCGGGCGCCCCGAAGGCGGGCCGGGCCAGCACCACGACGCCGGTGATCAGCGCGGCCAGCGCGAAGAGGCCGGCCCACAGGGCGGTGGCCTGCCAGGCGTCGCCGTAGACCGCCTCGATCTGCTTGGCGACGCTCGCCGTCCCGCTCGACGAGGCCTCCAGCTGGCCTACGAGGGTCTGGCGCGCGGAGGCGACGGTGCCGATCCAGCCGCCGCTCAGCGAGACGAGGCCCAGCGCGGCGGAGACCACGGCGCCGGCGCCCTGGCCGACGCCCGAGGGGCCGTCCTCCTTGCCGGAGCCTTCCTCGGCGGCGAGCTCGTCACGGGCGGGCTCGTCACCGTCACGGATGCCGGCGGTCTCGTTCTCGGGCTCGGCCGCCTTGTCCGTGGCGTCCGCCGCGTCGTCCTTGGTGATGTCCACCCTCTCCTCGTCGCGCTTCGCCTCGGTGGCCTCGGCGCCCGTCGTGGCGCCGGCCTCGTCAACAGTCTTGGTTCCCATGCCTCGCACCGTACGGACGCTCTCTGAGAGGTCTCTTAATGATCGTTGTGAGCGGCACGCGCGCGTGCGGAGCGCCACTCGGGGGCCAGCACGGACCACACTTCGAGGTCGTGCCGCACCCCACCATAGGGGTGCGCCTCCCGGTGGACACCATCCCGGGTCATGCCGAGCCGCCGGGCGACGTTCAGGCTGGGCCGGTTCCCGGCGGCCGCGACCCACTCCACGCGGTGGATCCCGCGCTGCTCGACGGCGAAGTCGATCAGCACGCGCATCGCGCGCGTGACCAGTCCGCGGCCGGTGGCGGCGGGTTCCAGCCAGCAGCCGACCTCGCAGTTTCCCTGCTCGGCACGGAAGTTGAGGAAGAGCACACCGCCCACGAGCTTGCCCTCCAGCCACAGCCCGTGCAGGGAGCCGGTGTCGGCGGCGCGCATGTCGGCGTACCGCTGGAGCAGGGCCCGCGCGGAGGCCACGTCCGTCTCCTTCGAGCCGAAGGGGATGAACCGCCCGATGAACTCCCGGCCCCGGTCGAGGTGGGCGAGGAACTCCTCGGCGTGCCACGGCTCCAGGGGGCGCAGTTCGGCTCCGTCGTCACCCAGCGATATCGCGTACATCCGGCTGCCGCTCCTTCTCGAGTTCCGCCACGACCTCGGTGAGCCTCTCATGGGCGGCACGGGACTCGGGCGGTTCGATGCTGATGCGCGGCAGGCACCTGTCGAGCCGGCGCGGCAGCCACCAGTTGGCGCCGCCGAGCAGGTGCATCAGGGCGGGCACGAGGAGGGTGCGCAGGACGAACGCGTCGAGGGCTACGGCGGCGGCCAGCGCGATGCCGAACATGGCGATCACCCGGTCGCCGCTGAGGACGAAGGCGAGGAAGACCGAGATCATGATGACCGCCGCGGAGTTGATCACCCGGCTGGTCTCGGCGAGGCCGACCCGGACGGCGCGCCGGTTGTCGCCGGTCTCCAGCCACTCCTCGTACATCCGGCTGACCAGGAAGACCTGGTAGTCCATGGAGAGCCCGAACAGCACCGACACCATGATCACGGGCAGGAAGGGCTCGATCGGGCCGGCGCGGCCCAGCCCCAGCAGCTCGCTCCCCCAGCCCCACTGGAAGATCGCGACGACCACGCCGAAGGCGGCGGTGACGGCGGCGACGTTCATCGCGGCGGCCTTGAGGGGGATGCCGACGGAGCGGAAGGCGAGCAGGAGCAGCAGACAGCCGAGGCCGACGACCGCGGCGACGAACAGCGGCAGCTTGCCGACTATGACCTCCGCGAAGTCGTCGTAGCCGGCCGTCACCCCGCCGACCCGCACGTCGAGGGAGGTCCCGCGCTCGGCCCGCGGCAGCACCTCGTCGCGCAGCCGGTCGACGAGTTCGCTGGTCCGCCGCGACTGCGGGGAGGACTCGGGGACGACGGTGAGGTACGCGGTGTCGCCGCCCGCGCCGTACGTCACCGGCGTCACAAAGGCCACGCCCTCGGTGGTGCGCAGGGTGGCGTCGAGGTTGTCGAGGGCGAGCCGGTCCGCGGCGCCGTCGACGTGCGTGACCAGCGTCAGCGGGCCGTTGACGCCGGCCCCGAAACCCTCGGCCACCAGGTCGTAGGCCTGGCGGGTGGTGCTGGACGCCGGGTCGTTGCCCTGGTCGGAGGTGCCCAGGCGGAGGGAGAGCGTGGGCAGGGCGAGGACGGCGATGACGAGGAGGGCGAGCGCACCGAGCGGCTTGGGGTGGCGCTCCACGAACGCCGACCAGCGGGCGGCCAGGCCGGTCGGCAGCTCCGGCTCGGGCCCGTGCTCGGCCAGCCGGCGCCGTTCGCGGCGGCTGAGGGCGCGCGGGCCGATGAAGGACAGCAGGGCGGGCAGCAGGGTCACGGAGGCCGCGACCGTCAGCACGACGGTCAGGGACGCGGCGATCGCGACGCCGTTGAGGAAGTTCAGGTGCAGGAGCAGCATGCCCAGCAGGGCGATGCACACGGTCGCACCCGCGAAGACGACCGCGCGGCCCGTGGTCGCCACGGCGCCCGCGGCGGCCTCGGTGACCGCCAGCCCCCGCTTCAGACCGCGCCGGTGCCGGGTGACGATGAACAGCGCGTAGTCGATGCCGACGCCGAGCCCGATGAGCAGGCCGAGCATGGGCGCGAAGTCGGCGACGGTCAGGGCGTGCCCGAGCAGCACGATCCCGGCGTAGGCGGTGCCGACGCCGACCAGGGCGGTGGCGATGGGCAGCAGGGAGGCGGCGAGCGAGCCGAAGGCGAGGAACAGCACGACCGCGGCCACGACCACGCCGACGGCCTCGGCGAGGTGCCCGCCGGAGGGCTCGGTGAGGGCGATGGCGCTGCCGCCCAGCTCCACCCGGAGCCCGTCGGTCCGGGCCGACTCGGCGGTGTCGACGACGGCCCGCGCCTCGCCCCGGTCGATGTCCTCGGCCCGGTCCTCGAAGACGACGGTGGCGTACGCCGTCCGTCCGTCCTCGCTGATCCGGGCGGCGCCCCGCTCGTCGTAGGGGCTGGTCACGGACGCGACCCCCGGCAGGTCGGCGATCCGCTCCAGGGTGCGGGTCATGGTCTGTTCGACGGCTGCGGCGCGGACGGTGCCCGAGTCGGTGTGCCACACCACGGTGTCGCTGTCGCCGCCGAGGTCCGGGAAGCCCTCCGCCAGCAGCCGGGTGGCCCGGCCGGACTCGGTGCCGGGGACCTCGTAGTCGTTGGAGTACGAGGAGCCGGTGACGACGGCGGAGGTGGCCGTCCCCGCGAGGGTCAGGAGCCAGAGCAGGACCACGACGAGGCGATGGCGAACACACCGGTGTGCGAGGGCTGCCACGAACGTGCTCCCGGGACGAAGGGTGGATCTTTGACCGGGAACAGTCGTGCGTGAACTGAACAGCCCGCAAAGAACTCATGAGCGATGCGAGGCCACTCTCGCAGCCGAAACGTGATCGTCTGCCGCGTTCATGGGGCTGCTCACAGGAGTGCGAGGCAGATCACAGGACAATGACAGGGCGGATGTCGGGCCTCGTCACGGGCTCAGTCCGACTGATCACCGACCGCCATGATCATCACTCCGGCGATCAGCAGCCACAGCGCGCGCCGGGTACGGCCCCGCGAGCCGAGGACCGCGGCGAAGGCGCAGACGGCGGCGCCGAGGGCGTAGGCCGCCGGGACGAGGACCGGCGCGGAGCCGGTGAGGCGCAGCAGCGCCGCGGCGAGGCCGGCGAGGGTGAGGAGGGCGCCGGTGCCGGTCGCCGCCCAGCGGGCCCGCCGGGCCTCCTCGGTGCCGTCCTCGTCGTCCGGCCCGGGATCCTCGTCCGTCTCCGGGTGCGGGTTCTCGTCCGTCTCCGGGTTCGCGTCCGTCACCGGGTCCCGGGGCGTCCGCCCCTCGGTCTCCTGATCGTCCATCATGTCGGCCCGTATGTCGTCCTGGATGTCGGAGTCGGTACGTCCACTCATGGCGGGCGAGCGTAGCGCCTCGGCCTGAGCGGGCGGAGCGCGGGATGACGCGGCGAGGGGGACGCATCGGTGCCGACGCGTCCCCCTCGGGAGTTCGCGGGGGTCAGCCGACGCCCAGCTTCTCCAGGATCAGCTCCTTGACGCGGGCCGCGTCCGCCTGGCCGCGGGTGGCCTTCATGACCGCGCCGACCAGGGCGCCGGCCGCGGCCACCTTGCCGCCGCGGATCTTGTCCGCGATGGCCGGGTTGCCGGCGATGGCCTCCTCGACGGCGGCGGTGAGCGCGCCCTCGTCGGAGACGACCTTCAGACCGCGCTTCTCGACGACCTCGTCCGGGGTGCCCTCGCCCGCGAGGACGCCCTCGATGACCTGGCGGGCCAGCTTGTCGTTCAGGTCGCCGGACGTCACCAGCTCGGTGACGCGGGCGACCTGCTCCGGCGTGATCGCCAGTTCGTCGAGCGCCCTGCCCGACTCGTTGGCGCTGCGGGCCAGTTCACCCATCCACCACTTGCGGGCGGAGGCCGCGTCGGCACCGGCGTCGATCGTGGCGACGATCGGGTCCAGCGCACCGGCGTTGAGGATCGCCTGCATGTCGGTGGCGGAGATCCCCCACTCCTCCCGCAGCCGGTTGCGGCGGACCAGCGGCAGCTCGGGCAGAGCCGCGCGGATCTCCTCGACCCACTCGCGCGAGGGGGCCACCGGCACGAGGTCCGGCTCGGGGAAGTACCGGTAGTCCTCGGCCTCCTCCTTCACCCGGCCCGAGGTCGTCGACCCGGTGTCCTCGTGGAAGTGGCGGGTCTCCTGGACGATCGACCCGCCCATGCTCAGCACGGCCGCGTGGCGCTGGATCTCGAAACGGGCCGCGCGCTCCACGGACCGCAGCGAGTTGACGTTCTTCGTCTCGGAGCGCGTGCCGAACGTGTCGGAGCCCTTCGGCATCAGCGACAGGTTCACGTCGCAGCGCATCTGGCCCATCTCCATCCGGGCCTCGGAGACACCGAGCGCCCGGATGACCTCGCGCAGCTCACGCACGTAGGCCCGCGCCACCTCGGGGGCCCGCTCGCCCGCCCCGACGATCGGCTTGGTGACGATCTCGATGAGCGGGATACCGGCGCGGTTGTAGTCGAGCAGCGAGTGCGAGGCGCCGTGGATACGGCCGGTCGCGCCGCCGACGTGGGTGGACTTGCCGGTGTCCTCCTCCATGTGGGCGCGCTCGATCTCCACCCGGAAGACCTCGCCGTCCTCCAGCTGCACGTCGAGGTAGCCGTCGAAGGCGATCGGCTCGTCGTACTGGGAGGTCTGGAAGTTCTTCGGCATGTCCGGATAGAAGTAGTTCTTCCGGGCGAAGCGGCACCACTCGGCGATCTCGCAGTTCAGCGCGAGGCCGATCCTGATCGCGGACTCGACGCCGGTCGCGTTGACGACCGGGAGCGCGCCGGGCAGGCCGAGGCACACGGGGCAGGTCTGCGAGTTGGGCTCGGCGCCCAGCTCGGTCGCACACCCGCAGAACATCTTGGTCTTGGTGCCGAGTTCGACATGGACCTCGAGGCCCATGACGGGGTCGTACGACGCCAGCGCGTCCTCGTACGACACGAGGTCGATCGTGGTGGTCACGGTGAAAACTTCCCTCTCAGCCCAGCAGGACGTCGTCGTCGCCCAGCCGCTTCAGCTCGCGGTAGAGAATGGCCAGGTTGGTGACGACCGCGGCACCGGTCACGACGGCGTCGAGCAGCCGCAGCGTGTCGTTGTCACCGCGGGCCTTCTTGATCTGCTTGTAGACACCGACGGCGCCGAACGCCGACGTGGCCATCGAGATGTAGAGACCGGACTTGGACTTCTTGAAACCCTTGGCCTTGGTCAGTGCACTCACAGCGACGGAGCCTCCTCGATCAGCGGGTGGCCCCACTTTTTCACGAAGGCGGCCTCGACGGCGGCGCCGACCTTGTACAGCCTGTCGTCCTTCAGCGCCGGGGCGATGATCTGCAGGCCGACCGGGAGGTTGTCCTCCGGGGCCAGACCGCAGGGGAGCGACATGGCCGCGTTGCCCGCCAGGTTGGTCGGGATGGTGCACAGGTCGGCCAGGTACATCGCCATCGGGTCGTCGGCGCGCTCGCCGATCGGGAAGGCGGTGGTGGGCGTGGTCGGGGAGACGATCACGTCGACCTGCTCGAACGCCTTCTCGAAGTCGCGCGTGATGAGCGTCCGGACCTTCTGCGCGGAGCCGTAGTACGCGTCGTAGTAGCCGCTGGACAGGGCGTACGTGCCGAGCATGATGCGGCGCTTCACCTCGGCGCCGAAGCCCGCCTCACGGGTGAGGGAGGTGACCTCCTCGGCGGAGTGGTTGCCGTCGTCGCCGGTACGCAGGCCGTAGCGCAGGCCGTCGAAGCGGGCGAGGTTGGACGAGCACTCGGACGGGGCGATCAGGTAGTACGCCGACAGGGCCAGGTCGAAGGAGGGACAGTCCAGCTCGACGATCTCGGCGCCCAGTCCCCTCAGCAGTTCGACGGACTCGTCGAAGCGCTGGATGACGCCGGCCTGGTAGCCCTCGCCGCGGAACTGCTTGACGACGCCGACGCGCATGCCGGCGACGCTGCCGTTGCGGGCGGCCTCGACGACCGGCGGGACCGGGGCGTCGATGGAGGTCGAGTCGAGCGGGTCGTGCCCGGCGATGACCTCGTGCAGGAGGGCCGCGTCCAGGACCGTACGGGCGCAGGGCCCGCCCTGGTCCAGGGAGCTGGAGAAGGCGACCATGCCGTAGCGGGAGACCGCGCCGTACGTCGGCTTCACGCCGACCGTGCCGGTGACGGCGGCCGGCTGGCGGATGGACCCGCCGGTGTCGGTGCCGATGGCGAGCGGGGCCTCGAAGGAGGCGAGGGCGGCGGAGGAACCGCCGCCGGAGCCGCCGGGGATGCGGGTGAGGTCCCACGGGTTGCCGGTCGGCCCGAAGGCGCTGTTCTCCGTCGACGACCCCATGGCGAACTCGTCCATGTTGGTCTTGCCGAGGATGACGACGTCGGCGGCCTTCAGCTTCCGGGTGACGGTCGCGTCGTACGGCGGGATCCAGCCCTCGAGGATCTTCGAACCGACGGTCGTCGGGACGCCCTCGGTGGTGAAGATGTCCTTGAGCGCGAGAGGGACGCCGGCCAGCGGGCCGAGCTTCTCGCCGCGCTCCCGCTTCTCGTCGACGGCCCGGGCCTGCGCCAGGGCGCCCTCGCGGTCGACGTGCAGGAAGGCGTGCACCTTCTCGTCGACGGCCTCGATACGGGCCAGGTGGGCCTCGGTGACCTCGACGGCCGTGAGCTCGCCGGAGGCGATCCTCGCGGCGATCTCGGCGGCGGTGAGCTTGATGATGTTGACGTTGTCCGTCATGGCGGTTAGTCCTCCCCCAGGATCTGCGGCACCTTGAAACGCTGCTGCTCCTGGGCCGGGGCGCCGGAGAGCGCCTGCTCGGGGGTGAGCGACGGACGGACCTCGTCCGCCCGCATGACGTTCGTCAGCGGGAGCGGGTGCGAGGTCGGCGGTACGTCTTGGTCGGCGACCTCGCTGACGCGGGCGACCGCGCCGATGATGTCGTCCAGCTGTCCCGCGAAGTGGTCGAGCTCTTCGGGCTTCAGCTCCAGACGCGCCAGCCGGGCGAGGTGGGCGACCTCCTCGCGCGTGATGCCAGGCATGCAGCGTTCCTCTGGGGTGAGTGTGAGTGGTTTGGGCCCAATCCTAGGGGGCGGGGCCGCGTGCCCGTGAAACGGTTTGCCCGGGGCGGCCGGTACGTCACCGGCGGGCCTCCCAGGCGGGGCTGCTGAGGAAGTGGTTGTCGTAGAGCTCCTGCACCTCGAGGAGGCTCTCCGGGGCGGCCTCCCCCAGCCGGATGCGCTGGAGGTGGCGGAAGTACTCGAAGCGCTCGACGCCCGGCGTGATGACGATCAGGAGGTCGGCGGTGCTGCCGGGGGCGGCGGCGAAGGCGTGCGGCCTGCCCGGCGGGACGATGACGAGGTCGCCGCGCTCCGCGCCGACGACGTCGTCGCCGGACAGGAGCCGGGCCTCCCCGTCGAGCAGGAAGAACATCTCGGCGGAGTGGTGGTGCAGGTGCGGGCGGGCGCCGTCGGCGCCCTCCGCGAGGGTGACCCGCACGGTGGAGAGCGCGCCGCCGGACGCGCTGCTGTCGGCGAGCAGTTTGACGGCGACGGGGTCGCCGCCGACGACCTCCGCGTCGGCGTCGCGGACGATCACGGAGTCGTCGAACTCCGGCACGAACAGTGACATGGCTTCTTCCCCTGGGCTGGTGGTGAGTGCGGTGCGCTCGTCCGGCCGCCGACCGGGACAACGACGGCGGTGGCGCGGTGCATTCCGCGGGCGACGGCCCTGTGCCGCGCGTTCTCGTTCAGCCGTGCCGTCGTGCCGCTGTGCTGCCGTGCCGTCGTTCAGCCGTGCCGCCGTGCCGCCGTGCCGCAGGACGATCACGCGAGGGGGCGTCCCCAGGCGGGCCGGACCGGTCGGCGCCGTGGGAGGGTCACTCGTCCGCGGCGGCCGCCGGCAGCGCCGCCGCGGGGCGTTGCCAGCCCCGCGACCCCCGCGCCCGCAGCCATGCCGTCGTCTCCTCCGGGGGCATCGCCGCCGCGACCAGCCAGCCCTGTACGGCGTCGCAGCCGAGGTCGCGCAGCCGCTCCCAGGTCTCGTCGTCCTCGACGCCCTCCGCGACGACGAGCAGACCGAGGGAGTGCGCGAGGTCGACCGTGCAGCGCACGATCTCCGCGTCCTCGGTGTCCACCGCCAGCCGGGCCACGAAGGACCGGTCGATCTTCAGCTCGCTCACCGGCAGCCGGCGCAGATGGACGAGCGAGGAGTAGCCGGTGCCGAAGTCGTCCAGGGACATCTTCACGCCGTGCCCGGTCAGCCCGTTCAGGGTGTCGGCGGCGCGCTGCGGGTCCTCCAGGAGGACGTGTTCCGTGATCTCGAGCTGGAGCGCTCCCGCGGGGACTCCGTGCCGGGCGAGGCGTGCCGCGACGGAGCCGGCGAAGCCGGGGGTGTGGACGTCGCGCGGGGAGACGTTCACCGCGACCGGCACGTACAGCCCCTGGGCCCGCCATGCGGCGACCTGTCCGAGGGCCGTCTCCAGCACGTAGTCCGTGAGGTGCGGCATCAGTCCGGAGGACTCGGCGATCGCTATGAACTCGTCGGGCGGCACCTTCCCCCGCTCGGGGTGCACCCACCGCACCAGCGCCTCGAGGCCGGCGACCTGCCCGTCGAAGCGGACCTTGGGCTGGTAGTGCAGCTGGACCTCGTGGGCGTCGAGCGCGCGCCGCAGGTCGCCCAGCAGACCGAGCCGGTCGGGGGTGTTCGAGTCGCGCTTGGACTCGTAGACCTCGACGCCCGTACGGTCCCGTTTGGCCTGGTACATCGCCACGTCCGCCCGGCGCAGCAGCCCCTCCGCGTCGAGGGCGTGGTCGGGGAAGACGGCGACGCCGGCGCTGGCCTCCAGCACGAGGGTGAGCCCGTCGAGGTCGAGCGGCGAGCTGAGGGCGGAGACGAGGCCGCGGGCGACGCGGGTCGCCGAGGTCGTGGAGTCGGCGACGGGCAGTAAGACGGCGAACTCGTCGCCGCCGAGCCGGGCGACCTCGGCCCCGCGCGGGAGGGCGAGCCGGAGCCGGTCGGCTATCTGGAGGAGGAGCCGGTCACCGGCGAGATGACCGAGCGTGTCGTTGACCGAACGGAAACGGTCCAGGTCGATCAGCATGAGGGCGGCCCGGGCACCGATGCGCTCGGCGTCGTCCAGGGCGGTCCAGATGCGCTCTCCGAGCCACTGACGGTTGGGCAGCCCGGTCAGCGGGTCACGCAACTGCTCCTCGGCCCGGGCGCGGGCCATCCACAGCGTGGAGTCGAGGGCGATGAGCGGGATGGCGAACAGGGGCAGCAGGATCGGCTTGGCCACGGCCACCACGCACACCAGCGGGGCTATGCCGAGCAGGGCGACCGCGACCAGCCCCTGTCTGACCAGGGCGGTGCGGGCGACGGTGGGCAGACCGCCGGCGCGGGGCGCGTGCAGGTACCAGAGCAGGACCCGGGTGACCGCCAGGTAGGCGACGGCGACCAGCACCACCTGGGGGGCCGTGTAGAGCGTCCAGGTGTCGGGGGTCCAGGGTTTCTCGACGGACGGCACCGGCCCGCAGGCCGCCAGCAGCAGCGCACCGGTGCCGATGCCGAGGATGTCCACCGCGCCGTGCAGGACGCCCTGCCGCCAGCGGTGGCGGCGGGCTATGCCGACCAGGACGACGACGGTGAGGCTGACCAGGCCGGCGGGCACCCAGCCGTACAGCAGCAGGACGGCGAGGGTGAGGGCGGCGCCGGAGCCGGTGCCGCCCCACCAGCGGGCCCGGCCGAGCATGACCAGATGGCCGACGATGACGCCGGTGAGCACGGCCAGCGACCAGCCGGCGGTGCCGGCCGGGAAGAGCGCGTGGTGGCCGGTGAAGGCGCGGTAGAAGCCGGCGCCGAGGAGCAACCCGGCCGCCGCGACGACCGCCGCGGGCAGCGCGGGCCAGGACGGGGGCCGTTCGGCCTCGCTGCCGGGCAGCGCGGACGCGCCGGCTCCGGCGGGGGACCGGTCGGGGGCGCGCGGGTCCACGGAGGTGTGCGATGTGCCGGCGCGCGCCTCGGCGCGCTCCGACCACGCCACCCACCGGCTCCCCCACCGGACGCCGGTGCCCCGGCGCCGGCGCAGCCGTGAGTCCGGGGCGGCGCTCTCGGTCGGTTCCATTCCCGTCCCTCTCACAACCGGCGGTGCCCACGCCACACGGCCCACTGCCCGACAACCCTTGGGCGGCGCCGCGTTGGAAAACTCTTCCCCCGCCCATCACGAGCACGGGGATGCCCCGACCGCAGCTGGGCACGGCAGGCGCACGTCTCAACACTAGGCCGCAGAAGGCTTCCACGGGCACCGGTCGTCGACGGTTGCCCGAATGCGCCCCGGCCACCCTTATGCATCTGATATGCGCCGATCGGGTGGCCTTCAACCGCCGTTCCTCGCTACTCCGTCACGGGAAGCGCGGCTTCCGCCGCCGCCTCGGGGCCCTGTTCCAGGAGGACGGTGAAGCCGTCCTCGTTCAGAACGGGCACTTTGAGCTGCATCGCCTTGTCGTACTTCGATCCCGGGCTGTCACCCACAACGACGAATGACGTCTTCTTCGAAACCGAACCGGTCACCTTCGCTCCGCGGCTCTGCAGGGCGTCCTTGGCACCGTCGCGGGTGAAGTGTTCGAGCGTGCCGGTCACGACGACCGTCAGGCCTTCGAGGGGGCGGGGGCCCTCGTCCTCGCCGGAGCCCTCCTCCTCCATACGGACGCCGGCGGCCTTCCACTTGCGAAGGATCTCGCGGTGCCAGTCCTCGGCGAACCACTCCTTGAGGGAGGCCGCGATGGTCGGACCGACCCCGTCGGTGCCGGCCAGTTCCTCCTCGCTCGCCTGGTCGATGCGGTCGATGGAGCGGAACTCCCGCGCCAGCGCCTCGGCCGCGACCGGCCCGACGTGGCGGATCGACAGACCGGTGAGGACGCGGGCGAGCGGGCGCTCCTTGGCGGCGGCGATGTTCTCCAGCATGGCGACCGCGTTCTTCTTCGGCTCGCCCTGCTGGTTGGCGAAGACCGTGACGATCTTCTCCTCGCCCGTCTTCGGGTCGCGCTTGGGCAGACCGCTGTCCTGGTCGAGGACGTACGCCTTGATGGGCAGCAACCGCTCGATGGTCAGGTCGAACAGATCACCCTCGTCGGCCAGCGACGGGTCCTCCGGCTCCAGCGGCTTGGTGAGGGCCGCGGCGGCGACGTACCCGAAGTGCTCGATGTCCAGCGCCCGGCGGCCGGCCAGGTAGAAGAGGCGCTCGCGCAACTGGGCGGGGCAGGTACGGGCGTTGGGGCAGCGCAGGTCGACGTCGCCCTCCTTCATCGGGCGCAGCGGAGTACCGCACTCGGGGCACTCGGACGGCATCACGAACTCGCGCTCGCTGCCGTCGCGCAGGTCGACGACCGGCCCGAGGATCTCCGGGATGACGTCACCGGCCTTGCGCAGCACGACCGTGTCGCCGATGAGGACGCCCTTGGCCTTGACGACGTCCTGGTTGTGCAGTGTCGCGAACTCGACCTCGGAGCCGGCCACGGTGACCGGCTCGACCTGGGCGTACGGCGTCACACGGCCCGTGCGACCCACGCCCACGCGGATGTCGACGAGCTTGGTGTTGACCTCCTCCGGCGCGTACTTGTACGCGATCGCCCAGCGGGGGGCACGGGCCGTGGAGCCGAGCCGGCCCTGGAGCCGGATCTCGTCGAGCTTGACCACCACCCCGTCGATCTCGTGCTCCACCGAGTGCCGGTGCTCGCCGTAGTACGCGATGAACTCCCGTACGCCGTCGAGGTCGTCGACGACCCTGTTGTGCGTGGCGGTGGGCAGCCCCCAGGCCTTGAGCATGTCGTAGGCCTCGGAGAGGCGGGTGAGGCCCTCGTAGCCCTCCAGGGCTCCGATGCCGTGGACCACCATGTGCAGGGGGCGGGTGGCCGTCACGCGCGGGTCCTTCTGCCGCAGTGAACCGGCCGCCGCGTTGCGCGGGTTGGCGAAGGGCTTGTCGCCGGCCTCGACCAGGCGGGCGTTGAGCTCCTCGAACTTCTCCATCGGGAAGTAGACCTCGCCGCGGATCTCCACGAGCGTGGGGACGCCGTCGCCGGAGAGCCGGTCCGGGATCTCGGCGATGGTGCGCACGTTGGGCGTGATGTCCTCGCCGGTGCGGCCGTCGCCGCGGGTCGCCGCGCGCGTGAGGCGGCCGTTCTCGTAGGTGAGGTTGACGGCGAGGCCGTCCACCTTCAGCTCGCACAGGAAGTGGTACGCGGAGGCGCCGACGTCCTTGTGGACGCGCTCGGCCCAGGCGGCCAGCTCCAGGTCGTCGAAGGCGTTGTCCAGCGACAGCATGCGCTCGCGGTGCTGGACCGCCGTGAAGTCCGTCTCGTAGGCGCCCGCGACCTTCTGGGTCGGCGAGTCGGGCGTGCGCAGCCCGGGGTACCGCTCCTCCAGTGCCTCCAGGGAACGCAGGAGACGGTCGAACTCCGCGTCGCTGATGACGGGAGCGTCCTTCACGTAGTACCGGAAGCGGTGCTCCTCGATCTGCTCAGCGAGCTGCGCGTGCTGCTCCCGTGCCTCCGTAGGCACCGTCGTCTCCGCTTGCTTGTCGCCGGCCACCGTGTTGTCCTCCCGTTACTCTGGGTTGTCCGCGAGGGATCTCGCCGCCCGGACGCAGTGCGCGAGTGCCTCTCGTGCGTACGCGGGGGACACCCCCGCGAGGCCGCACGCCGGCGTGATCGTGACCGCTTCCGCGAGAAGCCCCGGTCGCAGCCCCAGCCTGCGCCACAGCGTCCTGACACCCATGACGCTACCGGCAGGGTCCGACAATGCGGTCTCCGTCCCCGGCACCACACCGGCGAAGAGGCGGGTACCCCCTTCCACCGCCTCGCCGATCGCGTCGTCGTCACGCTCGGTGAGGAGCGAGAAGTCGAAGGAGACGCCTGCCACGCCGGCCCTGCGCAGGAGGGCGAACGGGACGTCCGGCGCGCAGGAGTGGACCACGACGGGGCCGCCGTCGTGCACCCCGACCACGTCCCGGAGCGTCGCCTCGACGACCTGGCGGTCGACGGCGCGGTGGGCGCGGTAGCCGCTCGCGGTCCTCACCTGGCCGCGCAGGACGGCGGTGAGGGAGGGTTCGTCGAGCTGGAGCACGAGCCCGGCGCCCGGGATGCGGCGGTGGATCTCCTCGAGGTGCAGGCGCAGGCCCTCCCTGAGGGAGGCGGCCAGGTCGCGGCAGGCACCGGGGTCGGAGAGGGCGGCCTCGCCGTTCTTCAGCTCCAGGTTGGCGGCGAGGGTCCACGGGCCGACCGCCTGGACCTTCAGCGGGCCCTCGTACCCCTGCGTGAACTCCTCCAGCGCGTCGAGGTCCTCCCCCAGCCACGACCTGGCCCGCCGGGTGTCCCGGCCCGGCCGGTCCCCGATGCGCCAGCCGCTGGGCTCCACGCGCGCGTACAGCTCCACGAGCATGCCCGCCGTCCGGCCGATCATGTCGGCACCGGGGCCCCGGGCGGGGAGTTCGGGGAGGAACGGGAAGTCCTCGAAGGAGCCGGTGGCGGCCTTGGCGGCCTCTCTGGCGTCGCCGCCGGGCAGGGAGCCGATGCCGGTGGCGGGGCCGAAGCGCGTGTCGTCGTTCACGGGTGAAGCCTACGTACGGCGCGGGGGGCGGTGTGCCGGTGCGGGCCCGGTTCCTTCGTTCCGTCGGTTCGCGGCCGGGGTGCGGTGCGACCCGGGCCTCTTCCCGCCCCCACCGCCCCTGCCCGTCCCCGGGCGCTGCCGCCCCCGGACCCCGCTCGGGCCCTGGCCTCGTCCTCGGGCGCCGGAAACCGGCCGAGTGGCGCGGACGTCGGCAACCGACCGAGTCGTTTCCTCAGGCGCCGGACCGTCCGAGTGCGGCGGACGGGCCCTGGTGACCGGCCGAGTCGGGTGATGGGTGGGCGCAGGCAGGCCGGGGCCCGGCGGCGAAGCCCCGGGACGGGACGGGACGGGACAGGCAGGAACGGCGGCGAGGGCGGGAAACCCCTCGTCACCACCCCGGTCGTACCGTCACGTCGTTGATCTCCGCGTCCCTCGGCAGATCGATCGCCATCAGGATCGTCGTCGCCACCGACTCGGGGTCGATCCACCGCGACGCGTCGTACTCCTTGCCCTCCTGCTGATGGACCTTGGCCTGCATGGGGCTGGCCGTGCGGCCGGGGTAGACGGAGGTGACGCGGACGCCGTTGCGGTGCTCCTCGTGGCGGAGGGAGTCCGCCAGGGCCTTCAGGCCGTGCTTGGACGCCGCGTACGCCGACCAGTCGGCGTGGGCGTTCAGGCCGGCGCCCGAGTTCACGAACAGCACGTGCCCCCGGGCGGCGCGCAGCTGCGGCAGGAAGTGCCGGGTCAGCTCGGCGGGCGCGACGAGGTTGACGTTGAGCTGGTGGCGCCAGGACTTGGGGGTGAGGTCGCCGACCGGGCCGAGGTCGACCACGCCGGCGATGTGCAGCAACGAGTCCACGCGGTCGGGCAGCGTCTGGTGCGAGAAGGCCCAGGACAGCTTGTCGGGGTCGGCCAGGTCGCCGACGAGCGTCTTCGCCCCGGGGAACTCCGCCGCCAGCTCCTTCGCACGCCCCGCGTCGCGCGCGTGCAGCACGAGGTCGTCCCCGCGCGCGTGGAGGCGGCGGGCGACGGCCGCACCGATGCCGGAACCCGCTCCGGTGATCACATGAGTAGCCATGCCCGCCATGCTCGCATCACCGGACGCTCACGCGATGCCCTGGCTCTCCTCCAGGTAGGCCAGCGCCCCGACCGGCTCCTCCGCGAAGAACACCAGGTCGGTCAGGGGCCGGGGCAGGAACCCCTCGGCCTCCATCCGCCGGAACTGCTCCTTCAGCCCGTCGTAGAACCCGGCCGTGTTGAGCAGGACGACGGGCTTGTCGGTGTGGCCGTGCTTCTTCAGCTCGAGGATCTCGGTGGCCTCGTCGAGGGTGCCCGTCCCACCGACCATGATCACCACCGCGTCGGCCTTCTCCAGGAGCAGCTTCTTGCGTTCGGCGAGGTCACGCGCGATCACCATCTCGTCGGCACCCTGGCGGACCTTGGCCGCGAGGAAGTCCACGGACACCCCGCACAGCCGGCCGCCGGCCTCCTGCACCCCGTCGGCCACCACCTTCATCAGCCCGACGTCGGAGCCGCCCCACACCAGGGTGTGCCCGCCCTTGCCGAGCAGTTCGGCGAACTCACGGGCGGGGCGGGTGTAACGGTCGTCGAGGTCGGCGGCGGAGAGGAAGACACAGATACGCATGGCGCCACCGTACGCGGGAAGAACCGGCGGCCCGCGAGCGCTGTTCCGGTATGGCCCGAGGACACACGATCACGATCGAGCAGAGCGCCCGGCACATCAGGGTCGTCCACGGCGACCGGGTGCTGGCCGAGACCGACCGGCCCCTCGTCCTGCGCGAGACCGGCTGTCCGGTGCGGTACTACATCCCCGCCGAGCACGTACGCCTGGACCTCCTCACCCCTTCCGCCACCCACACGCACTGCCCGTTCAAGGGCACGGCGTCCTACTGGTCGCTGCCCGACGCGCCGGACCTGGTGTGGGCCTATCCCGATCCCGAGCCGGACGTGGCCGCGATCAAGGACCACCTCTGCTTCTACGAAGTGGAAGTGTCGTAGGCGGATGACCGGCGTGCCGTGGGGCAGTCTGCTCTGACATGGACAAGAAGACCTTTTCGCGCGACGGAACGGAACTCGCGTACGCACGCGCCGGACAGGGCCCCGCGGTCGTTCTGGTGAGCGGGGCGATGTCCACGGGCGGCACCGTGGCGCCCCTGGGCAGGCTCCTCGCGAACCGCTTCACCGTCCTCTGGTACGACAGGCGGGGCCGCGGCGAGAGCGGAGACACGGCGCCGTACGCGGTGGAACGCGAGGTCGAGGACCTGGCCTCGCTCATCGACGCGGCCGGCGGGGAGGCGGCGCTCTACGGCATCTCGTCGGGCGGCGCGCTGGCGCTGGAGGCGGCGGCCAGTGGGCTGCCGGTGCGGCGGGTGGCGGTGTACGAGACGCCGTTCGCCCTGGACGAGGAGGAGGCGCGGGGCCGCGCCGAGTACACCGCGCACCTCACCGAGGCGCTGGCGCAGGGGCGGCGCGGGGACGCCGTCGAGCTGTTCCTGCGGCTGACGGGCCTGGCCGAGGAGATGATCCAGCGGGCCCGCCAGTCGCCGATGTGGGCCGGCATGGAGGCGATCGCGCCGACCCTCGCCTACGACGACGCCGTCATGGGCGGCGGGCGGGTCCCCCGGGAGCGGCTGGCCTCGGTCGGCGTACCAGTGCTGGCCGTGGCGGGCGAGGCCAGTCCGCGCCCGCTGCGGGAGGCCACGCGGGCGGTGGCGGAGGCGGCGCCGCACGGCACGTACCGGGCGCTCGAAGGGCAGACCCACATGGTCGATCCGAACGTGCTCGCACCGGTGCTGGCCGAGTTCTTCGGCGAAGCGGCCGGCCGGCCCTAGAAACCGGTCCGTCCGATCCCGCCCTGCCGAGTCGCCGGCCGTCGCGGACACGCGGACGCCGGGGGGCGGCCCACCGCACGACGTGCCGGGCTGCCCCCGGCTCCACGGCCGGGCCGGAGGAGCTGTAGGGGATCCCGGGCCGGTGAGGTCTGTCGACAGTCCGTCGGAGGTCTGTCGTCCGGGCTTCCGGGTTCCGGGTTCCGGGCGATCAGACCGTCGCCGTCGCCCGCGCCGTCGAAGCGATCGTCGCCGAGCCCACCACGCGCGTGCCGTCGTAGAGCACGATCGCCTGTCCAGGGGCGACGCCGCGGACCGGCCGGGTGAAGGTGACCTCCAGGGTGCCGTCGACGAGTTCGGCGGTCACCTCGGTCTCGCCGCCGTGGGCGCGCAGCTGGGCGGTGTAGGTGCCGGGGCCGGCGGGGGCGGCTCCGCACCAGCGGGGCTTGACGGCGGTCAGGCCGGTCACGTCCAGGGCGGCCACGGGGCCGACCGTGACCGTGTTGTTCACCGGCGAGATGTCGAGGACGTAGCGCGGCTTGCCGTCCGCGGCCGGGGTGCCGATGCGCAGGCCCTTGCGCTGGCCGATGGTGAAGCCGTACGCGCCCTCGTGCGTGCCGAGCTTGTTGCCGGCCTCGTCGACGATGTCGCCCTCGGCCTTGCCGAGCCGCTTGGCGAGGAAGCCCTGGGTGTCGCCGTCGGCGATGAAGCAGATGTCGTGGGAGTCGGGCTTCTTGGCGACCGCGAGCCCCCTGCGCTCGGCCTCGGCGCGGATCTCGTCCTTCGTGGTGACCGTGTCGCCGAGGGGGAAGAGGGCGTGGGCGAGTTGCTTCTCGTCCAGGACGCCGAGGACGTACGACTGGTCCTTGGCCATGTCGGAGGCGCGGTGCAGTTCGCGGCTGCCGTCCTCCCGGAGGATCACCTTGGCGTAGTGGCCGGTGCAGACCGCGTCGAAGCCCAGCGCGAGCGCCTTGTCGAGGAGGGCGGCGAACTTGATCTTCTCGTTGCAGCGCAGGCAGGGGTTGGGGGTGCGGCCGGCCTCGTACTCGGCGACGAAGTCCTCGACGACGTCCTCGCGGAAGCGGTCGGCGAGGTCCCAGACGTAGAAGGGGATGCCGATGACGTCGGCGGCGCGGCGGGCGTCGCGGGAGTCCTCGATGGTGCAACAGCCCCGCGCGCCGGTGCGGAACGACTGCGGGTTCGCGGAGAGCGCGAGGTGGACGCCGGTGACGTCATGGCCGGCTTCCGCGGCGCGGGCGGCGGCGACGGCCGAGTCGACCCCGCCGGACATGGCGGCGAGTACGCGAAGGGGGCGGGGGCGCTGCGAGGTCTCAGTCATAACGCTTCCAGGGTACGGGGCGCCGGGAACCGCGGCCCGCGAGTATCCGTTGTGGATCTCGCGGGCTGAGGAAGGGACGGGCCATGGGGCAGAGGAAGCGCGACGCCGACCGGCGCATCGGGCGGCGGGCGCTGCTGATCGGCGGGGCGGTGGCCGCCACGGGGTCGGCGGTGCTGGCGCGTGACGAGCTGGCACATCTGTGGTGGCGGCTGCCGGGGGTGCGGAAGTCCCGCGTGGAGGGCGCGGTCGACTACCGGGGCGCGCGGTGGGTGGCGGCCTCCGACGCCAACTTCCGCTGGGCCGACCGGCCGGACGACTACGGGATCGACATGGTCGTCGTCCATGTCACACAGGGCGACCTCGCCAGCGCGGTGCATGTCTTCCAGGACCCGGCCCACCAGGCGGCCGCCCACTACATCGTCGGCAAGGACGGGCGCGTCACCCAGATGATCCGCGAGCTGGACGTGGCGTACCACGCGGGCAACCGCGCGTACAACGAGCGGAGCATCGGCATCGAGCACGAGGGCTTCGTGGACCGGCCGCAGGACTTCACCGACGCCATGTACGCGGCGTCCGCGCGGCTGACGGCCCGGATATGCCGGCGGTACGGCATCCCCGTCGACCGCGAGCACATCATCGGGCACGTCGAGGTGCCGGGGACGGACCACACCGACCCGGGCGAGCACTGGGACTGGGACCGGTACCTGCGGCTGGTGCGGGAGGCCCACACCGCCGCGGCCTGAGGCCCGGGCGCCGGGCGCCCACCCTCGTGCGAGGCCCGCCGCGCGGGTTTACGTCACACCCGCCGCGCGGCTCACGCCAGACCCACCGCGCGCGCTCAGGCCTGAGCGCCGCGCGGGCTTACGTCACAGCCACCGCCCGGCTCACGCCAGACCCACCGCGCGGGCCTACGTCACACCCGCCGCGGGGGCTCGCGCCTGACCGCCGCGCGGGCTTACGTCAGGCCCGCCGCGCGGGCCCGTTCCACCGCCGGGCCGATGGCCTTGGCGACCGCCTCGACGTCGGCCTCGGTGGAGGTGTGGCCGAGGGAGAAGCGCAGGGTGCCGCGGGCCAGGTCCGGGTCGGTGCCGGTGGCGAGCAGGACGTGGCTGGGCTGGGCGACGCCGGCGGTGCAGGCGGAGCCCGTGGAGCACTCGATGCCCTGGGCGTCCAGGAGCAGCAGCAGGGAGTCGCCCTCGCAGCCCGGGAAGGTGAAGTGGGCGTTGGCCGGGAGGCGGCCCTCCGGTGCCGGGTCGCCGCCCAGGATCGCGTCCGGGACGGCCGTACGCACCGCGGCGACCAGGGCGTCGCGCAGGGTGCCGATCTCGCGGGCGAACCACTCGCGCTGCTCGGCGGCGAGGCGTCCGGCGACGGCGAAGGAGGCGATCGCGGGGACGTCGAGGGTGCCGGAGCGGACGTGCCGCTCCTGGCCGCCGCCGTGCAGGACGGGTACGGGCGTGTACTCGCGGCCCAGGAGGAGGGCGCCGATGCCGTAGGGACCACCGATCTTGTGGCCGGAGACCGTCATCGCGGCGAGGCCGGAGGCGGCGAAGTCGACGGGGACCTGGCCGAGGGCCTGGACGGCGTCGGCGTGCAGGGGGACGCCGAACTCGGCGGCGGCCTCGGCGAGTTCACGGACCGGCATGACCGTGCCGATCTCGTTGTTGGCCCACATGACCGTGGCCAGGGCCACGTCGGCCGGGTTGCGGGCGATCGCCTCGCGCAGCGCGTCCGGGTGGACCCGTCCGTAGGCGTCGACGGGGAGGTACTCGACGGTCGCGCCCTCGTGCTCGCCCAGCCAGTGCACGGCGTCGAGGACGGCGTGGTGCTCGACGGGACTGGCGAGGACCCGGGTGCGGGTCGGGTCGGCGTCGCGGCGGGCCCAGTACAGGCCCTTGACGGCGAGGTTGTCGGCCTCGGTGCCGCCAGAGGTGAAGACGACCTCGCTGGGGCGGGCGCCGAGCGCTTCCGCGAGGGTCTCGCGTGCTTCCTCGACCGTGCGGCGGGCCTGGCGGCCGGATGCGTGGAGGGAGGAGGCATTGCCGGTGATGCTCAGCGCGGCGGTCAGCGCCTCTGCCGCCTCCGGGAGCATCGGGGTGGTCGCGGCGTGGTCGAGGTAAGCCATGGTGAGGCGATTCTACGGCGCGCCGGCGGCGGGCCTCGGGGAGAGTCGCCGTGGGCCCGCGGCGCGGGCCGTGGGCCTTGCCCGGGGTGCACCCGGCGCGGGCGGCGGGGCGCCCGGCGCCGTCACCCGCGCCCCCGGCGCCGTCACCCGCGCCCACGCTCCCCGTCGCCCCGGCGGAACGACCGCCCACCGCCGGCCACCGCCGGCAGCGCGGCAACCGGAACCGGCCTCGAAGGCCGCTCACCCGGTCAGAAGCTCCACGAGATCGTCGAGTCCGCCTGCATGAAGGCCACCAGCACCACCAGGTCGGCGACGCCCAGGGTCAGGCCGAGCCAGGCGCGGCCCCGGCGCTGCGTGCCGCGCCAGAGGGCCAGCGAGGCCAGGACGATGGCGGTCGGGCCGAGGAAGACATTGAGGACGAGGAGGCCGACGAGGCCGAGGATGAAGGACGCGACGGCCATGCCGTCGGTGTCCCGGATGCCCGTGCGGCGCGTGGCCGGTGCGGTGAGCTGCATGGTCGTTCCCGCTCCTTCCGGTCAGTGGGTCGAGGTGTGGCGACGGCGGCCGTGGCGCTCGCGGAGCGCGAAGATGCCGAGCCAGACGGCGATCACGACGGCGATGGCCAGACTGAAACCGAGCGGCGCGTGGGCGACGGTGCCCATGACGACGCCGAGCAGCAGCAGTGCGGCGACGAGGAACAGCATGGGATCGAATCCCTCCGTAAAGTTTCGGTGAACAGTTGTAGTAACAGTTGTTCACTGACTCCCGAGTCTAGCGTGCTCCACGGCTTTGCAATTACGGAGAACAGTTGTTAACTGGATGACATGAGTCACACCCTCGGCATCCGGGCGGCCCAGAAACAGAAGACCCGGCAGGCCCTCCTGGACGCGGCGTTGGCGCTGCTGGAGGAGCAGAGCCTGAGCAGCCTGGGCCTGCGCGAGGTCACCCGCGCCGTCGGGGTCGCCCCGACCGCCTTCTACCGGCACTTCCGCTCCACGGCGGACCTCGGCGTAGCCCTGGTCGAGGAGGCGCTGGGCGGGCTGCACCCGATGATCAGGACCACCGTGGCCGCCGCCGACTCCAGCGATGAACGCATCACGCGCGCTGTCGAGTTGATCGCCCGTCACGTGGACGCGTACCCCGCGCATGTCCGTTTTATCGCCCGTGAGCGACATGGCGGAGTCCAGGTGGTCCGGGAGGCGATCCGGAACCAACTGGCCCGCTTCGCCGAGGAGGTGGGGACCGAGCTGGCCAAGGACCCCGAGGCGCAGGGCTGGAGCGACGACGACCTGCTGATGCTCTCGCACCTCTACGTCGACCAGATGCTCATCACGGCCTCGCTGTTCCTGGAGGCCCAGGAGGCGGCGGAGGGCGGCGAGGTCTCCGCCGAGGACCGCGAGCGCGTCAGCCGGCTCGCGACCCGTCAGATGCGGCTCATCAGCATCGGCCGCCACCACTGGCTCGACTGAGCCGGCCCGGTGCGCCCGGGCGCATGCGAGAGGCGGCCCACTCGCATGCCCGAGTGAACCGCCCTCCGCGCGGGATGCCGGTGTTCCCGTGGATCCGCCGTCAGCCCTGCTGCTGCCCCCGGCCGTCGCCGGGCCCGCCACAGCCGCCGCCCTGCCCCCCGCCGGGGCCGCCCCGCCCGCCACCGGGGCCACCGCTCGGCATGCCCGAGGGAGCGCCGCTCGGGACGCCCGTCGGCGTGCCGGTGGGCGTTCCGGTCGGCGCCCCCGACGGAGCCCCTGAGGGCGCCCCCGAGGGCGCCCCAGACGGCGCCCCAGACGGCGCGCCGCTCGGCATCCCGGACGGCGCCCGACACGCCTGCTGCCCGGAACTGCCGCTGTTCGCGGACGAGGAGTCGCCCGAGCCGCAGGCCACCAGGGCGAGCGGCGAGAGCGCCGGCAGGGCCACCGCGGGGGCGAGACGCACCGGCTTGAGCATACGCTTCATGAGAACCAACTCCGAGGAGGATGAGGGAGCCCTGAGATGCGCGCACTCAACCAACGGCGTCTGGGCCTTCCTTGGGTCCGCCCTGTATCCCGCCTGTCGATCAGGCAGAGCACACCTCAAGACACCGCCCCGGCCCGGCAGTTCACCGCGGGCCGCGGTCGGCGCACCGGTACGGCTCCGTGACGGAGGCGGCCGCCGCCCGCGGTGGTGCGGGACGCACGGAGCAAGGCGGAGCGAGGGCGCGTACGGACACCCCCGAGTTCCCCCGGCCGCTCGACGCCCCCCGGGCCACGGGCGTCACCCCAGCCGGACCCGCGCCAGTTGTCGCGACTGCGCCACCAGCCGGTCCGCGCTGTCCCACACCTCGGCGTCCTCCTCCAGGAAGCCGCCGGCGAGGTTGCGGGTGGTGATGGACACGCGCACGGGGCCCGGGGCCGGGCGATGGCGGACGTGGACGGTGAGTTCGACCGTCGGGACCCAGCCGGCGATGCCCAGGTCGAACGCGGTGGGCGGCAGGGCGTCCACCGCGAGGAGCAGTGAGAGCGGGTCGGCGTCGCGGCCGTCGGCCAGGCCGAACCAGGCCCGCATCTCGCCCCTGCCGGAGGGCTGTCCGAGCGCCCAGCCGATGGTCGAGGGGTCGAGCTTGAGCATCAGCCGCTCGGCGATGGGCTGCTGGTCGGCGTCCGGGGCGGGGGCGGGTCCGTCCTCGGGCCCGAAGCACTGGCTCATCGGCGGGATGGCCGGGGGCTTGGCGGAGGTGCGGACGTCGTCGGGGAGGGCGTCGAGGTCGCCGTAGGAGGCGAGGACGCGGATGCGTTCCACCTCGCGCCCCTCCTCGTCGTACTGGACGAGGGAGGCCTGGCCGGTGGAGAGGGTGCGGCCGGTGCGGACCGTCTCCGTGCGGACCACCGCGGGGCCGGGGCGGGAGGCACTGAGGTAGTGCGCGGAGACGGTGAACGGGTCGCGGTGCGGCAGGGTGTCCGCCAGGGCGCGGCCCAGGACGGCGAGGAGGTAGCCGCCGTTGACGGCGCCGAAGACGGTCCAGCCGGCCGAGAGGTCGGTGTCGTAGACGCCGGGCGCGCGGGGGGTGACGGCGGTGTCGCGGTCGAACTCGCTGTTCCCGACGACGGCCGGGGCGGTGGCTGCTTCAGGCATGCCTGAACGGTACAACAAGCAATTACTAAGCGGTAGCTTTCCGCTGTGGGCCCGGTGCGGTCGGCATGGGTGAACGGCGGGCAATTTCCCGGTAAGTGTCCGTTCTCGTCCGTAAACCCGCGGCCCCGGTTTCCCCTCTCCAGGAACATGAGCCTCACCGGGACTCCGTTCCTCTCCACCCTGATCGTGCTGTCCGTCGTCGCCGTCGCCCTGCCGCTGCTGCTGTGGTCGCGCCTGCGCGGACCGCGGGTCCTGCGGGCCACGGCCCGGATGCTGATGCTGCTGTTCGCCCAGGGCACGGCGGTCGCCCTGGTCTTCGTCCTGGTCAACAACTCCAACAACCTGTACGACGACTGGGACGACCTTCTCGGCACCGGCAGCCATGTGCAGCAGGCCGCCGACCTGGGCGCCGACGGCACCGGAGGTATCGCGCTGGAGCACCTGCCCAAGGTCCGGCAGAAGTTCACCCTGGCCGAGGGCCCGGGCATGCACGCGGCCGGCGGGGTGCGCGTCACCCAGCTCAAGGGCCGCGTCTCCGGCGTGAACGCCGAGGTCTACGTATGGCTGCCCCCGCAGTACGACGACCCCGCCCACCGGCACCGCACCTTCCCCGTCGTCGAACTGCTGCCGGGCTACCCCGGCTCGGCGAAGTCCTGGTTCGGGACGCTGCGCGCGCACGAGCAGCTGCTGCCGCTGATGCGCGAGGGCAAGGTCGCTCCGTTCATCCTGGTCGCGCCGCGCACCACACTGCTGCCCGGCGTGGACACCGGCTGCGCGAACATCCCCGGCACCGTCAACGCCGACTCGTGGCTGAGCGTCGACGTACCGAAGATGGTCATGGACAACTTCCGGGCCGATCCCGCGCCCACGGGCTGGGCGGTCGCCGGGTATTCGGCCGGGGCGCACTGCGCGACCAAGCTGGCCGTCGCCCACCCCGACCGCTACCGGGCCGCGGTGAGCCTGTCCGGCTACAACGACCCGATCGCGGAGCGCACCTCCCTGGCCGCGCAGAGCCGCAGCCTGCGGGAGCGGAACAACCCCTGGGTGCTGCTGCGCAGGGCCGCCGAGCCACCGGCCGTCGCCCTGTACGTCTCGGGCCAGCCGGGCGACGGCTACGAGGCCGGCGTGGCGCTGGAGCAGGAGGCGAAGGCACCGACGACCGTGCACGTCGTCTACGTCCCGAAGAGCGCGGGCGGCCACACCATGGCGCTGTGGCGGCCGCAGGTGGTGCCGGCGTTCCGCTGGCTGACCGTGCAGATGGGCCGCATGCCCACCCTGAAGGGCGCTACTCCTCGCGGACCGTCGAGCGGCGGTTCCACGCACGCGGCGCTCGCCAGTGATACCGCATCGCGAGCAGCCGCAGGGCGAAGGCGGTGACCGCGGCCGCGCCGCTGGCCACGGGCGTGAGGACGTCGTAGCGGATGCAGAGCGCCACCATCGTGGCGCCGACGATCGCGGGGACCGCGTAGAGGTCGCGGTCCCAGCGCAGCAGCGACGGCACCTCGTTGGCGAGGACGTCGCGCAGCACGCCGCCGCCGACCGCGGTGGCCAGGCCCAGGGCCGCCGACGCGGTCAGACCCAGGCCGTGGTCGTACGCCTTCGTCGTGCCCGCGACGCAGAACAGGCCGAGGCCGGCCGCGTCGAAGACGTTCACGCCGGTCTGGATGCGCTCCACCTGGGGGTGCAGGAAGAAGACGAGGAGGGCGGCGAGCAGCGGGGTGAGGAAGTACCCCAGGTCCGTGAAGGCGGCGGGCGGCACCGCCCCGATGATCACGTCCCGGAAGATTCCCCCGCCCAGCGCGGTGACCTCGGCGAGCACGGCGATGCCGAAGACGTCGAAGTTCTTGCGGACGGCCAGCAGCGCGCCGGAGATGGCGAAGACGAAGATGCCGATCAGGTCGAGGCCGTGCTGGACGGAGGGGCTGAAGAGTTGCTGGAGCACCCTACTATTCTCACCCAACACGAAGCCCCCGCCTTACATTGCAAGGCGGGGGCTCGCTGCTGCTTACTTCTCCTTGGTCGGAGGCTCGGCAGGAGGCTCCTCCGCGGAAGGCTCCTCCGCGGAAGCGTCTTCCCCGGCAGCCCTCTCCTCGGCAGCCGCCACCTCGGGGGCCGCCTTCTCCGGGGCCGCCTTCTCGGAAACCGCCACCTGGGAGGTCCCCTCCGTACCGGCCGGCTCCTTGGCGACCTCCGCCGCCACCGCCGCCGACGTCTCCGCCGACTCGGCGAGCACCTCGTCGGCCACCAGCTCCGCCGCCTCCTTCGCGGCGGTCAGCAGGACGGTGTCCTGCGGAGCCTGGTCCTCGAAGTTCTCCGGGTGGTGGCAGGCCACCTGCTGGCCGGGACGCAGCTCGACCAGCTTCGGCTCGGTGGTCCGGCAGATCTCCGTCGCCTTCCAGCACCGGGTGTGGAAGCGGCAGCCGCTCGGCGGCGAGATCGGCGAGGGCACGTCACCCTTGAGCAGGATGCGCTCGCTCTTGGCGTTCTTGCGCTTGGGGTCCGGGATCGGCACCGCCGACATCAGCGCCTTGGTGTACGGGTGCATCGGCGTCCGGTACAGCAGGTCCCGGTCGGCCAGCTCGACGATCTTGCCGAGGTACATCACCGCGATCCGGTCCGAGACGTGCCGGACGACCGAGAGGTCGTGCGCGATGATCACGTACGTCAGACCGAGCTCCTCCTGGAGGTCGTCCAGGAGGTTCACCACCTGCGCCTGGATCGACACGTCCAGCGCGGACACCGGCTCGTCCGCCACGACCAGCTTCGGCTTCAGGGCGAGCGCGCGGGCGATGCCGATGCGCTGGCGCTGGCCGCCGGAGAACTCGTGCGGATAGCGGTTGTAGTGCTCGGGGTTGAGACCCACGACCGACAGCAGCCGCTGCACTTCCTTCTTGATGCCGCCCTCGGGCGTGACGCCCTGGAGCCGGAAGGGAGCGCCGACGATCGTGCCGATGGTGTGGCGCGGGTTCAGCGACGAGTACGGGTCCTGGAAGATCATCTGCACGTCGCGGCGGAGCGGACGCATGCCCGCGACGCCCAGGTGCGTGATGTCCTTGCCCTGGAACTCGACCTTGCCGCCGGTCGGTTCGAGCAGCCGGGTGATCAGCCGGCCCATCGTGGACTTGCCGCAGCCGGACTCGCCCACCACGCCGAGCGTCTCGCCGGAGCGGACCTCGAAGTCCAGCCCGTCGACCGCGTGCACCGCACCGACCTGCCGCTGGAGCAGGCCCTTCTTGATCGGGAAGTGCTTCTGCAGGCCGGTGACCTTCAGCAGCACCTCGCCGGGGGCGGCGTCCTCGGTGAGGGTGGCCCCCTCCTTCCGAGGAACGTCGGCCTGCGCGGGGATGCTCACCGCTTTCTCGTCGTCACTCACAGCTTCGGCGCAATCTCTTCGGTCCAGATACGCTCCCGCTGCTCCTTGCCCAGATGGCAGGCGGCCCAGTGCCGGCTGCCGACCTCGGCGAGCTCGGGACGGACGGTGCGGGTGACGTTGTCCTTCGGGAGGTCCGCGTACGGGCAGCGCGGGTTGAAGGCGCAGCCCGACGGGATGTTGATCAGCGAGGGCGGAGAGCCCTTGACCGGGATCAGGCGCTCCTGCTGCTCGCGGTCCAGCCGCGGCATCGAACCCAGCAGACCCCAGGTGTAGGGGTGCCGGGGCTCGTAGAACACCTTCTCGGCCGGGCCCCGCTCGACGCAGCGGCCGCCGTACATCACCAGGATGTCGTCGGCCAGTTCGGCGACGACGCCCAGGTCGTGGGTGATGACGATGACCGCCGAGCCGAACTCCTTCTGCAGGTCGCGGATCAGGTCGAGGATCTGCGCCTGGACGGTCACGTCGAGGGCGGTCGTCGGCTCGTCCGCGATCAGCAGTTCGGGGTTGTTGACCAGCGACATCGCGATCATCGCGCGCTGGCGCATACCGCCGGAGAACTCGTGCGGGTAGCTGTCGACCCGCTTGTCGGGCTGCGGGATGCCCACCCGGTCGAGCATCTCGACCGCGCGGCGCTTTGCGGTCTTCTTGTCGACGTCGTGGTGGATCCGGTACGCCTCCACGATCTGCTGGCCGATCGTGTAGTACGGGTGCAGCGCCGACAGCGGATCCTGGAAGATCATCGCCATCTCGCGGCCACGCAGCTTGCGCACGTGGTCCGGGTCCGCGGACAGCAGTTCGGTGCCGTCCAGCCAGATCTCGCCGGAGATCTGCGCCTTGCGCTTGCCGTACTGGCCGGCCGTGTGCAGGCCCATGATGCCGAGCGAGGTCACCGACTTGCCGGAGCCCGACTCGCCCACGATGCCGAGGGTCTTGCCCTTCTCCAGCTGGAAGCTGAGCCCGTCGACGGACTTCACCAGACCGTCGTCGGTCGGGAAGTGCACCTTCAGGTCGCGCACTTCCAGGAAGGCACTCGGGGCCGGCGAGCCGCCCGTGGGCTCGCCCACGGCCGATCCGGTCTTGCTGAGTTCGGTCATGCGAGCCTCACTCGGGGGTCGATCACGGCGTACAGGATGTCCACCACGAGGTTGGCGACGAGCACCGCGAGAGAAGTGATCAGGGTGACGCCCAGGATGATGGGCAGGTCCTGGTTCTTGATGGCGTTGAGCACGGCCTGGCCGAGGCCGGGCAGGTTGAACGCCGTCTCGGTGAGGATCGCACCGCCGATGAGGGCGCCCAGGTCCATGCCGAGCATGGTCAGGAGAGGCGTCATCGTGGAGCGCATGGCGTGCTTGCCGATGACGGTCCGCTCCTGGAGGCCCTTGGCGCGGGCGGTGCGGATGTAGTCCTCGCCGAGGATCTCCAGCATGGTGGCCCGGGTGATGCGCGCGTACATCGCCGCGTACAGGAACGCGAGGGTGACCCACGGCAGGATCATCCCGCCGAACCAGCCACCGAAACTGTCCTCCAGGGGCACGAACTGGCCGTCGAACCAGTCCAGCCCGAAGACGAAGATCGACAGGGCGACCATGCCGGTGAAGTAGATCGGCAGGGAGACGCCCGACAGCGCGACGAGCATCGCGCCGCGGTCCCACAGGCTGCCCCGCTTCAGCGCGGAGAGGACGCCCGCGGCGACGCCGAAGACCAGCCACAGCACGGCGGCACCGAGCGCGAGCGCCAGGGTCACCGGGAAGCGGTCGGTCAGCACCGGCCAGACGGCCTGCTCACTGCGGAAGGAGTAGCCGAAGCACGGGGCGGAGCAGTGGATGGTGTCCCCGCCGCCCGTGTAGGTGCGGCCGGCGAAGATGCCCTTGAAGAACTCCCAGACCTGGGCGTAGATCGGGTCGCCCAGGCCCAGCTTCTCGCGCACACCCTCGACGGCGGCAGGGTCGGCCTGCTTGCCCACGAAGCTCAATGCGATGTCGACGCCAGCCCACTTGGGGATGAGGAAGAAGATGCCGAAGACCACCATGACGATGACCACGAGCATCACTGCGGCGGCGAAGAACCGCCTGATGAGGTAAGCGAGCACAGCTCTCGGCCCGCCGCGGACCACGGGCCACCGGAGGTCTCCCCCACTGCCTCGAGGGCGTGGGAGGTGTCCCCAGGTGGCCCGCGATCACGCCGCGCCGGCCTTCACCTGCCTTTCGTGCCGTTCGGCGGGTGTGCCGGGACTACTTCTTCGGGTTCTTCAGACCGAGGTTGACGAAGTCGTACTGACCGCTGTAACCGTCGGTCGTGTAGACGTTCGCCAGGTTGTCCGAGCGCCAGTTGATGAACCGCTCGAAGACGAAGGGCAGGTAGTACGCGCCCTCCATCACCTTGTGGTTGATCTCCGTGGCGATCTTGGCCTTGCCGGCGTCGTCCAGCGTGGTGACGTACGAGTCGAACAGGCCGTCGATCGTCTTGTCGTTGATGAGCGCGTAGTTGTTGTTACCGCTCTGCTGGATGTACTTGCTGCTCCACAGCGGCAGACCGAAGCCCTGGACGGACGGGAAGTCCGGACCCCAGCCCATGATGATGATGCCGTAGCCCTTCTTCTTCACGTTCGAGGGGCTGCCGATGATGCCGGAGGTCTGCGAACCGTCGTACTGGTCGATCTCGGCGGTGATGCCGATCTTCTTCAGCGACGCCTGCAGGGACTGCGCGGTGGCCACCTCGACCGGCTTGTTGTTGCGGACCGCGATGGTGGTCTTGAAGCCGTTCGGCTGGCCGCAGGCCTTCAGGGCCTCCTTGGCCTTGGCGACGTTGCCGTTCTTGTTGGCACCGGCGAGCTCGTACGGGTCGTACTTCTGGCCCTCGGAACCCGGGACGGACGGCGGCAGCATGTTCGTGCCGATGTCACCGCCGGCGATGGGGCCGCCGCGCGCGGTCTGCAGCGACACGTGGTCGGCGCCCAGGATGACGGCCTTGCGGCACTCGATGTTGTTGAACGGCGCCACGCTCTGCGGGAAGACCGCGTAACGGATGTAGCCGGAGACCGGGTTGTCCAGGTTGGCCTTGTGCTCCTTCAGGGCGGTGGTGCGGCCCTGCGGCGACATGCCGGTCTGGTTCAGGTCGAGGTCCAGGTCACCGTTGAGCAGACGCTGGTCGAGCTGGTTGGCGTCCGAGAAGAACTGGATGGTGATCTTGTCCGGGTAGGCCTTGCGGACCGGGTCCGAGGCCTGCTTCCACTCGGTGTTGCGGACCAGGGTGAGTTCCTTGCCCGGGCTGTACGACTGGAACTTGTACGGGCCGGAGGAGAACGGCTTCAGGCCGTACTTGGACTTGGTGTCCTTGTCCTGGCGGACCGGCGAGGCCGAGACCAGGGCCAGCATCTCCTCGAAGTCGGAGTTGGCCTGCGGCAGCTTGAAGACGATGGTCTTGTCGTCCGGCGTCTCGATGGCCTTCAGACCCAGCTTGTCCGCGGAGGTGTCCTTGTACGGGCCCGGGTACGTGCCCTTGGGGTCCAGCACGTCCTTCAGGTACGTCGGACCGCCGGCCAGCACGTCCTGCGCCCACACGCGCTCGATGCCGTACTTGACGTCCTTGGAGGTGATCGGCTTGCCGTCCTCCCAGGTGATGCCGTCACGCAGGGTGTACGTGTAGGTCTTGCCGTCGTCCGTGACCTTGGCGGTGGAGGTGGCGAGGTCCGGGGTGATCTCGGCACCGGCCGCGCCCGGCTCCGCCTTGTTCGTGACCAGCTGACGGCTGTAGTAGCGCGCGAAGTTCCACATCATGCCGTAGTAACCGCGCGTGGTGTCCCACGAGTCGGCGTCCTGCGCGGCACCGAACTTCAGCGTGCCGCCCTTCTTGGCGAGCGAAGCCTGGGCGACCTTGTTGTTCGCGGCGTCGAAGCCGGCGGCGCCGGTCTTCGAGCCGTTGCCGCCGTCGTCCGAACCGCCGCCGCACGCCGCCGTGGTCAGCAGCGCGGCCACCGCGGCGGCAGCGGCAAACGCCTGCTTCCGCCGCCCTGAGGTGCGTTGGGTAGTCACGATCTCGGATCCTCCGGATTGATGAGAGACCCCGTGTGAGTGCCACGGGACAGTTGGGGTGCAGCGGTTCAGCGGGATGCCTTCGGGTCCAGCGCGTCCCGGACGCCGTCGCCGAAGAGATTGAAGGCCAGCACGGTGATGAAGATCGCCAGACCCGGGACCACCATGTACATGGGGTCCGACTCGTAGTAGTCGATCGCGCTGGAGAGCATCTGCCCCCACGAGGCCGTGGGCGGCTTGACGCCCACGCCCAGGAAGCTGAGCGCCGCCTCGGTGAGGATGTTGGTCGGGATCATCATCGTCGTGTACACGACGATCGGGGCGACGAGGTTGGGCAGCAGTTCCTTGAACAGGATGTACAGCCGCCCCGCGCCCAGCGACCGGGCGGCCTCCACGTACTCGCGCTCGCGCAGGGAGAGCGTCTGGCCGCGCACCACGCGCCCGATGTAGGGCCAGCCGAAGAAGCCGATGACCAGGATCATCACGAAGACGCGCACGCTCGACCCGGTCAGGCCCAGCATGTTGTTCGGCATGACGGAGACCAGCGCGATGATGAACAGCAGCTGGGGGAAGGCGAGCAGGCCGTCCATGACCCGGCTGATGAGGGAGTCGACCCAGCCGCCGAAGAAGCCGGCGAGGATGCCCAGGACGGTTCCGAGGATCACGGCGACGACGGCCGACAGGAAGCCGACCAGCAGCGAGATCCGGGCGCCGTAGAGGATGCGGGCGAAGATGTCGCGACCGTTGACCGGCTCGACGCCGAGCAGGTGGTCGCCGCTGATGCCGCCGAGGGAGCCCGTGGGGGTGCCGAACAGCGGGTCGATGAGGTTCTCGTGATACTCGTTCGGGTCCTGCCCGAGGAGGCCCGTGATGACCGGGGCGAGCAGCGCGACCAGGACGAGGAAGAGCACGACGACGCCGCCCGTGAGGGCAAGCCTGTCCCGCTTCAGGCGCTCCCAGGCGATCCGTCCCAGGGAACGACCCTGAACGGCCTTCGCGCCGGCGGCCGCTACCGCCGCTTCATCGGCCGCGCTCGGGGCCGCTTCCGCGGTCGGCTCGTGCAATGGTGCCGTCATCTGGCAGGGACCCCTCTCAACCGGCGATAACCGGCCCGCACTTGCCGCTGTAGCGGCGTGATCAGTCCGTCGTACACAGGGGCGAAGCACCCCTGGTGCGGGAGTCTTCAACGCTTTGGCGATCTGTTGCCAGACTTGGCAGGGAAAGGATGCGTAAACGTGATGCGGTCAGTGGGGTTCCGTTATCCGGACGGCGGGTAACGGCCGTCGGACAGTGACTTATTCGGGCAGATCGCTCTAAAGAGGGACAAACATTGCTCATCTACGCGCGGAGAAGCGTGAGTCCGTCCCGGCCCGTCTCAGGCCGGGACGGGGAGGGGCGGGAGTGCGGACGGGTCAGTAGCGGCCGGCCGGCGGGTAGCCGTAGCCCGCGGCGGGGGCCTGGGCCGGGGCGGCCGGGGCCGGGGCGTGGGCCTCGCGGTCGTAGAACGGACGGGCGTGGGCGCGCATCCACATCACGACCGGGTCGTAGTCGTCGCTCATGGCGACCGTCGACACCGGCAGCCCTTCCGGGACCGCGCCGATCGACTGCTGCATCATCGCCCGCACCGCGTCCACGGCCGGCGGGGAGGTGTCGTACACGTCGAGCCCGAGGGCGAGGTACGGCGCGCCCAGGGCGGGCTGCACCCAGGCACGGCGCAGCGAGCGCAGCGCGGGGGTCCGGTGGGCGTTCTGCGCGAGGAGGGCGTAGAACTGCGGGATCTCGATGGCGGGCTCGGACAGCCGCAGCGGTCCGGCCGGCTGCCGGTCCAGGCCCGTGGCGATCCGGCGCAGGTCGAGCCAGGGGATGCCGACGCCGCCGCCCGGGGCGTGCGGGTTCAGCCAGAGGCCGTAGCGGTCCGGGTAGAGGGTGCGCGCCACGTCCAGGCCGTCGACCACCTCGTACGACCTGTTCCAGCCGCTGGCCGAGAGCTCCTGGGCGGAGGTGACACAGGGGGCGTAGCCGTGGCCCTCGACCTCCATGGCGCCGTATTGGGCGTCCGGGGAGCCCGCCTGGCCCTGCCACAGCAGCATCCAGACCTGGCCGGTGGTCGGGGTCGCGAGCGCGCGCAGGAGCGCCTCGTAGGCGTCGTAGCGCCCGGGCGTGACCTGGCGCAGCATGTGCTCGACCTGCCCGGCCGCGATGCCGCTGGCGCTCACCTGTACCGCCCCTTCGATTAGTTGCCCGCGTTGGAGACCAGCTTAGGTGGCTCCGCCGACAACGGGCGCCCACCGAGGGGTGGGTTGTTCGTTGTCGGCGGGTGCGGGTGGTCCGTGGCCCGGCGCGCCCACGCGGCCGAGCCGTGCGTCGGCGCCGCCCCGCGCCCCTTTCCGACCGCGTTCACCGGCCCCGGGTGTAGAAGGGCCGGACCCTTTCCTTCAGCCACCTGCCGACCGGGTCCTCCGTCACGTCCAGGAGAATCAGATTGACCGGCCACGCCACGGCGACCGTGCCCAGGGCCCTGCCCAGGGCCTCCAGCGGCACGGCCCGCAGGTCTCCTTCCCACTGGGAGAGTTCGACGCCGACGAACATGACCGGGTCGGCCGTTTCGATGGCGGCGAGGCAGCGGCGGGCGGTGAGGACGACGCCGGTCGCCTCGAACTCGGCCGAGGCCGCGGAGAGGAAGTCGACCGGGTCGTCCTGCCAGTCGGGTTCGAAGAGGCGGACGCGGCCGCCGCTCGCGGGGCCGTCCAGCGGGGTGCGGCCCACGCGGCACAGCTCGGCCACGGCCGGCGGGGGCAGCGGCATGCCGACCACGCCGTCCGGGTTCACCGCGATGCCCACCTGCGGCGGCAGCCCGCGCGCGAACTCCACGGCCGGCGCGATCGTGTACGACATGTGCGACCCGACGACCTGACGGAACTGCTCCTCGGAGCTGAAGACGGGCACGTAGGCCTGGCCGTCCAGCTCCAGCGTGGGCAGGTCGAGGGGGCCGCTGTGCGGGCCGCCGCCGCTGGGCAGCGGAACCCACACGAAGCTGCGGCCGAGCACCTCCAGGATCCGCCCGCCGGCCCCGGGCACGCCGAGGGAGGCCGAGAGCACCTCTTCCAGCTCGTTGCCGGGCCATCCGCCGTGCGACGGGGGGTGCGTCTGTGCCGGGAAGTCCGCGGAGAAGTCCGCCGGGAAGTCCGCCGGGGGGAAATCCATCTGCCTACCGCCTGCTGGGAACCACTGCTGTGGCTGAAAGGCTAGCGGGTGCCGCCCAAGCGCCCGCGCGGTCCGCGGAGCCGCACCCGGACGGGTGCCCCGCGGCCGGGCGGGCGCACGGGCCGGTGCGGGGTCCTTCGGTCCCCGGAGCGGGGCTGCCCACGCCGGCCTCAGTCCGTGAAGCCGATGCGGCGCAGGGCGTCCGCCGCGGGGCGGTCGAGGAGGATCGCCGAGGTGCAGCCCGCGGGAAGGCGGCCCTTCTCGACGGAGCGGAGGAGGCGGGAGGCGGCGCGGCGGTGGCGCAGGAAGGCATAGCGCGAGACGCCCCGGCCGCGTTCGCGCTGGCCCTCCAGTGCCGTGCCGGGGGTGACGTCGAGCAGCAGCAGGTGCAGGATGCCGCCGCGGCGGCGGGCCTCGCGGGCCAGCCAGTCGCGCACCCAGGCCTGCGTGCCGCAGTCGTGCACGACGACTCCCTCGCCGGAGCGCAGGGCGCGGCGCAGGCCGGCGTAGTGCGCGAGGCGGACGAGGGGGCGGTAGAGCCCGTACGGCAGGAAGCGCGGCATACGGGCGTCCCAGCGGTCGCGGGTGTCCTGGGAGTCGATGCGGAGGCCCTGGACCGTGCGTCTCATCAGCGTGGACTTGCCGCTGCCGGGCAGGCCCGTGACCACCACCAGGTCGTGGGGGCCGAACAGCAGGCCGTGCGGGCTGTGGCCGGCGCGGTCGCGCAGGTCGCGGACGACGGGCGCGCGCGTGGGACCGCACGCCTCCCGGGCCGGGGCCTGCGGCTGCGCGGGCAGCGCGACCGCCGAGGTCGTCGCGTACGCCGTGGTCCTGTTCACCGTGATCGTCCTCCCCTTGGGGTCAGACAAGTCTTCTCCCCATCGAGCGTAAAGAGAACGTAATGCGCGGTGCCTTCCGTTTTCGTGCGCGAACCGCCACAAGCCGGTTACAGATGCGACCTGCCGCGATCGGGCGGGGCGTGCGATGATGTCCGCGCCAACTGCATACCGGCCGTTTGAATCCGCGCGGGAGAGTTCCCGGCAGGAGCTGCGACAGCTTCGCCGGGGCGCCGAAGGAGCAAGTCCCTCCCTTGAATCTCTCAGGCCCCGTTACCGCGCGGGCGAGGCACATCTGAAAAGCGGGCCGGCCCCTGTCCGGGGACGGCTCCACCCACGGTGCAAGCCACGATCACGCGATCGACCGCCCCGGTCATCCGCGATCATGGCGAACCTCTCAGGTTCCGATGACAGATGGGGAGGAACGACCTCGCCTTCCCCCATGCTCGGCTGCGCTCGCGCGGGGGAACCCCCATCGCCCTGGGAGACGAACGCCCGATGAGCAGTACCGAACCCACTCCGCAGCGCCGCACCGCGCTCGACGCCGTCCACCGCGCGCTCGGCGCGACGATGACCGACTTCGCCGGCTGGGACATGCCCCTGCGCTACGGCTCCGAGCGCGACGAGCACCAGGCCGTGCGCACCCGGGCCGGCCTGTTCGACCTCTCGCACATGGGCGAGATCACCGTCACCGGCCCGCAGGCCGCGGCCCTGCTCGACTACGCCCTGGTGGGCCACATCAGCGCCGTGAAGCCGGGCCGCGCCCGCTACACCATGATCTGCCGGGCCGACGGCGGCATCCTCGACGACCTGATCGTCTACCGGCTCGCCGACACCGAGTTCATGGTCGTCGCCAACGCCTCCAACGCCCAGGTGGTGCTGGACGCGCTCGCGGAGCGTTCCGCCGGCTTCGACGCCGAGGTGCGCGACGACCGGGACGCCTACGCGCTGATCGCCGTCCAGGGGCCCGAGTCCCCGGGCATCCTGAAGTCGCTCACCGACGCCGACCTCGACGGCCTGAAGTACTACGCCGGTCTGCCCGGCACCGTCGCCGGCGTGCCGGCGCTGATCGCCCGCACCGGCTACACCGGCGAGGACGGCTTCGAGCTGTTCGTGAGGCCGGAGCACGCGGCCGAGCTGTGGCAGGCCCTGACCAAGGCCGGCGAGGGCGCCGGTCTGGTCCCCTGCGGCCTGTCCTGCCGGGACACGCTGCGCCTGGAGGCGGGCATGCCGCTGTACGGGCACGAGCTGTCGACCGGGCTGACCCCGTTCGACGCCGGGCTCGGCCGGGTGGTGAAGTTCGACAAGGAGGGCGACTTCGTGGGCCGCGAGGCGCTCGCCGAGGCGGCCGGCCGCGCCGAGGAGAACCCGCCGCGCGTCCTGGTCGGCCTGGTCGCCGAGGGCCGCCGCGTCCCGCGCGCCGGGTACGCCGTCGTCGCGGGCGGCGCGGTGATCGGCGAGGTCACCTCCGGTGCCCCCTCCCCCACGCTGGGCAAGCCGATCGCGATGGCGTACGTCGACGCCGCCCACGCGGCGCCGGGCACGCCGGGTGTCGGCGTGGACATCCGGGGCAGCCACGAGCCGTACGAGGTCGTGGCGCTGCCGTTCTACAAGCGCCAGAAGTAGACACTCACAGCGGAAAGCCGCGACCGGCGGCGGTCCGCGTGCGTGACCCTGCGCACATTTCCGCTGCTCACGTGCGTTTTCAGCAGTCCCCCATTCATCAGCACTCCCCCGGGTACAGGAGAATTCAGGCCATGAGCAACCCCCAGCAGCTGCGCTACAGCAAGGAGCACGAGTGGCTGTCGGCCGCCGAGGACGGCGTGTCGACGGTCGGCATCACGGAGCACGCGGCCAACGCGCTCGGCGACGTGGTCTTCGTCCAGCTCCCCGAGGTCGGTGACACGGTGACCGCGGGCGAGTCCTGCGGCGAGCTGGAGTCGACCAAGTCGGTCAGCGACCTGTACTCGCCGGTCACCGGCGAGGTCGTCGCGACCAACCAGGACGTCGTCGACGACCCGGCGCTGGTGAACTCCGCTCCGTTCGAGGGCGGCTGGCTGTTCAAGGTACGCGTCACGGGCGAGCCGGAGGAGCTGCTCACCGCCGACGAGTACACCGCCTACACCGCCGGCTGAGGAGTCGTACACCCGATGTCCGTTCTGAACACGCCCCTGCACGAGCTCGACCCGGAGGTCGCCGCCGCGGTCGACGCCGAGCTGAACCGCCAGCAGTCCACCCTCGAGATGATCGCCTCGGAGAACTTCGCTCCGCTCGCGGTCATGGAGGCGCAGGGCTCGGTCCTCACCAACAAGTACGCCGAGGGCTACCCGGGCCGCCGCTACTACGGCGGCTGCGAGCACGTCGACGTCGCCGAGCAGATCGCGATCGACCGGCTCAAGGAGCTGTTCGGCGCCGAGTACGCCAACGTCCAGCCGCACTCGGGCGCCTCCGCCAACCAGGCCGCCCTGTTCGCGCTGGCCCAGCCCGGTGACACCATCCTCGGCCTGGACCTGGCGCACGGCGGTCACCTGACCCACGGGATGCGGCTGAACTTCTCCGGCAAGCAGTTCGACGTGGTCGCCTACCACGTCGACGACGCCGGTCTGGTCGACATGGCCGAGGTCGAGCGGCTCGCCAAGGAGCACCGGCCGAAGGTGATCATCGCGGGCTGGTCGGCGTACCCGCGCCAGCTGGACTTCGCCGAGTTCCGCCGGATCGCCGACGAGGTCGAGGCGTACCTGTGGGTGGACATGGCGCACTTCGCCGGTCTGGTCGCGGCGGGCCTGCACCCGAACCCCGTCGCGTACGCGGACGTCGTCACCTCCACCACCCACAAGACGCTGGGCGGCCCGCGCGGTGGCATCATCCTCGCCCGGAAGGACTTTGCGAAGAAGCTGAACTCGTCCGTCTTCCCGGGCTTCCAGGGCGGCCCCCTGGAGCACGTGATCGCGGCGAAGGCGGTCTCCTTCAAGGTCGCGGCGAGCGAGGAGTTCAGGGAGCGCCAGCGCCGTACCGTCGAGGGCGCGAAGATCCTCGCCGAGCGGCTGACGGCCCCCGACGCCCGTGCGGCCGGGATCAACGTCCTGTCCGGCGGCACGGACGTGCACCTGATCCTGGTCGACCTGCGCGAGTCCGAGCTGGACGGTCAGCAGGCCGAGGACCGCCTGCACGCGGTCGGCATCACGGTCAACCGCAACGCGGTCCCGAACGACCCGCGCCCGCCGATGGTCACCTCGGGCCTGCGCATCGGCACCCCCGCCCTGGCCACCCGCGGCTTCACGGCCGAGGACTTCGCCGAGGTCGCGGACGTGATCGCCGAGGCGCTCAAGCCGTCCTACGACGCCGAGTCCCTCACGGCGCGGGTCGCGGCCCTGGCGGACAAGCACCCGCTGTACCCCGGCCTGAACAAGTAAGTCCCCCGGGTGGGGCACCCGGACCGGGTGCCCCACCCTCCCCGTATTGAGGAGTCACCGTGGCCATCTCGGTCTTCGACCTGTTCTCGATCGGCATCGGCCCGTCCAGCTCCCACACGGTCGGCCCGATGCGCGCGGCGCGCATGTTCGCGCGGCGGCTGCGCAACGAGGGCCTGCTGGGCTCCGTCGCCTCCCTGCGGTGCGAGCTGTACGGCTCGCTCGGCGCGACCGGACACGGCCACGGCACCCCGAAGGCGGTGCTGCTCGGCCTGGAGGGCGACTCGCCGCGCACGGTGGACGTGGAGACGGCCGACGAGCGGGTCGAGGCGATCAGGGCGGCGGGCCGGCTCCGGCTGCTCGGCGAGCACGAGATCCCGTTCGACGTCGACGCGGACCTGATCCTGCACCGCCGCGAAACCCTCCCGTACCACGCGAACGGCATGACGCTGTGGGCGCACGACGAGCAGGGCACGGAACTCCTGACGAAGACGTACTACTCGGTGGGCGGCGGCTTCGTCGTCGACGAGGACGCGGTGGGCGCCGACCGCATCAAACTCGACGACACGGTCCTGAAGTACTCCTTCCGCACCGGCGACGAGCTGCTGCGGCTGACGAAGGAGACGGGCCTGTCGATCTCCTCGCTGATGCTGGAGAACGAGCGGGCCTGGCGGACGGAGGAGGAGATCCGCGCGGGCCTGCTGGAGATCTGGCGGGTGATGCGGTCGTGCGTGGCGCGCGGCATGTCCCGCGAGGGCATCCTGCCGGGCGGCCTGCGGGTGCGCCGCCGCGCCGCGGTGACGGCACGCCAGCTGCGTGCCGAGGGCGACCCGTTGGCCCACTCCATGGAGTGGATCACGCTGTACGCGATGGCGGTGAACGAGGAGAACGCGGCCGGCGGCCGGGTGGTGACGGCCCCCACGAACGGCGCGGCCGGGATCATCCCCGCCGTCCTCCACTACTACGTCGACTTCGTGCCCGGCGCGGACGAGGACGGCGTCGTCCGCTTCCTCCTCGCGGCCGGCGCCATCGGCATGCTCTTCAAGGAGAACGCCTCCATCTCGGGCGCGGAGGTCGGCTGCCAGGGCGAGGTGGGCTCGGCCTGCTCGATGGCGGCGGGCGCGCTGGCGGAGGTCCTCGGCGGCTCCCCCGAACAGGTCGAGAACGCGGCCGAGATCGGCATGGAGCACAACCTCGGCCTCACCTGCGACCCGGTCGGCGGCCTCGTGCAGATCCCCTGCATCGAGCGCAACGGCATGGCCGCGGTGAAGGCGGTCACGGCGGCCCGTATGGCGATGCGCGGCGACGGCTCGCACAAGGTGTCCCTGGACAAGGTCATCAAGACGATGAAGGAGACGGGCGCCGACATGTCGGTCAAGTACAAGGAGACGGCGCGCGGGGGGCTCGCGGTCAACATCATCGAGTGCTGAACCCCGCCGGGCCGTGCCCGGCGGAAGGACAGAGGGGAGCTTCGCGACATGGGTGAGACCGGTGGGCGCGTCACCGCGGTCAGCAGGAACGGGGATTACTCGTTCACCAAGCCCAACCGCGACAGCGTCACGCTGGTCGCCGGGTTCGGGGTGGAGGGCGACGTGCACGCCGGGGCGACCGTGAAGCACCGGTTCCGGATGCGGAAGGACCCCTCGCAGCCGAATCTGCGTCAGGTGCACCTCATTCACGAGGAGTTATTCGAGGAGGTGCGGGGGTCCGGGTTCGAGGTGGCGGCCGGGGAACTCGGGGAGAACGTGACCACCCGGGGGGTCGATCTGCTGGGGCTGCCGGTCGGGACGCGGTTGCGGCTGGGGGCGGAGGCCGTCGTCGAGGTGACCGGGCTGCGGAATCCGTGTGCGCAGATCGACGGGTTCCGAAAGGGGCTGTTGAAGGAGGTCGTGGGCAAGGGCGCCGATGGCCGGGCCGTGTTCAGGACCGGCGTGATGAGCGTCGTCGTGAGCGGGGGCGTGGTGCGGCCCGGGGACCCGGTCACCGTCGAGTTGCCGAACGGGCCGCACCGGCCCCTGGAGATCGTCTGAGTCGGCCGGCCCAGGGCCCGTCGTGTGGATCACGCCGCTGACGCGGCGCCCGGCACGCGCATCCGTCGGCGTTGTCGTCGGTTGCCGATGCTCCCCGTCGACGCCCTCCTCCGCCTTGCAGTGGCACGCACCGGGCCCTGCTCACCGGCGCCGACGAGCCACCGTGGACTCCCGGCGGGCCCGACCCGAACGACCGCGCCCTGGGGCCCTTCTGATGGATCTCCGCGGCGTCGCGACGCCCGGCACGCACTCTCGCCGCACCGCGCGAAAGCCCAAGTAGCGCCGCTACGAGGACTTCCGCGCCGCACGCCGAGAGCACGCACCGGACGCCGCTCCTTCTCCCACGGAGATCCATCAGAAGGGCCCTAGCCGCGGAACTCCGGCGTGCGCTCGGGGCTCGCCTCCGCCAGGGCCTTGGTGACCTCGGCGACGCCGCCGCGCAGGCCGTAGACGGGGGTGTCGGGCTGCTGGCGCCAGGAGTCGTCGAGGCCGCCCGCGTCGACCGTGTCGAAGCCGAGTTCGTCGATGAGGGCGCGGACCTTAGCCTTCGCCGCCTCGTCGTCGCCGGCCACGGGCAGTGCCATGCGGTCGGGGTCGCCGGCGGGGCGCGGGCGGTCCAGGATGTCCTGGGCGTAGGTGCCGTTGAAGGCCTTGATCACGGGGTGTCCGATGTGGCGTTCCGTCCAGCGGCTCTCGGTGAGGCCCTCGTCCTCGATCGCGGCGATCCGGCCGTCGCGCTGCTTCGGGTAGTAGTTGCCGGTGTCGATGACGGCCACGCCCTCGGCGGCGCCGTCGAGAATGCCGGAGGGCAGGTCGGGGACCGCCTTCAGGGGGATCGTGACGACGACGATCTCCGCGTCCCGAGCCGCCTCCCGCACCGTGACCGGGACCGCGCCCGTCTCCTCGGCCAGGGCGGTGAGGGTGTGCGGACCGCGGGAGTTGGCGACGGAGACCTCGTGGCCGAGGGCGGTGAGCCGTCGGGTGAGGTTGCCGCCGATGTTGCCCGCGCCGATGATGCCGATCTTCATGACAGGGCCCTTTCAGAAGGGTTCAGATTCATGCATGCGCATGCGTTCTGTGGGGGCCAACCCTGCCCGGGCACGGGTTATTCCGGACCGTCCCGGCCGGGACGGCGGGACCGGACACGGGAGGTGGGGGGCGCCCCGCCGGGCACCCCCCACCTCCCGCTCACGTCACTTGCTCAGGTACGTCCAGAACTCGTCGAACGACAGCACCTTGTCGCCGTTGAGGTCGCGGCTCTTGATGACGACCTCGGCGACCGACTCGGTGACGTTCCAGTCGCCCGCCTGGGCGAGGGCGGTCTTGAACTCGGCCGCGGTGATGAAGCCGTCACCGTCCGTGTCGATCCGCTGGAACTGCTTGCGCGCTTCTTCGATGTCCGCCACCGGTCCGCCCCTTTTCGTCATACCTCGCAGGCCATGCCCTGCTGGTCTTGCCGTCGTACTGACGCAGGTCAGATTAACGGTCCGGGTGGGCGCGCAACGCGGCGACCACCCACGCGAACTCCTCCTCGTACGACGACTGCGCCTCCAGCCCGTTCACGACGGCCGACAACCGGCGGTAGCGGGCGACCCGTTCGTTCGAGGCCGCCGTCAGCCGTTGCAGTACGGCGGACCGGTCGGCGTCACCGAGCAGGCCGCGCAGGATGCCGTCGGCCTCCGGGGCGTCGGGGGCGACGCCGGTGCGCAGGGCCTCGCCGGCGAGTTGGACGAGGCGGCTCATGAACCACAGGGAGGTGCCCGCGGGGACCTCGGGCCCGCGGTCGGCCGCATTGAACTCGACCATCCTGCGCATCAGCGAGCGGAACTCCTGGTCCCGCATCAGCTCGGCCAGCTCCACCCAGGCGTCGACCTGCTCCGGGGTGGGGTCGTCCGGCAGTTCGGCGGCGTGGAAGCGCAGCCGGGTGCGGATGTCGGGGTCGGTGGTGTCGAGACCGTCGAAGATCTCCGTCAGGAAGTCCTCGACGATCCGCCGGCGCTCGGCCGCCGACAGGCGGGCCAGTCTGTTCATCAGGGTCATCTCCTCTGCGGTCGAGCCGCGTCGTGCCACGGTCGACAGCACCGCACGGGTCACCTTCAGCGAGCGGATCTGCGCGTCCAGCGCGGCCACGTGCGCGGCCGCCACCTGCGCGACGGTCGCCTCCCCGGCCAGCACCTCGCGGACGGCGTCCAGGCCCAGGCCCAGTTCACGCAGGGTGCGGATCAGCTCCAGGCGGGCGGCGGACTCGGCGTCGTAGAGGCGGTAGCCGCCCGCGGAACGGGTGACCGGGGTCAGGACGCCCTCGTCGGACCAGTAGCGGATGGTGCGCACGGTCAGTCCGGTGGCCCGGGCCAGCTCGCCGATGGTGAGAAGTCCGCTGCCGTCGTCGATCATGTGTGTGAGTCTGGACCTTCCAGTGGGTGGAGACTCAAGGAGCGTTGTGGAGACGTTGCGGGAGATTCTCGACGCGGCGGCGCGGGGCGTCTTCCCGCCGGCGGACGGCGGGACGACCGTCGTGCCGCAGCACTCCCCCCGGGACGCCGGTGTGCTGTCCTTCACGGCGCACTCCGTCGTCTTCACGGACGAGGACCCGCGGTGGGTGTACGAGACACTGGCGGCGGTGGGGTGCGACCCGCTGGCCGCGACCATGAACCCGCGGTTCCTGACGGCCCTTCTGGAGCGCACGGGACGCACCTGCGAGACCGTCGACGCGGTCCTGGTGGGCTCCCCGCTGCCGGGTGAGCCGCCGCTCGCGCTGGCGGAGACCGAGGACGCCGGGCATCCCCGCGTCATCCACGCCCGCCGGCGGCGGGACGACGTACGCGTGTGGACGGCGCGGGGCGGGGTGCTGGTGCTGGGGCGCGGGATCGCCGGCCGGCTGGAGGTGTCGGTGGAGGTGGACGAGGAGGCACGGCAGCGGGGGCTGGGGCGGTCGCTGGTGACCGCGGCCCGCCATCTCGTCGACGAGCCCGTGTGGGCGCAGGTCGCACCGGGGAACGCCCGCAGCACGCGGGCGTTCCTGGCGGCGGGTTACCGTCCGGTCGGAGCGGAGGCGCTGCTCGGTGCCGTGCCTCGGGGCGCGGGTCGTGCCGGCAGCCGCTCCTGATCCCGGCCCGGGTCGTCCTGGTCACCGGGCAGACGCCGGTCAGGTGCTCCCGGTCCGTGCCGCCGGGGAAGCGCGGGTGGCGTGTCGACCGACCCCCCGTCAGCGGGAGCTCAGCGGAAGATGCCGGTGTGACCCAGGGAGTAGCGGCCCGGCTGCGGGTAGACGGCGAGGCCGTGCGGGCCGCTGCCGACCGGGATGCGGGCCAGCTCGGTGCCGTTGCTCGTGTCGATGGCGTACACCTCGTCGTCGTACCGTCCGGACAGCCACAGGACCTTGCCGTCGGCCGAGACGCCGCCCATGTCGGGGCTGCCGCCGTCGGACAGGTGCCACTTCTTGGTGAGCTCGTTGCGGGTGAAGTCGAAGACGGAGACGGTGCCCTCGCCGCGGTTGGAGACGTACATCTCGCCGGAGTCGCGGCTGACGTAGAGGCCGTGGCAGCCCTTGCCGGTGCGCAGGAGGGTGGGCTCGGTGAACTTGTCGCCGTCCAGGACCCACATGCCGTCGGCCATCATGTCCGCGATGTAGAACCGCTTCCCGTCCGGCGAGATCTTCACGTCCTGCGGCATCGCGCCCTCGAAGGGAAGCTTCTGCTGGCCGACGACCTTCATCTTCTCGGTGTCGACCTTGAGGAGTTCGCCGCTGAACTCGCAGGAGACGATGAAGTACCTGCCGTCGAGGGAGAAGTCGGCGTGGTTGACGCCGTAGCAGGTGACCGGTTCCGTCCTGACCCGCTTCATGGTGTGCGGGTCGCGGAAGACGAGTTCGCGGTCGAGCGAGGCCATGACGACGGCGTACTTGCCGTTGGGCGTGAAGTAGAGGTTGTACGGGTCGTGCACCTCGACCTCCTTGCCCGCCCTGCCGGTCTTCGGGTCGATGGGGGTGAGGGTGTGGCCTCGGTTGTTGTTGACCCACAGGGTCTTCAGGTCCCAGGACGGCACGACGTGCTGGGGCTGGCGGCCGACCGGGATGGTCTCGATCACCTCGTACGTCTTCGGGTCGATGACGGAGACGGTGTCGGACTCGGTGTTGGGGACGTAGACCCGGGACGGGAAGTCCTTGACCACCGGGGAGAGCCGGTTCGGGCGGTCGGCCGCGTAGACGTCCTCGGGGTCGAGGACGGGCGGCATGCCGGGCAGGCCCTGGACGGCCGGCTTCTTCACCGGGGCCGGGACCGCGGCCTTGGTGGGCTTGGTGGTGCCGGCCGCCCGGTCCCCGGCGTCCGTGCCGCAGGCGGCGAGGACGGCGAGGGCGGCGCCGGCGAGAAGGGCGCGGTGCACGAGGGTGCGGTGCGGGGTGTGGCGCATCAACTGAGCAGCTCCGTGGTGGTGACCGCGCGCAGACCGCGGCGGTCGAGTTCGGCCAGGACGGCGGGGAGCGCGGCGACCGTGTCCGCGTACCCGAAGTGCAGGCTCACGACGGACCCGTTGCGGATCTGGTCGAGGACCGTGCGGGCGACGGCGGGGCCGCCGGGGGACGTGAAGTCGAGGGAGTCGACGTCGTAGCAGAGGACGTGCGGGTAGCCGGCGCGGCGGGCCAGGGCCTCGACGGCCGGGGAGGCGCGGGCGGCACGGGAGGGGCGGAACCAGGTGCCGATGGATCCGGTGAGCCGGCGCAGCCGGTCCGCACACGCGACGATCTCCCGCTCCGCCTCCGCCTCGGGCAGGGCGTTGATGTCGAGGTGGCGGTGGGTGTGGTTGCCGAGGTCGTGGCCGCCGTCGAGGACGCGGCGGGCGAGCCCGGGGTGCTCCTCGAGCCAGGTGCCGACGGCGAGCACGGTGACCCGGGCGCCGTGCCGCTCGGCCTCGTCGAGGAGGGCGCGGGCGGTGGCGGGGTCGCCCTGGCCGTGGAAGGTGAGGGCGACGCGGGGGCGGTCGCGCGGGCCGTGGGTGATCTGGGCGGGGTGGCGGGGATGGGCCCGAGGGACGGGGGCCGGCCGGGTGGGGGCCGGGCGGGGCGGGGTGGGGGAAGCCGGGGCGTGGGAGGCGGGGGCGTGGTGGGTGACGGTGTCGGAGGAGGGACCGTCCGGGGCGCACGCGGCCGCGAACGCGCTCCCTACGACGATCCCGGCACCCGCCCGCAGCGCGGCACGGCGGTCGGTCGAAGTCACCCGCACCATTTAAGGGGCAGGGCGCGGCAAAACGGGTCATTCACCCGTTGGCGCCGGAAAGGGCGTCGAGGGCCGCGACGCCCTGGCCCCTGCTTCGGGCGGTGGGCCCCGCGCACTCCCCGGACGCGGTGATCCGGTACCGGCTGGGGTGGGGACGGGGGAAGGCGGCGTACGGGGCTGCGGGCGCCGGGGCCGCTCGGGGACCCGGAGTGCGAGGCCCCGCCCGCCCTGCGGCCCCGCTCCTCAGCCCACCACCCGCAACAGCAGGACCGCCCGTGCCGGCACCGTCACCGCCGCGCCCGCCCGGTGCGTGACCCCCGGCGCCTCCGCCTGCTCCTCCCTCGACGTGTCGACGATCACCTCGTACCGCTCCGCCCACGGCGGCCCCGGCAGGACGAAGCTCACCGGGCGGTCCCCCGCGTGCAGGACGGTGAGGAAGCTGTCGTCGGTGATCGGCGCGCCCCGTGCGTCCCGGCCCGGGATGTCCCGCCCGGACAGGTACATGCCCAGCGTGGCCGCGGGGGCGAACCAGTCCCCCTCCGTCATCTCCGTACCCCGCGTCGTGAACCAGGCCAGGTCCCGCAGCCCGTCCGCCGAGTGCGACCGCCCGGAGAAGAACGCCCGCCGGCGCAGGACGGGATGCCGGTGACGCAGCGCTGTCAGCCGGGAGGTCAGGTCGAACAGCGCCTTCCAGCCGGGCTCCTCCAGCAGGTCCCAGTCCACCCAGCTGATCTCGTTGTCCTGGCAGTACGCGTTGTTGTTCCCCCGCTGCGTGCGGCCCAGTTCGTCCCCCGCGACCAGCATCGGCACGCCCGTCGACAACAACAGCGTCGTCATCAGGTTCCGCAGCTGCCGCCGCCGCAGCGCCCGCACCCGCTCGTCGTCCGTCTCCCCCTCCGCCCCGCAGTTCCAGGAGCGGTTGTCGTCCGTGCCGTCGCGGTTGCCCTCGCCGTTGGCCTCGTTGTGCTTGCGCTCGTAGGAGACCAGGTCGCGCAGGGTGAAACCGTCGTGCGCCGTGACGAAGTTGACCGACGCGTACGGCCGCCGCCCTCCCCACGCGTACAGGTCGCTCGACCCCGACAGCCGGTACCCCATCTCCCGTACGTCCGGCAGGGCGTGCCGCCAGAAGTCCCGCACGGCGTTGCGGTAGCGGTCGTTCCACTCCGTCCACAGGGGCGGGAAGGCGCCCACCTGGTAGCCGCCCGAGCCGACGTCCCACGGCTCGGCGATCAGCTTCACCCGCCGCAGCACCGGATCCTGCGCGATGACCGCGAGGAACGGCGAGAGCATGTCCACGTCGTGCATGGAGCGGGCCAGCGTGGCCGCCAGGTCGAAGCGGAACCCGTCCACGCCCATCTCCGTCACCCAGTAGCGCAGGGAGTCGGTGATCAGGCGCAGTACGTGCGGCTGGACCACGTGCAGCGTGTTGCCGCAGCCCGTGTAGTCGGCGTACCTGCGCGCGTCCGACTGGAGCCGGTAGTAGCCGCGGTTGTCGATGCCCTTCAGCGACAGCATGGGCCCCAGCTCGCCCGCCTCCGCCGTGTGGTTGTAGACCACGTCGAGGATGACCTCGATGCCGGCCGCGTGCAGCGCGCGCACCATCCGCTTGAACTCGCCGACCTGCTGTCCGGCCGTCCCGGAGGAGGCGTACGCGGCGTGCGGGGCGAAGTAGCCGATGGAGTTGTAGCCCCAGTAGTTGCGCAGCCCCCTGCGCAGCAGGTGGTCCTCGTGGGCGAACTGGTGCACCGGCAGCAGCTCCACCGCCGTGACGCCCAGTTTCACCAGGTGCTCGATCGCCGCCGGGTGCGCGAGACCGGCGTACGTGCCCCGCAGTTCCTCCGGAACCCCGGGGTGCTGCCAGGTGAAGCCGCGCACGTGCAGTTCGTAGATCACCGAGTCCGCCCAGGGCGTCTTCGGCCGGCGGTCGTCGGCCCAGTCGTCGTCATCGTGGACGACGACGCCCTTGGGGACGTGCGGCGCGGAGTCGCGTTCGTCGCGCACGGTGTCCGCGACCTGCTGCTGGGGCCAGTCACGGACGTGCCCGTACACCTCGGGTGGCAGACCGAACTCGCCGTCCACCGCACGCGCGTACGGGTCCAGGAGCAGCTTCGCCGGGTTCCAGCGGCCGCCGGTCCACGGGTCCCAGCGGCCGTGCACCCGGTAGCCGTAGCGCTGTCCGGGCATCACGCCGGGGATGAAGCCGTGCCAGATCTCGTGCGTGAGTTCGGTGAGCCGGGCGCGGGTCTCGCGGCCCTGCTCGTCGAAGAGGCACAGCTCGACCGCCTCCGCGCCGCCCGCCCACAGCGCGAAGTTGGTGCCCGCGACGCCGTCCGGGCCGACCCGGAAACGGGCGCCGAGCGGCATCGGCGCGCCCGGCCACACGGGCACGCCGGGCGTCCTGCGCCGTGCCCCGTTCACGACGGTGGAGGCAGCGGTGCGCTCCTCCGCCACCGTCTCCTGCTCGGCTGCGCTGGACACCGTTCCGCCTCCCGCGGCTCATGGCACGACGCGGGCCAAGGGCGTACGGCGTCCCGGCCGCGGCTCCCGTAGCGTCGTCCTCCCCCCTGTTCTGCCCAGACCGTGCCTCGCACTCACGTTTCCCCGGAGCGGGGCCCGTCGTTGGACACCGTGTGAGGCACGTACAACGGCGCGCACGGCGCGCGGGGGCCGCTTTGGCCGCCGTAATGACATGGGCAGGACTGTTGGCCGGGGCCGCCGGCTGCACCGGGGACGACGCCGGCGGGCTCGACCGGGTGCTCGGGAAACCGCCGGCCCCCGAGGACGTCATCCGCGTCACCCCCGCGGACGGCAGCAAGGAGGTGCGCCCCGAGCAGGGGCTCAGAGTGCGGGTGCCCGACGGGCGCCTGGAGTCGGTGAAGGTCGTCAAGGCGCAGGACGCGCAGGAGACCCCGGTGCCGGGCCGGATCTCCGCGGACGGGCTGAGCTGGCGCCCGCACGACAACCGGCTCGCGCTCGCCGCCCGCTACACGGTCGACGCGGTGGCCGTCGACGGCGACGGCCGGCGCTCGGCCCGCCACACCACGTTCACCACGCACGTCCCCGAGGAGCGCTTCATCGGGTACATCGCGCCCGAGAACCGGTCCACGGTCGGCACCGGGATGATCGTGTCGATGAAGTTCAACCGGGAGATCGAGAACCGCGCGGCCGTCGAACGCGCCGTCCAGGTCACGGCCAGACCGGCCGTCGAGATCCGGCCGCACTGGTTCGGCAACGACCGCCTCGACTTCCGTCCCCGGGACTACTGGCGGCCCGGCACCAAGGTCACCGTCGCCCTGCGGTTCCGGGACGTCGAGGGCGCGCCCGGCGTCTTCGGGCTCCAGTCCAAGACGTTCTCGTTCACCATCGGCCGCCACCAGGTCTCCGTCGTCGACGCCGCCCGGCACACGATGAAGGTGCGGCGCGACGGCGACCTGATCGCCACCGTGCCCATCACCGCCGGGGCGCCCAAGACGACGACGTACAACGGGAAGATGGTGGTGACCGAGATGCACGAGCTGACCCGGATGAACGGCGCCACGGTCGGCTTCACGAAGAAGAACGGCAAGGCCGAGTACGACGTCCCGGACGTGCCGCACGCCATGCGGCTGACCGACTCGGGCACCTTCCTGCACGGCAGCTACTGGGCGTCGGCGGACGTCTTCGGGCGGCGCAACATCAGCCATGGATGCGTGGGCCTCAGGGACATCAGAGGCGGGAGTTCGGAGACGCCCGCGGGCTGGTTCTTCGACCGCAGTCTCATCGGGGACGTCATCGAGGTCGTCAACAGCAAGGACAAGCAAGTGGCTCCCGACAACGGGCTCGGAGGCTGGAACATGGACTGGGAGGAGTGGACGGAAGGCAGCGCGGTGAACTGACCCCTTCGTCGCAAGGTCGAAGTTGGGACTGAACAGTGACAATTGGGGGTCACCAGTGCCGCTGACCTTGTGGTTAATATGCGCGCAGCGTGGGCGACGCGTCTGCGTGCGGGCCTCACCGGCCCGGGGGAGGGGAGAACAGAATTGAACGTGCGACCGATACCGGGGGCGTCGGTTGGTGGCCGCTCACGCGGCCGCAACAAGCGGTTGGCACTGATCGTCGGGGGGCTGCTGCTGGCCGTCACGGGCTGCGGCGGCGGAGCGTCCGACTCCGGCTCGGGGAAGGGCGAGGACAAGAAGGGCTCCGGCTCCGCCACCGCGCAGAGCGGGCAGTCCGAGGCGGTCGTCACCATCGCCCCCCGGCACGGCGCGAAGTCCGTCGACACCAGCGGCGCCCTCAAGGTCACGGCCGCCAAGGGCAAGCTGACCGAGGTCGTCGTCAAGGACACCGAGGGCACGGCGGTCCCCGGCACGATCTCCGCGGACGGCGCCGGCTGGACGCCCAGCACGCACCTGGCGGCCGCCACCACCTACCAGGTGCACGCGGTCGCGAAGGACTCCGCGGGCCGTACGGCCGCCGAGGACGCGAGCTTCACCACGCTGACGCCGGAGAACACCTTCGTCGGCAACTTCACGCCGGAGGACGGCTCGACGGTCGGTGTCGGCATGCCGTTCTCGATCCGGTTCACGCGCGGCATCACCAAGCCGGACGACGTCGAGAAGGCCATCCGGATCAAGACGGAGCCGGCCGTCGACGTCCAGGGCCACTGGTTCGGCAACGACCGCCTCGACTTCCGCCCCGAGCAGTACTGGAAGGCCGGCACCAAGGTGACGGTCGAGCTGAACCTCGACGGCGTCGAGGGCCGCAAGGGCGTCTACGGGAAGCAGTCCAAGACCGTCTCCTTCACCATCGGCCGCAACCAGGTGTCCGTCGTGGACGCCAAGAAGCGCACGATGAAGGTCATGCGGGAGGGCAAGGTCGTCAAGACCATCCCGGTCACCACCGGCAAGCCCGGCTACGCCACCTGGAACGGCCAGATGGTCATCAGCGAGAAGTTCACGGTGACCCGCATGAACGGCGACACGGTCGGCTACGACGGCGAGTACGACATCAAGGACGTCCCGCACGCCATGCGCCTGACCAACTCGGGCACCTTCGTGCACGGCAACTACTGGGGCGGCGACGCCTTCGGCAACTACAACGCCAGCCACGGCTGCATCGGCCTGCGCGACGTGCGCGGCGGCTACGACAGCGGCGTGCCGGCCGCGTGGTTCTTCAACCACTCGATGATCGGCGACGTGGTGGTCGTGAAGAACTCCACCGACCCGACGGTCGACCCGGCCAACGGCCTCAACGGCTGGAACATCCCGTGGGCGGAGTGGACGAAGTAGGTCCCACCCGATTGACGGGCCCGGTGCTGTGACGGACAGCACCGGGCCCGTCGTCGTTAGTGCCCGTTAACCTGCTGGCATGACCGTGAATCTCGAAGTCTCCGAGGGCGTCGGCACCCTGCGCCTCGACCGCCCGCCCATGAACGCGCTGGACGTCGCCACGCAGGACCGGCTGAAGGAACTGGCCGAGGAGGCGGGCCGTCGCGACGACGTCCGCGCCGTGGTGGTCTACGGCGGCGAGAAGGTGTTCGCGGCGGGCGCGGACATCAAGGAGATGCAGGCCATGGACCACACGGCGATGGTCCTGCGAGCCCGCGCCCTGCAGGACTCCTTCACGGCGGTGGCCCGCATCCCCAAGCCGGTGGTGGCCGCCGTGACCGGCTACGCACTGGGCGGTGGCTGCGAGCTGGCGCTGTGCGCGGACTTCCGGATCGCCGCGGACAACGCGAAGCTGGGCCAGCCCGAGATCCTGCTCGGCCTGATCCCCGGCGCGGGCGGCACCCAGCGTCTGTCCCGGCTGGTCGGCCCGTCCAAGGCGAAGGACCTCATCTTCACGGGCCGGATGGTGAAGGCGGACGAGGCGCTGACGCTGGGCCTGGTGGACCGGGTGGTCCCGGCCGGCGAGGTGTACGCCCAGGCGCACGCGTGGGCGGCGAAGCTGGCCCAGGGCCCGGCGATCGCGCTGCGCGCGGCGAAGGAGTCGATCGACACCGGTCTGGAGACGGACATCGAGACGGGTCTCGCCGTGGAACGGAACTGGTTCGCGGGCCTGTTCGCGACCGCCGACCGCGAGATCGGCATGCGGAGCTTCGTGGAGGAGGGGCCGGGGAAGGCGAAGTTCCTGTGAAGTCCCTCGACACGACCGGCGGCCGGCCGGTTCGGTGAGACTCCTCTCCGCGAATCCCTCCCAGAACTGCGGCTAGTGACGGTGTGTCTCGTCCGGGTCCCTCGATGGGGCGGTTTATGGAAGCCTTAAGGCACCCTTAAGCCTGCCTTGTCGAGGGTGCCCGTCGACTGCCTCCGGGCACGCTGTCACCACAGGTCGGCAGGGCTTTGACAGGCCCTGAACCACCTTTGGCATATGCCGGTCGAATCGTGTGGAATGAGAGCTTCCGGGGGGTCTATTCCCCCGGAACCACCACGGAGGAGCCCCCCGACGGCCATGATGGGGGCATGGCGGGGCTGGAGGGTTTCGAACAGCCGCGAGGGCACGGGCGTGTGGCCGCGGCACGCTGGTCGCCTGCGGTCGAGGACGAACGGGCGCTCAAGGCGCTGGAGTTGTTCGGCAACCCGACGGAGGCGGAGGTTCCGCTGCCGTCCCGGCCCGAGTCCGCCGCCACCGCCCGCCGGCTCACCCAGGTCGTCGTCCTCCGTCAGTGGCAGCTCACCCCCAAGACGACCGAGGACGCCGTCCTGCTCGTCTCGGAACTCGTCGGCAACGCCGTCCGCCACACCGGCGCCCGCGTCTTCGGCCTCCGGATGCGCCGCCGTCGCGGCTGGATCCGCGTCGAGGTCCGCGATCCCTCACGCGGGCTGCCCTGTCTGATGCCGGTGCAGGAGATGGACGTCAGCGGCCGGGGCTTGTTCCTCGTCGACAAGCTGGCCGACCGGTGGGGGGTCGATCTGCTGCCGCGGGGGAAGACGACGTGGTTCGAGATACGGGTCCCGGAGCGCTGAGAGCGGTTCAGCAACCGGCCCGTACCCCTCGTCCCGGGCGGGCCGGCCCGCAGGAGCGGTCCGCGTGGCCCCGGCGGCGGGCACGGCGGGGGGTTCCGCGAGGTGCGGGGTGCGCGCCGGGCGGCCACGAGCCGGGGCATCGGCCGATCGGATGATGTCGGCGTACGAGCGTGCCCGGGTCCGCGCGGCCCGCCGGCTCGAACACGCAGGTCGTAGGAGCGAGGCCCGAGTCCGGTCCGGCGAAAACTCGGTGGGCGATGTCAGTGGCGGTCCGTAGGCTCGCCGGTGATGTCGACGACGCCTGCACCCCCCAAGGACCGCTCCGCGGTACGGACGTTGCTCCGCCTGTGGCCGTATGTGCGGCCGGTGCGGGTGCGGCTGTTCACCGCGGCCCTCGTCGCGATCGTGGCCTCCTGCACGGGCCTGGTGATCCCGCTCGTCCTGAAGTGGATGGTGGACGGGCCGGTCGCCGACCGGGACCCGGCGGGCGTGTGGCTGGGCGCGCTGTACCTGCTGCTGCTGGGCGTCGCCGAGTCGGTCCTGTTCGGGCTGCGGCGGTGGCTGGTGGCGCGGCCGCTGTCCCATGTCGAGGCGGAGATGCGGGCGGAGCTGTACCGGCATCTCCAGCGGCTGCCGGTCTCCTTCCACGACCGCTGGCCCTCGGGCCAGTTGCTGTCCCGGGGCACCACCGACCTGATGCTGCTGCGCATGTTCCTCGCCTTTCCGCTGACCTTCCTGCTGGTCAACGGGGTGACGATCCTCGTCGGCGTGATCATCATGCTGCTCCAGGACTGGACGCTGGGACTGGTGATCCTGGGGCCGGCCGTGCCCGTGATCGTCATGTGCGTGGTCTTCGAGGGCCAGTACTCGCGGGTGGCGCGGCTCGCGCAGGACCAGGTGGGGGATCTGACGACGGTCGTCGAGGAGAGCGTGCTCGGCATCCGGATCATCAAGGGGTTCGGGCGGCACCGCAGTCAGGCGCGGGCGTTCCGGGAGCTGTCGGGGACGCTGCGCGGGACCGAACTGCGCAAGGCCCGGCTGCTGGCGACGATCTGGGCGGTCATCATCACCCTGCCCGAGGTGGCCATCGGGGCGGCGCTGGTGTTGGGGGCGGTCCAGGTGGCGGACGGGGAGCTGTCCGCGGGGACGCTGGTCGCCTTCCTTTCCACGGCCCTGGCGCTGCGGTGGCCGGTGGACTCCATCGGCTTCCTGCTGGCGATGAGTCAGGAGGCGGCCACGGCGACCGAGCGGTACTTCGAGGTGATGGACGCGGAGCCGGAGTCGCCGACGATCGCCACGGCGCGTCCGGCGCACCCGGCCGAGGGCGGTCTGCGGTTCGACGACGTCGTCTTCCGCTATCCCGACGCCGCCCCCGGCTCCCCGCCCACCCTCGACCACGTCGACCTCCACATCCGCCCCGGTGAGTCCATGGCGCTCGTCGGGGCCACCGGGAGCGGCAAGACCACCCTCACCGCCCTGGTCCCCCGGCTGCACGAGGTGACGTCCGGGCGGATCACGCTCGACGGGGAGGACATCACCGCGATGTCCCGCGAAGAGCTGCGGTCGAAGGTGGCCGTCGCCTTCGAGGAACCCACCCTCTTCTCGGCGAGCGTCGGGGAGAACGTGCTCATGGGGGCCGGGGACAGCGCCGGACCGACCGAGCTGGAGCGGGCGCTGGCGGTCGCGCAGGCCGAGTTCGTGCACGCGTTGCCGCAGGGCACCGACACGCAGGTCGGGGAGCAGGGGCTCAGTCTCTCCGGCGGGCAGCGGCAGCGGATCGCGCTCGCGCGGGCCGTCGTCGGCCGGCCCCGGTTCCTCGTCCTGGACGACCCGCTGTCCGCGCTGGACGTCCACACGGAGGCCGCCGTGGAGGCGGCGCTGCGGCAGGTCCTCGCCGACACCACCGCGCTGATCGTGGCCCACCGCCCGTCCACCGTGCTGCTCGCCGACCGCGTCGCCCTGCTGTCGGACGGCCGGATCACCGCCGTGGGCACCCACCACGAACTCCTGCGCAGCAACGCCGAGTACGCCCGCCTCATGTCCGGCGAGCAGTCCGGGGAACGGCCGGGAGAACGGTTCGGGGAACTCCCGGGCGCACTGCGGGCAGAGCGGTCCGGGGGACTGCCGGGAGAACACTCCGGGGAACTGCCGGGAGAGCAGTCCGGGAAACAGTCCGCCGATCAGTTCGGGGAACAGGAGGCCGACCGCCGATGACCACCCCCACGACCTCCTCCCCCACCACCGACGACGCGGACCTTCCCCCCGCCAAGGACACCGGCGACCCCTTCGACCGGGACGTCCTGCCCACCCCTCCGGGGGCCACGGCCGCGCTGCTGCGCTCGCTGCTCGCCCCGATGAAGGCGCGCGTCGCCCTCACCACGCTCCTGCTGCTGTTCCAGCAGGCGGCCGTGCAGGCGGGCCCGCTGCTGGTGGCGTACACCATCGACCGCGCCGTACCGGCGTTCCGCAGTGACGACAACGGCCCTCTGGTCGCCGTGGCCGTCGGGTACCTGGTGTGCGCGCTGGCCTCCGGCGGGCTGCAGTACGCCTTCCTGATCGCCTCCGCCCGGGTCAACCAGGACGTGCTGCTGGACCTGCGCGGCCGGATCTTCCGGCACGCGCAGGCGCTGAGCGTCGACTTCCACGAGCGCTACACCTCGGGCCGGCTCATCTCCCGCTCCACCACGGACGTGGAGTCCCTGCGCGAACTGCTCAGCGAGGGCTTGCAGGAACTGGCCACCGTCGTCCTGTCCTTCCTCTACATCGCGGCGATGCTGCTCTGGCTGGACCTGGGGCTGGGGGCCGTCGCGGTGGCCTCCTTCGTGCCGCTCCACCTCCTCGTCCGGATCTACCAGCGGCGCGCCGGGCAGGTGTTCCGGACGCGGTCCACCGCGATCGCGGCCGTGATCGTGAAGTTCGTGGAGACGATGAACGGCATCCGTCCGGTGCGCGCGTTCCGCCGCGAGGCCGTCAACGACGCCGACTTCCGGGTGCTGAACCGGCGGCACGAGCGGACCAACGGCGACGCGCTCCTGGAGATGGCCCGGTACGTCATCGGTTCGCGGCTGGTCGCCAACACGGCCGTGGCGCTGATCGTGCTGTGGGGCGCGTACCGGGTGGCCGGCGACTCGCTGGAGCTGGGTGTGCTGGCGGCGGCGGTGCTCTACCTGCGGCGGCTGTACGACCCGATCGACCGGCTGGCCATGTTCCTCAACTCCTACCAGTCGGCGGCGGCCTCGCTGGAGAAGATCGCGGGCCTGCTGGCCCAGGCGCCGTCCGTGCCGGAGCCGTCCGCTCCCAAGGAGCTTCCGGCCCGGCGCGGCGGACTGCCGGGCCGTGAGGTCGTGTTCGACGGGGTCGGTTTCGGCTACCGCACCGGCGGCGAGGTGCTGCCCCGCTTCGACCTCACCCTGCCGGCCGGGCAGACGGTCGCGGTGGTCGGCTCGACGGGTGCCGGCAAGTCCACGCTGGCCAAGCTCCTCGCCCGCTTCTACGACCCCACGGCCGGCCGGGTCCTCCTCGACGGCGTCGACCTGCGCGACCTGGCGATGCCGGAACTGCGGCGCGGGGTGGTCATGGTGACGCAGGAGGCGTTCCTGTTCTCCGGCACGGTCGCCGAGAACATCGCCATCGGGCGGCCCGACGCGAGCCGGGAGGAGATCGAGCGGGCGGCCAAGGCGATCGGCGCGCACGAGTTCGTCAGCGCCCTGCCCGACGGCTACGACACGGACGTCCGCAAGCGGGGTGGCCGTATCTCCGCCGGGCAGCGCCAGCTGGTCGCCTTCGCTCGGGCGTTGCTCGCGGATCCGGCGGTGCTGATCCTCGACGAGGCGACCAGTTCCCTGGACATCCCGGGCGAGCGGGCCGTGCAGGCGGCGATGGCGACGGTGCTGAAGGGCCGTACGGCGGTGGTGATCGCGCACCGGCTGTCGACCGTGGAGATCGCCGACCGGGTGCTCGTCATGGAGCACGGGAGGATCGTCGAGGACGGCAGTCCGGCCGAACTGATCGCGGGGACGGGCCGGTTCGCGGACCTGCACCAGGCCTGGCGGGACAGCCTGGCCTGAACCGCCCTGCGGCAGGCGGGGACGCCCACCGAGCCGTCGGCGCACCCTTCCGGTCCGTATATCGAACATGAACTCCCGGACAACGAACCGTTTCCGGCCAACTTTCTGACGCGCCCCTGACAGATAGCGCTGTCGGCTGCCACTCTTCCCACTGCTGGTTCACAGCAACCCCACAGCATCACCCCGTTCTGCGTACCGCCCTTTGTCGTGCCCGGACGGCTCACCCGTCGTCCGGTCTCCCCTGGCCGCGGGACCCGCGGCCGCGCAGAAGGAGTCAGCGTTGAACAGCAGTTCTTCCAGACGCACCTCCCACACCCCGTACCGCAGAGCCGCGGCCGTCGCCCTCGTCGGCGTCTCCGCGCTCATCGCCGCCGCCGTGCAGTCCGGCGCCGCGACGGCCGCCCCGGAGAAGGCACCGCAGGCGGCCGGCCAGGCGATCCCGGGCTCGGAGTCGGTCCGGCTCTCCCCCGCCCAGCGCGCCGAGCTGATACGCGAGGCCGACGCCGACAAGGCGCGGACCGCCGAGGAACTGGGCCTGGGCGCCAAGGAGGCGCTCGTCGTCCGGGACGTCGTCAAGGACGCGGACGGCACGGTCCACACCCGCTACGAGCGCACCTACGCGGGCCTGCCGGTGCTCGGCGGCGACCTGGTCGTCGAGAGCACGCCGGCCGGGGCGACGGAGTCCGTCGTCAAGGCCACCCGGGCCGCCATCGCGCCGGCCACCACCACCGCCCAGCTGCCCGCCGCCCGGGCCGAGGCCCAGGCGCTGGCCGCCGCGCGGGCGGAGGAGGCCAAGAGCCCGGACGTCAACCGCGCGCCCCGCAAGGTGATCTGGGCCGCGAACGGCACGCCGACGGTGGCGTACGAGACGGTCGTGGGCGGGTTCCAGCACGACGGGACCCCGCAGGAACTGCACGTCATCACGGACGCCACGACGGGCGCGAAGCTGTACGAGTGGGAGGCGATCGAGACCGGCACCGGCAACACGGTGTACAGCGGTCAGGTCCCGCTCACCACCACGCAGTCCGGGTCGGCGTACAACCTCACCGACGGCGCGCGCGGCAACCACAAGACGTACAACCTCAACCGCGGCACCTCCGGCACCGGCACCCTCTTCTCGGGCGCCGACGACATCTGGGGCAACGGCAGCCCGTCCAACCTGGAGTCGGCCGCCGCCGACGCCCACTACGGCGCCGCCCTGACCTGGGACTACTACAAGAACGTGCACGGGCGCTCCGGCATCCGCGGCGACGGCGTCGGCGCGTACTCGCGCGTCCACTACGGCAACAACTACGTCAACGCGTTCTGGTCGGACAGCTGCTTCTGCATGACGTACGGCGACGGCTCCGGCAACGCCAACCCGCTGACCTCGATCGACGTGGCCGCCCACGAGATGACCCACGGGCTCACCTCCAACACGGCCGGGCTCAACTACAGCGGCGAGTCCGGCGGTCTGAACGAGGCGACCTCGGACATCTTCGGCTCGACCGTCGAGTTCTACGCCAACAACTCCTCCGACATCGGTGACTACCTCATCGGCGAGGAGATCAACATCAACGGCGACGGCACCCCGCTGCGCTACATGGACAAGCCCAGCAAGGACGGCTCGTCCAAGGACAACTGGTACTCCGGCATCGGCTCGGTCGACGTGCACTACTCGTCCGGCCCGGCGAACCACTTCTTCTACCTGCTGTCCGAGGGCAGCGGCACCAAGACCATCAACGGTGTCACCTACAACTCGCCCACCGCGGACAACCTGCCGGTCACCGGCATCGGCCGCGACAAGGCGGAGAAGATCTGGTTCCGCGCCCTGACCACGAAGTTCACCTCGACCACCAACTACGCGGGCGCCCGCACCGGCACCCTCGCGGCGGCCGGTGAGCTGTACGGCACCACGTCGCCCGAGTACACGGCGGTGGCCCACGCGTGGGCGGGCGTCGCGGTCGGCTCGCGTCCCGGTGGCGGCGGTGGCGGCGGCACGTCCTTCGAGAACACCACCGACGTATCGATTCCGGACAGGGGCGCGGCGGTCACGTCGTCGATCACCGTCTCCGGGCGGACGGGCAACGCGCCGTCGAACCTCGCGGTGGCGGTCGACATCGTCCACACCTACATCGGTGACCTTCAGGTGCAGCTGGTCGCCCCCGACGGCACGGCGTACACGCTGAAGGCGTACGGCACCGGTGGCAGCACGGACAACCTCAACACCACGTACACGGTGAACGCCTCCTCCGAAGTCGCCAACGGCACCTGGCAGTTGAGAGTCCAGGACAACGCGGCCCAGGACACCGGCCACATCAACAGCTGGAAGCTGACCTTCCCGTAGGTCACCGCTGCGGAAGACCTCGCGCACAGGCGTCGCCCCGGTGGGTCAACTCCCGCCGGGGCGGCGCCCGTTCACCTTCCCGAAACGTTCACCGGACAGTCGACTTTTGGCCAACATCACCGCCCGCTCCTGACATGTACGCGCCCCAGGTGTCACTCTTCCTCCACCCGCCGCACCAGCACCAGAGCGCTTCCCCCACAAAAGGAGCTTGTGTGTCCACCGTCTACGCGCGTCACAAGCGCACGACTCTGGCCGTCGCGACCGCCGTCGCCGCCGGAGCCCTCATCACCGCCGGCATGACCACCGGCGCCTCCGCCCAGAGCGACGCGACCGCCGCCCGGGCCGAGGCCGGCGCCGTCCCGGTCGCCCTGGCCCCGGCCGCCCGCACCGCCCTGATCAGGGAGGCGGACGCCGCCGCGGCCGAGACGGCGGACGAGATAGGCCTGGGCGCCCAGGAGAAGCTCGTCGTCCGCGACGTCATCAAGAACGCGGACGGCACGACCCACACCCGCTACGAGCGTACGTACGCCGGACTCCCGGTCCTCGGCGGCGACCTGGTGATCCACGAGTCGGAGTCCGGCGAGACCGAGGGCATCACCAAGGCCACGAAGGCCACCATCGAGGTCGCCGACCTCACCGCGGACGTCACCGGGGCCGCGGCCGAGAAGCAGGCCCTGAAGGCCGCCCGGGCGGAGGGCTCCACCAAGTCCACGGCGGACAAGGCCCCGCGCAAGGTCGTCTGGGCGGCGGACGGCAGGCCGACCCTCGCGTACGAGACCGTCGTCGGCGGCTTCCAGCACGACGGCACCCCGCAGGAGCTGCACGTCGTCACCGACGCGCGGACCGGCGAGAAGCTGTACGAGTGGGAGGCCATCCAGACCGGAACGGGGCACAGCCAGTACAACGGCACCGTGCCGATCGGCACCGCGCCGTCGGGCTCGGCCTACCAGCTCAACGATGCCACCCGCGGCGGCCACAAGACGTACAACAAGGCCCGCGCCACGTCCTCCTCGGCGGGCACGCTCTTCACCGACGCGGACGACGTCTGGGGCACCGGCACCGCGACCAGCTCCTCGACCGACCAGAACGCGGCGGTGGACGCCCACTACGGCGCCCAGGTCACCTGGGACTTCTACAAGAACGTCCTGGGCCGCAACGGCATCAAGAACAACGGCGTCGCCGCCTACTCCCGCGTCCACTACGGCAACGCGTACGTCAACGCCTTCTGGTCCGACAGCTGCTTCTGCATGACGTACGGCGACGGCGCGGGCAACGTCAAGCCGCTGACGTCCCTGGACGTGGCGGGCCACGAGATGACCCACGGCCTCACCTCGAACACGGCCGGGCTCAACTACTCCGGCGAGTCGGGCGGCCTCAACGAGGCCACGTCGGACATCCTCGGCACGGCGGTGGAGTTCTACGCGGCGAACGCCAAGGACCCGGGCGACTACCTCATCGGCGAGAAGGTCGACATCCGCGGCAACGGCACCCCGCTGCGCCACATGGACCAGCCCAGCAAGGACGGCTCGTCGGCCGACTACTGGTCGTCGACGCTGAAGAACCTGGACGTGCACTACTCGTCCGGCCCGGCGAACCACTTCTTCTACCTCCTGTCGGAGGGCAGCGGCAGCAAGACCATCAACGGGGTGACCTACAACTCCCCGACCTCCAACGGCTCGACGGTCACCGGCATCGGCCGCGCCAAGGCGGTCCAGATCTGGTACAAGGCCCTGACCGAGTACTTCACGTCCACCACCACGTACGCGGGCGCCCGCACCGGCACCCTGAGCGCGGCGGCGGCGCTGTACGGCTCCACCAGCACCGAGTACAAGGCGGTGGCGGCGGCCTGGTCGGCGGTCAACGTCGGCTGACCGACGACGCGTCGGCCGAGAGCGGGCGGCACCCGGGGCGAAGGCATTCCCGGGTGCCGCCCTACGCTTGGGCACCATGTCTTCGGAGGACTTCACGTACGCCGACGTCGGTGCCACCCGCGACCGCCCCGGCTTCTGCCCGCCCGGCTTCCATCCCCTGCACGTCCGAGCCCGGCTGGGCGAGGGCGAACCGCTGTTCCGCCGCGCCGCGGAAGCGGTCATGACGTGGGAGATGCACCGCGCGATGGGCGTCGGCGTCGACGCGAGCGCGGAACGCGCGGCCGCCGAGGCGCACGTCACCATCACCCTGGCCGGCCTCGTCAAGGCCCCCTGCCGAGTGATCTGGACGGTGGAGGAACCGAGGCGGGCGGGCTGGGCGTACGGCACGCTGCCCGGCCACCCCGAGTGCGGCGAGGAGTCCTTCGTCGTCGACCGCACGGGCGACGGCACGGTCTGGCTGACGGTGTCGGCGTTCAGCCGGCCGGCGAAGTGGTACGCACGGGCGGGCGGCCCGGCCACCCGGGGCTTGCAGCAGGCGTACGCGCGCCGGTGCGGGACGGTCCTGCGCGGGCTCTGCGAGGACGCCGCCGAGGACTGACCCGAGCGACCGCCGCCTCACCCGGCCGCGCCCACGGGCGCCTGGGCCGCCGATGCCGGGTTCCGCGTGGCCGGCCGGGTCTGCCGGCACGCCCGGGACCGAGGAGTCCGAGAAGCCGGGCCGCCGGTGTGCGCCGGACGCGCGGTGTGGCGTCACGGGGGTCGGCGGCCGGGGAGGCGGGCCGGCCCGGGCCGCCGTCACGCCCGCGCGGGCCCGTGTCACCGGCCCGCCCACTGCGAACGACAGCGCCGTGCCGGCACCGCCCGCGCGCCTGTCGTTGCCGTCCTCGGTGGACCATCCGCCCAGGAGTCGGCGTGCTCCGGCTCACTGCCGTTCGTACACCGCGAGGAACCCCTCCGCGCCTCGTCGCCCGCCCCCGGAGCGTTGACGCGACGGTGGCGCGGAGGCCCGCGTGCGCGCGGTCGTGGCGGCGGGTCGCCGGGGAGGGGCCGGACTCCCCGGCGACGGCCTTCCGCCGGCGCGTCAGCGCATCAGCACCCCCGCCCCCTCCGCCAGCTCCTCCGACGGACCGGCCACCAGTCCCAGCTCCGCCCCCGACGCCAGCAGGCGGTGGTTCGGGAGGATGCGGACGGTGTAGCCGTAGGGGCCGGTGCGGTCGAGGGACAGCGGGCCCTCGTAGACCCAGCGGCCCTCCAGATCCGGTCCGCCCACCGGTTTCAGCGGGACCGTCGAGGCGTCCGTGATGCGGTCCTCGGTGTCGACGCGGCCGGAGACGGCCTGGACCTCGACGTCGTCGGGGGCGAGGTCGCCGAGGGTCAGCCGCACCCGCAGGGCGAGGGTGGTGCCGAGTTCGGCGGTCGGGGTGGCCGCGGAGGTCTCGACGTGGTCGACGGTGACGGCGTGCCAGGCCGCCCGTACCCGCGCCTTCCAGGCGGCCAGGTCGCGGGCCGCGTCCGGGTCCAGGGCACGGTGGGCCCGGGCTGCGGGGGTGTAGAGCCGTTCGACGTACTCACGGACCATGCGGCCGGCAAGCACCTTCGGGCCGAGCAGGGTGAGGGTCTGGCGGACCATCTCGATCCAGCGGTCGGGCAGGCCGTGCCGGCCCTGTTCGTAGAAGCGGGGCGTGATCCGCTGTTCCAGCAGGTCGTACAGTGCCGCCGCCTCGATGTCGTCGCGGTGGTCGGGGTCCGTGCCGGCGCCGTCCGCCGTCGGGATCGCCCAGCCGAAGTCGGGCTGGAACCACTCGTCCCACCAGCCGTCCAGGACCGAGAGGTTGAGGCAGCCGTTCAGGGCGGCCTTCATGCCGCTGGTGCCGCAGGCCTCCAGGGGGCGCAGGGGGTTGTTCAGCCAGATGTCGCAGCCGGGGTAGAGCTTCTGCGCCATCGCCATGCCGTAGTCCGGGAGGAAGACGATGCGGTGGCGGACCCGTGGGTCGTCGGAGAAGCGGACCAGCTCCTGGACGAGCCTCTTGCCGCCGTCGTCCGCCGGGTGCGCCTTGCCCGCGACGACGATCTGGACCGGGCGCTCCGGGTGCAGCAGCAGGTCCATCAGGCGGTCGCGGTCGCGCAGCATGAGGGTGAGGCGTTTGTACGACGGGACGCGGCGCGCGAAGCCGATGGTGAGGACGTCGGGGTCGAGGACGCCGTCGATCCAGCCCAGCTCGGCCGTGCCGGCGCCGCGTTGCCGCCAGGAGGTGCGCAGCCGGCTGCGCACCTCCAGGACCAGCTGTTCGCGCAGGGTCCGGCGGAGGTCCCAGATGTCCTGGTCGGGGATGTCGGCGACGGAGTCCCAGCGGTCGGAGCCGCCGACGCTGAGCGCGTCCTCGGTGCGCTGGGCGCCGATCTGGCGGGCGCCCAGCCGCAGGACCTCCGGGGCGACCCAGGTCGGGGCGTGCACACCGTTGGTCACGGAGGTGATCGGCACCTCCTCGGCGTCGAAACCGGGCCACAGGCCGGCGAACATCTCGCGGCTGACCTGGCCGTGCAGCAGCGAGACGCCGTTGGCGCGCTGGGCCAGGCGCAGACCCATCACGGCCATGTTGAACAGGTTGGGCTCGCCGCCGGGGTAGGTCTCCATGCCCAGGCCGAGGATGCGGCCCACGTCCATGCGCGGGAGTTCGGCGCCGGGGCCGAAGTGCCGGGCGACCAGCTCGCGGTCGAAGCGGTCGATGCCGGCCGGGACGGGGGTGTGGGTGGTGAAGACCGTGCCGGCCCGGACGGCCTCCAGGCCGGAGTCGAAGTCGAGCCCCTCGTCGCAGAGTTCGGCGATCCGCTCCAGGCCGAGGAAGCCGGCGTGCCCCTCGTTGGTGTGGAACACCTCGGGCGGGGCGTGGCCGGTGAGGCGGCAGTACGTCCGTACCGCCCGGACACCTCCTATCCCGAGCAGCATCTCCTGGAGCAGCCGGTGCTCGCTGCCGCCGCCGTAGAGCCGGTCGGTCACCCCGCGTTCGCCGAGGTCGTTCTCCTCGACGTCCGAGTCGAGCATCAGCAGCGGGACACGGCCGACCTGGGCCAGCCAGACCCGGGCGCGCAGCAGGCGGCCGCCGGGCAGGGCGAGGGAGACCTGGGCGGGGGTGCCGTCGTCCTCCTTCAGCAGGGTCAGCGGCAGCTCGTTGGGGTCGAGGACGGGGTAGTGCTCCTGCTGCCAGCCGTCCCGGGAGAGGGTCTGGCGGAAGTAGCCGTGGCGGTACAGCAGGCCCACGCCGATCAGCGGGACGCCCAGGTCGCTGGCCGCCTTCAGGTGGTCGCCGGCCAGGATGCCGAGGCCGCCGGAGTACTGGGGCAGGGCGGCCGTGATGCCGAACTCGGGCGAGAAGTAGGCGACGGCGGACGGGAGTTCGGCCGCTCCGTCCTGTGTCTGGTACCAGCGGTCGCCGGTCACGTAGTCGTGCAGGTCGTCGGTGGCCGCGGTCAGCCGGCGCAGGAAGCGGCGGTCCTCGGCCAGTTCGGCGAGGCGCGCGGGACGCAGACTGCCGAGGAGCCGCACCGGGTCACCGCCCGAGGCGGCCCAGCGTTCGGGGTCGACTGACTGGAAGAGGTCACGGGTTTCCGCGTGCCAGGACCACCGCAGGTTGCGGGCCAGGTCACTGAGCGGCCGGAGGGGTTCGGGGAGAAGGGGTCGGACGGTGAATCGACGGATCGCCTTCACATTCCACCTCGGCGTGCGTAAGGAAGAGACGCACGGCGGTGTGCGTCTACGTCGGTTATGACGGTACCGGCGTCGGCGTCGGCGTCGCTGGGGGCTGGCCGCCCCCGGACCGGCCGATGTCACCGCTCCTGCCCCGGAAGCCGCCCCCTTATGGCCGGTTCCGCCCCCACAGGCCACCTTGTGGCGCTTCGCCCCACACGAGAGGCTGCGCAGTGCGTACCCGGCACGCGCCGCCGTACGCCGAGTCGAGGAGGGGAACTCGAGCCATGGCACGGACGCGAAGTCGGCGTCTGCGCCGGGTGGGGGGTCTGATCGCGGTCGTCACGGCCGCGGTGCTTTCGGCCGTCACCCTGCCCGCGCACGCCGCACCGGAGGGGACGATACGCGGCGCCGGAGCACCCGGCGCCGTCGGCGGCAGCTACCTGGTGACGCTCAAGGAGGGGGTGAGGGCCCCGGCGGCCGGTGACGGCATCGCCGCTCGGTACGGGGCGAGTATCAGCCATACCTACGGCACGGTCCTCAACGGCTTCGCCGTCGAGGCGAGCGAGAGACAGGCTCGGCGCCTGGCGGCCGACCCGCGGGTCGCCTCGGTCGTACAGGACACGCGGGTGACGCTGCACGCGACGTCACGGGGGCAGACGACCCAGCAGAGCCCGCCGTCCTGGGGGCTGGACCGCATCGACCAGGCGTCCCTGCCCCTGAACGGCAGGTACACCGCGCCGAAGTCCGCGGGGGCCGGTGTGACGGTGTACGTCATCGACAGCGGGATCCGGATCACGCACAGGGACTTCGGCGGCCGGGCCTCCTACGGCTGGGACTTCGTCGGCGGCGACCGCACCGCGTCCGACGGCAACGGCCACGGCACCCATGTCGCCGGGACGGTCGCGGGTGCGAGCCTCGGTGTCGCGAAGAAGGCCAGGGTGGTGGCCGTGCGCGTGCTCGACGACGCCGGCGCGAGCACCACCGCGCGGGTCATCGCGGGCATCGACTGGGTCACCCGGCACGCGCACCGGCCGGCGGTCGCCAACCTCAGCCTGGGCGGCCCGTACAACGCGCACCTGGACGCCGCCGTCCGCGCCTCGATCGCCTCCGGGGTCACCTACACCGTCGCCGCTGGCAACGACGGGCACTCGGCGGCCCTGCACTCCCCCGCCGGGGTGCGCCAGGCCGTCACCGTCGGCGCCACCGACCGCAAGGACGCCCGGGCACCCTTCTCCAACCACGGTTCCACCCTCGACCTGTTCGCCCCGGGCGTGTCGGTCGCCTCCGCGTCGCACACGAGCGACACCGGACGGTCGGCCTACTCCGGTACGTCGATGGCGGCGCCGCACGCGGCGGGCGCGGCCGCGCTGTATCTGGCCGGCCACCCGGCGGCCAAGCCCGCCCAGGTCGAACGGGCCCTGGTCGCGGGGGCGTCGAGCGGCAAGGTGTCCGGTCGGGGGGCCGGTTCACCGGACAGACTCCTGCGGATCCCGCGGTCGTAGCGGCGGGATGCCGTCACCGGCCCCGTTCCCCGCGAACGGGGCCGGTCTTGTACGTAGACATACGCGTGAGTAGTTAACAAAGTGCCGGATTGCTCACCCGAATAGGGTGGGAAGGCTCCTCCGGTACACGACCCCGTACGACCCGAGCACACCCCCGGCACCGTCCGGACACGAGTACGACCCCGGGCCCGCCCGGGCACACCCGGCACCCCCCACCGCAGGACCCACCTCCCCACATCCATCCGCCCACCTACGTTGATGCGGACAGGAGCGGTCATGCCCGCCACGCACCATTCGTCAGCACCCCCGACACCCCGTACGTCGCGCGCCAAAGCGCCCGCAACGCCCACGACATCCTCCGTGCCCCCCGCCGACGCCGGAGCGCCGGCCCCGGAGCGATCCTCCGCGGGTGACGTGCCCGCCGTGGGGCGCATACCCGTCCTCGACGTCCGCCCGGTCGTCCAGCACGGACGCCGGCCCGCCAAGGCGGTCACCGGAGAGACGTTCCAGGTCTCGGCCACCGTGTTCCGCGAGGGTCACGACGCCGTCGCCGCCAACGTCGTCCTGCGCGACCCCGAGGGCCGCCCCGGTCCGTGGACGCCGATGCGTGAACTGGCGCCCGGAACCGACCGCTGGGGCGCCGAGGTCACCCCGGACGCGCCGGGCCGCTGGACGTACACCGTGGAGGCCTGGAGCGACCCGGTCAGCACCTGGCGCCACCACGCCCGGATCAAGATCCCGGCGGGGATCGACACCGGCCTGGTCCTGGAGGAGGGCGCCCGCCTCTACGAGCGGGCGGCCGCCGGGTTGTCCGGCGACGAGGGGCGGGAACGGGACGTCCTGCTCGCCGCGGTCGACGCCCTGCGCGACGAGGACCGCCCGGCCGCCTCCCGGCTCGCGGCGGCGCTGACCCCGGAGGTGGACGAGGTCCTCGCCCGGCATCCCGTGCGGGAACTGGTCACCGCGTCCGACACCCTGCCGCTGCTGGTCGAGCGCGAACGGGCCCTGTACGGCTCGTGGTACGAGTTCTTCCCCCGCTCGGAGGGGACGCCGGAACGCCCGCACGGGACCTTCCGGACCGCCGCCCGGCGGCTGCCCGCGATCGCCGCGATGGGCTTCGACGTCGTCTACCTGCCGCCGATCCACCCGATCGGGACGACCTTCCGCAAGGGCCGCAACAACACCCTCACCCCCGGTCACGAGGACGTCGGCGTGCCGTGGGCGATCGGCTCTCCGGAGGGCGGGCACGACGCCGTGCACCCGGAGTTGGGCACGCTGGAGGACTTCGCCTGGTTCGTCGAGCAGGCGAAGGAGCAGGGACTGGAGATCGCGCTCGACTTCGCGCTCCAGTGCTCCCCGGACCACCCCTGGGTGCAGAAACACCCCGAGTGGTTCCATCACCGCCCGGACGGCACGATCGCCTACGCGGAGAACCCGCCGAAGAAGTACCAGGACATCTACCCGATCGCCTTCGACGCGGACATGGACGGCCTGGTCGCCGAGACCCTGCGGATCCTGCGGCACTGGATGTCGTACGGGGTGCGGATCTTCCGCGTGGACAACCCGCACACCAAGCCGGTGGTCTTCTGGGAGCGGGTCATC